>DASRHT010000014.1:0-93381 GCA_035650355.1 Ktedonobacteraceae bacterium
TGTTCTTCAGAAAAGAGCATGTGTCCTTCCCTTATGGTTGCCCAGCCCGATCCGCTTCTGGAGCTGGGCTGTTGTTTATTGTTGTTCAGTTTTTACAAAAGGAGGCCCCATGGAAATCACTGCTCATCGTTTTCATTTTGCTCTCTCGGTTCAGGCGGCACGGGCCATCGGGGCAGAGCCACGGAGGTGCTGGCGTAATGCCTTGCTCTCTATCATGTTGCTGCCGGAAATCTTTGCGGATGGCCGCTATGTCGAAGGCTGGCTGGTTGTCCCCAAAGAAACACGTCTCGAAATCGTCGAACATGGCTGGCTTCAACTCCCTTCCAGGGAACTGGTTGATCCCTCACTAGTGCTCACGGAAAAGCCAGATCAACCAGCGTGCTACTTTGCAGGATATACCCTCTCAAGGAGCCGACTGGCTGCCCTTGCTCCTGGGGGCACCTTGCCGCTGGTGTGCCACTCCATCTATGGCGATGATGGGATGAGCCATCGAGAGTACCGGCACGCCTACACGGCAGCTTGGCAACGAGCGCGCGAGTTGGCCCATAAGCACCAGCTCCCCGAGTCGACCATCAACGAATATCGACGAACCGAAGCGCGAGGCATGACCCTGATCATTGCCACAGAGAACGTGTTGTGATAGGCTCCGCAAAGAGTGAGGTGCTGGTCCCCACCGGACCCAAAACACGGATGACTGGCGCCCTGGTTTAGAGCGTGTGTCAGTTCCACCTCGCTTGCACGTCCCAGTGGAGATATTCCCTTCCCTTACGTCCTTGCCCCTCTCCTAGACGAAGATTGGCTCCCTTCCCGAGCGTGCCACCAGCGCGTCCATCTCCTTGTCATCGGGACGGTGCTCGAACCGGCTGGCCGCATCCAGCACTTTGGGCAGCAGGCGGATATCGCCGACCGTGTTCAGGAACATCCCTGGCTGGCCCAGGACCCAGTGAACGGCCAGATCAATATCTGGCTGCTCGGTCAGCGTCTCGTACCAGGTGCTATGGGGGTGCGGGTGCCCTAACCAGGGTTTGTAGGCAATGGACTTGATCGTTTGCACCGCCACATTGCGCTGTTGGCATTGCGCATCGTGATGAAGTTAAAGGGTAACAGGACCGAGTCAAAGTCGAACCGTTCGAGGCTGCGCCGGTGCGAGGCGGCAATTTGTAATCCGTGGCCTGTGACCCCCATGGCCCCCATCAAGCCCTGCTGCGTCCAAAGGACAAGGTCGCGATAGCCATAGTGTTCACCTCTCACCTGTGATGTTGTGATCACATTACCACATTTCACAGGAAAATTGCCGTTCTTAGTTTTTTAATTGAAACAGAAGGAAACACATCCCATGACACAACACCCAAAACTTCCCATTTCCCAACTGCTGCAAGCAATCGAGCAGCATCTCTCCAATCTGGAGCCCCTTTCTCGTGACGAACAGCGACGTCTGGTGCGCATCATGACGTCCCTGTTGGAGAAAGAGGCTCAAACCACACCGTCCCGCTGGTCTGGCAACGACCTGCAGACGATTCGCGGGCAGGAGCATGTCAAGCGGGCTATGGAAGTGGCTGCTGCCGGGCGCATCCCATCCGGCTGGTTGGCCCTCCAGGGGCCGGGAAACGCGCACTGGCACAAACGTTCCCAAGTCTTTTGCCGGGTGGGCCAGTGCTCTATCCCTTTCGTGCTCCAGATGTTGGCATCGCCCTGGCCGCGTTTCAGGGAACGTGTGAGGTTCCTGGCGAAGTTACACTGGCCCATCACGGTGTGCTTTTCCTGGAAGAGTTGTCCGCCTTTCCGCCAGAGCATCTGCGGGTGGTGCAACAGGCCGTCGAAGCGCATGCGGTCCAGATCCAGGGCGACGAGGAGATGACCTTGCCGGCGCAGTGCTTGCTGATTGCGACGATGCAACCCTGCCCCTGTGGCTATGATGGCGATCCGATCAGGGAGTGTATCTGTAGCGCCGAGGAGATTACCGCGTTTCAGCGCCGCATCGAGGAGTTCGTGACCGACTGCTTCGCGATTCATATCGAAGTGCCCCGTGTGGACTCAAAAAACCTGATGAGCCGGCACCCAGGAGAAAGCTCAGCGGAAGTTCGTCAGCGGGTGGAAGCCGCTCGCGAGCGACAACGCCGCCGCTATGCTGTAACAGCATTCACGGTCAATGACGACCTGCGTTCTCTTGACGACGTCCAGCGCTACTGCGTCATCGATACCCCGGGCGAGAAATTGCTGCATGCCGCGCACCAACAATTACATCTGACGCCACGGGAGATGCTGAGCCTGCTCAAAGTGGCCAGAACTATCGCAGACTTGGCCGGGGCTGACATCATTTTTGCCTCGCATGTGGCCGAAGCCATTCAGTATCGACCTCGCCTTCGCAGATAAGAGACCTTCAGGAACGATTCTCTTTCCTTTCCCATCAAGGAGCACGGGCACACAGGCTCGCGCTCCTTTTTTCCTGTTACCCTTCGAAAGGAGCTCGCCATGCGATGTGGATGCACCATGAATTATCCCGGCTGCACGAGAGGCGAAGCCCTCTTTGCCGCGCTCATCCAGGCCCAGCATCGCCTGAATGCCACACCCAGGGAAGATCGGGAGGAGCAGTGGGCAGCCTTCTCTCTGGTACGCCTCGCGTACCTTGACCATCTGCACAGTTGGCGACAAGGTGATCTCAGAGTGCGCCACCAGGGAGGTACCTGGCTGGTCGAACAGCACCGACAGGATCGGTGGCCACTGCAATTCGGTACGAGCAACGAAGCCGAACTGCGACACTGGCTCAGAGAAGGCTTCTGGCGCTATGCCCAACTAGAGGACGTGGAGTTACGAGACCGCCTCACCGGATACTATCACAGGCGGCCTTCTCCTGCTTTGCTCTCTGACAGCAGCCAAGCGCCCACGCGTCCGCTGGCTCAAGTGGTGATGGGACAGCAGTGGGAGCATGCTCGCTCAACTGAGCCGGTGAAGCCAGAGCTGGATTGCAAAACCTGGGTGGCGCTACTCATCGCCGTCCAGATTAGTCACGCTTCCCACCCGCTCACGCCGCTTGAGTCCCTCGCGCTACAGCGCAAGGCGGTAGATCTGCTTGTATCGAGCGGGGAGCAGCCGATCAGGGCGGAGGATATTACCTGGATACAGGCGGTGATGGAGGAAGCGGCACATCTGTGCGAAATGCAGCAACAGGCCATCGTTGATCTAGAAACCCTGGAGAGGTCCGATCCCTCATGAGCGTTCGTTTCTTTTATCCATCTCAACAGGACGAGTTGTTGTCGTAGGACTCTGCCGCCACGTCGGCAAACACGTCGGCAGAATCCCAAGTTAGTGATAGCTAAAGCCATCGTGCGCAGTATAGCACGGTGGCTTTGGCCTTTCAAGGAAGGAACCACTGTGAAAAAACGCGTACGATTATTGCCGCTTCCGCCCAGATCGGAGGATGGAGACTATCGGATTCTCCTCATTGACGATTCCCCCACGATCAGAGAGGTGTATAAGACTTTCCTCCAAAAAGCACTCGGGGTCAGGGTGACCGCCGTAGGCGGAGACCTCATCGCCGAACTGCGCCAGCTCCTGAGCAACGAGGAACGGTATGATCTCGTGTTCGTTGATATCATACTGCCGCGCATGAACGGGCTAAAGGTGATCAAGCGGCTTCGCAAGGAGCTTCGTTTCCACCATGTCCCCATCATTGCTATCTCCAGGCGTGATGGTCGCTGGGATCGCCTGATAGCACGACTGGCAGGGGCACAAGAATATGTCATCAAGCCGATTCCCCTTCAACAACTGATGGCTCTGACCAGGAAATATCTGGACCTCGATCAGGATGCCTGGCTGCGATGACAGTCAGGGTGACCATTCGTCCCGCATTGTTGTTTGTCGGGCCGCTCATGAGGAGCGGCCTTTGTCACTCGTGGAGAGCAGATGAAGGAGGAGTCATGGCCTCAACACGTCAATTTTTCGAAGGACTCTTTGAGAAAAAAGTTCTGGGGAGACACGTTGCCCAGCACGATCCGGCGTTACGCGCATACCTGCGTGATATCCAGCATATTGCGTTGCTTGAGCCTGGTGAGGAAACCCGGTTACTCACCAGGGCGTTACAAGGGGACCAGCAGGCCTGGCACCGGCTGATCGAAGCCAATCTACGGCTGGTCGTCCTCATTGCGTCTCGCTTTCAATGATGTGGGCTTGCGATGATGGATCTCATTGGCGAAGGGAATCTGGGGTTGGTGGAAGCGATCCAGCGCTTTGATTTCGCCAAATCCCGCAGACTGACGACCTATGCCAAGTATTGGATTCTCAAAACCATCGCGGCAGCGGCAGCAGAAAAAACCAAAGTGGTTTCCATGTCAGCCAGTACTGCGCAGAAAATGGAGCGAATCAAGCAAGCGTTTTCAGATCTTTTCCATCAAGGGACGGAGCCGACGGCAAAAGAGATTGCCAGGGCAGTAGGGTTGCCAGCCAAACAGGTGGCAGAGCTGTTGACTTTGATGCAAGAGCCGGTGAGCCTAGATCAGCACCGTGAGGACGAAGATCCGCTCGTTGTTGTCCTGGAAGGGCCACCGCTGCTACTCTCAACCGAGATGGCCTCATCGGCTCTGCTGGCAGATGTGATCCAGATGATGGAAACGGTCCTGACCGAAGAAGAGCAACAGGTCATCGAGCGCCGCTTTGGGCTGTACGATGGCATCGTCTATAGCTATCACGATATCGCTCGCAACCTGTTCCGGCGGACCGGCCAGCGTGCAGACGAGCGGATCAGGCAGTTGGAACGCTCGGCCTTCAAGAAGCTGCGGGCCGCCTTTGAGCGCGAGGAGGCTTGATCAATGCAACGATTTTGGATACACTGGAGAGCAAGGAAAGGAGCGTTTATCATGGCACGACAGATTAACGAGATTCCTAACGGCTCTCTGCTCCAGATGCTTCCCAATGGCGATATCTTCATCACTCTGCCCGGTGCAATGATCCCTGTCTACTGTGTGCAGCGAGATAACAAAGTCCGCACCGCCATCTTGCGAGAGCCGGTGGATGAGGCAACAGCACAGGCTGCTCGCGATTACGTGGCTCGGCACTTGCCGACGAGATGAGAATCGGCTGTGTGCTTCTTCAGGCCGGATTGGTTCTTCTTCCTGTCTCAAGGGAGGATGCGAAGAGCGGGAAAAACAGAGGATTTATACCGAGTGTTTGGCATGAATCTATTGTTCTATCCATGCCTGAAGAGATTCTGCTTCCTGCGTTATATGGTAGCCATCTTTTGATGGTTCGACGCGATAGACACGTCCCGTTGCGCTATCCAGGCCAATTTGGATGGCGCAGCCCCATTCGCAGATCGAGAACAGTCCGCGCGGCCACTGCTCAAAAGGGATGACAAGTTCATTTGATCCCTGTGCTATCTCAGCGCCCAAACGAAGGTCAAGTAGAGAGCGGCCCTCACAGCGGCTCTGATAATGTTGCACGATTGTTCCGGTAGCATCAGCGAAGCCATCAAGAGCGCCACGAATACCGTAAGCTGGCCCAAAACCGCCGTTAGCGATCTCGGTATAGATCATGCGAAGGAAAGGGGGAAGAGCAAAACCAAGAAGCGTTTCTGTCTCCTGCAATTGAACGAGAGAGGCTACGGGAAACTGGAAATGGGTCCTTCGTGGGTCGTCTGCCGCAATAGCGCTTTCCCATTCGGGGTCACGCAATTCAGCACCGTACCAGCCACGGACCTCACAATATCGACGGATCGTCTCTATAAGGCGAGTATCGCTGTCCATCTTGTGTCCTTTCTCGTTCATGGGAGTTCTCTCAAGGAACCGTTCTCCCTCCATTGTAACGAACAAACGATCTAGCGTCAACACAGGAAAACATTTCCTTTTCACCCGTTTAGCTATCAAATGTGATATTGACTTGTTGTACATCCTCTTCCGTAGCAACAGGCGTCCACTGGGGCTAACCTGGGCGATCCGGGTTATAGCTCCCAGTTAACTCCCAGACGGTCGGCTTCTGGATTTTCGTTGCATTATGCGAACTTACTGCTCGTTGAAAGTTTTTCCACCAGCCACGTATATCTGCCCGGCAAGGCAGACAGACATAGATTTGAGAAAAAATGAGAATATGGATTCGTTGTACCTGGTCGAGAGATCCGTTTTTCTCTAATAGCTATAACTCAGGAAGAAGGAAAAGATCGTGCGTTCTCCTTTCAGAATGGTTAGCATTGGGATCATATCCAGCATCCGCTTTTTCTCCCTCATCAGGCTGAGAAAAGTACCGTGTAAGGGTCCCATCTTGAGCTTCTAACACAATCTCGCCCATGCCTAGATTCCAGCCGATAGTGCGATGATTTTTTCGGTAGTCCTGGACCCGAAGGGCCAGTTTATTTACGTGCTTATCCCAAAACCTGCTCCTGGTGGGTGAGCCACCGCTGGATCAGCCGGTGGCGGGTCTAATCGCGTCTGATATGGCTCACCTGTCTCTATCGCTTGCTGCATTGCATCATATGTTTCCAGTATTGCCCGCTTCGTCCGATAGTCCCCATACTGCTTCTCATCTTTGCGCTTCACAATTGGGAACGTCTCCATGATATAGTCTACGTCGTCTCGCTCGATTCCATAGAGATGGAAGTAAGCTGCGTCGAGTTCGCAGCGCAACAGAAAGCGCCGCTCCTCGTCCCAGCAGAATGGAGGACCATCGTAGCCACAATCTTTCGCAAACGGTTCGAGATCCCAGGCTGTATAGGTGAGTTCGAGGGCACGAGGGAAAATCCAATCACCTAGCTTATAGCTCTTATTCCACATACATATCATAGTGTATTGCTCTGGCGACAAGATAGGAAGCTGCTTCAGTATGAAAAAGGTCATGTGTGAACCACCAAGCTTCTGCCTGGCAACGTAATCAAATACAAGCGAAGAAGCACAGCAAGCAATATAGACTATGGCACAAGGAGCCTTGGAGTGGAGGAGCACTAGAGGTAGAGTATGTCCACAAGGAACCGCAGGGACAATGCAGAAAATAGCAGTTCTAATGTTTGTAGCAGGAGCGATATCACGGAATGCAAGAAAAGCCTTTCGATTACTAATGATGGTAGGCATATGTGATTCATGAATCCAATAATTAGGTAATGATAACAGGAATGGGTCTGTATGTTGATGTTCTGTCAATTCGGGTAATTTTCCATTATCAGCTAACTCTTCGGTTGGAGTATCGTATGTACCAAATCGATGATCAAAGTGCCAGATCATTTTTCCTTCATGAAGTGGTAGATAACGTTCTCCATTTTTATAGAAGGAGTTTCCTCCAAGCCGCCAGCCATCCTGTTCTAGTTGCTCACGAGTGCGGAATAGATGCGAATCATTTGCCATATCAAACATCCTGGAGAATTTGATCCCCCAGGGATTCACTTCTGGCAAGCCTTCTTTGATTAGTACGGGAACGCGCTCATAGATAGCTTTTGTTAACAACATATCGCGCTTTGAGCGGAATATTGGACATGTTCGGGTATTGGGATTAAGTAAAGCAATATCATTGGCGGAAAGAGTAAAATGACGCTGTTCATCTTTCAAGTCCTCGGGTTGGTGGGCAAAGAATATGAAGTCAGCACCTTGAGTTGCTGGACGAGATATACCTGCTATGGTCAGCAAGCTGAAATTGTATCTGCCATCGACGTCTCGAAAGAGTTTCTTACGGTTCTCAAAGCTGTAGAGTGATACTAAAGATTGTGTGTCTATCAGATCCTGGAAAAACTTTTTTGTGGTATCATCCGTGGCAATGCCAGATGGCACGATACATCCTAGATAACCACTCGGCTTCAGCAGATGCCGCATCTGCTCGGCAAAAATGGTGTAGATATTCACGTCTCCCCGACCACATAACGGATAGAGCCCGCAAGCTCGAATGAAATGGCTCTTTCTTTCTGCTTTGCTGTGAGTCGCAAGGAAAAGAGCGTGAAGGTCGGGATCTTCGTAGCGTAATGTCTCAATCTTGCGGTGCCGCTGAGCGGCGTTCTTTGCATTGGCAATATCTGGACGTATTGCAGCAAACCATTCTTTCTCTTGTAGCTTGATGCGCTCCCAGGGCGGATTCCCCAGCACGACATCAAAGCCGCCGGAGCAGCCCGTGTGTTCGTTCTCTGCAATTCCCTGCTCCGACTTTTTCTGCTCTTTAAATACATCTGGGAATTCCAGATGCCAGTGAAAAAACTGGTACTGTTCAGCCAGGTGCTCAATCTTCTCCCACATGGCTCGATACGTCTCATTCTTTTTGATGAGTTCTCGTAGAATGCCCTGAGTAAAAGGAAAGTCCTGCTTTCGCGAGTCAATATAGATTTTCGGCCAGAAAAACGCAGCGCACCATGCATCGGCTATCAATTTGTTGGTCAGGTAGGTCTTCCGCTGCAACGCGTCTTCGTGGCTCTGCTTGATTGCCAGAGCATCCTGATAGGATGCGTCATTATGTGCTTGCAGTTCGGCAATGAGGTCTCTCACATCATCCATCGGTTCAATCAGCAGGTGTAACTGTCCGGTAAGCCCACTGCGGTTACGCTTGCGATACTCGAAACAGAGCGACCGCTCATCTCCCTCCAAGGGATCAAAAGCGCTATCGGGAATGCCTTGTTCCAGCGACGCCGGAGTTGCTCCTATCAGGCTATCTCCGCATTTAATACGATGTTCCAGGAAGATTAGCGTTTTCCCCGGCTCTATGGCCTCAATACTGAGGCTTACCCGACACAATTCAACTGCCAGCTCATTGCTATCCACGCCATAGATACAGTGGCGCACTACATCTCGCATGGCCGCACACCAGGTTTCTCTATCCGCCTCGACGTTTCCTGCACGCAGGAAAGCCAGGCGATAGGCAATACGCCGCGCCGCTGCTATCAAAAAATGACCGCTGCCACAGGCCGGGTCACATACCTTCAAGTTGAGAAGTGCTGCCTCTGGATCTGGCTGGCGACATGCTTCTGCCAGCACCGGCTCCAGGGCGGAATTTAAAAGACACTCGACCAGTTGGGGAGGAGTATAGAAACTTCCGGTTGTCTTTCGTAGATGCCCATGTTTCATTTCTAAACGAAATTCGGATGAATCATCCTCTATTACTACCTGGAATTCCAATATCCCTTCATAGATGCCTCCCAGCTCCTCTGCTCCCATATGCTGAAAATCGACCGGTATCAATCTATCATCTCGCTCAAGGAACGCTAATGAGCGCACGACCTCCAGCAGGCAAGCATTGGTAAGATCACACGTTACCAGATCTGCTATTGCCGTTGACTCGAAAAGGAAACCATCAAGCGTCGGAAGCGCAAGATCTGGATAGCCCGGATCTTGGGAAAGCTGTTGCATAACGCAGCATAGACCACGAAACAGGTCTACGTGTTGCGTGCCACGATATTTCAAGGCACGCTGGCGCAATCGGTCCATCGAATAATACTTCGTATAGCGTTTCTTTGCCTCCTCAGAAGCGTCGGGGATCAGCAGCAGCCCCCGGTCTTCAGCTACAAAGAGGACGAGCAGACGATAGATCAGACGCAACAGTTGGCGATAATACTGTTCAGCCTTGAGCGTTCCCGAGCGTAGCTTCTCACAAAGCTGGTGGTTGCCACGGCAGGCAAGAAATCCTTGCCCGAGTAAAAGGACAGCGTTCTTGACCCCATGCCTTAATTCGCCAAGCGCCCGGATACTCTGGTCATGTGCAAGCTTCCACCATTGCTCCAACCTGCAATCTTCTGCACGCTCGCTTTCAAAGCGAGATTGATGACAGAGCAACCAGAGCAAAGCAAAATCCGCATATACCTCGCCCTGCATCATTGCTTCCAGGTCAAACTCGATATACGTTCTATGCACGAGTCGCTTGTCACGGCGCAGCAACCGCAGCCGGAGGCCGTTCGTTACGATGCCCCAGATATGTTCGGGGGAGCGGTTCAACAACTCCTGAACTAACATATGGGGACTCTGGCGTATGCTGCTGCCTTTGAACTTATAGCAGCGAGCATCAAGCTCTATCTGCGCACTGACAATATGAATCGGCACATGCCCCCAGCTATGAGAAATGGCATATTTCTTTCTTTCTATTTCTATGGGTTTTGCGGTTACCAGTCGGTGACCATAGCCAAGCTTATCAAACAGAGGGAATATCCAGATTTCTTTGAGCGCATGATCATCGTCAGAACGATATGATCTATGAAGGGTGTGCCATTTCTGTAATAGCTTCATCCAGGAATTGTTAATAGCTTCATTGAGTGTTTCATCATCAAGATGATAGGTTTCCGGCACTAACCCTTCCAGGGGAGGATACTTCTGAACCAATCGTTGGAGAAAGTCAGGAGGAAAAAGGGTCCCTTCACGAGAAATGGTATTGAAGCAAGTCCTCTGCATTCGTGTACTGCCCTCTCCTTTATGGCTTGCAAGGCTGGGTTAAGAGGTCAGGTAATTGCAGGTAGTGTAAGTTCAGCATGGTACTACAAGCAATTAACCACTACTGCACGGAAACCGAAAATAGAAAAGTAATGCTTCTTTTCGACGAAAAATAAGAACAAATATTCTATTGTAGAGATAACTATCTAAATATATCATATATTGCTGAAATACATGTTGTCAAGCTAGTTTTATTTATATCGCATAGTATATATCAAAACTTTCAATGCCAACTTCGCCAGATTACTGTTTAGATGGCAGCGAGAATCTTGATGCACGAGAAATGAGATGGGGAAGGCGTTGCTCGAAACGCAGATGATAGCGTAATTGCTCTATTTGCCTGCTTAGTAGGTTGCCACTCATGCAGTAATGCTAAAGCGAGACAGGCAAAACATTCATGCTGGTTTTTTCAAAGCACGTTCTGAAGAATAACCTGGCTTGGACTATGCCATGCTGCTAGCGGTGAGCGTGGTCTGGATCGTCCCTCACGGCCTCACCTCTGCTCCTGGCGGATGAGCCACGGCTGGATCAGCCGGTGGCGGGTCTAATCGCGTCTGATATGGCTCGCCTGTCTCTATCGCTTGCTGCATCTCGTCATATATTTCCAGGATGACCCGTTTCGTCCTGTATTCGCCGCACTGCTTCTCTTCTTTTTCTTTCCAGACGCGGAATGTCTCCATAATGTAATCGACGTCGTCTCGTGCGACTCCATAGAGGTGGAAGTACGCCGCATCAAGCTCGCAGCGCAACAGGAAGCGCCGCTCCTCGTTCCAGCAGAATGGAGGACCATCGTAGCCACAATCTTTCGCAAACGGTTCGAGATCCCAGGCGGTGTAGGTGAGTTCGAGGGCGCGAAGGAAGATCCAGTCCCCTATCAAATTTTTATCATCCCATTGACACTTTGAAGTATATAGTTCTAAAGGCAATACTGGGAGTTGCTTTAAAATGAATAAACCTAAACTAGCCCCTCCAACCTTCTGTCGTGTCACATAATCGAAGACAAAGGAAGAGACACAACCTGCAAAATAAGTTATCTCTCGGTTATATTCAGGATTGAGTAGAATAATGGGAAGCTTATGACCACAAGCTACTATAGGAGTAACACAAAATATTGCAGTCCTGATATCTGTGGAGCGAGCAGTATCGCGAAACACGAGTAGAGCTTTTCTTCCTTGACGTAAAAAATCTTTGAAATGGGCCTCATGAACCCAATATTGAGGTAATGGGAGCGTAGACGAATTAACATGCTGTTCTTCGGTAAGTTCTGGTAATTTACCCTGATTTGCTTGGGCCTGTGTTTGCCCCTCGTAGGTCCCAAAACGATGATCGAAATGTGAAATCATTTTACCTTCGTAGAGTGGCAAACACACTTTACCATCTTTACAAAAAACGTTGCCTTCCAGCTCCCAGCCTTCACTCTTTAGCTGTTCATGCGTAAGAAATAGATGAGAGTCATTTGCCATATCAAACATCCTGGAGAATTTGATATACCAGGGATTAATTTCCGGGGAACCTTCCTTGATAAGTACAGGAACTCTTTCATAGATTTTTTTTGTCAAGAGCATATCATGCTTTGAGCGAAAAATAGGACAAGTGTGAGTATTAGGGTTAAGTAAGGCAACATCGGAAACTGATAGGGAAAAATGGCGACTTTCGTCTTCAAGATCCGAAGTTTTACGAGCGAAAAAAACAAAATCAGCAGCTTTCTGACATTTTGCCCTTCCAGAGAGGGTAAGTAAGCAGAACTTTGTGGCGTGGTGGACGGCAGGAAACAGAAATTCCTCATTCTCAAAGCTATAGAGGCTCACTAACGTCTGAGTTTCCGTGACATCCTGGAAAAAGAACTTGGTAGTATCATCCGTCGCAATGCCTGACTGTACAATACATCCTACGCGTCCTGTTGGCTTAATACATGTATGCATCAGTTCAGCGAAAATAGCATAAATATTGATATCACCCCGTCCACAAAGGGGGTAACGACGGCTATTACGGACCAGGTGGCTCTCACCTGATGCCTGGCGTTGATCATCCTTAAAAGCGGCATAGAGGAGGGGATCGCGCTTTTCTGGATTGTCCCCGATTAGTTCAGCAATCATCTTTCGCCGCTGTGCTGCATTAGGCGCGTTTGCGATATCTGGTCTGACGGTCGCAAACCATTCTTCTTCCTGAATTTTGATACGATCCCACGGTGGATTGCTCAGAATCACATCGAACCCGCCGCACCAGCCGGTTTGCTTGTTTTCTGGCGCTTCACCGTTGATTGGGGTGCGGAAGATGCCCGGAAAGGCAAGGTGCCAGTGGAAGAACTTGTATTGCTGGCGCAGGCGGATGATCTCTTCTCTCATCCAGCCGGGAATACTGTAAGGATTTTGCTCAATATTGCAGAGTACCTCGTGCGTGATGGGATAAGCGAATTCCTTTGTTTTTTTCCAGACAAAGGCCGCGCACCAGGCATCTGCCAGCAGCGATCCCGAAAGATAGTCGGTGGAGCGAACATAGCGCTCGTACTGCTCTTCCTTGCTATGGATATTTTGTACCGTGTCATCACCGATGTCGTCGAGCATCATCATGCTGGCTGCCAGGTTGCCCAGGTGTTTCCAGGGCTGCCCCGCCGGGTCAAAGAGTGTACGCAGGCCAGCGCGCTGGCCTTTGTTGCGTTTCTTGTACTCGCTACAGAGCTTTTTATCGTCGCCTTCAATCGGTTCAAAGGCTTTGTCGGGGATACCGGCGGCGAGGAGCGCCGGCGTGGTGCCAAGCAGGCGTTCCCTTCTAAAATATGCGAGTCGAGGAATGACAGGGGCTTGCCCGGCTCCATTGCTTCTTTCCACAAGTTGACTTTGCATAATTCGACGGACATGGGATTGATGTCCACGCCATAGATGCAGCGTCCTATCACATCGCGCAAAGCTTTCCGCCTGACCTGGGGACCGGGCTCTTCGTCGCCGGAGCGGATGGCTGCCAGGCGCTTAGCTATCCGGTGGGCTGCCGCGATCAGGAAGTGCCCGCTGCCACAGGCGGGATCGCAGACTTTGAGATCGAGAATCACTTTTTCGGGATCTGGCTTTTTGCACGCTTCCTCCAGGACCGGATCGAGTGCCGAGTCGAGGAGGCATTCAATCAGACTTGTCGGGGTATAGTAGCTGCCGGTGGTTTTGCGTTCGTGGCCGATCTCGACCTCCAGGCCAAACGTTGCAGCCTCGATGTTAAGGACCGGATGGAATTCGAGCAAGGATTCGTAGACGCTGCCTAATTCCTCCGAGCCCAGATTTTTGTAATCGATGGCCCGTTGCATGCCGTCATCAATCGTGAATGCGAGCGCGCGAATAGCTTCCAGCAGATCGTGATTGGCAAGCTGGCACCCTATGAGATCGGGGAGCGCTTTCTCTGAAAAGAGGAAGCCGTTGAGTGCAGGCAGGCCCAGTGGCAGATAGCCCTCGTCGCCTCCCACTTTACTCATGATCAGGTATAATCCCTGATAGAGATCACTGTGCTGCGTTCCTAGTCGCCGCTCAGCCAGGCGGCGCAGGCGCGTCGTCGAGTAGTGAGTCATATATCGTTCACGCGCGGCCTGCGTTGTATCTGGATGAAGCAGGACGTCCCGATCCTCAGCGACGAACAGGACAATGAGGCGATAGACCAGGCGCAATACCTGGCGATAATACTCCTGAGTATTGAGCCGACCAGAACGTAATTTCTCATGCAACAGGGTATTTGCTCTATGGGAGAGGAAGCCGCTGCCCAACGCCGCAATAGCGTGTTCGACCCCTTTGCGGAGCTGATCCAGCACCCGTACCCCCTGATCATGGGCGGAGCGGGACCACTTCTCTAACCAGCACTCTTCGGCACGTTCGCCCTCAAAACGAGATTGATGGCAGAGGAGCCAGAGGAGAACGAACTCCGCGTAGAGCTGGCCCTTCATCATCGCTTCCAGGTCAAACTCCACATATGGCTGGCGGATCAAGCTGACATTCTTGCGCAACACACGCAGGCGTAGCCCATTGGAAACCGTGCCCCAGAGGTGCTGGTCTGAGCGATTTAAGAGTTCTTGTACCAGGCTGTGAGGGCTGCTACGGGGTCCGCTACTGGCTGCCCGGGTCAGTCGATCAAGCTCGACCTTATGGCTGACCAGGTGGATGGGCACATGTTGCCAGCTATGTGAGATGGCATAACTTTTCTTCTCTAGCTGGATCGGTCTGGCAGCAAGCAGACGCCCATAGCCGAGTTCGGAAAACAGGGGAAGCAGCCATTGTTCTCTGGTAAAGGTCGTGTCGCCCGCCGTTTGCGTCTCTCTTCCCTCGTCAAAGAGCTTCCACACCTGCAACAGACGATTCCAGGAGTGACTGATGATCTCACTGAATTGGTCTGCCTTTACCAGATGATAGTCTTCCAGGCGAGTGCCGGCAAGAGATGTATCTCGCACAGCAATGCGCTCAAGCAAGTCGTTTGGGAGGATGCCCCCTTCACTCTCTACCGTAGTAAAGATGGCCTGTTTCCGCATCTCTTTTCTTCCTCTCTACAGCCTGGGCAGGTAGACATAGACGCCGAGGATATCCGGGGCCTGTTCCTTGATGCGATACCGGATGCCACGAGCATGCGCCGCTTCGCGCACACGGCGATGAGCCAGTAACACTTCCTGTGCTCGTCGATGCGCCACCTCTGCCAGATGGGGACGTAACAGGTCGAACTCGTCGAGGACTGAATGGAGGAAATAGCTAGCGCGGGCAGCACTGATATTCGCTTCTGATGCTGCTGTCAGAAGGCGTTCGATTTCCTCCTGGTCCGTTAGCCATTGAGCATTATGGGGAGCGCCTGTAAATGCCAGGACTTGGCAGTCTTCTGCCAGCAAGGGATACTCTTCCGACCTGCGCAGGGTAATAATATGAAAACGATGCCGGACCAATATCAGGGTGGTACGCAGCGAGACCTGATCGGTACTGATGACGCCACAGCGACGCGCGACGCGCTTCTCATAGGCTCCTTGCTGGGTATCAAGAGCCGCATCCATCACGTAACTTGCCAGACCTTCGACCAGGGAATGAGTACGATTGAGATATACCTCTGACTCTTGCACCGGTAATTCAAAACGCGCTTTGATACGGGGTATTGCTGTTTGCCCGAACCGATGGAGTCCCATTGCATCACGCAAAGCTCTTGGCGTCTCGCTCAGATCGCAGTGGAGTGCGCCCCCCTTCTCGCTAATAAAGGCGCCATGAGCCGTTAGGGCTTCTCTGACAAAGGTCTCGACTTCGACTTTTGAACCAATAGCCGAGCGTATAGCCGCCACCTCAGCCGCAACGACTTCTCCTTTGATACTCTGCTGAGCAAAAATTGTACGGGAGCGATTTTCTCGTTCCGCGTTAGTATCCCAGAGCTTAAAAAGTTCGTCCAGCGGATCGCCGCCCTCCTCGTTTTCCCATAATCCATGCTGCCTGACCATCGACTTGCCGCTTATGGCTGAGCCTGCTGTATTTTCCCTGAGCACCAGCCCTTCAAAGATCGCTTCGATCACCGCTTCATTGTCAAAAGGGACAGGGACGGAGATGCCGAGCGAATTGCGTATCCTGTTATGTTTGTTAATCAGGACATTAAGCACCAGCCCATCGATCTGATTATCTTTGCCGTAGTAGGTCACAATACGCACCAACTTTTTGGGCTGACCGTAGCGATCCACGCGTCCATCGCGTTGCTCATGACGTGTAGGATTCCAGGAGAGGTCATAGTGGAACACGGCATCGAAGTGGTCCTGGAGATTGACCCCTTCGCTGAGGCAATCGGTACAGACCAGAATGCGTTGCGGCTGTTCGGCAAGCTGTTGGATACGCTCTTCCCTATCAAGAGGAGGAATCTCCCCTGTCACCACTTCAACTGCTACTTTGGGCAGGCGCTGGCGCAGGGCTCTTGCCACATAGTGTGCCGTATGGATGAAGCGGCAAAAAACGATGGGTTGGAAATTCTCTTTGACCATGTCAGCGATGATTTGGAGCGCCTTTTGCAATTTTGCGTCCTTTGCGCCGGTGAGGGTCTCTGCCTCGCGAGCCATTGCCTGCAAACGGCGCCGACGCCGATCCTCTTCCTGCGTCAACTCGGTATCGCCGCCCGGGGTCAGGTCAATGCTCTCACTGGCGTCCGTATCCATCAGATCAAGCACGGTTTGACGACCCACAAGCTCCACTTCATCTTCAGAGGTGGCCTCCGCCACAGCGGCACGCCCGCGCAATGCTGCTACTGCCGCAGCCGGGCTGGAGGTAACAGAGCGCAGCAGTGCCAGCGCGGCCCACCAGAGGACCCGGCGGCGAGCCTGTCCGGTACTCTCATCCAGGACCGTCTCACGCGCATAATTGAGCACGCGCTCGATGAGCTGCTTATACTCTTTAGAGAGGAGGTATGAATCTTCAACAGGGTCGCGCTTAGGAAAGGACGTATCCGTGTCAAGGTACGAGACAATGTCGGCCCTGCGGCGTTGGATGAAGTGGTCGGCCACACGTTCCCTGATCGGGGCGTTGCGGGGTCCGGTGAGGTCTTCTGGCAGATATTTGAAATCTTCGTTGAGAAATGCGAGCAGTGAACGGAATGCCTCCTCCTTCCCGCTATGAGGCGTTGCAGTCACCAGGATCAGATGCCTGTTTTTCTCTTCCGCCAGGCTGGCAACCAATTGGTATCGTTGATGGCTGCTGCTGCGTCTCTCTCCCGCATAGGCACAGGTATGAGCTTCGTCAACGATAATCAGTTCAGGAGCATAATGCACAAAGTCATTGCGCCGACGATCCGCTTTGATAAAGTCTGTTGAGACGATCACATAGGGAAAGCGTTCAAAAAGCGACTCACCGGAACGGCAGCGCCGCTCAAGCTGTGCTGCGGTGCTGGAAAGGACGAGTTCTGCCTCGATATGGAATTTTTCTGCTAACTCGGTTTTCCATTGTTCGGCCAGTTGTGGGGGGCAAAGCACAGCCAGGCGCTTGACCTCACCCCGATCAATCAGTTCACGGGCAATCAGACCCGCTTCTATCGTTTTTCCGATCCCGACATCGTCGGCGATCAACAGGCGAACCGGATCAAGTTTGAGGGCCATCAGTAAAGGCACAAATTGGTAAGGACGAGGCTCAACGGCGATATAGGCAAATGAGCGGAAAGGACCCGCACTCGAACGAAAACCGAGGCGTACGGCGTCACGGAGGAGGCGACAGGAACGATAATCGCCCCGACTTTCAGGATCGGGCAACTCGAACTGGGCAGGCTCAACCGGCTCCAACGGCAAATAAATGCCCGTAATCTCATCATCGGTCCCTCCAAGGGGCCGCACCATAAGCATCTCCTCATCCTCTGAAGGCAGCACCACCCACTCTCGCCCTCGTACACGGACGAGCGAACCAACAGCAAAACTCATACGTTCCTCCCAAAGATATCGGGGTAGCGATCAAAGAGGGTCATCCAGTCCTGCTTGGCTCCAAAACGGACGACCATATAGCCACGATCTTCTACGCTATCAGTCTTGCGGGCATGCCGCTCAGGGTACTCGTCTGGTGAGCCATCGACAAAGATAGCTGCTCCTTGTTCTTCATAGAGAAAATCAGGAACCGCGTCTCCGATGGATGGGTGTACTTCTGACGGGCGACGGTATCCGTTCTCGGCAAGCAGTTGTAACCACTCTTGTTCCAACGTATCGTCAGATGACTGTTCAATTTCATATGAAAGATCCGCTATTTGGAGCACTTCAGGCGTCTGCATTCTGACCTGAGCCTGAGCCAGTTCTCTCAGGAAAGCAAAAATACGCTTACGATCAAGCAGGAGGTGATCATGCTGATTCGTATACGACATCAAGCACTGATAGCACGCAGCCTCGCAGTTTTCTTCAACTCCGTGTGCGTGAAGCTGATCCTCACCTGTATCAGGATCGTAATGACACAGGGTCAGTGCCGTGCGTGCGACCTGAGCCAATTCTCCAGGTTCGTCCGTCAATCTCCGCAGAACGCCTGCGCCCCCTTCAGAAGCCTCATAGAAAAGCAACTGGTGACGCTTCGTGATGTTGGGGAGTGGCTCTACAGCCAGCTCACTATCCTCAAGCTGATAGCGTACCAGCATCGCCCGTTTGAGGGCCGCTTGAAGAGAAGCCATCGTATCTTTGTCCAGTTGTGTTGATGGTTCAAATAACAGACTATTGCGGCGATCATCAACATAAGGGATGACACGCATAGTGCGAGGGGACATCGGATCATCAGAATCCTTCACGTCCTTCTTTGCCGCCGGAGTATCCTTTTCCCAGTATCCACGCTCCAGATCAATTTGAAAGCCGCGAACTCCTTGCTCTTTGCGTCGTGTCCAGCCGAAGTTAATCCGCCAGAGCATGGCGGCACTGCCATAGGAGAGGCGCGCCAGGACCTTCCCACCCTTATTGACCACTGACCCGTCGTAACGGTCGAGGCGTCCATCTTTCTCCGTAAAGCGCACAGCAGTATGGATCTGGTACCCCTGGCGCATACGTTCTTCTTCATCAGAATTGATGCGATCACGGCGCCTGGTCGAAACATTCTGGAGCCGAAAGAGCCTCTCTATAGCCTGGGGCAGGAGCGTACCACAGTTTTCACACACATCAATCCCGTCACCGCTATTCAGCGGGTGCAAATAGCCACAATGTGAGCATTGTTTGGCCGATCTCGTTATGATCCCGCCGCCTTCTTCATTAACAGAGAGAATCACCTGGTTAATCTCGTAGCGTGAGCCTTCATGATAGACAATGGCCCGTGGGGCAAATTCGGAGATGGCCAGGAAGCGGGGGCGCGAGATATAGGCATCTCGCTCGTTATGCTTTCCTCGACGAGCGGGAATGTAGGCAGAAAGCGGCAGGCGCGGGAAATTATAGCCAGGAAGGAACCCTTCTGTCGCAAAATAGCGGTAACTGTAAAAATCAGACTGTTCCGCATCCTCTGTATTCAACAACAGGCTGAGCTGAGACTGGGCATCATCACGCAATCGGGCGGCATACTGTTTATCTTTCGCACTGCGAGAGGCGTCAAGAATAATATTATTTTGCGTCTCAAATTGGGATTGCGCTGCGCGATAGAGACTGCGCCAGCGATCACAGGTGCGATCAAACTGAACAACGACTTGATTGAGCACCTCGTCGAGCCAGTTCTCTGAATACCAGGTTATCTCCTGCTCGTTGAGCTGTAGTGTAGCAAGCAGGACCTGTGCTCGCTGACGGGCTGCACGCCTGGCCTGTGGGTTTTCGATGCCCGTTCGTATTTCGTCACGCAGTTTCAAACTTGGCTTGCTGCCCGATACATCTAAAATATCTTGCAGCGAATTGTACAAGGAGACGCCGGTTTCAGCCAGCCAGAGAGCATGGATATGGGCGCGTATGAGATCCTCATTCGAGAGATCAATTTTGGGCGGGGTGACAAAACCACTCACCATTGCTTCTGGCCGTTTGAAAAAGTACTGGTCATGGGAACTGCCTGTAGAACAATAAGAAAAGACCAGCGCTGGCTGGCCACCTCTGCCCGCCCGGCCACTGCGCTGGGCGTAGTTGGCGGGGGTAGGAGGAATATTGCGCATATTTACCAGGTTGAGATCGCGGATATCAATCCCTAGTTCCATTGTGGGAGAACAGTAGAGAACAGGCAACGCTCCTTCACGAAAAGCGTCCTCCCGCTCTCTTCGTATTTGCGAGGGAACCTGGGCGGTATGTTCGCGGGCGTAGATATCGCGTAAATCCCTGGCGTTTTTTTTGTAGAAGGCAACGAAATAGCGGTTAGGTTGCCTGCCATCTCTTGGCGCTCGTGGCATGCGAATAGGATCGTGGGGGGCTTGTTTTCCATCGCCCACTTTCCAGATCAGTGACGAAGCAGGCAACTGATACCCACCAGAATCATCTTTGTCACGCGGCTCGACAACGCGTTCAACCAGAGCAGCCAGGCGCAGACACTCCAGCAGTTGTCTGATGATTTTTTCGGTCTCCTTGACGCCAATATCCCGGTAGGCATTTGACAAGCCCTGGCGCCTGAGATACCGTCCATATCCACTGTATCCAGACAGGAAAATGTTATAGCGTCGATCCTCATTTTTACGGGTTTTGGGGAAGAGGATCGTCGCGTAGACGAAGTTCTCATTTTCATCAAGTGCCCAGGGAGCAATCAATCGCTGGTTGCTCTCCTGTTGCAGCGACTCCTGATATGACTGATTGAGGTAGTCGATCTTGATCGCCAGCTCGCGGCGCATGTGGTCAAGCAATGTTTTGCTAATCTCTTTTCGTCGCTGCGGGGAAGCATCTTTTAACGCGTCGTGACACTTTTCCCAGACATCTTCATCCAGACAAAGCTCTTCCAGCGAAAGATAGTCGATAGTGAGCAGGCCACATTGCTCCAGGTTAGGAGAGATAATGCGCCAGCCGCGCTCAAGGTCGCGATAGAGTCGATAGCCCAGGACTTTCCGAAAAGCCTGTTTAATCTCTTCACGCGCCTGATAGCGGGCATCCTTTTCGACGGCGTACTGCTGAAAATCCAGGTCGAGCGCATCAAATACCTTCTGCGTCAGTTCGTCGTGGCGCAATCCTTTCTCTCCGGCGTGCCGCAGAGCCGTATAGAGAGCAGAGCGCAACATCCCGAACTCCACAAAATCGTTAAAGTGTCCGGCTTGCAGCGAGGCGTCCTGGCGATTATCTGTAAAGCTGAGCATTTTAGGGGCCAGCAGCGCTCGGCTGGTTGAACCGTTCTGCCCATTGGCAGCGGAGAGTGCTTTGGCCCGACGTATGGCGGAAAGACTCAAGATGGTCGTTGCGGTACTACGTCCCTCAGAACTCAGAGTTGCGACTTTCGCGAAGTCATTGAACTGATCAGCACTGTAGGAAACACCACAATACAAGCAGAGACGAAAGGGAGCTTGAAAAAAATGACACTGCAGGGCTCGTTGCTCATCTTCTGCGTTTTCTGCAATCACCCCATCTGGGCGTACCCGTAGAGATTTCGGCAACAACGATCTTTGGGAGCGTCTGACCACGGGTTTTCCTGGCCGCTCCTCTGTCCAATCCTCTGGAACCTCGCGAGCGACTGTATCCTCATCCAGAGGCCAGGGTTTGTCCATACTCACATAGAGAAAGCCTGCCTGGCTGTCTTTTTCTGCTGTGTCGGTTTCATCCTCTGGTCTCACCGAGCCTTTTGGCAGAAAACGGTTCCTCCCTTTCTGCACAGCATAGTATTCCTGACCGCACTCACGGCAGAATACCAGAGGGAATAGAAGGCGATCACGCTTTCCGGGTTGTTCTGGGACATAGTGTTGGCGTTGAAATGTCAGGTAACGATCATTGCCAACTCCCAGAGAGGCATAGACGGTATCACCCTTACTAATAAACTGGTGTAAACGAAAAGCGAAAGGAGTTTTTCCAGTATCAGGATCAACTCTCTCACTACAACCGGCCAGCAGCGTCTCTTGAATCGCTGTGCTGCACCGTTCGACAGGAACGCCGGTGCGCTCGCTGAGCAGTTGAGCTCCGTGGGAGAGGCTGAGCGGTTTCACTCGAATCAGCCGCCCGTCTTTTTCTGTCAGGCCATAGGTGTCCTCAATCCAAACAGAAAGTGGGTCGGAGAGGAAGTCGTGATAGGATAGTGGCGGTGTGCTCAGAGGGTCAGCCAGACGTTCTTTGAGCTGTCTCTCAAAATGATCGCGTTGTTCCTGCTGTCGCGTGATGCGTTCTAACGTCTCATTAATGATGTGCTCGCGTTTGATGGTGGTACCAAAGATTTTCGATGCCGCACTTGCCACCTGCTCCTGTTGTTTTTCGTAGTTTCCCTCGCTGGCAAGCGTGGCAGAAGTGCCGATATATTGGAGTGTTGGTGATCCCATGCGGTTTTTCACACGTCGCATCAATAGTGCAACATCTGCCCCTTGTCGGCCACGGTACGTGTGTAATTCATCAAGCACAAGGAATTGCAACCTGCTGTTATCAACCAGGCGTTTTTCTCGTTTTCGCGTCAGGATGAGTTCGAGCATGACATAATTGGTAAGCAAGATATCTGGTGGGTTCTCAAGAATCGCTGCACGTTCTTGTTCATTCTCCTGGCCGGTGTACTTTTTAAAGGTAACAGGTCCTTCGCATTTGGGATCGCCATCGCAGAGAAATTTTTCGAGTTCGGTTGCCTGACTATTCACCAGGGCATTCATCGGATAGACAATGATCGCGCGAATGCCCTTCCCGCTCCCGTGACGCAAAATATAATCGACGATGGGAATAATGTAGGCCAGACTTTTTCCCGAACCCGTCCCTGTGGTCAGGACATAGCTGCATCCTTGCCGTGCTATCTGAATAGCGTCCTCCTGGTGTTGATGTAATCGTAAGGGGGAGCCAATATGATTCTCCGGTGATTTATCACGCCGGAAAATCTGGCCACAACGAGGGTGAAGGATTTCTCGCCCAACGAGTTCATCGATGAAAGCGCCTAGCTGAAAGAGGGGATTCATCTGAATAAGCGGCTCAGGCCAGAGGACCTTCTTCTGCATGAGTTCCTGCTGCACATACTGTCTGATGGATTCATCCCTGATAGGAATAAAACTCATCACATAGGAAATATACTCTTGAACGAGTTGTTGCTGGAACTCAAAAATATTGATCATGTAGAATCCTCTGACTAGTTCATCCTCGGCTATTGTATCGATCAACGGTTTCCCTGTCAACAGAAAAGCGTGAAGGCGAATCTATGCATGCTTTACCCTTGACGCACCTCCTGCTCTGCTTTACAATAAGCAGCACATTGTAGACCTTCCAGAAGATAATCGTCTATGCGAAAGCCATCAGGAATAGTAGTGAGTAGAAGCATTTCCCTGAGTGCTTGGTGGAGTATATGAGCATGAGCAAAGACTTTTTTTACCTGTTGCCATCGTCAACACTAGCAGAATTCTCTGACTCTCCCCCCTTCAAAGGCCGGCGGCTCACCTTCCCATACCCTTTCGTAAAACCAGGCATTGAAGTTGGTGACGGATTGTTCTTCTATTATAGAAAAGGTCCGGCGAGCGAGAGCTTACTGCCTTGCAAGGCCGAAGTAACGAATATCAACCGTACAGCCAATAGCATGACTATCACTGTTGATGAGGTATTTAATACCAGTGTTAACAGCGATCTCGTCAAAGGTATTCTTCATCGGATGCCAGAAGTCGGTCATACGCGCCTTTCTCCAGACGAAGTGAATGCCTTTCTTGATCATATGGGAGGAATACGCCTTGAAGAACAGGACCTGCTCAGTCACGTAAAACACTACATTACTGCCAGAGGGTACTATTTTGATGAGGAAACGCTCTACAACTATCACATTTGTCTCAAAACTCGTCCTTTGCTCATTCTCGCCGGACTTTCTGGGACCGGCAAATCGAAGCTCTCTCAATTGTATGCGGAGGCTCTTGGGAGTTCGGTAGAGAACGGGCGGTACTTGCGGCTGGCTGTGCGACCTGGTTGGAATGATGATCGGTATCTGCTTGGATATTTGAACACGCTGACTGGCGAATACATGACGGAACCGGCAGCAGATTTCATTCTCACGGCAGAAGCTGATTACGACGCGCTCTATTTTTTCTGCCTGGATGAGATGAACCTCGCGCATGTGGAGTACTATTTCTCCCAGTTTCTCAGTGCTTTGGAGGAGGAACAACCCTCCTTCCGCCGGATTCCGCTCGTCAGTGAGCGTATTCAGAGGCGTTTTCAGGAGCAGGGAAAGGCGCTGGATGTCCCGCCATTTCTCTGCTTACCTTCCAATTTGTTATTTACCGGGACCATCAATGTTGATGAGACGACGCAATCGCTGAGTGATAAAGTTATTGATCGAGCCAATACAATAGAATTTTTTGCCGTGGATCTGGACAAGATCCCAGAGCGTCAGCCAGGACCGGCCCCACTCACAATTTCGGCGATGACCTGGCGGAGCTACCAGGCGCGACAGCCTGATGTCCAATATCGTCCCCAGATTGTTGAAATAGGAAAGATCCTCAATGAAGCTGATCTGGGACTGGGGTATCGTGTCGTACGCGAAATTGAGCTATATCTGGCAAATAGTAAGAATCTCTTCACACCAGAGGTTGCTTTTGATTTGCAAGTCAAACAAAGAATTCTCCCTCGTGTGCGCGGAACAGAAGCCATACGGGGCATGCTAGATAAACTCATTGACTTCACAAAACGCGCCCAACTGCCTCGTTCGGAAAAACGGCTTGATGAGATGAAGTTCAGGTTGAAACGCGATGGCTACACCAGTTTCTGGCGCTAATACATGGCTCACGCTCAACGGGAAACCGCTGGTCTTCCAGGATACCAACGAAAACCTCCATGCTCGTGCAATAGAGGGTAGGAACAATTTCCTTCGCGCGCAAGCAGACGCCCCTGGCCCCCTGGAAATTTTTGTTGATGACGAATTGCTCGATACAAGTGTGTATGGGTCATGGTACTGGCGGCCAGAGTGGCATGCCGGATTATATGAATTACGTGCTGAGGCTCCTGGCTACGAGCCACAAAAAACAATGGTGCGAGTGCTGCCTGCAAAACTGACCCAGAAACGTTACGAGCAAATGCTGGTGGAACTTGATGCCATAGCAACCGAGCTCCTCTTTCGTCTCAATTCCCCAGCAGGCGAAAAAGCTGTGAACAAGCATCGGGCACAGGAAAATTCTCCATTACGCGATTATCGGCTGCTACTGGCCATTATGGAGCAGTTGAGCGATGTCATGGAGCATATTCGTCGTCATCCGTATCGCGTTCTCTATGAAACCAATGCGCAACGACTCTTTCATGAAGTGTACCAGTTTTCAAATGAGGCCATAGCTCTTCCTGGCGAGGTGTTTCTTGTACCAGAAGCAAGAGCTGGAGGGAGCAGTAGCGCTATGCTGCCGGTAAGGTGGCAGGTCAAAGAAAAAGTCCTCACCTATGATGTCCACGAAAACCGCTTGCTGAAACAGTTTGTCCAGCACCAGCTTATGAACAAGCTTGCGTTCCTCAAAGCGAGGGCTGAGAGTGAAATGAAGCGACGAGAACAACAACGTCTTATTAAACTCAGTCGAGGATGGACCGATGATGAAACAGAAGAGATCGAAAAGCTCAAGCAGGTTCTGAGTGACTGCGAACTATTAACGCGTCGATGTATAGCCTGGAGTAGCGAACCGTTTCTGACTTCCGTCAAGCGTTCTCCCTCCTCTAGCCGTGCGACACAAGTATTACTGAAGCATCCCTTCTACAGCCGTTTCTACCACCTCTATCTCCAATTTCAACAGGAACTACAAATACATCTGGATACGGAACGCTATCTCACAACACTCGCTTTGCGTAAAATGTGGGATCTCTATGAGATCTGGTCAATTTTTCGAATTTCCCTGATCATTTTGGATGAACTAACAAATGCTGGGTACACCTTCCTTTCGAGTAATCTTTTTTATGAAATCGAGCGAAACGCCTTTCAATTTGAGGTACGCAAAGATAGCTCTCGTATTGTTCTTGGGCGAGGGGATCGGCGAGTCGAGATGAGATACGAGCCATGCTATTACAGCCATCAGTCAGCAGGTGGCACTGGAAGTATTGTCGCGAACATCCGCCAGGACAAATATCTCAGCCCTGATCTTGCTATTGAGGTCTACGAATATGGAACGCCGAAGCATGTGATGATCTTCGATGCGAAGTACCGGTGGTTCAGGGAAGCAGACGGGTTGCACTACCCAAATGACGATGATCTTGATAAGATGCGCATGTATCGTGATCGTATCTGTCACAAAGTCACTAACTCTAGAGGCTCGACCTATAAACTGTTCAAGATTGTGACCAGCGCCTACATTCTCTATCCTGGTGACGTCATCCATAGTGAAGCAAGCGATGTCATTGGAGCGTTGCCACTCGTCCCTTCAATGGCCGTGACCTTCATGACCAAAGTAGAAGGGGCGGTTAAGAAACTACTCAGATTAGCTCATCTTCTTTAGCATCATGCCTTTCCTCCGGAACTGCTGGTCGCTCTAGTACGAGCGCGTCGCGCTATTGTTGTCGGCGATGAACGTCAGCTACCCTCTATGCTTGATGAAGAACTCGATGACACGACGCTCGCACGCCTGGGAACCTCAAGGGAGCAATTAAGCGAAAGCCTCTTTGCAACCCTGACCGCTCAAGGCAAAGAGGAGCAGGATCTCCCTGGTTTCCTCGCCGTTCCAGATGCCATCGGTGGTGCCCCAGACCGTTGCTCACGTTGCACACACTCTGAGCACCACGGTGACGGCGGTCCGGGAGTTACAGACCGAACTTGAGGAGGCCAACAGAAAGCGTGGTACGACCCAGAACCGAGACGAACGCAACGCACTGGAGCAGCGCGTCCGCGAACTGGAACAAGCAGTTGAGCACAAGCAGCAAGAGAGTAACCAGTTACGTCTGCAACTGGAGCAACGGCAAGGTGCATTTCTGCGGACCGAAGAGCATCGGACAGCGTTAGAGCAAGCCATTGCTTCAGCAAAAGAGGAAATCATCATTATTGCACCCTGGCTCAATCGTCGGACGTGCGATGAAGCCCTTTGTTCTCTGATAGCTCAAGCGGTGAAACGGGGCGTGCATATTCGGATTGGTTATGGCATCACGGAGCGGCTTGGTGATCCCGATGCCGCACGCCACCGAGCCAATGCGCAACGAGTGATTTCCCTTATGAAGAACGCGGTAGAGCGAGAAAAACCTCATGCTCCGACGGGACGGCTGGAGATCCAGCGGGTGAGCGATACGCATCAGAAAATCCTCATCTGTGACCGCGCCTACGGAGTAGTGGGGAGTTTCAACTGGCTTTCCTATCGAGGGGAACTAGATAACGAATATCGCAACGAAACCAGTGTCGTCCTGCGTGAGCCGACAGCTGTAGCGGAACTGGCAAAAATTGCTTTGCGCGGTTGGGCTCAATGAAAACTTACATTACGGAATGACAGAGGCTAACGTTTTGATCAGATTCCGCCTCGCTCACGCTTCAATGCATATGAGAGCCTCTTGCAGCTACTCTGATAGTTGATCAGGCTAATTGCTGCTGTTTAGCGTCAATTGAGAAAGGCTCTCAAAAAATGTAGGAACAGAGTTGGATGTGTGGAGAGCCGCCTGCAATAAATATTTTTTCATGCCCGTTGCAGGCCGCTCTCTTTTTTGTCTGCTAGTGATAGTGGGCGGTCTCGATAAGCTGTTCGAAACGAACTTTCCGGTTTCTCCTGACCTGACAGGAAAGTTGACAGGAAAGCCGAAAGACAACCAACATACTTCAAAGAAAACTATGGACGTTGAGGAGGAATGTATGCACAGGGTAGACAGAGAAAGATGTCTATAGACGGTAGGTGCCGAAGGGGGGACTTGGAGGATGGAGTTCGCTTGTATTCGCCAAGTCCCTCCAGAGGCCGGTTCAGAAGATCCCATGTTCGTTCTAATGCGCGATTTTTCGCGGGAATTCGGCGGTGTTGCTGTCAAAATTGCTGTCAGAAAACTATAGAGTTGACTGGCTTTGACGGAAGGGGCAAAGGGGAAACACAGCTTTAAGCTGCTTCTTCCAACTCGGCAGTGATGATTGGTTGGGACTTGGCTGGCAGGGAAGAGACGTTGCGCAGTTTTACGTGCCAATCCTGGGTAGAGTTGCTCTTCATTGCCTTTGAAAAAGGCAATCAGGCCACTAAACATAACTGGATGAAGTCGGCAAAAGCTGCCTAATGAGCATATCTATCAAGCTACATAGAATCTGAGTGCAAGTATAGATGTCAGTTCAATGTTAATGTGACTAATATATTTAGATTGTTAAAGGATTTAGCTTGTTATTATTTCTTGTGAAGTATTATGGATGTTCTATTAGAGTTCGGAAAGGACAAAACAGCCCATAGTAGATTTTACTGAGATATTACCGCTTTTAGAGCAAGCAAAAAGAATAAGATGGTTTATCCTCAGAACAAAAATCAACATCTTGTGCCATAAGATTAAAGAAATCAAGATGTTGTGCCAAAACTCTTGCTTTCGTGAAGCCTTTATGCTATAGTCGTCCTTGACAAGACGCTTCCTGACCAACGTATAGACCGAAGAGGTGGAAAGGCGTCTATCATTTTTCAAATATCCATTGGACAATGCGGATGATGAGGGAAGCAATAGTTTACGATGTTCAAACCGCCTATGAATTTAATCGCCAGTTTCGAGAGCAAAACAGAGGTGCTGGCGCGAAAACGCTATTACATATCCCTGGTTCATGGGACTAGGGAGGAGGATAAATAATGAGCTGGAATAAGGAACGAAGTCTTGATCGTATTCAGAAAGATCTTGATGGCATGGGGGAGATCGAGGTGAAAAAGCTGACGAGAGAGGCTGATCTAGAGCAGCTTCTCTCTGAAAAAATATGTCGGCTCATCTACGGAGCCCACGTCTACATCCAAATCTCGAACTTTACGCATCTGGCGTCTGATAGCATCTACGCTAAAGAAAATTACAAGCGGCTGATCCAGGGGATTCATATTTACCAACGGGAGGTCACGCATATCGTCGAGGGTTTGGGAGGGACGCTAATCCATTTTCAGGGCTCTAAGTTACATGCACTCTTTTATCGACCGATTGATAACGCCAAAAAACTGGCCACGCGTGCCGTGCTGCTGCAACTTGTCCTTAAGGATTTTGTCCAGACTGTTTTTAACCCGGCTTTTCCTGACTACAACGACTTTACTATTGCTGGTGGGGCCGACTTAGGCAACGCTATTGGTACCATGGACGGCATCAATGGCGACCGCGAACTGCTCTTCCTGGGAGCCCCGGCCAACCATGCAGCTAAGATCATCAGCTCAGCACACCGCCTGCGATTGACTCACGAGGTCTACGAGGCGCTTCCAGATGACCTGAAGGGATTCTGCTTCAAAAGCGATGATGGCCCATTCCAGTTGAAGCCGATCCGTTGCGATGATTTGGATGCGTTGCTGGCAACGCATGGGCTCAGCTGGAATCGAGACGCGAGCGCAAAAAATATTGAAAATGATAAAAAGCGTTTCCCGCTCAAAGATATCGGCTACAGTTCGGCAGAGGCTCCTATTGATCTAGACGAACTTAGCATCTCCAATAACAAGCGCGCGCTTGGCGCTTCCATATTCGCCGATGTTTCAGGATTCACAAGCTATATCGATGCTGCAACGAGCGAAGCAGACAAACAGGCGGTTTTACGGGTTTTCCATGCTATCCGCAAGGAGACAGCTCGAGTCATCACTGGGGATTTCGATGGCCTACGCATTCAGTATCAAGGTGATCGCATTCAGGGCCTCTTTCACCTTCCCCAAGATGACGAGTCAGCCATTGTGAAAAAAGTGGTCGAGGCTGCGGCAGGCTTGCAGTCATCGATGGAGTGTACGCTGAAATCGTGCCTGCCAGAAGCGAGCGGATTGCATTTGGCTATCGGCATTGACCTGGGTATCACCCTCGTCTCGAAGTTGGGAGCGCGGGGGCAGCGCGACCGCATTTGCCTGGGGGGAGCCGTTGAAGGGGCAGCGCAATTAGAGGAGCGAAGCGAGGGAGGTCAGATTGCCGTGAGCAGTCGGGTCCATAGCCTCCTCCCAGAGTATATTTGTGGTCGCTTTCAATACAACAGCAGGGCTCAGGGATATATCGCTACCAATCTCACTACAGAGCAGATCGAACGGGCGGCCAGGGCAGCTGAGGTTTATGGAGTCGGTGCTCCAGTCTTTGTCCACACAAGCTCGACAGGGGTTCGAGTGAATAGCCAGGAGTCAGCACATGCGAGGACTGTTGTACCAGCGCGCCCATATGCAGACGAAGCCTAAAAGCTGGTATGAGCTGGATGGAGGTGAACGACTTGCGCAGGAGCGGGAACGAATCGCGGTAGCATTTCCTGGCCTGCTCTATCGGATTGACGAGCTGGCAAAGCGTGTTTTTCTCGAAGGGACGATCACGTTGGTGGCTGAATGCGGCATTCCCACGACCATCCAGCTAAGAGTGGAATTCCCTAACGGCTATCCTGAGTACGAACCTCGGGTTTACGACGCCGGGCAGCGCTTTCCGCATGTTGCCGACCGGCACTTCTACCCAGATGGGCAATGTTGCCTCTGGCTTCCACCCGAATCACGTTGGAACGGGAAAGATCCTGATGGATTATGTCTCCTCTTAGAGGAGGTTGCGGTATTTTTGGACCAGCAACTTACCTATGAAGCTATGGGGAAAGGACAATGGCCCGGAAGGCAGCGGAGTCATAGAGATGCTGGTTATATCGAGTTCATTCTGGAACTTCTTGGCAGTGACCAGCGACTTCTCGAAGCTCTGGCACCGACTCTGGCAAACAGATCAGGAGTTGAGAGGAATGCCTCTTGTCCTTGTGGGAGTGGAATCAAGTACAAGCGATGTCACCTGCGTGTAGTGGAGGAGATCGGCAGAAGAGTTGGTTGGATAAGGCTCTACGCGATTTTTGATCGCTGGTGCAAGGAGCATGAAGTGCTGACATAGGCTACGAGATCAACGAGGCCGAAAAAGGAGTAAACAACATGCTTGAAAAGCATACTAGGATGAGAATAATGTATGAGATAGCGATGATGTCATCAATAAGAGCGTTGAGGCTAATAAAGGGTTGAATACAGTGAAGGAACGCTTTACGGGGAATGCTGGGCGGCGATTATTGATTGAGGCCCTCAAAATCCAAAAGATGGTCGCGGGCAATGCTGCACTAGCAGAAGAACTGGCTGATTTGGTCGGGGTGATGGAGATATCTGCTGGCGAGAAGATCATCCATCAGGGCGCTTTCGACAATGACATCTTTTTCATTCTCACGGGGAGTTTCAGCATTATTGTCAATGGTAAGGTCGTTGCGAAGCGAAGCGCACATGATCATGTAGGAGAGATGGCGGCCCTCGAACCGTCGCAAGCACGGACAGCCACTGTAGTGGCTGACGAGGACTCGGTCATCTGCAAACTCTCCGAAGCACAGTTGACAGATATTGGGCAGCGCTATGGTGACATTTGGCGTTTTCTGGCCAGGGAACTCGTCCGGCGCCTGGCTCAGCGCAATGCCTTTATTCGTCCTATCCGAGAAAAGATTCGAGTATTTATTATATCCTCAACGGAAGCTCTCCCTATTGCTCGCGAGGTCCAGAGCCAGTTCGAGCATGATAACTTCTCGGTAGAGCTATGGACTGATGGGGTTTTCAAAGCCTCGAACTACATTATCGAGAGTCTTGAGCAAGCGGTAAGCAATTCAGACTTTGCCATCGCGATTGCCCAACCAGACGATCTCATAAGCAGCCGGGGGCAAATCGGTCTTGTACCTCGGGATAACGTCAACTTTGAATTGGGATTTTTCATCGGGCGCCTCGGACGCGAACGTACATTTCTCCTCGAACCCATCGGAGAAGAAGTGAAGCTGCCATCAGATCTCACCGGCCTGATAACGATCAGATATCGATACGGTGAGCCGAAAATGCTATCATATCTACTAGGCCCTGCTTGCCATCGGATGAGAAAGATCATCAATCAGCTCGGCTCACGGACTTGAAAGAAGCGACAATGGATTTTAAAGTTGACCGGAAAAAGAAGCAATAGTAACTTGTGAGGCCAATAGACAAAAAAGGCTATTCTACGCTATAGAGCTCTTCTAACTCCATTGCCTCTTGCACACGCCCCAATGTACGCAAGAAGTGAGCGTATTTCTTAGCAACAGATATGGTAGGTGAGGCTATACGTCCGAACGAATCTTCCCTGATATTGAGCGTACGCTGATAACAATGCTCTGCCTGCATATTCTGGCCCTGGCTCTCATAAAGTTGTGCCAGTTGATGGAGCGTAATAGCCGTGATGATGTGATTTGAACCAAGGGTCTGTTCTCGAATGGTAAGGGCTTGCTGATAAAGCGTTTCAGCCTGCGTATATAATCGCTGCTCATGATAGAGGCGTGCTAAATGATGCAGTGTTGCAGCGGTAAAAGGATGGTCTGGACCGAGTACTCGTTCGCGAATAGTAAGGGCTCGCCGATAGAGGGCCTCCGCTTGTCCATAGAGATGTTGATCGTGATACAGCCTGGCAAACGAGTCCAACGTTATGGCGGTGAAAGGATGGTCTGGGCTTAGTACCTCTTCTTTAATTGTCAGAGATTGTCGATAGAATGCTTCGGCTTCGGCATAGCGTTTTTGTTGATGATAGAGCCGTGCCAGTTGGTCGAAGGTGATAGCCGTGCTAGCATGCTTCATGCCAAGTGCATTTTTACGAATGTTAAGTGCGCGTTGGTAAAGTGGCTCTGCACGAGCATGCCAACCTTGATCCAGGTAGAGCCATGCTAACGCGTGAATAGTTGTGGCGGTTTCAGGTGCATTCGAGCCCAGGCTACACTCTTTAATTGCAAGAGCACGTTGATAGAATGTTTCGGCTTGTGAAAAGTCTCCCTCAGCTTGATGGAGCCTTCCTAATGCATGGAGGGTAATAGCAACTTCAGGATGTTCTGGTCCAAGCACCTGTTGTTTGATTATAAGAGCCTGTTGATACAAAGGAGCTGCCATCTGGTATAATCCTTGATCCAGGTAGAGCCAGGCTAATGAATCGAGGATTTTTGCCACAAATGGATGATTGTGATTATTTTGCTGCCTCTCTGCGTCCAACGCGCGTTGATAGAATATCTCAGCTTCTTTATATTGAGCATGCTCGTGTAACCAGCGTCCCGCATGATAAAATAGTTCTGCTGTTTCAATATGAGTCAGATGATACTCGTCAATTAATGCTACACACTCATGAACGTGCGGAAGATATCGTTGGCATTGCATCCATGTTGTTTCTTCTATGGATGGAAAGCTTTTGACAACGGACTGCACGGCCCGCTCTGCCCATAAACGTTGTGAGTCAGCATCCATATTTGCTTTAAGTACCGCTTGCACAAGTCGATGAAGCGAGAGCGTTTTATGATCGCGGTTACGACGTACTAGAGAAAAACGACGCAGATGTAGAATGGCATCATCTAAAAGAGACACATCTGTCGCAATAGGTCGGAGATGAGGTCCTAGTTCTCCCGCGTTCATGGTGATGTATTCCAGAGGAATTGCATCCGGGGCGAGGAAGGCACAGAAGCGCAATAAATCAGCTGCCGGTGGATAATGTTGCTGGATTTGCTCAAATGAAAGTGACCAGGTGGCAACAACCGAAGCTGGGTGATCTATGCTTCCTTCGCCTCGTCTATTCAGCAGTGCTACAGCCTTTTGTTGATACCGTTCTAAATAATCCGCCACGCTACAACCTGTTTCCTCAATATACGCTCCAGCCTGATCGAGTGCCAGGGGTAAACCATCCACGATAGTGACGACCTCTCGGGTTTGGGTAATGATTTCTTGTGGTATCTGATTGAGTGACCCACCTGACTGCAAGATTTTCGCACGGCGTAATAGGAGTTCGATGCCTTCATTTCCATCCATTTTCTCTATCTCAACACTTTGTGCTATTGCGCCAATGGCCTGAGCGCGGGTTGTGAGGATAATATGACCGTTGCCTCTGATGGGTAAGAGATCATCTATCAAAGCGGGATGATCGATATTATCCAAAATGAGCAACCAGCGCTCATGATCAGCTAACCAGCGTTTTACTGCTTTGATGATTAGATCCTGATCGATTTCTTCTCGGGCAGATAAGTTTAACAGGTCTGCGAACGACACGAAGTCAGTGACCACGGTATCGCGAGTGGCGGCATTGGCCCAGAGGATTGTTTGATAAAGATCCTGGTAGCGATAGGTATATTCTATCGCTATTTGTGTCTTCCCTATTCCCCCCAAACCGCTAATTGCCAGTGGTTGTATCTGCGAAGTAGATGGTGTTTGATTGAGGACAGTATAGAGATATGCCAGAAACTTTTCACGACCAGTAAAGAGTAAATTTTGCCGGTAGGGGACTGCCCAGAGCGGCTTAACTGATAGTGTGAAGTTCGTGTTTGGTTTGGGAAGAGCGATATGAGCTCCCTTGAGAGGCTCAACGATATTACGAATGCCTTTGACTATCTGAGCAAATGCCAGATCACGATTATCCCATGTTGTGACGGCCTTGCCTTCGTTCGGTAAAGCGAGCAATTTCCCAAATGGAGCCGTTTTCCAGTCTACAGGACGTAGAATGATTGGAATGACGATGGCTTCCCCCGTCTCGTGGCGTTCTAACGCTTGAGCCATCTCAATGCTATAACAGTACTCTGACGCCATGAAATCTGGACTGATCAGTAATAGCACTATCTGTGCTGCATTGAAATGCTGGTCAATTTCGTATGCCCATACAGCACCGGCACTAATATCGCGATCATACCATGTCTCAATCAGTCCCTGGCGCCTCAGCAGAGAAAGATGTTTATCAAGCTCTTTGCACAAATCAGTATCTTCGTGAGCATAAGAATACACGAGATGCATAGCTAATGGTGATACCCTCCCTATTGTTTAACGGCTCTATTACGCGCAGGTTTTCCGAAATTGAACTTAAAAGCATGAAACCTATGTAACGCTAAAATCAGCAGTATTGCGAATTACTTCGTCGCTAGGCCAGACCACTTTGCATTCAAGATTTTCCAGGGTACGTATCAAACTTTTGCGAACCGAAAGATCATTGCTAAGCCTGATGCGATAACGTCCCTCCAGGACACTACAAGGCCGAACATTTTCGAACTCAACGAGAATAGTTCTACTGGGAAATCTGGTAAAAGCCATTCCTGCTTCGAACAGCACATTTGGTCGCGGTTGGTATAAAATATCATTATCCAGATTCTCACTTTCAAGCTTTACTTCATCATCTCCGGTAAGAAGTACGATAACGACTTGTGCTTCATGGAATGCTGTGTCCAATGCTTCACCGATATATGGGGCACCTGTACCAGTTAATCTAGCAGCCGCTCCCCAGGAAATGGGGGATAACCCAAGTACTCGCAAGAAGGCTATCATATGATCTCTTAACACTACATTCCTTCCATGCACAATAAACACCTTTCTAGGGTTATTTGTCATATCATTTTGTCCTTTCTCTACTCCATCGCTTAGTTACCTGGGCTTGTGTTATAAATTGTCTGAAAAGTATTCATTTCATCCGTAGCATTTAACTAGAGCTTTTCTATGAATCTAGTGGGGGAAGAATGCAGCCAGCCTTTTCTAGACGTCTCCATAAAGCACGTCTATCTGCCTTTTCGTCGCCAGGGTTGCCGAAATGTAACATATATCTACCAGCAATATCACTAAATGGCCGCACATGGCCGATTTGTACTAAAATTGTGCGATCTGGAGATATTCCGAAAGCGTATCCAGCTTCAAAAATTTGATCTTGTCCAGATTGAGGCCAAAACTCTTTTTCATAACGAGCATCATGGCTCTCCCAGAATTGCTCACGGAGACGGACTCTATCTTCACCTGTTAAGAGCACAATAATTGCTTGAGCTTCTTCAAAAGCGGCAGTAAGTATATCGCCCACAAAGGGTGATGTTTCTTTTGTCAGCTTAGCAACTACATCATCTTTTTCCAATAAATGTAAGTTGAATGCTTTCAGATGTGTATGTATAGTTTCACAAGCGATATGATCACGACCGTAGACAACGTATACCGTACGCTTACGCGAATCATCCCGATTTTGTATCTCTTTCACCGTTATCTCCAGATTTCTAACTGCAATATGAATGGCAATGTTATAAGCATCAGAACTTTATCCAGAAAATCATCAACGCCTTGTACTTAAATGACGTGATATGCTTGTTTTAATAAAATATGACTTAAAGGCTGCTATATATTGGACACATTTCTATCTCATGATCATGAAAATTCGTTTTTTAACCAAAAAACATGCAAAGGGTGCCCTATGCGAGATTTACTTTAGGCAAGTGAGCCCTATATCATGCATAATATTGCAGTTCTTGGATTTTTTCTTTGATGTATGTAGCCACATGACCAAATGCTTCATCTATATCACACTGACTAATGGCTTTACCATTCTTTGGCAGGCATGGTAGGTGGCCAAACGGGGTGTCCCTCCAAAGGGGATCTGGACGCACAATGATAGGGATGATATGGCACTTAGTTTGCTTCTCGTGTTTTCGTACAGCTTCTATAATTCCCTGGCTATAACAAAATTCGGTATCGCTAAAAGCTGAACTCACCAGTAAGAGTATCAGATGGGCAGTTTCTAAATGGTTATCCTGTCTCCAAGATATATCGTCTACTGCAACTTCTCTCCAATGGTAGATTAATCTCCATCTTTGCCTTTTTAGTGTACTTAATATACGTTCTACTCGCTGCTTGTATGGTTCATCCTCAAGCGCGTAGGCGGTAAAAATTTCGATTGCCGACGCATTTCTTGCGGGTGGGATGACCAATGAAGGTTGTATTTCCTGCACAATATCGACAAGTAGAGAAGGAGGTGAGCTATCCTTTATAAGAGCATTAGTAACGGATGATATTTCAGTTAACGGGGCGATAGTAATAAAATCCTGAAACAGTTGCTGCAACTGCTCTTGTTCGTAGATACTGGCAAGCTTTTTTGTAAAAAACTCTCTTCTGTAGGAGTCAGTAGGATGATGAGAGATATGTAAGCAATCATGGTTGCTGTGATCATCTTGCAACATCGCAAATTACCATCCCTAAAGGAAACAAGGAGGCAAACTATAGATCGTACAAAGGCAATCTGAACAACGATCCACTAACTCTTCTATTTTATATTAAAAATTTCAAATACACTATAGAACATATATTCATAATTATAATCCAGTAGAAAAATCAGTATACGAGGCATATCTGGGATATGGATGATCATGGTTATTAATAAGAGATAGAAAAAGTGAGGGTATTCTGGCATATCGCTCGACACGCCGGAGGATCGAGCAAATGAAGCCCACTTTTATTCTCCAGTACCCTCCAGAGGGCAGTTTAGATGATCCTCTCTCTGTTCCGATTCGCGATTTTTCGTGATAATTCGTCAGAACGAGCGGTAAAATGGGAGATAACCCATGCGCTGCTGTGGTATAGTAAAGCTACTGCTATGGCAAGTGATTTTGAAAAAGCGTTGACAATCAGGCGAGTTGACGAATTGCCGCTCATTAAGAAATAGGTAACTCAGGGGGCAAAGATGGATGCAGAAGATATTGAACGTTACCTAGCTGAGCTGGGAGCAGAGCTCAAAACCGAGGCATCAAAAAGCCGGTGCGTGTTCTCTTAATCGGAGGTGCGTATATGCTGCTGCTCGCGAACGCGCCCCGTTCTACCAAAGATATCGACATTTTCTAGTTCGACGAAGACGGCCTTCAGCGAGCTTACACTCCTCTGCGTGAGAGCATCCAGTTCTCACGCAAAAACATGGCCTTGATGCCGACTGGTTTAACTATCTTGCCCAAATGCTGATGTACGATGAGGTGATAGTGCCTGATGGTACACTCTGGAAGCACTTTGGACCGCTTCACGTCTATGTCCCGCCTCGGGAATACATCCTTGCTCTCAAAATCGCGGCAGGACGAGACAAAGATCTTGCCGATTGTGTTATACTGCTCTCGATCATGAAGATTCGGACGCGCGAGCAAGCCCAACAGATCGTGGAGCGGTACCTGTTACCCGATGGTTTGCAAAAGAACGCTGAGAATATTAAGCACGCGCTTCGCTGGCTCTTTGAAGGAAAGCGAGGTTCATGATGTCATTCGAGATTCTTCGCCTGATGGCGCAAGATTATGCTGACCGACATAAAGACCCATTACCGCTTCCTGCCACCATTGATACCATAGTCTACGCCTACCAGCGCATGTGCCAGGGAGAAGACCCCTGGGCAGCTCTGGGGGATTTTTCCAATGCCTGGTATGGCTATGCCAAGCATCTCCGAACTGACCTGATCAAAGAACCTTTAAGCAGACCGGAGCAGGAAACCGAGCAGAGCCGCCAGTGGGGAGCGTTTTGCGCAGCTTCGGTCGAGTACCTGTGTGACCTCTTTCATCTGCCTTGCCCTCAATGGGTGCATGATCCCTGCTACATCCTGGACGTTCCCTGGTGGAACATACTGCGACCAGATGATCCCGATGCGCGAGCATACATCCGCACCATCACGCCCCCTTCATTCGCCCGCCGCAATATTTTTTGCAGTCATCGCCTCTATCAAAATAAATATGAGATGTACGAATGGATGCAGGAAGCCATCGCCAAAGGTATGACCGATGTGCATGAGATTCACCGCTATGCTCGGCAGAAAGAAATCAGCCGGTATGGGGCTTGAATGAGCCGTTGGGTTCTTCTGAGAAAGAGTTCGGAGGTGGAAAGGCTATGGCGCTCACAAGAGAGCAGGCGTTACAACTCATTCACGAGAGCCAGAGTGGCACATTCCCCTTCTATGCCAGCGAAATTCGTGTGCTTTCGCTCGAACCGGGTATCTTACCGGAGTTCCACCGTTTTCATGATGAACAGATCAGTTTGCAGGCAGAGTGTTGGGTATGTGAGTATGAGCATCGGCAGCGACTTCCAGACGGGACCTTGCTGGGTCCCTGGAGCGCATGGAAAAAGCGGCGCGGCTATGTGGTGGTTCCAGAACTCCATCCGTTTTTCATTGTGGAAGAGTAAAGACACGCGTTTTTCGCTAGAAGCCGCAGTAAAATCACCATAGGGGAGGAGATTGCTCAAATGGCGACACTGCCAAATGGAACGCCCATCGATATGGAGATGCTTGAAATAGCGATGGAAGACGCAGACCTAGGCAACCGCTATTTCTTGAATATGGTCACCGGCGAAGTGGTTTTCTTTTCAGACTATGTTGGACTCTCCGAGGAGGATGAGCGCCTGCTGGAAGAAATCGACGGCAGCAATGATTATGTTGCCGTTGAGCGCATCCCTTCTCATGAAGCCTATCAATGGATGATTGATTTTGTGGACGACGTCGTGGCTCCAGCAGACGAAAAGGCTGCCGAGAAATTGTCCATTGCGTTAGAGGGCAAAGGAGCGTTTCGCCGCTTTAAAGATACCTTGCATCGTGTGGATGAGCGCTGACTGCAAGCGTGGTATCAGTGGAAAGAACAGCGGCTCAAAGCTGCGGTTGAGGAATGGATACAGAGCATGCTCTAGCGTGACAGAGTGGCTTCTGCTAAGGACTCCAACTCATCACCCGGTTGCAAAAAAAACATGAAGAATCGTCTGATGCACCTTTCGAACGGACTGTTGTCGCACAAACGGGCGATCGTTGAATCCATCATTGACCAGTTCGAGAACATCTTTCAGATCGAATATTCTCGTCATCACAGTCCTACAAATATTCTCGTCTATTTGATTGCGGGACTCATTGCTTACAGTCATCAGGAGAAAAGCCGAGCTTGCATCTCGATCAATGCATTTTTCTGGCCGCTTGATCGGCTTGGCTTAAACAGAACTTACTTTTGTCGGAAATGATCCACGAGTATGCGAATGAACAACTATATGCAAGTGCTGAAGAAGAGACAATATGTAGATGACATGCCACCTATTTTGTCAAGCTAGTAGACGAACTGAACCAGAGTTATAGCTGGTAGGCTATGATTATTGATCTCAGCCAATCGAATAGGCTCTAGAGAATATTTGCGCAGTACTGCAATGGTCGTTGGGCAGTGAGGAAGTAGTCCCAATTTATGATGAAGGAAGTGTTAGAGGTGAATTACTTGATCGGCTCTCTAGGTAATATGGGCCGCCAAGGTCTTAATCATACTCGAGCATTGGGAGGGATGGTTTTACGTTCTACAGAGCATATGTAAACAGAGGTTGCACATACGGAAGTGAATGAATTATCACACGAAATCAATATATTGGCAGACTATTACTTCGCTGAACCGCCTCTTTCAGATAGAAGTAAAGATCTTCAACAAACTCTTCAATCCCGTCAAAAACTTCCTTTGCGAATTCGCGTAGCCTCTTATCTGGATATACATTCTGGTTAAGGAAGAACTCTGTTTGAGGAATTTCTCGTGAATGAACTGAATGCACGTCTCCTCTACTCACAAAGTCGCAGACGTCAGTTATTGGTCTATGAGTTGTACGATTTCTAATCTCTTTTATAGGTTTTAACCACGTAATATTGCGAAGCGGGATTGTGCTTGTATAGCCTGACACTCTTGAAGAGAGAGAATAACTGCAAAGTAAGCGAAAAATATCATCGCTAGGTGTGATTCTGGCTTGCTTTTGAAGTTGAAGTAATGCGGCATGGAAACTTACTTCCTCCTCATTAATATTTAGCATATACAGTTGGTTAATAAGGCTTCCGCTAACATCGAGTAGAGAAAAAATTGTGGCAGCGAATGTTTCGATGAAAAAGGCCAAAGCTAGTAGATATTCGTCTATATCCTCCATTGAATATGCACAAATTTTGTAAGAAATGTCTGAAGATTTTATATCTCTTGAGGTTGGGTCTCGGAACATCTCAAAAAGTTTAAAGTGGTTAGGATTCAATCTATATACTAACGCTGCTTGGTACATTGCAACGCTCAACTTATGTTGTATAGAGAGAATACTTTTACGTATATTCAGATACTGTCTACGGTTAGTGATGGTTTCAATTGCAACCAGCAAATCAGCTTCATTTGATGGAATAAGTATGTGATCGGGACATTCAAAACCCCGCAGCGGTGTCGTAGCCATTAACGAGCCTCTCTGTTTATGTTGTTCAGTAATTGCTCTAGTTCCTCGTAAGAAGCATAGTATCCCTGAAGCCTCTGCATCTCTCCTCCATTAAGCGAAGCTAGCATATCACCCTGCCCAAGGAGATGTTCAGCACCAGTGTAGTCAAGAATAGTTCTCGAATCTACAACGGATGGTAGACGAAATGATATACGTGCCGGTATATTTGCTTTGATTGCTCCAGTAATAACATCTGTTGTAGGACGTTGAGTAGCTAAAACAAGATGGATGCCAATTGAGCGACCTGTTGCTGCTAGACGCCCTATTTGACGTTCGAAAACTTCGCGGTCATTTCGGGACAAAGTAAGTATTATATCGGCGAACTCATCAACAGCTATGACTATCCAAGATAGTCGTTTTTCGGGATTGCGTCGATTATACTCAAGGATATTGGGACATCGCGCTTTCTGAAGCAAATCTGTCCTTCGTTGCTTTTCAATTTCTGTTAATGTTTTTAACGCAGCAATAGCTTCTGCAGGATCTTGAATTATTCTTTTCTCCCGGAGGTGGGGAAGCTGTCCAAAAATGACAAAATCTGTCTGCTTAGGATCAACAAGCAATAACTCTAAATCTTTAGGTCCATGTCGCCATACTAAACTCATAATCAAAGTGGACAAAAACATCGTTTTTCCACTGCCTGTAGAGCCAGCTACAAGCATATGCGGAAGTCTTACCAGATCACACTGTACTCTCTCACCAGAAGGATTCATCCCTATAGCAATAATTAGTTTATCGAGCTGTACTGTGGGTAATTCATTTAAAGCTGGTTCAAAAGGAACAATTTGAGGGTTCTCTCTCGCTAAATCAATCCCGATATAAGCTTCTCCAGGGATATTATCTATTATAGGAACGCTTTTGCTGCTTAGCTCCCGTGCCAAGTCCACTGCGAATTTTTGTACTTCTGCTAATCTGCCAGCTGGGGGCTGGAGTTTTACCCAATATCTTATTATCCGGGGCCCTATCTGGGTGCGTTCAATGTTCACTCCCGCTATTGCAATTCCATAATCTATTAATGCTCGGCGCAGGCGTTCTGCCTGATGGCTTATTTCTTCCTCTTGCAGTGCGTTTTCTTCTTGTGATGATGCTTCTTCTTTTTGTTCTGAATTTGCACTCCCCGCAGAAGCTCTCATGACTTCTGCGGTTGATGTGTTAAGAGGTTCCTGTTCTTGAAGGATTGGAGGGACCAATCCTTCAGTGAAATGAGTGTTTGGCCTTGTCGAAGATTTTGCCTCTAGTGCTTCCTGTAATAAAGTGCCTGGTAAGGTAATGATATCCTCTTGATATATATCGGCTCCTAGAGATTCGATGATTGGCCTCTCTACCTTCTGGAGGGACACGCGAATACTCCTAAGTCGTATCTGGGGTCGATAATCCGAAAACAGGTTATTGATAATTGTAGTCCACCCGGCTTTGATCTTAGTTCTTGCTTCTTGCTGCTCTGATGAGATACTCTGTAGCGAGGGGGCGAAGATACTCTCACTTAATGCTTCACGGAGTTTTTCTCGTCTCATTGGAGCGAGAAGGGATTGATTTGCCTCGGGCACGAACAGCGGTTCTAGTGTTTTTGCGAAGTGCCTTAGATGTACGAAATAGGGCCGATCCTCTGATAGAGGAGGGGGGCTAGCAACAGCCGCTGTGATAGCAATCAGGTCCATATATAAACTACCTTGCTGATGCCATAGTGCTAAAAAATAGTCTACTGCTTTGGAAGGGTATGATTGCTCGTTATCGAACCAATCTCGGAAATGATCAGAGGTGATATCTAGTAGTATAGTGGCTTGATTATTTTGCCTGTACCAGTGCAATGTTGTTATCAGGCTCAGCAACTTCTCCACACTGTTTTTGCGAATTGTTTTGTGGCCGGCTTTACTTTCCTCTTCTGGAATTTCATCAATCGTTGATAGCAGTCCGTTTGGGAAAATAGTCAAAATATCTGGGAGATACTCTTCTAGCAGCTTCCAATCAACTTTTATAGATAGCGATTGAAGATGATCTTCAAGATGTTCACTCCATCGTGCTTTATCCTGAGTGTGTACGGACAATGTGCGTGAGTTAGTGGAAAACCAGGCAATGCGCTGCCCAAGCGATGATAGTTCTGCAGTCCCATGAGGTCGATCAATTATAATCAGCCATTGGCTTGCTTCAGCTAATATTTTTAAGTGCTGATCCTCTATTTCAGGTTTGTTCCCAACGCCAAATGTGAGTCGGCTTAACCCTCCTGTAAGTTGGTTGCGAATATTTAAGTATGCATCGAAGACTCCGTTTGCAGGTGATTGGATAAACTGAACGGTGTCACGGAAAGGATCGTAAGCTACTTGCAATGGAATGACAAAAGGGTTGGGCTGTTCCCGAGATGTATGGAGAACTGGCTGAACTACTGCTGTGGAAGGATCGCATAATATAGTAATATGGGGAGTTTTTTCTTGAATATGGGAGCATATTTGTGCGTAGTCTCTGTGAACAAGATCGACGTGGAATGTCCAAAGTGGATTCTGTCTGAATAATGCTAATATTTCTTCGTCTGCTAGGCTCCATAAATCGTGAGCTGGAGATTGTGGGTCAGTTCTATATACGATAATACGTGCCCCATGAAGTATCGTTATCGAGCCAGTACTATCAAAACGCAAGCTGGCTAGAGATTTAAGGATGGGAAGGAGGGTGGGTGGATCAATTAGCGCAATTGTTAGTCCTAAGCGAGCTGGCGGATAGAGAGCCAGGAAATTGCGAATAAGAGCCTCTAGCTTATCAAGTCCGTCGGGAGTTGCTGATTGACGTGCGATAGGCTCGTAATAGGGAATACCTACAGTGCCATCCATTGCAAAGTTCCTGATCTCACCTGCAAATACCAGATGGGTTTCGTCAAGATGCCGCGCAGGTTGAAACATCTTGGTGTGTAAAAGAAGGGTGTTAAGTATCGTGGGTATGTTTTTTGCAGATTCTATGATTGTCGTTTGTTCTGTCATATTGAATGTTTCCGTATTTTTTTTTAGTCGGCGGGCCAATTCAACCCACTTCCATAGATGGAGTGGATGCAAAGTGGTTAGAAGCGCTGCTTCTTTTTTGGGCCGATCGATGATCACTACATCGAGTGCTAAAAATTGGGCGGTTGCTAGTTCTATCGTGTCATGAAGTCGTTCAGCAGCTCTTGAGTAGATACGTTGCAGTCTATTTGCAAGCTGATCGTACGTTTTTACGTAATCATCAGCCAAGGTGAAAATTCTGTTATTGATTGTTGCTACTATAGGATCATACAAAAAGAGCGTTCGATAGGCTGCCAGTTCCCTGCGCTGTTCGTAAAACGTACGAAGGAGGTCCTCTAGACTTCTATCCTGTTGTTCAGCGAACTCTGTTACGCCATCTAGTACTTTGAACAACTCAATCAAATTTGGATACTTATCCTGGGGGTCAGATTTTCTGAGAGGTTGTAGTGGCTTAAAGTGCAATACTACAGAACCGTCAAAGATTCTGGCTAGAGGTGCCTGTGAATCGATAGGTGGATTCCCACGGATAAGTCCTCCCCAATGGTCTGTCTGGACCCAGATGCGCATCAGATCTTCCAATGGATGTTTTTTCTGTTCATCTAATGGAAGAGGAAACTCCAGTTCTTGATCATCGCTTACAACTTTAGTTGGTGGTATGTCTGAAGCATTTTCTGCAAAATCCTGGTTACTGTCGGGAGTCTCTCGAAAGATCCGTATTCTACTTTGGATAAGGTCTTCTACGTCTTGTGTATGTTCAGGATCATTCTCTAATAACTGTTCGATGACATATTCATCTGGAGTACGAGGTTTTCTCTGACTAGATTTCGTGGATGTTGGTTTGCTTCTAATCGGACTTGGGCCAGTAGAAGTTTTTGGCGCATCGAAGAGGCTTTTAACTTCACCCATCGTTAACTTCTCAAGGTACTCTAATTTTGGATCTTGAATATATGCTTGGATATGTAAAAATGTTCTACGGTGTTGGTCTATTTTATCACTCTCGAACGCGCGGGCTAATTTTCGGTAATCCTGTTTTGTGAGTGAAAGTAGGTCTTGTACAAGCCTGCGGTTTTCTTGCAACCTCTTGATTAGTTCGCCTTGATCACCTGTAAAATCGGATATCTCTGTATCACGGAGCAAGCCGAGATATGGAAGTGCATCACTACATGCGGTTTTTTGCTGTAGCATTGTGTAAAAAGCTATTACCTGAGCTGCGACGAGAGGAATGCTACGTGAGAGCCGAGAAAGGTTCAACACTTTCCAGATAGCCTTTTGGTCGCCTGAACTAATATCCGCACCATGTATGCAAACATACCGTTTCAAGTCCACATCTTTAAACAGCTCAAATAGCTCTAGAGAGTGTATCTTCTCTTGTGTTTTTTGTGGGTTGAGTATTACCACAATCGGTATATTAATGCTAGGATCGTTACGCCATTCTATGGCTAGCTCGACTGTAGTAGCAATCTGTGGATATCCGGCAATTTGTGAGGCTTCGAAGCCTAGTAGCGCGAGAAGGAGTTCTCGTTGACCCAGAGCTGTTTTGAATTCACTGCATAATGTTACTAAATCAAACGATGGTAGATTGCGTGCCAAGACACCAAAACGGATATTGTTGTCTTGAATATACTGCAAAATCGCAGCTGCAATTAATTTAGATGCTGTTTGTTCTCCAGCCATCAATCTACTCCCTCACTGAGACGAGTACGACTCCATCAGCGTAACGCTGTGCGTATCCACTTAATTCTAAAATAGTAGTAAGTGCATCAGTATTATCATAAAGGCTTGAACCGTCAATTGCATTTATTCCCCATTCTGCTAGTCTAGAGTTCTCATCTCCCAAAGCACCAAACAAAAGCCCATAATGGTTCGCCCAATGATTCGCAAGTTCTCCTATTGTCCACTGCTCTTGAGGGGGAATGGTTGCCCGTATGAGCACTTCTAGTAGATCTGGAACTGCTGTATAGCGCTTTCTAGTGTAAGGCCCAGGTGAGAGGAGCCCAATGCGCGTGCCTAAACCGCGAGCAACCGCTGTTGGACTAGAACTGACAATCTGGTCTATCATATCTGCTGCTGCGTTCACAAAAGCAGAGCGAGGCGATTGATTCGCGGTATCGCTTAGATAACTGTCGTAAAAGAGAAGGCACCGAGGTGTATACTTTACTAGTCGTTCTTCAGCCTGCAGCATTCCACCACTAGATGATTTCCAGATCATAGTTTGGATATGTTGTCTGATCTCTGCATCTGTTTCCCAGGAGCTATAGATACCTTCTTCTGCTATCCTATTTAGTGTATCACGTATTGCTGTACGTAAGAATTTGTCGATTGAACGTCCGACCCACTGATATGATTGCATGCCAGCTTGCTGCAGCGTGGGCGATGGTGACTCTACCATGCACAGCATCATGGGCACTCGTTTTTTTCTGTCGAGAGAACCGCTATTTGTGAGATGCAAATATATACTAAAGCATCCCCATGTAACTAAGCGTCGCAATGTATCTAATTTCTCTCCAAAATTTCCTTTCCCTCTATCATGCTTAGCAATGCAATCAAAACCGTTGCGGATTGAGTATAACAACGGATCGCAAAAAGTGCCCGTTTCATCTATTCCTAAACTGCTTGGGCACTTATCTGGCATTTGGGATTTGAAATTTTTCAGTTCAAAATTGCTCTTTGTCAAGGGCAACGTTAAAGTGGATATCTCATCACTTCGCTGACGGTTGTCCTGATTTAACAACGTGCGCAATAACTCTAGTGCAAGACTTGGTCCGTTTCCATCATCATGCGCAAGAATAGTAAAAAGCCACTCGCCAGTCCGGCGATCATGATTATCGCTAGTTATGTGACTAATATGGCTTAGTGTATAGCTAGACATTTGTGCTCTAGCAAATAAGGCCCCATCTGCAGAGAGAATACTATTGAGTACCCCTCGAATTTGCTCATTTACGCTCGAATTAGGATATCCTTTGGGATAGACCGCCATGTGCTGATCATGAGCCTCTGCATACTTTCCACATGCAGCCCGAAATAGTCCATTTGCAAGATGAACTGGTTTAATCTCTATTTTAGGACTGTAAAATAATGTTTCTTCTATTGTTTGATCAAAGAAAACGCTCTCAAAATCAGCGTTCATGCGTGCCTCTCCTGCTCATAACACTGATTAGTTCGGTTGACACGTATAGAAACCAACGTTCGATACTGATGATTGCTCCACTCAATGTTCTCAATATGGCGTGAGCCTCCTCCTTCAGGGCCAAGACTACGAAGAAAAAGATCGAGACGACGTAAAATATGAAATGGTTGCACTTCGATGGGTGTACCATAATGTGCTGAAGTTAGTGCCTGATACATTGGCCAGTCAATACGTAAGCCAGGATCTCCTGCTATCCAGTCTCTTACAGCTAAAAGAACGTGATCTTGGCGTACTTCCATTGCATCAGCTATTTGAGGGGTAGCTTTGGGCCTATATATTGTAAGATTATCAGCAGGTATAGATCGCATAGCAAAGTAGCCGGGTCGATTGCCTACTGAGTAACGATGGCTATTCCATAATCTTAAGCGGTAGCTCCTCTGATCTGTACCCTGATGTGAATGCATAGGTGCGTAGAGATTATTAATCATTCCAACAAGGTTTTCTACTTCACTCGGGTCGTCCAATTCACCTTCAATTAGGGTACCAAAGTCGTATTCTGTGATGGGAAGCATACGCCGTAACAGTTCAACTGTATCATGCTGATGCTCAAAAAAGTAGCGCCTTTTAAGAATTCTCAATTCTTCTAATGAGCCGGGCTGTATCACAACCCGCTCTGGCATTAGCCATCCGTCATGTATCGCTCCTGACCATAGCTTTCCATCACTGTCCGAATCGGAGTAGTTAACAGGATCGAATGTTGTACGAATGGCGTCGAATAGACTACTTCTTCCTTTGAAAAGGAGATTGTAATAGACGTAGTCTTCAAAAGTCGGGGTTGAAAAACTCCCGTCCTCATTTTTAATGGGCTGCCAACGAGTTGCACATGGCTTATCTCCCGTAAGAATAAAAGCAATTAAGCCTATAAGGTCCCGCATGGTAGTATGAAAACCTCTTCGAGCCAAGAGTGTAAGAATTGTTACCAAGTTACGGCGTATTTTATCATTTAACAAAGCTTCTGCGTTGTATTCAACTGGGCACTTGCGTGGTGGACAATCGTTACAAGGTGCTAAAATTACTGGTTTACATAGCTTCTCAACGAGACCCTTGATTGTAGTGGTAGTCACGGTCTCCCGTTGGCTAAGATCTACTACGATGGTACGTGATAGTTTGCTATTCGGAACTTCGTTGTAGTAGATGCAATTATCAACTGCATCTGGAAGATTAGTTAAGTATTCTAGGTTGGAGTATAGCTGGGCTTTTGTTGCTAAGTTTCTCAGAGGCGCATGATTAATTGCAAACACGCAAGGAACGTTTTCCTGTTTTTTCTGCTGCCACATCTGCAAAATGCTTTCCGCATCTTTTTGGCTCGCATCTTTTTCTACATATGCTGAGGAAAGCGAGCCCCTATCCTGTAATATGCTTATAAGATGGGTTTTGCCATCTCCGGGATTTCCTGTTAATATAACGTCAAATTTCTGCCTAATCCAGGTCTCTATGGCCATATCGAGACCGGTGCCTATATGCATGGACTGGAGTTTGCTTTTCTCTACCCTTTCCGCTACTGCGTTGTGTCCATTATAAAACGCTGCTAGATCCTCGAATAAAGGTAGGGCTTTCATAGAGTAGCACCTCCAAAAAGGACATGTTGTTGCAAATCTGTGGTGGTCGCTGGCCTGACATCGAAGTTAGCTGACAATGCGATATCTGCCTTGTCAAGTGAAGCTACATTATGTAATGTTTGTTGATAATTTATTCGCATCAGAAGCCAACGTTTTGCCCAAAATTCGCTTATATACTTAGTACCTCTTCTTATTGCTTCAATGGAGCTAAGGTCAAAAAGATATTCAGGATCTTCTGTTTCGCCTCTCAGAAACTCGTAAGCTGATTTGCCTAGAGGTATCCCATAGACAATTCTCTTTGACCTGTGGTTAAGAAAGTGTTCGCTATTTTCCAGACCTATCTCGGCTAAACCAGCTCTAACGCGTCTAAGCTTAGGATTTACGCCTTCCCCGAAACGATTATTAATTAACCTAGCATCCCTTTTATACTCTTGGAGATCTTTAAGTGCGTTTATTGTATCTTCAGAGTAGTGGACAGAACCAAAGCCCAAAGTCTTGCCGTAGTTTTCGTACCGAAGCTGAACGCCGCTACTAGGTACAGGAATGGAGATACGATTGTATTGACTACTCCCACTGTGGTAGAGACTAGTTGTTCCCAAGAAGACTAGCTTCGGGTCTCTATAAACTGATCCATTTTTCATCTGTGAAGCTATATCACTCGTATAATGCTTATATTTCTGCTCATAATCATATATGACTTGAGGACTTACCATCAGCATGGCAACTAGCTTTCCTCCCAATATGAAGTTATAAGGGGGGACAGCGCCACATACAATGATATCCATTATATTGATGCCAACTTTACTTTTTTTATTTTCTCGGATAAGTGTTTGTAGTGCTTGTCTACCTTTCTGGTCTCTAATAAGCGCACGTAGCCCCTCTACAGACTCAAGGTCAAAAGGACAACTATTTAAAATAATTTTAGCGTCGAGTAACCCAGAAAGAGATTCCGCTCGTTTAGCTTTAAATAGGTAATAGTTAATTTTTTGTTCGATTAGTGCAATATTTTCTTTTGTATTTTCCCAACCATCAGGGAACGGAAAAATTCCATTCTTCTCAGAGGTGTTTAGATGGATGAGGTTCCTGCGCTGTTGTAAAAGTGATATACGCATTTCACGAGATTCCTTCGCGAGAGCTTTTAAGCGAAACACTACATCCTCCGTAGGATTCGTTAACTCATCGTCATGTAAGTCAAGGTCGGTTGTAGCAACATCCTCAAGAGATGACTGCAGTGTTGATCTTAGCATATGTATAATTTTCTTAGCGTCTTCTATAGCAAACCGAGTCCCTTTAATACGCTCAATTGCCGACTGTAATGTCCAGCCAATAACGTTGTCACGCGCTGTAAGTTGTACTAGACTACTGCCTAGTGCTGCAATACCAATGATCGGATGAAATGGACGAGATGCGTCTCTTATAAGATAAAACATATTGCGGCCTGGTGTGGGGTTGTAAGGTATAGACCAAGTATGCCTTACATAACGCCAAATATCATTCAATAGGAATCCTGTATATTCGCAACGGCCATCCGGTGTCACTTGCTGCAGATATGGTTGGATAACTTTACATACTGCTTCAGTACGTGCAGACTCAGTTGGAAGGCTTTGAACTGCCTTTAAATCATTTGCTAACTGTTCCCCATCTGCATAAAGTGAGAAAATTGACACAGTTTGTCCTTTAAATAAACGTTGGCGTTCCATTCTACGAATGAAAGCTTGTACGGATGGTTTTTTAAGTTGAGCTTGTCGTTCATAATTGAGGGATGCACGTATAGTGGCCTTTTGCGCTTGGATTGCCTCAGAGCCTCTAACGTTTTCAATCCAAGAAGGAGGAGTGAGATAAATGCGTCCTTGGCGGCACTCGTATCGCCAATCTTGACGTAATAAATCTAATAGTACTAAAAGATATGCTCGGTAGCGCAGTCGAGGCAAGACCGCATTTGTGTAGTTGGGAAGGTTAAGAAGATGTCGGCGTACAACTATAGGAGCCTCTTCTGCATTTATAACAGTGTGAAGTTCGCAATATAAATGAGATAATTCTGTTGTGTACGGACCTACGTCTTGAGTCCAGAAGAGACAAGGCGAAGTATCATCCATGATCAAATATTTTCTCTCAGTCAATAGGATTGCTCGTACCTAATGTGAGCTTAAAATATCTTTGGGTAGCATATGCCAGATTATCCCTTGGAGTACCTCAAAAGGTAAATGTACTCCACGCCGAACTTCGCCTATTTAAGAGGCGCAGAACACATTTTACATAGATATACTCTTGCTCTCTCTAGAACAATATAAGAAGTATACCTAGCTTTTTGTGTGTCAGTATCCGGCCACTATAACGCTGAATAGTGCTCTAGTCGAAATACTTTGAAAGCTTGCCCTCTCTTGGTCTTTTAGCAGAGTGGTATCCCTCCAGATTAATGAAACCTCTATCCTCTCTATAGTAGTCCCGTTCTCTACGATGAATAACTAGGCCATTTGAGAACCTATTGTACTTGATGTTGCACTAAGGGCTAATGCCTCAGAAATAAAAATCCGTCAAGTGGCTTTAGAGGCTGTTTGACGGATTACCATAAGGTCAAAAGGGTGCCGAAGGGGGGACTCGAACCCCCATGCCAGTTAAGGCACAACGCCCTGAACGTTGCGTGTCTACCAATTTCACCACTTCGGCTCGTCAGGTGGTCTTATATTACCGCATCTCTCGCAGCTTGTCAATAGGTTTCTTACGCTTTTCCGGCTGGTCATCGCCTCTTTTTGAACTCCTCTTCTGTGTTATAATTACGCTGTGATAACGTCCAGAGGCGGTTTTTGATATTGCAGCCAGAACTTTTTCGATGGGTAAGCCCGTGAAGCCAATTCTTTAACTTCTAGCTTCTGTTCGATTTTTTAGTAATGTGGAGCTTTTCATGCAAGATCAGAACTCATCCGTCTGTGCGGCTATCGATATCGGTAGCAATACGGTTCATATCGTGGTTGCTCGCTGTCTGCCTGCTTCGCTGGATATTCTGGAGGATCAGCAGGAAATGGTGCGTATCGGCGAGAGCGTGACGGCGACCGGTGCGATTTCTCCGCAAAAACGCGATGCTGCGGTCTCAGTTCTGCATAAATATAAAGCCCTGGCCGAACAACACTCCGCTCAACGTATTTTTGTCGCGGCTACCGAGGCGATCCGACAGGCTACTAATCGCGACGATTTTCTTGCCGATGTGCGGAGAGAGACCGGTCTGGAGGTTCATCTTATTGAAGGCGACGTCGAAGCCTCTCTGACGTTCCACGGTGGAACATACGTGTTTCACGATGAGCCTCACCCTCCAACTCACATCGGGGTGATGGATCTCGGCGGCGGCAGCACAGAACTGGTGGCGGCCAGGGATATGCAGATTACCTGGCGTACCTCCGTTCCCGTTGGCTCCGGCTGGCTGCATGATCGCTACTTTCATTCAGATCCCCCATCGTATGATGATCTGGAGGTGGCTCGCACTTTCCTGCGAACCTATTTTCAGAATATGCATATAAAATATTGTCCCCCCGCACTGATTGTTACCGGCGGGAGCGCGAATTCGCTCTTCCAATTGGCCCGCGAGGCTTTCGGCGTACATGAACTGCATCGAGCTTTGACTCTACACGATGTGATCAGTTGTCTGGGGCTGCTGCGTACCCTCCCTCCCAATGAAATTGCTTCACGATATCACGTCCATACGGCGCGCGCGCCTATCCTGCCCGCCGGAGCTTTGATCATTCTCGCTGCAATGGAGCGGCTCCGTCTGGATGAGATCCGAGTAAGCCCTTATGGTATTCGCGAAGGTATGTTGCTTGCCTATAGTCATTATGGTGATCAGTGGTTGGAGCAGGTAACGCGGCAATCTACCCACATCCAACAGGGCAACATGATCTCGGATCAACTGGCGAACGAAGTAGATGTGCAGGATGAGACGTTCGGCGAGTCGGGGCAGCGCATGTTGCAGGAACGTGCTGAAAAAATGGTGAGCTGGCGCGATGAGGTGTTGAAGCATGAGGATGTCGAAGCGGTCCACAAAATGCGTGTGGCCTCGCGCCGCTTGCGGGCTGTGTTGGATGCCTATGAGTCGATTTGTGAGCCTGGGCGATTTAAGAAAGTCTATCGGCGTGTGAAAAAACTGGCGGACATTCTGGGACAGGCCCGCGATACCGATGTGATGATTCAGAATCTTCAAGCGCAACTTGCGGAAGTGTCGAATGAGGAGCAGACAGGTATGCAATGGCTGATCGAGCGGCTGAGCGCCTATCGCCAGGCTCATCAGGAGAGACTGGAGGCAGCCCTGAAGCAGCTTGATAAGGATAAGTTCCCGCGGCAGGTTGTATCCTGTCTACCCAAAGGGGGGAGGCAGCATGGCAAAGGCTAAACCGATTGGGAAACTCAATGCTCAGGCTCCCACCGGCGTCAATGCGCGTACCATCGCGCGAACACGGCTGGAGGAGATGTATAGCTGGGAGGCATATGTCGATAATCCCTACCGCGTGCGCGAACTGCACAATTTGCGCATCGCGGCCAAACGCTTGCGTTACACCCTGGAAATATTTCAAGCGGTGCTACCCGAAGTAGTCGCTCCTATCATCAAAGAGGTGGAGCAGCTTCAGGAGGAACTCGGAGCATTGCACGATAGCGATGTCTTGATCGCGCTTTTAAGATTGTGCCTGGGGAGCCAGGATAGTGGTACCGGCTACGAACAGGCGCTGATGAAAGCAACCCATCGTAAAGGCAAAGGACGCTTTGCGCTCAATCCTGCGTTAGTAGCTTACCTGGTCGATCCCTCGGCTGCCCCTTCGTCGGAGCAGCGACGCGGACTGGAACAACTACTGCTTAGCTCGGAGCACTGCCGGGAGGAACAATATAGCGCATTTCTCCGTCACTGGTCGCAGCTCCAGTCCCGAAACTTTCGACAGGAAATTCTTGATCTATTACATACTTAATGGATAAGAGCAACATCTTTTCATTGTTCTCATCCGTACTATAGATAGTTCAGACATTATTGGTAGGGGCAAACCTTTGCGGTTGCCCGCCCGGCTCGATAGGGGTAATCTCTTACGGTTGCCCACTCGGTAGGCAATGGTAAGGGGTTGCCCATCCCGGCAGAAAACATTGGCGATACAGGAGAAACCTGCAAATGACAGTATTAGATTCAGTAGAAGAACTACCCTGGTGGCAACAGGCCAGGCCAACGAAAGAAGAACTGCACTTGAGCGGTGGGTTGCAAGTGGAAGACTGGCCTCATGCTCGCCATGTGGTGTATCTCTCGACGCAACTGTTCGATGCAACGCGTCCCCTTCATCACCTGGATGAGCGGGCATTATTTTTACTGCAAAGGGCCGCCCTCCTGCATAATACGGGGATGATGATTGAGGTGCGCCGCCATCATAAACATTCGTTTCGTTTGATTAAAGAGACGCAATTGCCGGATCTTTCAGATAAAGAGCGCCATGAAGTTGCCTGCATTGCTCGCTATCATCGCCGCGCCCTTCCCAGCAAAGATCACAATGAGTTTGCTGCCCTGAGCAGACTGGCTCGTAAGCGTGTTTCGCTCCTCTCCTCTTTGCTTCGTATCGCGGATGCCCTCGATTACAGCCACGATGGACGGGTGCAGCGACTTGCCGCCGCTCCCTCTCTTTGTAACGAACAGGTCTGGACTGTCGATCTCTGGGTACGCCCATTGGCGGATCTTGACGAAGAACTGGCGCACGCTCACGAAAAGGCCGATCTTTTCGAGAAGGTGTTTGATCGTAAATTGCGCCTGGTTATTCAAGATTAGGAATTTTTCTCTTCTCGCAATGCTATTACCGCCCCGTTTGCCTCGCGCGAGTCAATCCAGAGAAGAGAGCATGCCTCGTTGCAGGCATATTTGATGCTATGCTCGTCCAGGTAGCGCCGGGCAGTGGTAAGGTTTTCTACAGCTATAGTCATACGATAAAGGCTCTCCCCAAACTGTTGGAGATGTTGTGCGAGCGCCCCGGATGCCATTGCCCCAGTTGCGTCATTGCTGTCGGCAGGTGTTGCCAGCTCAAAGCTCTGTCCGCTCTCGTTGAGGCGGAATGAGATCAGCCTGGCGGACCAGCCTTCACCCTCTCCCGAAAATTGATTGGATGGTTGCAGCCCGTAGACGCGCTGGAAACGCTGTGTGGCCTCGTCCAGATTCTCTACAGCGATGGTTGTGCTGAGTATTTTTGTGGCTCCTAATGGATGGCTGGGAGGCGTCGTCCAGCCCGCAAGGCGCTTTCTCCGCTCTTCACCAACGCTATCGTGCTGGATGATAAACGGGTAATGCTGTGTGAGATCGGGCCGCTCTATATCGGCTCGTATCCAGGCTCGGGAGCGTCCATCCGCGCTTCTCAACTCTCCCGCCTTTGGCCCCAACAACGTATTTCCTCTAGCGACAATTGCCGCGCTATCAGTATGGATATCATTAGATGCCAGGACGAAATTCAGATAGCCCTCTCCCTTTGCCAATCGCCCCAGTATGCTCTGCTGCGCCTCGTCGGGAGCGCGTACCGCTATCAGTTCAATATAGGTATCTCCTATCACAATGATGCGGTTGGCTGTTCCGCCGCTTGGATGGATGCCACCGCCGCTCACTGCCAATCCTAGCTTCTGATCAAAGGTAGTTGTCGCCTGTGTCAAATCATGCACGCCAATAATAATATGATCAAGTGCCGTTAGCATTGTGTGCTCTCCTTGCTAAAAATAGAGGGCCAGGATGATCTTCCTGACCCTCTAAAACGTGTATAGCTGCGACCGCGTTGTTATCCTCGTGAGCGTGCCAGCTCGCGTTCACGCTTCTCAGTGAAGCGCCGTTCGCCACCGCGCTCGTAACGATCATTGCTGAAACGTCCAAGCCCGAGCTCGCCCTTCTCCCAGATTACCAGTAACATACTGGCATTGAAGATCGAGGAGTAGGTGCCGCTGAAGATACCGATCAGGAGCGTCAGTGTGAACGTGCGCACGCTATCGCCGCCGAAGAGGGTGAGCGCGCTCAGCGTGAAAAGCACGGTGAGCGAAGTATTCAGCGAACGAGCCATTGTTTGCACAAGGCTGGCATTCACCACCTCTTCAAAAGTCTCGCTGGTGCGTCGGTGCAGATTCTCGCGGATACGGTCGAAAACAACAATAGTATCGTGGACCGAGAAACCGACCACCGTGAGCAGGGCTGTGATGAACAGGGCATCGATGCGAATATCGAATAGCTTGCCCAGGATCGAGAAGATACCCAGCACCACCAACACGTCGTGCAACATAGCGATGATCGCGCATGCGCCATAGCGCCACGCCTTAGGAATCTTGCGGAACGAGAACCAGATATAGAGCAGGATGAAGGCCGAGGCCGCTATTACCGCTAATATCGCGTTGCGTGTCGTGTCCGAGGCGACCGAAGGGCCTACTTCGGAGTTGCTAATCAACTGTACCAGCGAGCCACCTGAGTTGAGAATGGTTGCCTGGATCTTCGGTACATCAACCGTTCCCCCGGTGATCTTGACAATGGTGCGCGTGTTAATGGTGACCGTCTGGGTGGTTGTTCCCTGGAGTATCTGATCAACCTTCACCGGGATGGTGGAGGGGTTGTTGTTGGTGGCAGGCGTCGGCGTCGCGACTGGCGTACCGGTTGCTTTGGCCGTAGGTTGTGCCGTGGCGCTGGCTGTCGGGACGACTGTTGGCGTTGGCGCTGTAACGGCTGTGTCTGACGGCGCCCCCTTCGTCGGATCGCTGGTGTTTGGCAGCTTGTTCAGCAGATTCTGGATGTCGCTTACCTTCGGGGCGTTTTTAAAGCCTACGATAAGAACCTGCGTAAATGTTTTATTGCCACTTAATGGAATAGTGGTGAAGGTGACAGTTGTTTCGGGATATTTGCCTTTGATTGTATTCTGGATACTGCTCTGAACGTTCGTGTCGATCTGGGTATTGAGTCGTACCCAGACGCTTTTGTTTGCCGCGAGCGTTTTGTCATCGCCTGGAACGATCTGCAGGTCTTCCAGCTTGAGCGGTTTGAGCCAGTTAGTGACCTGGGCTGCGGTAACGCTTTGTTGCGGGCGGATCTCAACTTGAGATCCGCCCGCAAAGTCGATACCGACGTTCAAGCCGTAGAGGAGAAAGGAGATAAACCCCGGGACAATCACGACCAGCGAGATGATCAGGAATACATAGCGATATTTTACGAGATTGAACACGATAGCCTCCTACACCACGCTGTTCCGCCGCGCCAGGGCAGGGACAGCAATTGCGCCACGGGGCAGCCCAAAAAGTGCGGGGTGATTGATAACGCCAGTCGGCACAAGCAAATTGAGGAAGGTGCGTGTGACGATGATGGCGGTGAACATACTGATCACAACGCCCAGGAACAGGGTGGTGGCAAAGCCGACGATCAGACTGGCGCCAAAGTTGCTGCCAAAGCCGTAGAGCACCGCGCAAGTGATCAGCGTCGAGCAGTTTGAGTCTCTGATCGACGGCCACGCTCGCCGCCAGCCAATATCAATGGCTGATGCCAGCAGTCTGCCAGCACGCAGTTCTTCCTTGACGCGCTCGAAGATCAGCACGTTAGCGTCTACCGCCATACCAATCGAGAGGATGAAGCCCGCGATACCTGGCAGCGTGAGGGTGACTCCGATCAGCTTGAAGACAGCCAGAGTAAAGAGCGCGTACAGGATGAGCGCGAAGTCTGCCAGCACGCCTGGTAAGCGATAATAGAGCACCATAAAAGCGATAACGATGCCCAGCCCAATGATGCCAGCCAGCAGGCTCTTGAGGATTGAGTCCTGTCCAAGCGTCGCGCCAACCGTTTCCTCGCTCGAAATCTGCAGCGCTACCGGTAGCGCACCATATTTGAGGACTGTGACAAGCTGATTGGCCTGGTCGAGCGTGAAGTTCCCCGTAATCTGGCCGCTGCCGGGAAGCTGGCTCTGGATAGTGGGGGAGGAGATAACCACTCTGTCCAGGGTAATGGTCATAACCTGACCGACATGGCTGGAAGTATAGCTGCTAAGACGACTAACGGCGTCACCTTTCATGCCGAAGTTTACCACGTATTGGTTCGTCTGCGAGTCCTGACCAACGCTCAAGGTTGAAGGATCAAGGTCACCGCCTGTAAAAAGCGGTTTGCCGTTGGGATTGGTTTGGGCAAAATCCGATGGGTTGAACGCCGATCCTTGTTGCAGGTTGGAGGTGGATGTATCCCAGAATTCGAGCTTGCCGGTTTTGAGTAACGTGTTAATGGCATCCTGCTGGTTGCCGCTATTCAATCCTGGAAGCTCAACGGCGATGGCTGGCTCTCCGTTGAGAGTCTGAAGTCGAATGCTTGGCTCGTTGACCCCCAGGCCGCCATTCACACGCTGCTCAATCTGCGTACGTGTGTTGTTCATGTCGTCCGCGCTAGGGTGCTGACCAGGCGCAGGGGCAAGCAGGACGCGCACACCGCCTTGCAGGTCGAGCCCTTGATGGAACGTAAATGGGTTGGGAATGCCATGCCAGGGCTTTCCGGCACTGTCTGCATTAGGCCAGAAGATTACGTATGATGCGCCCACGGCTAGTAAGATGATGAAGAGGAGGAGTGTGAGTGTTCCTCGTCTCATAAGTCGTATTTCCTCTCACTCAATAATGTCGTTTACATGCTAACGCGCGTCCACCTGGACTAATGATCTTGCCATCGGACGCAATAAAAATACCCCATGTCGAGACGCAACATGCGCTCCTATCTTTCTGTGCAGTATAACACAGTTGGATAGGATTGCCTATCCCGTCAATGATTCACCAGGGCTTCTCAAACGTTGTCTTTTCATCCAGAACGGCTCGCAAGCGAGCCGCGGAGAGGAAGGTGTTGGCTGCGCCCACAGCCAGCACCCACAGCCAACACCTTCCTCCCCCTCTGAGCGCCGAAGGCGCGAGCAGTCAGAGCACGCACCGACTTTTGAGAAGCCCTGATGATTCACTCACCTCTAGCATTTTATAATAATTGAAACGTTGCCATGATGTTTTTGTTACAAGATGGGGAATATACAACCCCGAACCGGTTGTTTCGTAGCTAGAGACGAGAAAGGAGTCACATTTTCATGGATGAGGCAACAACTCTACGAGGCTCGCTCACTAATGAACCTCTGGCAAATAGAGAGCGCAGGGCGGTGATGGAGGTGCGCGCTATCACCAAGAGTCTTCCCCTCGGGCGCGAACGGATCGATATTCTTAAAGGGATGAGCTTTCAAATTTTGAGCGGGGAGTTTATCTCGATTGTTGGCCCCTCCGGCTCTGGCAAAAGTACATTGCTAGGCATTATTGCGGGCCTGGACAATCCAAGCAGCGGCCAGGTGCTGATTGATGGAGTGGATATCACGCGCATGGCCGAGGGGAAGCTGGCAACGGTGCGCAACCAGAAGATCGGCATGGTCTTCCAGGCGTTTAACCTGATCCCCACTCTGACGGCCCAGGAAAATGTCGAGGTGCCGCTTTACGTCGGCAAACACACGGGCTCCCCTTCGGCGCGGGCGAAGGAACTGCTGGCGCTGGTGGGCCTCTCCCATCGCCTCGGGCATCGTCCGAACCAGCTCTCCGGCGGCGAGCAGCAGCGGGTCGCGATTGCGCGAGCGCTGGCGACCGATCCCGCCATTGTGATCGCGGACGAGCCGACGGGCAATCTGGATGCCAAGAATGGCGAAAATATCCTCAGCCTGATCGCCGAACTGCGTGAGAAAACTGGCAAAACCTTCATCATTGCCACCCACGATCCCGTTGTTGCCTCTCATGCCGACCGCGCGATTCGTATCGTTGATGGCCTGATTGCTTCGATAGAAGCGGTAAATGGGAGAGCCGCGCAGTGAAAGCCTCGATGTACTTCCTTTCCGCGTTCCTGAGCGCAGCTAGACGCGCCAGCGGCGTTGGAACGCGGAAGATTTCAATGTACTTTAATTACACCACGCGCTCGCTGGTCCGCGGCGGCCAGCGGACTATGCTGGCGGTCTTCTGCGTCGCTGTGGGTGTGATGGCGATTGTGGCGCTGCAACTCGTGGGCCTGATGATTAATAATGCTTTCGATAGCAATGTGCGCGATGCCAACGGCGGCGATATCGCCGTAACCTCAGAAAATCAGCCCTTTACGCAGGATGATCTTGCCTTCTTTAAAAACCTCAAAAATGATGGTAAAATCACAGATTATACAGCGTCGATCAATGCGCAGGGGACGGTGAGCCTGAAGGACTCGCTGCGGCAATCTTTTTCCGTACGTGTGGTTGATCCCGCCAATTATCCGGTAGTGACTCCTCCGACGTTTACCAATCCTAAAGATGGCGCGATCTCCAATCTGCTGAAGAATAACCAGGTGGTGGTGACACAGCCGTTTATTGATCAGTATAAGAAAAAGATCGGCGATACTTTTGAGCTGCACGTCGGCTCGCGCGAACAGAACGGGCGGACGATCCCGGTGAAGCTAGCGGGTATTGTGAGCGATTCCGGCGTGCTGGCACAATCGGGCAGTGTACTGCTGATCTCGCTCAACGATTATAAGGCGGCTGCTCCCAAATTGCCCCTCCTCTTTGATACGGTCAATGTGACAACGGCCAACCAGGCGCAGACTGATCAAGCGGTCAAGCAGATCCAGGCGAACTTCCCCATTGCCTCGGCTCGCACCGCAAAGGATGCGCTCAGCCAGCAGCAGGATACGATTGATAATATCAAAAAATTCCTGGAGATCGCTGGTCTGCTGGCGTTGCTGATCGGTGGCGTTGGTATTGTCAATACGATGCAGGTCTTGCTCTCGCGCCGCAAAACTGAGATTGCAATGCTCAAAACTACCGGCTATCGCCGCTTTGATCTCTACCTGCTTTTTGGCCTGGAAGCAGGCTTGCTGGGTCTGGTGGGCGGAGCTCTGGGAGCCGGAACTGCTATTGGCGTGAGTTATCTGGTGCGCAACCTGGTCCAGCAGACGTTCGGGCTGAATATTCCCTTTACTCTCGATCAGGTAACGATTTTTGGCGGACTGGTGATCGGGTTGGTGACGGCCCTGATCTTTGGCCTGATGCCTATCGTACAGGCAGCCAATATCCGGCCTTTGAATGTGATCCGCGAACTGCCAGAGGGCAGGGGAGCTACCAGCATTGCCTTGACGATCCTGCTGCTGGTCATACTTTCTGTGCTCTTCTGCGGACTGGCGATCTTTATTCTGAGTAATGACGTCTTTCTGGGCGTGGTCTCCGTCTATGGAACCTTTGTATTTCTGGGTCTGCTAAGCCTGTTCTTCGGGCTGGTGGTCTTGATCGTAAGCAAATTGCCAGTACCTGAGCGGTTCAACCTGGGCTATCTGACGCTGGTGCTGGTCGGGGTAGCACTCTCTGCTCTGCTCTACCACTTCCTGCCCCCCTTCGGCATCTTGTTGCTGCTGGTCTCGCTGCTGGGCTTTGTGGTGGTGCTGATGCCCCGCACCTGGAAGGCAACGATCAAGATGGCGTTGCGCAACCTGGATCGCCAGCGCGCCCGTACGACAACAACCATGCTGGCACTGTTTGTCGGCATCTTCACCATCGGCCTGATCATTGTGCTGGGGCAAAACCTGCGTGATCAGGTGAACAGAGTGATCGCGACGACGCTCAATTACAATGTAATTTCAATTACGTCGGGGAATGATACTACAAAGTTACAAAATCAGCTCACCTCAGTGCCCGGCCTTTCGACGTATCGCCATCGTACGCTCTCCTCGACGGTGCCCGTTGCGATCAACGATCAGCCGATTGCTACGCTATTGCCAACCGGCAAAGATAACCCTTCGGCAAACTCGCTGGGCCGGGGCGGGACGCTGTACTTCCTCAGCGGCATCGAAGGCTATGATGTGGGCAATAATCAGTTTCCCAGTACAAAGGATGTACGCATTCTCGCCGGTCGCAATCTCAACGCCGATGATGCCGGGACCGATCATGTCTTGATTGCCTTCCAGCTTGCCAATCTTGCCCCATTGCACTTGAAGGTGGGCGATCAGATGACGCTGGCGGGTCTGGATCGCGTGACTACGAGAACGGTTACGGTAGTGGGTATCTATCGCCCGCTCAGCATCGGGAACAATATCTATCCGCTATTGGGAACGACCGATACGACCAGGGCACTATCGCCCGCAGGGATAGACCAATCAATCTTCTATATGAGGATCGATCCCAACAAGCTCAATAATGCCATTGATATTATCGGCAATGCGGTCCCCAATGCCTTTGTGCTCAATCTGGCGAATATCGGCGACATTATTGACGAGCTGCTCAACGATGTTCTGTTGACACTGACTACGATTGCCTCGCTCTCGCTGCTGGCGGGTGTGATCATCATTGCGAATGCTGTGGCGCTGGCAATGCTGGAGCGCAGACGCGAGCTGGGCATTCTCAAGTCGGTTGGCTATACCAGCGGTTCGATTTTGAGCGAGGTGCTGATCGAGAATGGCCTGGTTGGCGGAGTTGGCGCGTTGCTGGCGATGCTGTTGGTGACGCTGGCAACCAGCTTGCTCGGTACCTATGTCTTCAAGTCTAACTTCGGGGTTGATGGCTACCTTGCGCTGGCACTGGTCGTCGGTTCGGCGCTGCTGGCAATGCTCACCGCTGCACTGGTTGCCTGGGGCTCGGTGCGTGTGCGCCCGCTGGAAGTGTTGCGCTACGAATAACTTCTCAGGTGGTAATAAAGCACGAATAATGGGGAGGGACTGGCTACGAACGCGGCCAGTCTCTCCTCATTAATTATCCCTTTTTTCGTTTAAGTTCGACGACCGGAATGCGGCGGCTTGTTTTCTCCTGGTATTCGGCGAAGTTAGGATACCGTTTGGATTGTTCGGCATAGATCCGATCCCGCTCCTCGCCGGTCACGACGGTGGCGGTGACGTCAAATTTGTCGGTGCCAACTTCAACGGTGGCGTTCGGGTGAGTCACCAGATTGTGGTACCAATCGGGGTTGGTCGGTGAGCCGCCTTTGGAGGCGAAGATGAACATGCGGTCGCCATCGGGCAGATACATCAGAGGCGTTGTAAACTTTTTGCCACTTTTGGCCCCGGTAGTTGTCAGTAGCAGCAAGGGCGCGCCCTCAAACGGTCCGCCGACCTTGCCGCCATTAGTGTGAAACTCGTCAATAACTTGTCTATTCCAGTCTTTCATGCGTTGATTGTCCTTCTGTTTATGCATACCAGGAGTGCTGGCATCTGAAGTTATAACTTATTACTTTCATGATACTCATAAAAATATGCAAATGGCAAGCTATTCTTTGCAGACAGCCTGAGCGCTCCCACGATGAATCGGGGAGCTACAAGCGCGTCAGCAGGGTTGGCTGTCTGGAATAGCAAGTGAAAAGATGCGCGCAGGATACTATACAAATGCTGTTCGCCTGATAGGTGCAGCGGTTTTTTCACTTCTGTGCTAGATGACCGTCTCAATTACAGGTACGCCGGCAGCGACTGCCAGGAAGCTGCCGGCGTACCTATCCATGTGTCTGCTCAGTCATCATGCGCGCGGCTTGATGTTCTGGTTGACGCGGAAGAAATTCGTAGGATCGTACTTGCTTTTGATGGCTGCCAGGCGCTCGTAGTTGTCGCGATAGGATGCTTTGACGCGATCCTCGCCCTCGTCCATCAAAAAGTTCACATATGCGCCACCTGCCGAGTAAGGATGGAGCGCCTCCCAATATTGCCTGGCCCAGTTCATGATGCCATTTTTATTGGCAGGATCGGGGTCGGCTCCTACGATTACCACAGACCAGTTGGCGTCGCGATAGCTCCAGGCCGTATCATCGTTGCCAATGTGATGGGCAGTTCCGTTTACTGGGTAGAGATGCGTGGTCGAGAGCAGGGTTGGTATCTGGGAGCTGTGTTGCACATGGAGCCGAATCGCCTCGTCGCTCAGCTCGCTCACGAAATCCGCTTTCCAGTAATGCTGAAGCCCCGGCGGGTAAAGCGGGTCGAACATGCTCTGGAGAAGCGGGTGCGGGATAGGCCCAACGAGATCCAGGGCAGGTGAGAGGAAGCTGCGGATCGGGCGAAATACTTCCTCAGCCTTCTCCATTGGTCCAGTATAGCACCACACGATCCCACACATCGTCTTGTTATGGAGATGTTCAGGAAAAGGTGGCCCGGGAGGCACGATGAGAAAGACAAAGAACCCGTTGAGATCGTCGGGTGCTCGCGTGATAAACTCCCGATACCACTTCATTACCTCCGGGGCCTGCTCTAACTCCCAGAGCATCGGGCCGGCATAGTCGGTATGAATCGGGTGGGCTTTGAAAAGGAACGAGGTGACGACCCCGAAATTGCCGCCACCGCCGCGCAAGGCCCATAAGAGATCCTCGTTCTGCTGCTCGTTAGCGGTGACCTTTCGACCATCCGCCAGCACCACGTCGGCGGTCAGCAGGTTATCGATGGTAAGGCCATGTTGTCGTGTCAGGTGTCCTATTCCCCCACCCAGTGTAAGCCCGCCTACGCCGGTCGTGGAGATGATCCCGGCAGGCACAGCCAGGCCAAAAGCATGGGTGGCGTGATCTATATCCGCCCAGGTGCAACCTCCTCCAGCTCGAACGGTACCTGTTGCGGGATCGACGCGTGTATAGCGCAGAGGTGAGAGGTCAATGACCATGCCACCATCGCAGCTACTCAACCCCGCGACATTGTGCCCGCCGCTGCGGATGGCAACGAGAAGGTTGTTCTCGCGTGCAAAGTTGACTGCCGCTATAACATCGGCCTCGTCGGCGCAGCGCACGATCAAGGCGGGATGCTTGTCGATCATGCTATTGTAAATTTTGCGCGCCGCCTCGTAACCTTCATCATTGGGCTGCAAAAGCCCTCCTCGCAAACACGCTTTGAATGTTTCGAGGGCTTCGACCGGAAGGGCGTGGCCGGGTTGCCTGGTACGCTCTTCTTGTAACATGGGAAATATTCCTTTCTTGAGAGGTGCATTCGGGAAAAGATGTGTCTACGAACGGAACTACGAAAGGAAAATGTTAGGAGTTTATCTATTATAGACACTCAAGATGGTTTAGTCAAATATATATAGGAAGAAGTATAAACAGGTTACATAATTGATTTTTGATAGTTAACAAAATACTTGTGTTATATGAGATGAAGTTGCGATTTAAGATTTAGAAATGGAGGTACTATGGGAAAAGAGGATAAAAAACGGGTGATGGCCTTCTTCTGAGCTTAATGAAGTCATTTTAAAAAAGATATTTTAAGTTAAATGAAGTTCAATATGGTCAAAATCCTTTTGAACTCATCCACAAATTCTTTGTAAGAGGGAACAAGTGCTAATGTATCTAGGTTGATCCTGCGAGCCAGAGCCTCTTGACGTGTATTGAAATCAAAGCGTCTGCGACGTTGAGAGCGAGCAGCAATCGCTCTGTTTATTACTTCTTGAAGGGTTCTTTTGGGATTAGCATCCGCTTCAACTAATGCAGGTCTGGCAGGCAGTCCTAAATTTTGAGGACTCATATCTGTCCCTATTGTTTCTTGTAGAGCTTTATAGTCGGCTAACATCCATGCCTCAATCGTCTGTACAGGAATTATAGGCACCAGATCTTTGCATACTTGTTCATTGCTATCCAAAACTAATTTGAAGCCTGGACGGATACGATGTGTTTTTGCAGAATATGAAGTTTCATCATCAGCATCGGCATGCACGATCAGCGCATGGTAGCCACAGGCATGACGCGCAGCATTTAAAATGCCAGTATCACAAGATAGACCTTTCTGTCTCGGCACAATCACCGGTTCTAAAACGTCTACAGTTCTTTGCCCATATAGGACTATTAATCTTTCCGCTGTTCTTTGTATGATAGGTGGTAAAAAGCGGTTGTCTGATGGTCCTTCAGCATAAAGGGCTAGCACTAAAGTTGCCATTGAAATGTTGCTTCCTCACAAATTACTACGTGCCTCATCAAGAGCGTCACTGTTGAGATAATTCTTTATCTGTTCTACCGTGTAACGTTCTTCTTCTTCGCTTATACCAAAATTAAAGTTTAATTGTTGATATGTTTTGGCGACCTGTACGATACGAGTTACCCTCTGCGCTGGTATCGCTTTAGCCTGTGGTTCCACCCGTGTTGCCGTATAAGCAAAAAGAAGAACATCTCTTATATTCGTCTGGCTAATGAAGGTGGGCGAATGGGTGTTAACTAATAATTGTCGTAAAGGAAGTTCTCTTTGGCTTTCATCCTGAAAGTCAGTTGCCATCTCTTGTAATAGATGGGCGATATTTTTAAGTCTGAAAGGGTGTACTCCGTTTTCCGGTTCCTCAAAGCAGAGAACGCCACGATGTTGAGGATCGTTTTTTAGCGTTGCAAGCGCCAGCATACGCAGTGTGCCATCGGAAAGCACTCTTGATGAGAAAGATGTTTCATTCTGTGTCATTGCTCTAATAATATACTGATTATGCGCGCGGTCAGTATCTACTTCAATTTTAAGAATACCAGGTACGAGGCTTGCCAGATCAGCCGTTACATCATTAAGGATATAAGGATCTTCTGCCTGCATGCGTGCAAGCGTTGTGGCTAAATTACGACCCTCAGCAGTTAAGGATGGAGTAGCTAGCATAGAACTCGGATAACGCAGCACCTCTGGATTGAGTTGCAAAAATTTCCAGGTACGTATTTCCTCTCTTGCTGCAAATGCATGCGGGAACTCTGTATTAGTAACTCCGCTTAATACCGTTCGCTCAATTTTTTCTGCGACGGATGATTTTCGTCCCCCATGTCCATCCTGATGCAAATGAATGGTTTTTTGTCCCGCTTTTGTTTTTTCGGTAGAGATGAAAGAAGGTCTACCCCCGGTAAGCTTTGGTAGCCAGTGATTTTGCATCAAGAGCCCATGCTTTTTACACCAATCATCATCGCTGCGAGGAATTGCCTTTAAAGATTCGTGCTCGACATAGAGCCTTTCAAGTCCTTGCTCATCGGTACGACGCAATATTTCTAATTCGTACCGCATTCGCCTATACTTTAAGTCAGCCGTTGCTCCCCAACTATCTTGTATTGATCGATCCACTAGCATTTCAACGGCCAAGGACATTCGGTTTAGAGATTTTCCATTGGATATGGTCGTGAATAGCTCTTTTGCATCTCCACGTAATTCCTGAAAAGCCGAGCGTAGGTCGGTATCTACCAGGCGCGATAGTAAATGCAGTGCATCGAACAGGTTACTTTTTCCTGCGCCATTGGGTCCAACGATGACTTGAAAAGGAGACAAGGCTAATTTGAAGGCTTGAAATGTCTTAAAGCCATCAATCTCAAGAAGAGTTATCAATGTTTTGCTCCTTTTCCCTCTCATCTATGAGGCTAAAATCAGGTCATAGATGAAATATTTGCTGTTTAGTATAACATCCTTCCGTTTAGCATACTACTGTATTTTGCTAACCTGATATCATCCAGTAAGCAAGCGGTAGCCTTCTAAAAAGGAACACCTGCATCACAATATGACGGAAGATGTCAGGAACAAGCATATATTCTATTTTAAGCAAGTTTAGTGATTGGGAGAAAAATATCCATGCGTATTGGCATCAACCTGGGACCGACGGGCGATTGGCCCGCGCTGCTGGCTGCTGCTCGACTGGCGGATGCGAGCGGATTTGATGCTGTCGGGTTTCTGGACCACTATCATGCTCCGCAGCTTGAATGGGGCTATCTTTGTGGCTGGTCGCTTTATGGGGCGCTGGCTATGGCAACGTCACGCATTCATCTGGTGCCGATGGTGATTGATCGCTTGAATTATCTGCCAGGAGTGCTGGCGAAGGAAACCGCGACCTTATCATTTCTCAGCGCAGGGCGTTTTGAGCTTGGCATTGGCGCAGGCGACTTTTTTGAGGAGGCGCAAGCATGGGGAACTGTGGTGCCTGAAGCGACCGCACGTATTAACGGCTTGAAAGAAACTATCACTGTGCTGCGTCGCATCTGGACTGGCGAGCAAGTGACCTTTGAGGGCGAGCATCTTCATCTCGTCGATGCCGCCTCAACTCCGGCTCCCGCAATCCCTCCGCGAGTCGTGGTTGGCGCGGGCAGCTCGCGACGCCTGATCAGGAGCGCCGTTGAGTATGCCGATGAGATCAATGTTTACGCCCAAGACGATCTCGTCCGCTTCGCACGCCAGGAGATCGAAGCGGCTCACCGGCCCATCTCGCTCTCCGTGTTCGTCTGGGATTGGCCGGAGGATATCGTCGGCGCATTGAAAACATGGGAGCAGTTGGGCGCGGAACGCACATTTATTACCTTCTGGCATCCCTTCGATACAATCACGCAGGCAATCGATTGGATGTCATGAGGAGACGCGAGTAATGTCTTCCCACTCGTTAAAGTGGGAGAAGCATCAAGGGTATTTCCATCTCTTCGGGCAGTAAGCCGCCATGATGACCATAAAAGTGCATGCTGAATTTGCCCTCCTCGTACCACCAGACAGTCTCCATCTTGTAGGGCAGAATGATGAGATTGCCCAGCCGCGATAACAGTGTTGGCGATGGCTCTTGCAGGCCGAAAAAGTGCTGCTTGAGCAGGTCCTCGGTGCGGTAGACCTCCCCTATGCCCGATAGTTGTCCCTGTAAATAAGCATGTGCCTCGTCGAGATGTTCATCCTGCACATGCAGGAACATATCGCGCGGCGAGCCTGCCGGAACCAGCAAATTGCCTTTTTTGTTCGTTTTCAAATAGCGTTTGATCTCGGGCAGGCGTTTGTTAAGATAGCAGGTACGTTCAGGGTCAACCATTGTTTGCCCATGATCGGCGGTAAGCATAAGTAAGGTCTTGCTGGTTTTGCCGCGAATGTTCTGGTAAAAGAGTTGATCCAGAGCTGTCAGATAGGTATCGACCGCCTCGTAGAACTGTCGGGAGGCGGGGCCGTAATTGTGGCAGACCGTATCAATGCGGTCATAGTAAAGAAAATAGTACTCGGGCGTCGTGCTTTTGGCGGTAACCAGTTCAATCAGGGAGGCAAAGGCTTCCTGAAGGCTTGTGAAAGGATGAACGTTGGCGCCGCGAAAGACGACGTCCGAGTAAGTCGAGGGTGTGTAGGCGTAATACTGGAAAATATGAGAAGTGACGCCCTGAGCCTGTAATGCGCGATAGAATGTCTGGTCTGGATAAAAGGTGGGCGGAGGAATATTCGATTGCTGTTTGAGCGTATCCCTTGCCTTATCTTCTGCATAAGAGAAGAGGAGCGGAGAAATGATCCCGTCCACCAGGGGTTCGTAGTAGTGCCACTCGTAGACGCCGCTCTGTCCCACATTGAGCCCGGTATGCATGCAGGTCACATGGGCGGCAGTGGTGGAAGGAAACTGGGAGGTCATCTTTGAAACCACGCCCTGGTCCAGAACGGTTTTGAGAAACGGGTATTTGTGTACGTACCGTTCAAAAAATTGCCAGCCGAAGGCATCGATAAAGAAGAAAATAACCTTGTCGTACCGCGTCGGAATGTCGCCGAAAACGTCGGCTGGCAGCGAAACCTTTCCATTGCCTGTGAGCAGAAATTCGATGGTCGAGGGGAGATTGGAGAAACAATACGAGTCGTAACAGGGCCGTACAAAGCGTTCGGAAAATTTAGCTTGCCTGACCGTGTGCAGAGATGTTGTGTTTAACATGCTGTTCCTGCTTCCTACTAAGCTGAGGGCGCTTTACTACCTCAATTATAACATGAAAATCTAAGCGCATATCACAAAAACATCTCTATATTCAGTATGTCAGGGCTATACTCATTCGTCACGCACGCGTTTGCCGATGCGAGCAAGGGCGCTGTGGGCATGCTTAAAGTGACTCTCTGATCCGGGAAACCTCTTCTTTCAGGGATGGACAGGGGACCCCCCTTCTATCCATCCCTTTTTATTTACAGGTAGCGGGCTATTTTGGCTAACAATGCCTCTATCTCGAAAGGCTTGGCGATAAAATCATCTGCGCCGGCTTTTAACACCATTGCCTGAGCATTGGGATAAGCCGAAAACATAATCACGGGGATATGTTTCGTTCTTTCCTGACTTTTAAGGTATTTGACAATATCTCGCCCGTCTTTGCCCGAAAGCCAGACATCCAGGAGAATGAGGTCTGGCAGGCCGCCATTATAGAGTTTCTCCACATATTCGCCCTTATCAGTGGTGACGACCGCGTATCCTTCCTCCTCTAAAATTACCTGGAGGAACTCTAGAATATCGGGATCGTCGTCAACCACGAGAATTTTTCGCTGGTTGTCGCGCATATCTCTTCCTTATTTTCTGTTATTGGCCTCGGAAGGCTCGTCCTCTATCCTTCCTTTTGTTAGAGGCAGGGCGATATAAAAAGTGGAACCTTCTCCCTTTCTGCTTTCTACCCACATCTGGCCGTGATGGCGCTTGATAATTTCATACGAAAGATACAGGCCAATCCCCAATCCCGGATAGGTCTTTTCCTCCTCATCGGTAACACGATAGAAGCGTTCAAAAATTTTCTCTTGATGAGGTTTGCTAATGCCAATCCCAAAGTCCCGGACGCTTATCACGACCTCTCCGGGCCTTTGCGAGGCATGAATAATGACTTTATCCCCCTGCGGGGAGTATTTGATGGCGTTAGTCAGAAGATTAATAAACACCTGCCCCAGGCGATCTTTGTCTCCCACGATTTGCGCATTTGCCCTCCCTTCGACTATCAGGCGATGAGTAGAGGTCGTGGGCTGGAGATTTTCGACTGTTTCCTGGATCAGGCCATCCAGATCAAATGCTTCTGTCTGGAAGACGAGCTTACCCGCCTGCATGCCGGAAACATCTAGTAATTCGCTGATCAGTCTGCTCAGTTTATTTAGCTGGGCATCTATGCGCTCAAGAAAGTGCAGCCCTTGCTCATCCTGCAACTTTTTCAGGCGGCGTTGCAGCACATGCGTAAAGCCCTTGAGGCTCGTAACCGGCGTTTTCAGCTCATGGCTGGCCATGCTGATGAACTCGTCTTTTCTCTGCTCCGCCAGCACGCGCTCAGTGACATCGTGGATCAGACTGATGACCAGCACAATATTCCCGCGCTCATCAAAGACCGGGCGAGCTTTGGCAATCGACCAGCGTTCAAACTCTCCGTCGGATTTATGATGATAGCCGATAGTGGCCTGGGCCTCGCGTTCGCCGGCAATCACTCTATGGTGTGGGAGCTGAGACGGCGTAATGGGCCTGCGCTGTTCATCGATCATCTCATATGATGAGACAATAGCGGATGACGACACTTCCAGCATCGCCTGGAAAGATGAGAAACCCATCATAGCCATAGCTGCTTCATTAGCGTAAATGATCTGGTCGTTTTTGTTGTAGACGATAATCCCATCTGCCGCACCTTGCAGAATAATATCTAGCTGGTCGCGCGCCTGCTTCACCTCCTGGTATAGCCTGGCGTTGTCAATGGCAATGCCTGCTCGTAGCCCAATTTCTTCTCCCACCGCTAAATCCAGCGTATTATATTTCCGCCCCGATTCGGCGAAGACCAGCGTGATAGCGCCAATAGGCCGGCCCTGAACAACCAGCGGCACAACCAGGATGGAGCTGTATCCCACCTGGCGCAGGATGTCCAGCTCCTCTTCGGTTCTGGCCGCCGCTTGAAGCATGTCGTCAGAAACTTCAGGATACAATTCGGATTTTCCTGTTCGTATCACCTGTGGAATCCCTTGAGATGCGTCAGGATCGATGGGATACTTTTCTCGCAGCTTTTTCGCCCATTGCACTTTTGCCGGATCTATATGGGCTAACGTAAGCAGTTCTATGTTCCCCTGCTGGTCAAGCAAATCAACGGCGAACCAGTCGGCAAAGCGCGGAACGATCAATAGCGCGAGGTTATTCAGGGTTGTCTCGTAATCAAGCGAGGAGGAGAGCACTTTGCTGACCTCTGCGATAAACTGTATGCGCTCCTCGCTTGCCCGCAAGGCATCTTCTCGTCGCTTATGTTCCGTAATATCGTGAGAGATACCCACCACCCCTTCAATAGCATTGATAGAAGGGGCGCGCAGTGGCGCTACGCTGACAGAGATAAAGCGTTGTTGCCGCTTTACCGGGTTGTAGTAGGTTATTTCAGTTCCCACCAGGGTCTCGCCTCGTAAAGCGCGGGAAAAAGGCCATTCTTCGAAAGGCAGTGGCTTGCCATCTGCATCATAAAGGTCATAGGGAGCTGTCGCCGCTGACCACGGAGTTTGTAGTTGTTGAGGCCCATTAAACTCTTGTGCCATGTGATTGTGCTGGGTGACTCTCCCCTGAATATCATAAATAATGAGTGGATCGGGGATTGCCTCTATGATCGTATTCAGGCGGATGCGCAGTTGCTCTGAAGCGCGGCGTGCCCGCTCAACCTGACTGGCGAGGATGCTAATGGTGAGTCCAACCGCCAGATATAGGCACAGGCCGATTACGTCTTCCCTTTGGGTGAGCGTGAGGGAGAATGCAGGCGGCAAAATAAAAAGAACGAGCAATGCGGCCCCAACAAGGGTTGCGACGATGCTCGGTCCCGCTCCCCATCCCAACGCCATCAGCAGACTGATAAGAATGAACAAGCCTTCTATAAAGCGAAAAGAAGGATAAGTGCGGATCAATGTGAGAAGAACCAGCCCTATTACCACCTGAGCCAGGATAGCGATGAGATAGCCAAAAATGGGATGAGACCAGGGTCCTGTAAAGAACGTTGGCGCGAAGGTATTGGCCTGTAGCCAGCGGAGCATCTTCTGGTAGAGTCGCACAATTCTGTGCGGCTCTACATGCTGATCCTTAGATTCCTCTTGTTCGGAGAAGGAACCTGGGCTGCTCTGGGCCGTCGTCTCAGCAACTTCTGCTGGTACCTGTTTCGGTGTGCCCATTACTATAATTCCTCCGGGAAAATTTGATGTTGGGAATCTCGGAGCTTTTTTCTATGGAAAGTATAAAGGTTTGGCTCAGGTATGGCAACCTCAACATTATCGGGCAGAATCGCCTTTTAACACAGGCTCGCCAGGGCTTTTCCGTTTTCGTCATGCTCGCAAGGGGAGAGAGGTGCCCCGTTGGGGGCACGAGCCCAGGCAGCAGGAGTCAGGAGGAGAGGAAAACGGAAAAGCCCTGGCTGGCTGGCGGTTGCTCTTGTCAACTCAGCATCACAGAAAGTACACTAAGTAGTAATTCGATTGCTTCTTCGAAACATCTTTGATAGAGTCGCACCCCAGCACCGGCGGAAAGGACACTGCTATGGATTTTGAACTGCCTGAGGAGCATCGACTCGCTTATGAAAGCGCGCTGGCTTTTGCTCTCAGTGAAATCAAGCCCCACAACGCGGAAATCGAGAAAAATGATGAGTTTCCCCCCTGGATCTGGAAGCGTCTGGCCGAGCAGGGCTATACGGGGATCGCGCTCCCAGAAGAGTATGGTGGCAGTGGCGGCGATTTCTTGATGGCGGCGCTGGTGTCGCGTGCCATCGGGCGGGCCAATGGTGGCATTGCTATGTCGTTTGGCGCGCATCTGAACCTCTGCGCCCATAATATTCTGCGCAATGGCACGGAGCAGCAGAAGCAGAAATACCTGCCCCAGCTTATCAGCACCGAGATGATTGGCGGCCTGGGCCTGACGGAGCCGAATGCTGGTTCGGATGCGATGGGCATCCAGATGACGGCGCGCAAAGTCGATGGCGGTTACCTGCTCAATGGCTCGAAGGTCTTCATCACCAATGGTCCGATTGCCGATCTCCTGATCGTCTATACCAAAACCAAGCCGGAAGCTGGCAGCCGTGGCATTACCGCCTTTATTTTTGAGACGAAAACGAAGGGCTATCACGTCGCCCGCAAGCTGGAGAAGGTTGGCATGCATGGCTCCCCCACCGGCGAGCTGGTCTTCGAGGATGCCTTTGTCCCTGCCGAGAATGTGCTGGGGAAGGAGAACGAGGGCTTCAGGGTGGTGATGAGCGGCCTTGATCTTGAACGCGCCTTCTTCGCGGTCAGCGCCGTCGGTGGTATTGAAGCTGCGCTGGAGATTTCCCTGAAGTATGCTCAGGAGCGTCAGCAATTTGGTCAGCCCATCGCCAATTTCCAGTTGATCCAGGCCAAACTCGCCGATATGTACACGGACTTGCAGGCAGCTACCTTGATGGCGCATCGCTGCATGTGGCTGGCTCAGCAGGGCAAGCGCGTCAGCAAAGAAGCGGGCGCGGCTCTACTTTTTACCGCTCGCGCCCAGATGCGAGCAGCCGACCAGGCGTTACAGATTCACGGCGGCTGGGGCTATCTCACCGATTTTGAGGTTGAGCGCATGTGGCGCAATGCGAAGCTGGGCGAGATCGGAGCCGGTACCAATGAGATCCGCCAGTTGTTAATTGCCAGGGAGTTGCTGGGAATGAGAGGACAATAAGCCATGAGATCCATACGCATCGCCGGCGGGCTTGGCTTTTATGGCGATTCCTGGCAGCCAATCAAGGCGAGTATCGAGCGGGGCAATGTGCGCTATGTCGCCTCTGATCACCTTGCTGAGTTAACGCTAGCGATTCTGCAAAAGGACCGCCAGCGCGATCCCAACCTGGGCTATACCCGCGACCTGGTCCCCATGCTGGCCGACCTGCTGCCGCTTGCTCTCCCACGCGGCGTCAAATTTATTCTGAACGCGGGTGGGCTTAATCCGATGGCGGCGCGCGCAACGCTGCTAGCGGCGCTCAAAAAATTTGGCGTGAAGCTCAAAGTTGGCGTTGTGCTGGGCGATTCGGTGCTGGAGCGGCTCGACGAACTGCAAGCGATGGGCGTCTCGCTGGCGCATATGGATACAGGAGAGGATATTGCGACGGTGCGCCAGCGTCTGCTCTTTGCCAGCGCCTATCTGGGAGCGCGTCCGTTGGTGGAGGCGCTTGACGCGGGCGCGGATATTGTGCTAACCGGTCGCGTCGCCGATGCCGCGCTCTTTCTCGCGCCGATGCTGCACGAATTTCGCTGGCAGTGGGATGACTGGGATAAGCTGGCTCAGGGGATCGTCGTCGGACACCTGATGGAGTGCAGCGGCCAGGCGACCGGCGGCAATTTCGGCGGCGATTGGCGCTCGATTCCCGATCTGACGCACATTGGCTACCCTATCGCCGAGGTCTATGAAAATGGCGATGCCATCATCACCAAAGCTCCTGGCACCGGCGGGCGCGTCACCTTTGATACCTTGCGCGAGCAACTGCTCTACGAAGTACACGATCCCGCGCACTATCTTACCCCAGATGTTGATGTGGATATGACGACGTTGCGCATGGAGGAGATCGGGTCTGATCAAGTGCGCGTAACCGGCGCGACGGGCCGGTCAGCGCCCGCAACGCTCAAAATCGTCGCGGGCTACGAGGATGGCTATATGGGGCAGGCCATGCTGGGCTACGCCTGGCCCGATGCGCTGGCGAAAGCACAACTGGCGGCTGAGATCGTGCAGCAGCAGATGAAGGAAACCGGCTTGAACTCGGAAGAAACGCTGGTAGAATTTATCGGCTATAATTCGATTCATGGCCCTCTGGCCGATCTCACTTACGCCGAACATCTCAACGAGGTCTACCTGCGGATCGCGATCCGGTGCAGGGATAAGCGCGAAGCTGCTCGCATTGGGCGCCTGGTCACGTACCTGGGGTTGAACGGCCCACCCTTTATCGGAGGGGCTGGCGGCGTCATGGAGCCGCGAGGGCTGCTCGGCATCTGGCCCACCCTGGCCCCTCGCGGGGTGATTGAGGAGTATGTTAGAGTGAGCGTAGAGGAGGCTGGCGTATGAGGACGCAGTTAGTCCGCCTGGTGCATGCGCGCTCCGGCGATAAGGGCGATAAAGCCAATATCGCGATTTTTGCTCCAGATCAGGCAACCTATGAGCTGATCAAGCGCGAAGTCACCACCGGGCGTGTCAAAGAACACTTCAAGGGTATTGCCGATGGGCCGGTTGAGCGGTTCGAAGTTCCCAATGTGCTTGCCCTCAATTTTGTGCTGCACGGCGCCCTCAACGGCGGTGCCTCGCGTTCGCTCAGAAGCGATAGCCTGGGCAAATCTCTCTCTTCGGCCCTCTTGCGCATGGAGATCGACGTAATGTAGGGGCGAGGGCAACCACAAGGGATTGCCCTACAGATTTTTTGGAAGGGACGCACACTATATGAGCGATATAAACGAGCGATTGGCGGCGGAGATAGAGCGCATCAAGAAAGGGGGGCCGGAAAAGTATCACCAGCGCAACCGCGAGCAGAAGCGATTATTTGCGCGCGACCGCCTGAAGCTGCTGTTTGACGACGGCAAGATCGAGTTCGAAGATCATATGTTTGCCGAGTGCCAGAATCCCGAGCTGCCCGCCGATGGCAATATCATCGGCATTGGCCGCATTCATGGTCGCCCCGTTGCCTTCAGCGCCTCCGACTCGACGGTGAAAGCGGGCTCGGCGGGTGAAAAATCGGTGCAGAAAAGTCTGCGTATGCAAGAAACGGCGATGCGGCTGCGCATCCCCTATATCTACCTGATCGATTCGGCGGGCGCACGCATCACCGACCAGGTACGCCTCTTTCCCGGGCGCAACCAGGGCGGGCGCACCTTCTATAATCAGATCAAGATGTCAGGGGTTGTGCCGCAGATCGCCCTGATGTTTGGCCCTTCGCCTGCTGGTGCAGCCTACACCCCTGCTTTTTCCGACGCTGTCATTATGGTTGAGGGCAATGCCAGCGCCTACCTGGGCTCGCCGCGTATGGCCGAGATGGTCACACGCGAGAAGGTGACGCTGGATGAGATGGGCGGCGCGCGCATGCACTGCACCGTCTCCGGTCTGGGTGACTTCCTGGCCGAGAGCGAGGAGCACGCCATCCAGCTTGCCCGCGACTATCTGCGCTATATGCCACAAAATTACCTGGGCAAGCCCGCCGATGCCGAGCCAGCTCCTCCTGCCAGCAATCGCCCTCTGCGCGAGATCGTACCGGAAGTGCAGAGCAGGCCGTTCAATATGTACGACTTCATCGACGCGCTGGTGGATGGCGGCAGCTTCTTCGAGATCAAGAAACTCTTCGCGCCCGAGATGATTACCGGCTTTGCGCGTCTACACGGGCGAGCGGTTGGGATCGTTGCCAATCAGCCGCGAGTCAAGGGGGGCGTGATCTTTGTGGACTCATCGGACAAGGCGGCGCGCTTCATCAATACCTGCAACGCCTTTAATATTCCCCTGCTCTTCCTCGCCGATGTCTCCGGCTTTATGATCGGTTCAGCGGTCGAGCGGGCAGGCATTATTCGCCACGGGGCCAAGTTTATCGCGGCGGTCTCGCAGGCGGTGGTGCCGAAGATCTCGGTGATTGTGCGCAAGTGCTATGGCGCGGGCCTCTATGCCATGTCCGGCCCGGCCTTCGGTACCGACTATGTAATTGCTCTGCCGACGGCCCAGATCGCCGTCATGGGGCCAGAGGCGGCGATCAATGCCGTTTTCGCCAATCAGATTGCCGCGCTACCAGAGGATCAGCGCGAGTCGTTCCGCAAGATGGCGGAGGCGAAATATGCTGAGGATATCGATATTTTCCACCTTGCCTCAGAGATGATCGTCGATACCATCACGCCGTTTGAAGCCCTGCGCGACGAACTGGTTGCGCGTTTCAGTGTGCTTGAGACAAAGGAGGAACGCTTCTCGGAATGTCGCAACCCCATTTATCCGGTGTAACGCGTCATTCCTTGCTATATAAATGATCGCATCTTTTCTCTACTGTTAGTCGTATTTTTGATTGCGTGTCTGATTCTCAGCATAAATGCTCGCGTCTGCGACGCTTGCTCGTTTTTGTGTGAGTTGTAGAAAATGCGCGAAGCGCATTTTCTACAACTCACACAAAAACCCTCGTGCGGCGAAGCCGCGCGAACTCCGCCACGAAAGAGCGAAGATCCTCAGAATCAGACGCACCTTGAGGAGTATGTAATGAAACGTATTGTATCCAATATGGCGGGCGTTGTGCTGGAATATTTAGTCCAGCCTGGAGATACTATCGCGGTGGATCAGGACGTGGTGATGCTGGAGTCGATGAAGATGCAAATCCCGATCCAATCGACGGTCAGCGGGACGGTGAAGGAACTCAAGGCCAACGAGGGCGATTTTGTCGATGACGGCGATGTGCTGATCGAGGTTGAATAGAGACGGCAGCGTTTCTCCTGTTTGACTGGCAGGAAGATGGCGAGAGGGTAGGATGCCCTACCCTCTCTGCCTTACTGGCCTTTTTTGTGGCCTTCTTCCTTATGATGTTTCATGACTGTGCGAGCTGCTACTTCCTCAGCGCGGTCCCCATAGCGACCACTTTTCTCCGCTGATTCTTTAATATGCTCGTACATGCGCTCTTCTTTTGCGCTCACTCCACTTAGTGGCTTCTCCTTCTTTTTCTTTGGCATTGTGAACCTCCTTCTCGATGTTACACCGAACGCGTAACAACTTCTCTACAATGTACACGATCAGGCGAGAAAAAAGGTTCTTTCCCGTTAAGATACTAACTGCTAGCTTACGAGTATTTCGGTGCTCAGTCGTTCTACAAGCTCCGCCAGCTTGCCGGAATGCAGTCCCTCCCGCGTCGTAAGTTCAAGCACCTCAAGCCCTGGCTGGCACGCGGCCTCCAGCGAAACACGCTCATTGGTGGGTAAGTCTTGCCAGGTTGTTGGTTTCTGGCGCACAAAGGCAGCGGTCGATTGTATCCACTCCTCATAAGGTAGTGCGGGATCGATAAAGTTGATCAGTCGCTGCATAGAGTCCGCGGGATGCGCTACAAACTCTTCGTAAGAGAACATTGTCACCTGTTCCTCCGGTAAGGTTGACAGGTAACGGGTGCCAAGAATAATCAGCTTGCTCCAGATATCGCCAAAAATAGCCATTGGGATCGGAGCATGGGCAATAACATTGACATCGATACGGCTCATAGCTTCCATCTGATCAGCCGCATCATCGTCTCCCCTGTCACTCAAGAGCCTGGAAGGCATTCCCTGGGCTTTGCTTTGGATCTCCATCAGACCCATCAAACGGAATGCCTGGTGATGGACCATTGACATGGCGCACTCGCGACCATCACGGGCAATATGCACAAATTTTGCAGAAGGGAAGAGTTTGATCATTTCCCCAAGCATGGGAAGAGAGAAGCCGGAACGTTCAACGATAACCTTACGCTTGAAACGCTGTTGGAGCCATGCGAACAGACGGGTATAGTGGCGTTCGATCTGATCGGGAGGGAAGGTGCTTACAACTTGCTCAACCTCATCATAGAGGGCTTCGTAGTCGTCTGTCAGGTGCGGCAGTGTGACCAGCAGGAGAGGAGGTATGCCTGTCTCTGCATTGAAACGTGAAGTTGCGCTAACGGGATACAAAAACTCCTGAGCTTTAATATTATGGCGTAGCATATGGGTGATAAAAGGGCTGGGAGTGCTGAGCAGTTTCCAGAATTGAGAGGCATCCACTATCCCTTCGCGGAACCTCGCGCCTTCCAGCAGCACGAAGAATTCAGATAGACTGAGCACCTCAGGATGTTTGCGCAGGATGTTCGAGATCATGGTTGAGCCGCATCTACCAGTCCCGACGACGAGGGCTGTGGGTCCGTTCGTATGAGATTGGGTCATGAAGCCTCCTTGTTGGCTGACTTGTCCGATAAAAAAGACGTTAACAGCAGTGTAACAGGGCAAGGCGCTGAGCAAACCTAAATGCTGGATATAGTGAAAAATACGCCAAAAGTTCCGTATTGCAGAGTTGTCTACTAGAGTATAGAGCGGAGGTGTGGCTATTGTCAAACATAGAGAAGAAACCGCAAAAAAGGATAATAATTGCGTCTATTCGATATTGCAGCCAATCGGCGTATCGCATATACTGGTGGATGAGCATATCTGCTCGCCTCAAATTTTTTAAGCATTGATCAAATAAGGAAACCCATGACCACCAGTAGCAGACATGGCCTGTTTAAGCAGCGCGGGCTGACCCAGACAGAGCTTACCGATATTCAACGCCTGGCCGATCTTTGTAATACCTACGGGGGGCTGGACCTCAAGTTAAACTGGAGTTCGCTGCAAGAGCGTCCTCCGACCGAACTTAATGATTTTTTGTATTATGAGAATGGCACATTGATCGGGTATCTGGCCCTGTTCTCCTTCAACTCGCGCGAGGGCGAGATCAGCGGCATGGTTGATCCCGCTCACCGTCGCAAAGGGAGATTTACTACGCTATTCAAAGCTGCCAGAGAGGAATGCCAGCACAGGAAGCTTCCGACGCTGTTGTTCATTGTCGAGCGTGCCTCGCACAGCGGCAAGGCGTTTGTGGAGTCGCTGGGCGTGCAGTATCATCACTCGGAATATAAGATGGTGCTGGAAGAGCCGCGCATGCCGTCAGCTTTTGATGAGCGGCTGCACTTTAGAAGAGCGGTGAGCGAAGATGCTCCTTCGATGATCCATATTACCGCTCGCTCCTTCGATATGGAGGAGGGTGAAGTAGACTGGTATGTGGAGCATGTGATGGATGGATCGTCGCGCCGCTGCTATGCTGCGTTTCTTGATGAGGTTCCAGTGGGGAAGTTAGATGTGGCCTTTGAAGGCGATGAGGTTGCGATCTATGGTTTTGGTGTGCTACCTGAATATAGGGGAAAGGGCTACGGGCGACAGATTCTCGCCCGCACCATTCAAGAAATTCGGGCGAGTGGGCAATGGCGCATCTGGCTGGAGGTCGCGACGGAAAATGAGCAGGCGCTATCGCTCTATCAGTCCTGTGGCTTTAAGATGACAGTCAGCTACGATTACTATCGTCTGGATACCCACGCTAGATAATGTTACGAGGGTGGAATGTTTTCACAACCTGTCTGTAAACGCTGTGGGCAGCCGATCAGGGGCAATTATCTGACGGCGTTGGGCGCGACATGGCACCCGGAACATTTTGTCTGCGCGGGTTGTGGGCAACCACTGGATAGCGCCGGCTTCACCCTTCATCAGAACGCTCCCTATCATAGGGAGTGTTACACTAATCTGGTCGCTCCCCGTTGCGCGTATTGCCAGCAACCGCTTTCTGGAGAGTATACGGTGGATCACTGGGGGATACGTTATTGCCAGCGTCACCAGCACGAGTATCCTACCTGCGAATTCTGTGGCCGCTTGATTCCTCCTCATGAGCAGGAGAAGGGGCGCAATGTGGAGAGCCGTCGTTGTTCTATTTGCCGCGCCTCGGCTATAGAGACGGCTGAGGAGGTAAAACCTGTTTTCTCGCGCTTGATTCGCTGGGCCAACGGTCAGGGATTGATGTATCACAACCTGCATCTTGGCCTTGTACTTTGTGGCCGGGCACGCCTGGCGGAACTGCTCAAAGAGCGTACCAGCACGCACGCACTCGGCGCGACTGTAAGCTCGACGTATATGGAGAACGGGCGAGTGACGCGTTCCCAGGTCACCGGCGTTGCGGTGCTACAGGGCTTGCCGTCCACGCTGTTTCAAGGGGTAACGGTGCATGAACTGGGGCATGTCTGGCTGGTCGTGCATGGGATTCAGCAGATGCCGTCGTGGGCGGAGGAGGGTTTTTGCGAACTGCTCTCTTACCGCTACTATATGGAAATGAATACGCCCGAGAGCCTCTATCACGCCAGCAACATCGCGCGCAATCGTGACCCTATCTATGGTGAGGGATTCCGGCGTATTCGCGATCTGGCGGAGTCCACCGGTTTCCCTCATTTGCTAGAGATCTTGCGCACCACGAAGCGCATGCCTGTGCGCTGATGTATGTATTACCGTTCCGTCATATGGGGGTCGAGGGCATCGCGCAGGCCGTCGCCCACAAGGTTGCAACTAAGAACGGTAAAGAAGATCAGCAGTCCTGGCACGAAGACCAGCTTGGGATCGACATCGAAGAAGCCCTGGCCGTCGCTGACCATATTGCCCCAGCTAGGAATAGGGATTTTGATGCCGAAGCCAAAGTAACTGAGAATCGACTCCAGAATAATATTGCCGCCCACCAGCAGGGTCGCATTGACGACAATTGGCCCGACTGCATTGGGCAAAATGTGGCGGAACATCACGCGGAAGCTGCGCGCCCCCACCGTTTGCGCCGCCCGCACGAACTCGCGCTCCTTCAAGGCCAGAAATTCGCCACGGATCAGGCGGGCCGAGGTTGTCCAGCCAAAAATCGCGATCAGCGGGATGATGGTGGCGGGCGAGCCGTTGGTGAAAGAAGCGGAAAGTACGAATAGCAGCAGGTACAGCGGGATCGCCAGTACCGTATCGGTCGTACGCATTAAGATATTATCGATAATGCCGCCGTAATAGCCTGCGAACGCGCCAATCAAGGTGCCCAGAGTCACCGAGACCAGCATCGAACTCAGCCCCACCAGCAGCGAGATCTGTCCCCCCGCCAGCGCGCGCGCAAGAAGGTCGCGTCCCACATCATCGGCCCCCAGGGGGAACTGGAGACTCGGACCTGAGAAAGGCGCTGCCACATTAACGTCGTCCGGGTGATTATGTCCTGTAACAATAGGTCCGATGAAACAGAGTAGCACCATGAGGATCAGGAATATAGCCCCAGCCGTCGCTGTGCGATTGCGTAGAAAACGGTCGAGGATAATCCGGCCCTGGCTGCGCCTCTTCTGCGCTAGCTCTGGCGTCAGATCCAGCAGATCAAGCTCTTCGTCCTGTGGCGTCGTGTCGATATTGGTGCGGTCGAATATCTCCATCAAAGGTTCCTTTCAATGGGTCGGCCTCGTGCCAGTTGGCTCTGGTTTTACACTGGCTGCTACGAATAGCGAATGCGAGGGTCCATCACGGCATAAAGAATATCTGCTACCAGATTGAACACCACCACCAGCGTTGCGCTCAGCACCAGTGTGGCCAGCAAAACCGGAAAGTCGCGTTTATTCAGCGAGTCGAGGAACAGATTGCCCATGCCAGGCCAGGCAAATATGCCCTCGGTAATCACGGCTCCCCCTGCCACCGCACCAAAATCAATGGCGACGATAGTGATGAGAGGGATAACGGCATTGCGCAGCGCGTGACGTATCAGCAGGGGCGCGGGCGCGACGCCTTTAGCTTTGCCGGTGCGCATATAGTCCTGTTTCGTCACTTCCAGCATACCCGCGCGCAGGTAGCGGCTCCAGCGAGCCGTGAACGAGACGGAGAGTACGATCATAGGCATAAGCAGATGCAGGAAGTGGTCCAGGAAGGTATCAAAGGGCGAGAAGGTATAGCCCACCGTGACCGTGCCCGAGGTCGGTAGCCAGTGCAGCGTTACGCCGAAAATATCCTGCATGAAAAGGCCCAGGAGAAAAATGGGCATCGAGATGCTGAAATAGGTAATAGTGGTGATGGCATAATCGGCCATCTTCCCCTGGCGGACCGCCGAGAATGTGCCCAGCGTGATAGCCAGTATTAGCGCCAGGACAAAAGCGGTCAAAAACAATTCCAGCGTCGCGGGAAGATGCTCTGCCAAAACGCTGGAAACCTGCTCGCCGGTGGCAAAGGAGTTGCCAAAATTTCCTGTGAGCGAGTTGGTAAGCCATTTGAAATATTGTACTGGCAAAGGCTGGTCCAGCCCCAGACTGGCACGGATAGCAGCTTTCCCTGCGGCATCAAGTTCGGGATTATCGTAAATCGCTTCAGGCCCACCTGGTAAAAGGTGGATCAGCGTAAACATCAAGACGGAAATAAGGAAGAGTAGAGGTATGGCCTGCAACAGCCGTCGCATAATGTATTGTCCCATATGCACCTCCGGGGAAGGTGAGCAGGGTGGGAGCAAGCCCGACCCCTACACAAATACAGCGCCAATAAAGATGACTTCAGGATGGGGCAAGCCCGTCCCTACACGCATGCAGCGCGCCTAAAATAATCTATCATCTTGCCATATAGTATTATATCGCAAAAAAGAGCCTTGAAGGCCCCTATTGGGCGGAAAGAAGTTCTCCAGTTGAGGATATACCCAACCGGAGAACCCTTCGCATATGAGCAGGGCGACAAAAGATCCTGCGGGCCGGCTCGCAGAATCGTCGAGACGCCTGCTAGCACTTGCCGTCAGTACACCACCAGGTCCAGACGTTCACCGTCTCAGAAGCTCCGAACGGGCCGGGCACGTAGTTGTGACCAGTTTTTCTGGCCACAGACAGGTCGCTGGGGTAGAACATCGGCACGATGGGCAGATCGGTCAGGAGAATTTTATCGATCTGGTTAAAGATCTGCTGACGCGCCACCGGGTCCGCGGTCGCCTGTTCCTGGGTGAACAGGGCGTCTAGCTGCGGGTTGCAATAGCGGCTGAAGTTGGACCCGTTCGGCGGAATCTGCGAGCAAGCGAAGCTGCCTTCGTTGTTGGGATCGTAGGCATAAGAGGTGGCCCATTCACCAATATCGTACTTGCCAGGAGGGCCGCTGCTCAGGAATGTGCTGAAGAAGGTGCTGGCAGGATAATTCTGGATGTCGACTTTGATGCCGATTTTCTGGAAATTAGCCTGGTTCAACTCTTCGTCCTGTTGCCTCCAGACAATCTGCGCTACTGTCGAGTACTGGAACTCCAGGCGCAGGCCGTTCTTCTGGCGGACGCCGTCGGGGCCTTTGACCCAGCCTGCGTCATCAAGCAATTTATTGGCCGCGTTAAGATCAAATTGCAGACAGGGAGCATTGGGGTCATAGCCAGGAGTGTAATCCTTGCTATGGTCGGTACAACCCGCTATCGCCAGCCCCTGACGTGCCGTCTTGACCAGCTCATCGCGGTTCACTGCCATCGCAATCGCCTTGCGGACATTAACATCCTTGAGGGCCGGGTTGTCCAGGTTGAAGTGCAGACCTTCGTAGCTGGCGCCGGTGTCGGTCACGACATTGTAGTTGGTGAGCGCCTGATAGGATTTGAGCTTGGCGACATCCAGGAACCAGGCGGAGGTGATGGAATCCGACTGGAGATCCTTGAGGATAGTATTCTGATTGCCCACCAGGCGGAACACGATCTTATCCAGGTAGGGGAGCCCTTGCGAGGCGAGGTAATAGTTCGGGTTGCGCACCATTGTGAAGTGGTCGTCGGGCTTGCTCTCCGACATCATGAATGGGCCGTTGGTGACTGTGGGATTCAGGTTATCGGACGACTTCTTGATGGTCTCGGGAGCGATGGTTGCAAAGTGATGCATGGGCAGCGGGGCGGCCCCGGCATCGGTCCAGGCCACTATAAATGGCGCGTATGGAACTTTAAGATGGAAGGTGATCGAAAGTTTGTCGGGTGAAACTTCCGCCGAGGCGATCTTCCTCAGTGTGGCGGTTCCTGCCGCACCGAACTTGGGATTGAGCCACAACTTCCAGGTGAAATCGATATCATCGGCGGTCAACGGTACGCCGTCTGACCACATGAGGCCGGGGCGCAGGCGGAATGTCCAGGTTTTGGCATCTGGGCTGACGTCGCCGTTGGCGACTGTCGGCAATTCCTTTGCCAGGCCGGGGTGAATGTTCCCCTGTGGATCACCATAAAATAGTGGCGTGTACAATGCCTGCATCGCCATCACAGAGAACGTTTGCGTCGAGAGGTTGGGGATGAGTGAATCTGGTACGTTGACAAAGTCGTCAACCCAGATACCCCCCCTGACCGGTTTACTATTGCCTGTATTGGTTGTTGGGGTCCCGGTTGGTCCACAGGCGCTGAGCAATAACGTTAACGTTGACAGGAATGTGAAGACCATGATGAGAAGTGGGGGTCGTGATTTCCCGAGCATGCTGCCCTCCTTGGAAATAGTGGCTGCCATCCAGACCGTCAGCGCTGCCGGGGGCAGGGGCAAGCCCTGTCTTTCTATCCAGCCGACCAACGCTGCTGGCGCGTTGTAGCTCCCCGATTCATCGTGGGAGCGCTCAGGTCGGCTGCAAGGAAGGCTCATCCAGAGCCTTTAACCTCGCCCGGGCGGTTTGTCATCAATGGCATGACCAGAAGAAAGGGTTTGCGTCACAAAAAGATCGACTACGTACATGTACTACGTACATATAACAGCACATTCTCACATATTTCTTAGATTTATGGAAAACTGGATCTTCTCTGTATTAGCTCCAAAAATAACGAGTGGTGATAAGAAGATTTACGAATGGCCGATCCACTCCACTTGATGCGCTTCCGTTAAGGCTGGCACCTCTAACTTCGGCTGAATGCCTTCTTTCCCCGCACAAAGGCAGCGGCAAGAACTGCAAAATACTCCTGCTGCGTTTTCATGTGACAATAATATCACAACCTTACAATGGCAGGTCCCCACGAACTGACGCGGTCCGGCGTAATCAAAATCACTGGATACCGCTCCAGTGTCATCGTACGGTACTGGATGTACCGTTCGCGCAACAATTTTAATGCCAGAGTGTGCAACTCAACTCCTGGTTCGATCAGCTCGGCCCGACCGTGCAGCAGCACATAGCCCAGGCGCGACCAGTCATCGTCGTACTGATCGATGAGCAGCGATGCTTCGTGGCGGGCCTCAATATTGCGGACGCGCCGTAAGCTGGTCCCTTTGACACTTTTGGGTTTTTCATCCAGCGGCGTATAGAAATGCATGCCATCGAAGGCGTAGCAGACGGGAACGAGATGCGGGCTCCCGCTCTCGTCCGCCGTGGCGAGCCGCGCGACTCGCTGCGCCTGCACAAAGGTCGTTTCCGCCGCAGTAAGCGTGTTCCGTTGTGCCATACTTGTCCTTTTTCGGCGTATTATGCGCGAAGTGTGCGCAAACTAGCGACCGGCAACCTTGATCCTCTCAACTACCGGCACAATCTGATTTGCCAGCACGTCGAAAGGCTCCAGCTCGTTAACGTTGGGCATGCTGAAAATGGCCTGATCGATGCCAAGCTCCTCTGCCTGAGCCGCGAATATATCGATGGCGGCGCTGGGACTCAAGGTGTTGTTGCGTCCATCGCGCGTGATCGGCATCACGTTGAGCGTGGTTTTCTCGATCTCGTTGTAATCGCGGCCCAGTGACGCGCAATGGTCGCGCAGAATATCAAGCTTGCGGCGCAATTCGTCGTTGCCCAGGCGCGCGAACAGGTTGCACCCATCTCCATATTGAGCGACGAGGCGCAGAGTTTTGCGTTCGCCTCCCCCGCCGATCAGGATGGGAGGATGGGGCGTTTGCACGGGACGCGGCGAGTTAAGGGGTCGTTCAAGTGTATAGTGCTTGCCGTTATAAGGCTGTTCGTTGCCCTGCCACATCTGGAGCGCGATTTGCAGCGTCTCCTCTAACCGTTCAAAGCGTTCGGCTAATGGTGGGAAAGGGACACCGAGTCCTTTGTGCTCCTGCTCGTTCCAGGCGGCGCCGATGCCAAAGTAGGCGCGCCCATGCGAAAGCACATCAAGCGTGGTCGCTGTTTTGACCAAAATACCTGGGCGGCGATAGGTGATTCCTGTCACCATCGTGCCGAGCTTAATACGGTTGGTGCGACCAGCGGCGAAGGCCAGTGCCGTCCATCCCTCAAGCATCTCGTTCTCTGGCGGACCCACGACGCCAATTTGAAAGAAGTGGTCCATCACCCAGAGGCTATAAAGGCCGGCCCGCTCGGCCCGTTCGGCGATCAGGCCAAACGTATCGCCCAGCAGCTCCTGATCCTGCTGCCATGTAAAGTTGGGAACCTGCAATCCCAGACGCATAATAATCTCCTCTAATTGCTTACTGTCGTGATTGCCCAAAATGAGCATCTATTGGTAATGACGAAGCAGTATTCCCATTAGTGTACAAAGGAAAGTGCTGAGGGTCAACTTATCTCTTCGATCCATCGGGTCATAAGATAGCGGTGTTCATGCGGCTTAAAGCCCATGTTGCGATAGAGCGTCAGGCCAGCTTCATTGCTATGTTCCACTTCCAGGTGAAGCGCGTGAATCCCCCACAGACGAGCCTCTTAGCCAGTCGCAACTCATTGGAGACTGCCATCATCTGCTAGAAAGATATTCAAAGGAAGCGGAAACATGGCACCGAAAGTTTAAAAGGTGTTGTTCAGGCCGGGGCTGGACCGGCGCCTGTGAAGACTTCCAGGCCATCGGCGTCTGGCAATGGGGAGTATGGCGCATGGGGCTCGGCTTGATACCAGAATGCGGTCGAGGCAATATCGTCCTGGAGAGGCAGGTAACGGCGGCCACTGCGCCAGCCAAGCGCCTGGATGGTTACGCGCAGGTCTGCTTCAAAGCGAATCGGGTCCATGATATGCCAGCGATACAGGCCAAAACGCTGCTGGCTGCGATATAGGCCATCAGGCTTGATAATTTGAGGCAGTCCGAGGAAGGGCGTAGAAAAAGGACAATATTGCCCGGCTGGCTGCTCAAAGTCCCAGGCACCTCCAAAATAGTCTTCTGTACCGGTGCCGCAGATGGTGGGAAAATCTGTGTCGCCGTCCAGGTAAAATTTCATCTCTCCCTCTCCCCACCAGCCAGGGCTGTTCGCCTGCCAGGCAAGGTAGGTGCCAATGTAGTGACCTTTACCCTGCACATTATCCAGGAGGGTATGGACCTCTTTGTAGCCCAGAGGATTGCTGCGTCGCCATTGAGCGTGAAAATAGGCCGCGTCTTCGGGTACATCGGTCAGGGTATAGTCAATCTGGTAATACAGGACGATTTCACTTGTCCCCAGATTCTCAATCGTCAGGCGCGCATGCTGGCGAAACGGCATCTCCCAGTAGGAATTGAAGCCGCCGGCTGGATTCACCGCGATAGGCAGAGAGTTCACGTTGGCGCGCTCACACCAGCCCTGGGCGAAAAAATCACCATAAGGCACTTCGATGGAGGGCTGCTCCTCGTGATCCCAATAGGCCCGCAAAACCAGCCTGCGCCAGTTGGTGGGGAAGGTCGTCAGCCAGAGGTGCTGAATCGCCCCCGGTCCCTGGATGTCTGCCAGCGTCACAGTGGTATGTGGCGCAATCACCATCGAGGGCGAGATTTTCCAGCCTTGCCCGAGGTCGCGTGCGCAAGTTGCGCCGGTGCCTTCGGTCGCCATGCCGCCCCGACCTTTCTCACCGCTGAAATTCTCCGCGCTAATAGAGCGCGTTCTGGCGTTGGAGAGACGAGACAGGTTGCCCAGGCCCATGCCGAGGCCGTTGAACTGATAGCTACTGCTCATGTTGCTATTGTCCTTTCATCATGTTTATAGAGGATGCTACCACAACAGAACAAAAGCATCGACACCCCTTCCCGAACGCGATATAATGTACAGGCACAGGCCGTAGACATTCCGCGAGACAAGGTATGCATCAAGCTAATGAACGAGAAAATTCAATCTGTACTTAATTCGCTTCCCCATAAGCCGGGCATCTATCTGATGAAGGACAATGAGGGGACTATATTATATGTAGGCAAGGCGATTTCGCTGTATAATCGCGTGCGCTCGTATTTTCAGGAATCGACCGATCTGAGTCCTAAGAACCGCAGCATGGTGGCAAAGATCGATGATATCGAGTTTCTGGTAGTCAAAAACGAGGTTGAGGCGCTGGTACTGGAGAGCAACTATATCAAGCAGTACCGACCCAAGTATAATGTGCTGCTACGCGACGATAAAAGCTATCCCTATATCAAGGTCTCGCTGACGGAAGATTTTCCCCGCGTCTACCGCGTGCGCAGCTTTCAGCGCGACGGCAACCGCTACTTCGGTCCCTATACTAATTCGGGCGCGGTCGATGCCACGCTCGATCTGCTGAACAAACTGTTCGCCTTCCGCACCTGTCGCTACGATGGTAGCGCGTGGGCGCCACCGCGCAACGGCGAGGCTCCCGCGAACTGGAAGCAAAAGCTACTGCCACGTCCCTGCACGCAGTTCTATATCCATCGCTGCATCGCCCCCTGCGTCGCTTACGCCTCGCGCGAAGATTACGACGCTGTGATTAAACAGGTGATCCTTTTTCTGGAGGGGAAGCACGATGAAGTGCTCAAAGACTTGCGCGAAAAGATGGATGCGGCAGCCGAAAATCTGAACTTTGAGGAGGCCGCTCGCGTTCGGGATCGCATCAAGGCCGTCGAGCGTGTGCTGGAGAAGCAGCGTATTATCAATACCGAAGGCCAGGATGACCAGGATGTAATCGCGCTGGCGAGGGGCGACGACGAAACGTGCGCTCAGGTCTTCTTTTTCCGTAGCGGCAAACTGGTCGGACGCGAATACTTTATCCTGCAAAGCACGCGTGAGAGCAGCCCCGGAGAGATCATGGGTTCGTTCCTGCAACAGTTTTACGAAAGCTCTCCTCATATCCCCAACGAGATTATTGCCGAGTTCGAGCCCGATGATCGCACTGTGATCCAGACCTGGCTCAAGGAGAAGCGTAAAGGGACGGCGAGCGGAGGCGCCGCCGTTGCGATTAATGTGCCGAAACGTGGCGATAAGCTGCGCCTGATCGAGATGGTCAAGCAGAATGCGCAAGAGGTGCTGGAGCAGCAGCGCATCAAGTGGCTAACGGATAGCCAGAAAACGCAGCTCGCGCTGGAAGAGTTGCAGGAGGCGCTTAACCTGGTGGCGCCGCCGCAGCGCATTGAGTGTTATGATATCTCTAATACGCAGGGTACCAACTCGGTTGGCGCGATGGTGGTCTTCGAGGGGGGACGGCCAAAGAATAGCGAGTATCGCCGCTTCAAAATCAAACAGGTCGAGGGGCCGAACGATTTCGCCAGTCATCAGGAAGTACTGCGCCGCCGCTTCCGTAAGGCCGCCAGCGCAGGTCGGGAGGCGGAGGAAGACGCGCAGCTCGCGGAAATCCAGCAGACGGGCGGCGACGAGGCAGGAGTAGCGCTACCGGAAGATAAGTCAAACGGGCAGATGCAACACGACTGGGCTTTGCCGGATCTGGTCATTATCGACGGCGGCAAAGGGCAGTTGAGCGCCGCAATGGAGGTCATGCAGGAGCTCCAGCTTGACATTCCGACAGTCGCGCTGGCGAAAGAGAATGAGGAAATTTTCATTCCAGGCTCGCCCGAACCCATCATCTTACCTCGCACCTCACAGGGCCTCTACCTGGTGCAGCGTGTTCGTGACGAGGCGCACCGCTTCGGTATCACCTATCATCGCAAGCTGCGTTCGGATCGTACCTTTAAATCTGTCCTTGACGAGATACCGGGGATCGGTCCCAAACGGAAGCAGGCGCTGATCAAACACTTTGGCTCTGTGCGCGCCATTAGCGCCGCCAGCATTGATGAGCTTGCTACGCTTGACGGCATGACGCGGGATGCGGCAGAGAAGGTCAAGGAGTACATTGGGCGCCTGGAATAAAACGCTTGTGAGCAAATGTTGTTCTTAGTAGAGTGCTAGCAGTCTCATAGAGTGATTGACAACAGCCTCGATTCACGCTACTATTTTAATTTGGAACGGCCATCATGGTTGTTCTGAATATATTAAAAAATGGACCATTATATAGAGGGGCGCCTGTAGCAAAGATAATAAAACGCGCCCTGGGTAAATTATGAGGTGATTGGTATATGCCAACGTACGAGTATCTTTGTCAAACGTGCAGCCACCGCTTTGAAACGTGGCAGAAAATGACCGATGAGCCTTTAACCACCTGCCCTGAGTGTGGCAATCACATTCGCCGGGTGCTCTATCCGGCGGGTATTGTCTTTAAAGGCTCTGGTTTTTACAAGACCGATCATGGTCAGAGCACGATTCCTGCCGCCAATACACATGAAGAGAAAAAAGCCGAAACCGCTGACACTGGCGATAAAACAACAAATAACCAGGCAGCTAATGAAGGTAGGTCTGCTGAAAAGACTGCCAGCTCCAGCACACCGACCACGGCGGCGGCTGACTAGCGAAAGCAGTGCGCAGGCGTTTCTTACGCGAACTGGAAAGATAAGTAATGGCAGAATCGGCCCTTGCCGCTATTCAGCGACGACAAATTGAAATAGCAGTCGGCGAACTCTTGCTGGCCTCGGATCACTTTATGCGCCAGTCAACGATTGAGCGCCTGCGCCACTTAATCGCGCATGCTGATCCCACGTTGGATATCACGCAGTTCAGCGAAGCGACGCTGGAGGAATTACAGGAACTTCATTTGCTTCCTCAGGAATAATCGTTATCCAATATTCCTACGCCCATATCCTTTCAAGGGAGGTCATTCCTTCTGAAGGTGTATAATGTTTTACATAATGACTGACAATCATTAGTTTGTGTTCATGATTCTGTGAAAAACAGTTGTGGCTGCTGCGTCAGGTCTAAAATAGAAGATAATTGGATGCTGTCAGTTGAAGAGGAGATATCGAATTATGCAGGGGCAACGGGAGCAATCGCAGGAAGCGACCATTGAGGAATTACAAAGTCAGATCAATGAGCTTACGGCAGAAAACCTCTTGCTAAAGGAACAACTGGCCCGTAAGGAACAATTTATCGCGATGATTGCTCATGAGTTGCGCAGCCCTCTGACTCCCATCATTAATTATGCGCAGATGATCGCTCGTTCTATGCGTGGCCTCGAAAATGCGCCGTCGCGCAATCCGATCTTGCAGCGCAACACCAGCATCATCATCAGCCAGGCGCGCCGTTTGAGCCGACTGGTGAATGACCTGCTTGACGCCTCTCATCTCTCCTCCGGCCAGTTTACGTTGAGGCGTGAGCGATGCGACATTGTCGCGTTAGCACAGGAAGCTATCGAGCAGTTACGTCCGCTTGCTCCCTATCACACGTTGGTTCTACATGCTCCCGACTCCCCAGTCATTGGCAACTGGGATAGTGGGCGTCTCCAGCAGGCACTGGGCAACCTGCTTGATAATGCTATCAAATATTCCGATGAAAACACCACCATTACCGTGTATATCAGAATAACGCCTTGCACGGTCTACGTCAGCGTCCATAACCAGGGGGTCAGTATTCCCTCGACCGATGTCGGGCTGCTTTTCCGTCCCTATACGCGCCTGCCAGGAACGAGCACGCGCCAGGGGTCGGGCCTGGGTCTCTTCATTACAAAGTCTATTATCGAAACTCATGGGGGCACCTTGCGCCTTGAATCATCCGAGTGTGCAGCGGCAGAGGATATCTCTAAGGGGACCACGTTCTCTTTTGATCTGCCTTCCTTGCCAAGCGACTGAGTGCAGCTAGACATGGCAGTGGCGTTGTCGCTCGGAATAGCAAGCTGTTATCCTGAGCGTAGTTTACCTGTAAAAATTGACAGGGTCTTCCCAGAGCATTTTAGCGGCTCCAAAAACTGTTCAAAATGGCGGCGTATCGTGCCCGAATCGGCGTTATACTTCCACTGTGCAGAGAAACCCGCCGGTATGCGATCTGCGATTGGGCGCGTTGATTGTGGAACCCGGCGTCACCCGGTCGTCTGAGGGCCAGCGAGCTGGCAACGAAGGTTGGTGCTGGCGGGGAGCTCACTAACAGAATGTTATACTATATCCCGATGTTGCAGTATCCTCAAGCGGGTCGAGAATGAACAGTGGCTCCCACAGCCTTCTTAGAGAGAATACACGTCGGCTCCTAAGAAGTCAAGTGGAGATGCATGAAGGAGCATAATATGGGACAGTGGGCTTACAAAGTTGTCTATATCGATTATCGTGGCCGTATCTCTTGTGAAGGACTTGAGACGTTAATCGGCGATGAACGGCGCAGCGCCTTTGCCCGTCGCTACATGAACGGGCTGGGGCATGAGGGCTGGGAACTGGTCGGCATTCAGCCGCTGACTGCAAATTCGGCCTACTATATCTTTAAGCGGCCCGCCCAGGAGGGTGATTATGCAGATCAGAAGCCTGCCGCCACTCAGGCCACGCCAACGCCGCCTCCCCAGGGCAGCGGCCCCATAGAAACGGCCTGAAATCCCCTCTACGAGTACCAATTATAAGCGCCGGAAGATGAAGCACCTTCCGGCGCTTGCTCATGTTCCAGGCACGAAAGGAGCGATAGCAGGGCTTTTC
>DASRHT010000015.1:0-33199 GCA_035650355.1 Ktedonobacteraceae bacterium
AAGAGGGGCTTTCGCTTTTTGAAAGAAAAAACACCTTCGTTTCCAGCGAGGAATTACTTGCGACGGCATGTGTGGAACTGGCAGGTCGATCACCGGTCCGTGCCAACAGCAGATTCTATGAATGAATTACTTGCGGTTCTCTCGCTTGAGCTTGAAACTCCTCATCGTCGAAATCAACGGCAACGAGGTTCCCGCTGGCTAAATGGGGACGGCGGCTCGCTTGAGCTTGGAACCATACGATCCAGATGAAGAATGCGCTGAAGATCCAGTCGGGCTAAATGGCGACGGGCGCTCGCTTGAGCTTGGAACCAATACCCGATAACCAACCCCAATGGGTTGCCTACGGCTGAATGGCGGTGGGGCTCGCTTGAGCTTGGAACCCGATATGCGTCGTCCCTGACGCGATCTTCATTTCGGGGTCTAAATGAGGGCTGATTCTCGTTCGAGTTTGCAATGCGTATATTTGGGGTGCAATCAGGCGCTTGTTCGAGGACTAAACAAAGCCCTCCAGCCCGCCGCAGGGCAAGCGCGAGGCCCCCACCCCATTTTCCCCTCATCCCCTTGCCCCTACCGTCCCTCCCCATGATCGTCTGTTCCGCTGCCTTCTTTGCAGGCTATTCGATGATATCAGCACCTGTTCCCTCCAAAAATCCGAACGGGAACCGCAATGTTGGACCGGAGGCGTAGGGGCAAGGGGCGGTGGGGGGACGGGTGGGGGCCTCGCGCTTGCCGTGCTGCGGGCTGCGTCATTTCGGGAACGCGATCAATCGCGCAGGACGCGCTGAAGCGGGTCCCTACGAGGCATTCCAGCGGTTGTAAGATTGATTCCAGCTCGAACAACCCCAAAACAAATCCGAACGGGAACCGCAATGTTGGGCCGGAGGCGTAGGGGCAAGGGGCGGTGGGGAGAAGGGTGGCGGCCTTGTGCTTGCCCTGCCGAGGTTTCTCAATGCTGCATCTTACCTGGAACAAATCCAAACAGTATACGCAATGTTGGGCCGGAGGCGTAGGGGCAAGGGGCGGTGGGGGGACGGGTGGCGGCCTTGTGCTTGCCCTGTGGCGGGCTGGTACGGTTCTGGGTGGGGCAGGACAATGAATTGGACGCGATCAATCGGGTCGGTACGGCAATTCCGTGGTTTTGTGGTTTTGCGATGTAGGGGCAATGCCTCGCGCTTGCCCTGTGGCAGGCCGATTGCTCATCCCGGTACCGTTTATCATTGCAGATTCCGATCAGGAGATTTTTCGAAGAGATGTGATGTTGGATGGGGCTGGTAGGGGCATGCTTTGCGCTTGCCCTGTGGCGGGATGCGTCATTTCGGGAACGCGATCAATCGCGCAGGACGCGGTAAACCGGGTCCCTACGACATGGCGGTTCGCCGCCATATCGTATTTACGGCTATCCGTAAATCATGCTTCCTCTTCCGGCAGGCTGATTAGCACAGACCCATCCTCTTCTATTTTCACCGGGTAGGTCAGGACGTCCTGGCGAGCGGGGCCGCGCATGACTTTGCCGGTACGGATGTCGAATTGCGCGCCGTGCCAGGGACAAGTGATGATGTGATCCTCAAGCTCGCCTTCATTGAGGGGGCCGCTGATATGGGTGCAGTTGTCGGTAAAGGCGTACACGTTGCCGTTGACCCTGGCAAGGCAGACCAGTTCACCGTCCGCCTCTACCGGACACAACCCGCCCTCTTCCAGATCATCCACATTGGCTACTTTGATAAAGTCGGTCATAGATATATCCTCTTAATAGAGCGTATCTGATTCTCCGCATGAGTACGCGCTCGCGCATGTTGCCACACTACCGACACAATCCCTTGCGCGGCTGCGCCGCGCGAACTCTGCCACGAAGGCTCTCGGAACCAGATATACTCTTAAAACATGTTTTATTCTTCATCAGCAAGAGGCTTCTCCAGACCGGCCATAGCCAGTCCGCGATGCAGTACGCGCAGGGAGAGGAAAGCGCATTTGGTGCGAGCAGGGCTGATATCGATGCCCAGCGCCTCCAGCACGTCCTCTTTGCCTAGCTTGACCACTTCTTCAATCGGCTTGCCTTCGATCATTTCTGAGAGCATGGAGGCGGCTGCCTGACTGATGGCGCAGCCTCGCCCCTGAAAGCGGATCTCGGCAACACGATCTCCTTCAACTTTGATATCCATCCCTAGCTGATCGCCACAGAGCGGGTTCGAGTCCTCGGCATGGATGTCCGGCTGCTCCAGCCTGCCGTAATTGCGCGGGCTGCGATAATGATCCAGGATATATTCACGATAGTCCATCGACATAAAAGAGCCTCCCAGGGGTTTTGCCGGCGCGTTGACATCGGGCAACAGTCAGCCAATTACATCTCTATTTTGGCACCTAAAGCCTACAACTGGAAGATTTGCCGCGCCTTATGGAGCCCCTGCACCAGAGTATCAATTTCTTCTTTGATAGTATACACGTAAAAGCTGGCACGCGCCGTCGCGGATAAGCCGAAGCGTTCCATCAACGGCTGAGCGCAGTGATGGCCCGCCCGTATTGCTACTCCTGCCTCCTGATCCAGGATCGACGCCAGATCATGAGGATGTATATCGCCCAGCGTGAACGAGATGACGCCTCCACGCTTGCCGGCATCAGGGCCGTAGATCATCAGCTCCGGCACCGTCTGCAACTGCTCCATCGCGTATACTGTAATTTCGCGCTCGTGCTGCATCACAGCAGTCATGCCGAGTTCATTGAGATAGTCGATGGCCGCGCCAAAGCCGATGGCCTCGGCAATCGCAGGTGTGCCCGCCTCAAACTTCCACGGCAGATCGTTCCAGGTTGATTCGCGCAAGCCGACGCGGCGAATCATATCGCCGCCGCCCATAAAGGGAGGCATGGCCTCTAAAAGCTCCCGTTTCCCATAGAGCGCCCCGATACCGGTCGGCCCCAGCATCTTATGGGCGCTGAAGCAGAGGAAGTCAACGTCAAGCTCCTGCACATCGACCGGCAGATGGGGGACGCTCTGCGCGCCATCCACGAGCGCAAGCGCGCCGACTTCGTGAGCACGGGCGATCATCTCGCGGGCGGGATAGATAGTGCCCAGCACGTTGGACATCTGCGAAAATGCCACCAGTTTGGGCTGCTGCTGCAATAATTGCTCGTAGACATCGAGGCGCAACAGGCCATCGTCGCTCACGGGCACGAATTCCAGGCGAGCGCCGGTGCGCTGCGCCAGCAGTTGCCAGGGGACAAGGTTGCTATGGTGTTCCATCTCGGTCAGAATGATCAGGTCGCCGGCATGAATATTCGCGCCGCCCCAGCTATAGGCCACAAGATTAATGCTCTCGCTGGTATTGCGCGTAAAAATGACCTGTTTGCTCTGGCGCGCATTGATGAAGCGGGCCACTTTGACCCGCGCCTTCTCCATTGCCGCCGTTGCCTCTTCGCTGATCTCGTAGACGCCGCGATGCACGTTAGCGTGGTACGTCTGGTAATAATGGCTCATTGCCTCGATAACAGAGGTTGGCTTTTGCGAACTCGCCGTGCTATCGAGGTAGACGAGCGGCCTTCCGTGAACCTGGCGAGACAGGATAGGAAAATCGTTACGAATATCCATCACAGAGCGAACATGAGCATTCGTCTGCGCTGAAGCATGTACCGTTGTTGTTCTGTTATCGGACGTGACCATAATTTCCCTGATTTCTTCATAATTGAAGGGTACCCTCTGCCTATAGCAGTTAGAAGGTACCCCGGCAGATTAATATTCGGTTAGTTGTATTTCTTCGTCGGGATTGCCGTCGAGATGGATAGCGCCTTCGTCCACGCCCTCGATCTCCCAGCGTTCCTGAGCGTCCACCCAGGTGTCAGCTTCGGTTTCGTAGGCGCCACTCATGCGGCGCACGATACTGCGACGCAGGCGAATACGCAGGTTCTCCAGCGGGATGCGCTGCAAGATAGGCTCGAAGAAGCCCTGGACGATCACGCGCTCGGCCTCTTCCCGCGCTATGCCACGCACCATCAGGTAGAAGAGCTGCTCTTCGTCGATCTGCCCGGTGGTGGCGCCGTGGCTGGCGCTGACCTCGTTGGCGGCAATTTCCAGCCCTGGAATAAACTCGGCCCGCGCCTTCTTGCTCAACAGCAAACCATGCGCGGAGAGGAAGGAGGCCGTTTGCTGCGCCTTTGGCCGCACGCGGATCATGCCGTCAAACTCCACCCGCGATTCATCGGTGAGCACGCCCTTGACCAGCGTCTCCGCGTTGGTGGAGAGCGCGGCGTGGTCGGAGAGCGAATTGACGGCGAAACGCTGATCGTGGTCGGTGAAGAAAGCGCCCACCAGTTCTGCCGCGCTGCCATTGCCTCTGAGGCCCGCACCGATGCCGCTGAGCGTCACCTTGCTACCCAGCTCGGCCATGACAAAGGTCACGCTGCCATCGTTCTCATGCACCGAGTTTTTACGCGTGATATTCCAGATGTTCTGTCCAAGATCCTGCAAGTTGCTGAACTCGACCCGCGCGACATTCTTGGCATAGACTTCGACGATATCGTTCAGCAAGGCAATTTGCCCCTCCGGCACGTTTGAGTTGTACTCCTGAACGAAGCGCACGCTGCTCTCCTGCTCGGCAACGATGAGCGTATGCGAGAAGGTGGCGGCTGCTGGCGCGTCGAGCCAGACCTGGGCCAGGATGGGCGCTTCGATCTCGACGCCCTTAGGCACGTACAGGAAGATGCCACCGCTCCAGAAGGCGGCATGCTGCGCAGTATACTTATCAGTGGCAGCAGGGACGCACTCGGTCATAAAGTATTTTTGCACTAATGCAGGATGTTCTCGCACGGCGCTATCTAGATCGGTCAGGATCACGCCTTGCTGCTTGAATTCCGCGCTGAGTTCGGTCCGAATGACTGAGCCATTGTGCTGGATAATCAGGCCCGCGCGCTGACCAACCAGAGCCTGCGATAATGATTGCTCAATGATCGGGGGCAGGGCCTCGTTTTGATCGGAAGGGACATATGGGCTGAGCTGATCAAATTTGAAATTCGCTACGGTGCGCAATGTACCCAGGTCGCCGCGCCGCCCAAGAGGCGCGGGCGTGCTCTCATAGAGTTCCCAGGCTTGCAGGCGCTTCTGTAGCATCCACTCAGGCTCCCCCTTCTGGCGCGACAAAGCCTCTACGGCGTCACGAGAGAATCCGGTTGCCAAAGCTTTAAGCATCGACGGCCACCTCGTTCTCTTCGTCGGCAGGTTTCAGCCACTCGTACCCCTTCTCCTCAAGCTCCAGCGCCAGCTCCTTGCCGCCGGACTTGACGATACGGCCATTAAACATCACATGCACATGGTCGGGCGTGATGTAGTTCAACATGCGCTGGTAGTGAGTGATGAGCAGGATGCCCAGATTGGGGCCGGTAAGGGCGTTGACGCTTTCAGAGACGATTTTGAGCGCGTCGATGTCCAGACCGGAGTCGGTTTCGTCCATCAGGGCAATCTCTGGCTCAAGCAGCGCCATCTGGAGGATCTCAGCCCGCTTTTTCTCGCCGCCGGAGAAGCCATCGTTAATGGAACGGTTTATAAAGCTATTATCGACTTTGAGCAGGCGCATCTTTTCCTGGAGCAGTTTGCGGAACTCGCCGGGGGGAATGCTTTTGCGTTTCGTCAGTCGCCCGGTCGGATTCTCGCCCTCTTCCAGCGGCTTGTTGCCCTCACGTATAGCTTCGAGCGAGCGGCGCAGGAAGTTGGCGACGCTGACGCCAGGGATAGACATAGGATACTGGAAGGCCAGGAAGAGGCGCATGCGAGCGCGCCGGTCAGGCGAATATTCCAGAATGTTCTCGCCCTTAAACCAGATCTCCCCCTCGGTCACTTCGTATTTGGGGTTGCCCATGATCACGTTTGCCAGCGTACTTTTGCCGGAGCCGTTCGGACCCATCAGCGCGTGAACTTCTCCTTGCCGCACGACCAGGTCCACCCCACGTAAAATTGGTTTGCCTTCAATATTCGCATGAAGGTTTTTAATCACAAGTTCTGATACCATGTATCGACACACACCTTCCTTAAATCAAGTATGGTTGGGCTAGCTGGATAGTTGCGTCTCCGACTGCCCTTCAACATAAAACCCTTTTGCGGTCGGGCCGACGTGAATATCGGAGAGCGCGATAAAATGCGCGGGCAAGCTCTGCTCCTCTGAAGATTCGGCTACGAGGTCCGCCAGGGTGATCGCATCAAGCGTTTGAGCTACGGCATCACGCACTCTTGCCCACAAATATTTCGTCTTGCAAGCGTCGAAGAAGCCGCAAATCTGACTCATATCCGTCTGGCCCAGTTCGCCTTCGGTGGTACAGATCATAGGAGAGATGGGGCCTTCCAGCACGCGCACAACCTCGCCCATAAAGATATGCTCCGGCGCGCGGGTCAGGCGGTACCCCCCGTGCGCGCCGCGTGTGCTCATCACCAGCGGCGGCTCGGCCTCGCGTAACAATTTCACCAGTTGCTCAAGATATGCTAATGGCAACGCTTCTGCCTGTGCGATGTCGGTCAGTGAGCGGGGACGCCCGCCATAGTGACGAGCGAGATCGACCATGATCCGCACGCCATACTCGCCTTTTGTTGACACTCGTAACATCACGGCCTCTCCTTCGCATCACATTTTGTCAGATGATCTCTCATGTTCTCTGAATCATGAACCTAATTAATCCGACCTATTCACTAGGATATATTTTAGCATCAGGAGAGGGAGGCGTCAACCTTCTGCTTCGACAACAATGGTGTGCCTGTGGCCTCCAACGTGAGCAATGAGTTTTATAGGGCAGAAAGCGGATGGAGGATTATGAGGAGAAGAGGGCAACCGCGAGGAGTTGCCCCCTATGTGCTAGTTGGTGTTGTCCATGCCCTGGGTGATTTCGAACAGGAACCACTTGCGGCGCTCCGTTTCATCAAGGATCTCTTGCAGCGCGTTGCTGGTGGCCGAGTCGCGATTTTTGTCGCATAGCTCGATGGCATCACGGATATTTTTGGCGATGTGGGCATTGTCCTGCAACAGCCGCTTCACCATCTCACCCGGCGGTACAAAGTCGTTGTTATCGTCCTGGATGGTCTGGAGCTGCCCGATATGGCCGATGCTGCGAATGGTCGTGCCCCCTATGCGGCGGATGCGCTCGGCCATCACATCGATGGAATCAAAAATGGCATCAGCCTGCTCATCGAAAAGCAGGTGGTAGTCGCGGAAGTGCGAGCCGGAGAGATGCCAGTGAAAATTCTTCGTTTTCACATAGAGGGCGAAGGTGTCCGCAATCAGCGGATTGACCGCCTCTGTAATGGCCTGCACCTCCTGCTGCGTCAGATCAGTCACCGTCGCCAGTTGCGCGGGCGCTGACCTTGTCTGGCTTTTCGTTGCCTGTTTCGTCGTCATAATGTTTTACTCCATTTCGTTATCGTATCTGAAGTTTGTCTACAAGCCTCTGTTCCTCTACGCGGTTCGTTGCGTGAAGGCGATACGCAGCGTATTGGTCACCTGAGAGATCGCTGCTCGCGCGGCGGGCGTTGGCGTGATCGGATTGAGCAGCATAAAGTCATGAATGGTGCCGAGGTAGCGCGTTCCCACTGTTGGCACGCCAGCCGCCATCAACTTATGCGCATACGCTTCGCCTTCATCACGCAGCACGTCGTTCTCGTCAGTAATCACCAGGGCCGGCGGCAACCCTCTCAGTTGCTCCAGCGACGCCCGTAGCGGCGAGACTTTGGGATCATTGCGCACGGTTTCAGGCGCGTAACTATCCCAGAACCAGCGCATAGCATCACGCGTGAGCCAGTAGCCACCCGCGCCAAACTGCTGATAGGACTGATTCTCAAAATTGGCGTCGGTCACCGGATAAAAGAGGGCCTGGAAGCCAATTTTTGGCCCGCCGCGCTCCTTCGCCAACATGGCAACGACGGTCGCCATATTGCCGCCGACGCTATCGCCAGCAACCACCAGGCGAGATGGGTCAACGCCCACGAGGGGGCCATTCTCCGCCACCCAGTTGGTAGCGGCATACGCCTGCTCAACAGCCACCGGATACCTGGCTTCGGGCGAGCGCGCATAATCCACGAACACTACAGTAGCTCCGGCTCCATTTGCCAGTTCACGAATAAGGCGATCATGCGTCTCTTTATCCCCCAGCACCCATCCCCCTCCATGAAAGTACACGATGCCGGGAAGGGCACTGGTGACACCCGGCGGCCTGATGGTGCGCAGAGAAATCTCACCGATGGGGCCACCTCTGATAATGCGGTCTTCGCTGTCGGCGGGAAGCGGGGGAATATGAGCGCCGGACTGTAGATTGACAAGAACGGAGCGGGCTTCGGGTGGCGACAAGGTATAGATAGGAGGGCCGCCCTGGGTCTCAAGCGTCTTGAGCCAGGCCAGTGTATTGGGTTCAAGCGCCATAGCGCGCGGATCTACAATCGTACTCATTATGTACCTCCTCTAGGTCTACCGACATCTTTTCTGAGAGATGCCACAGGCAGATATTACGGGTAATCAATTCAGCCTCCCCATATTTTCTGCTTTAAAAGCTTTCTTCGTCTTTATAGTTGTGGTATACTTTTTTCGCTATATGATTAAGCAGAATAAATCCACTCACCTGGTTCTCTTAATGAGGTGCTTCTATGCGTCTTGAAGGTCTTCAAATTGGTCGATATCGACTGCTGCACTTATTGGGAAGTGGCAATATGGGAGAGGTATATCAGGCAGAAGATGCGCGCATTGAACGGAAAATTGCTATCAAAGTGGTACGTGGCGAGGCCACACCGTATGCCAACACAGGCGCTAACCAGGCCATCGATCAGCTTTTTTTACGCGAGGTCAGGGCTGTTGCCAGACTAGACCACCCCAATATATTGCCGCTATTAGACTATGGTGAAGAACACCTGGGAGAAACAACATTCACCTATATTGTGATGCCATTTCGTGAAGAAGGCTCGTTAGCAAGCTGGCTGGGACAGCGCGGCAACACTCAGCTTCTCCCGTTGGATGATATCAGCTTTTTCTTACGACAGGCGGCGGATGCCCTCCAGCATGCACACGATCATGGAATCATTCATCGCGATGTCAAACCGTCTAATTTTCTGCTGCGGCGCAGAAAAGACAATCCCAGCCACCCTGATCTGCAACTGGCCGATTTTGGCATCGCCAAATTTCATTCCGCCACATCGGACGCGAGCGCGACCATTCGCGGCACGCCAACCTATATGGCCCCGGAACAATGGCGCGGCTACCCCGTCTTCGCCACGGACCAGTACGCCCTGGCAATCATGATTTATCAACTCCTCGTGGGCACACCACCTTTTCGCGGTACCTTAGAGCAGATGATGTATCAACATTTTAATAACCCACCGCCTGCACCCAGCAGCAAGCAGCCACTTATTCCGCCAGAAGTTGATAGCGTCATTCTCAAGGCCCTGGCAAAGGACCCGACGCAGCGCTTCCCCTCTGTCGTAGCATTCGCGGAAGCCTTCTCAAAGGCGCTGCCAAAGGGAGTCCAGCAGTCTGCTCCCGCGCCCCAGGATGTGCCAATGGTTTTGTCCAGCCTCGAACGAGAAACAACGCCACCTTCTTTGCCGGATGTTCAGCCGGGCGCTCTAACCACACCGGGAAGTTATCAGAGCGAAGATATCCCTGTCTCTCTCACCAGTTTGCTCAGCGAGGAACAGACTAAAAAGCCGTTCCTGGCTCGCACGCCCTTCTTTAAGCTCTATGACGCTTATAAGCAGGGACAATTCAAAGGGCGCAATCTGCTGCTCATCGGGCTTGCGCTCGTGGTCGTGCTCGCCAGCGTCAGCGCATTTCTGGTATTCAGGCCCCATAATCCCCCTCCGGGCCCTGTGCAGACGCCAACACCCGCTCTATCAGCTATTCCTTACCCTCCCTATGAGGGCAGATTAGTACTGAATGATCCATTACATGACAATACGCGCGGCTATAATTGGAATCGAGGGTATACGCTTGATGCCAGCGGCACAGACTGCACATTTACCGATAGCGCCTACTCTGTGTTCGAATTCAATAAAGGGCGCACGTATTATTGTACAGAGTCAAAAATCCCGGTGCGCAATTTTGCCCTTCAAGTAGATATGACGATCATCAGTGGCGACTTCGGAGGGATCATCTTCCGTTTACACGGCAATCAATTCTACTACTTCCGCGTCGGACAGAACGGCTCTTACTTTTTTAAAGTCTATACCGATACCTCCGGCGCGGGCAATGTGCTTGCGCACGGCAATTCAAAGGCAATTAACACAGGCTTGCAAAAACATAATATTCTTGCTATTGTAGCCAATGGTAGTAATTTTACTCTTTATGTGAATAATACGCCTATCAATACACAGCCAGATGATAGCTACAGCCAGGGGGCGCTAGGACTGGCTGCCGAAGCAGAGACAGGGCCCACGAATGTGGCTTTCAGCAACCTAAAAATATGGGCTTTATGAAAAAAATCTTCGATCACTTCAGGAGCAGGCAGCTCCGACGCGTATACGTAATGGCCCTTTTTTCATCGCTGGTCATGCTACTGCTCATAGCTTTCTTGGCAGGACGTTCTGCGCCCACTCGTTCTGTAGTAGTTGTCCCTAAAAGGGTCATTACCACCAGCAACGCCATACTGCAAGAGAATGCGATCCCCGGCACTCGGGATTGGCAAATTCCTGCCGCCCAGGTCGCTTATAATGAAATACAGATGTATACAAATACTCCCTCTGTTCTCCCTAATCAAGCGATCTCGTTCTATGTCAGTACGCAAACAAACGGAACCAGCTATTCTATTGACATCTACCGGCTCGGCTGGTACGGCGGGACGGGTGGCAGGCTGGTAGACTCGCTCAGTGATCTCGAAGGCGTTGCCCAGGGATACTATGATCAGCACAGTCAATCATTGGTGGATTGTGACTCCTGCACTGTGGATACAAAAACGGGGCTGGTGGAGGCCCACTGGCAACCTTCCTATACCCTCACCATACCACCGGGCTGGTTAAGCGGGATTTACCTGGCAAAATGTACTGACGCTCATGGTTTACAAACGTCTGTGCCGTTCATTGTACGCAGCTTGACTCCCACCCTGTATATAGCGGTCAATCCTGATACAACCTACCAGGCTTATAATAATTGGGGCGGCTACAGCCTCTATGATTATAACACCTACAACAGCAATGGTTTGACCCGTGCCTCTAAAGTTTCATTTGATCGACCATACACGGATGTTATTGGCGGCGGCGGCACGCTCGACTTCGAGCTAGATGCCCTGCACTGGTTTGAACGCCAGGGCTACGACATCTCTTATATGAGCAATGTGGACTTACAGCGTGACCCTGGACAGCTCCTACACTATCGCGTTTACATTTCGCTTGGTCACGATGAATATTGGACGAAGGAGATGCGCGATGGCGTAGAAAATGCGCGCAATCGTGGCGTCAGTCTGGCCTTTTTAGAGGCAAACACGGGCTACTGGCAAATGCGTTTTGAACCGGACAGCAAAGGGGTACCGGACCGCACCGTTGTGTGCTATAAAGTTGAAACCGCGCTGCACGACCTCCAGCGAGACCCTTTCTATGGCGTTGATAATAGCCGCGTCACCGCACAGTGGCGCGATCCGGTGCTTCATCGTCCCGAAAACGCCCTGATCGGGATCATGTACGCAGACCTGATTCAAGGGCGACGCGGCTACCCCTGGTACATAAATCCGCAGACGAATTCGCCTCTGCTGAGAGGTACAGGCCTGCAGCCGTCGATACCCTATGGCTGTGATCTGGTTGGCGATGAATGGGATCGCGTCTTTACCAATGGGGCCACGCCCAACAATCTCCAGGTTATTGCCGCCTCTCCCACCAGCGATAATGGTGGAACAACCGATGTTAGCTATACCACTTACTACTTCGCCAATGCTAAAGCGATGGTCTTTGCCAGCGGGTCCATCTATTGGACGGGGGCGCTGGATGATTATCGTATTACCACGCAGGACCCTTGCGCCGGCCAAACCGCCGCTGTCCCCGCAGTTCAACATTTCATGGCCAATGTCATGGATGCGCTGGTCAATCCCGCTTTCTATCGCTAGCATCCAAGACCTTGCGGTAAAGGGCAATGAGTTCGGCGGATTCTTTCTCCCAGGAAAGCCGCTCGCTGGCCGCTTGTAAGGCATTTTGCCGCATATGTTCGAGATCGTCGGTCTGCGCCAATAATGCATTGATTGCAGCTCCAATATCAGCAGGTAAGAGCGAGGAGATAACCTTGCCAACGCCGTAAGCAGTAACAATCTCTACAACGGCCTCAAATTGAGCAGTAAGGACGGGCACACCCGCCATCAGATACTCAAAGAGTTTGTTAGGGAGCTGCATGCAGATATTCGGGGAGTAGTCGTATGCATTAATAATCAAGCCGAGATCCGCCGAAGAGGTCCAGTCGAGCAGTTGCTCATAAGGGACAGGTGGCAGAATTTTGACCCTGTCACCGATGCCTTCGCTGGCAATCAACGCCTGTAAATCGTCCAGCGTTTTCCCCACCCCTTTTCCCATCAGCACAATGACCGTGTTCGGAGCTAGAAAAGCCCCGGCGCGCACCAGAATATCAAGGCTGCGATCCGGCTGCAAAAACCCCTGATAGAGCGCAATTCGTACATCCTGACCCAGGCCCAGATGCTGCCGCAAGCGCTCACTCTTCGTCACCTTGTGATATGGCAAAATATTGCGCACCAGTGAGACGTTTGTGATGGCATAGCGCTGCTTTATCTGCTCTACGATGGGGGGAGAGACGGCGATTACCCCGGCGCAACGCGGCACAATATGCGCCAGTAACAGCTTTAACAGCCGGTGCAGCATGCGCCTGGCCCTTCCCATCGTTGCGACAGGACGATCCTTTAGCGGGCATTCATAGGCTTCGAAGATGAGCGGCTTGCGTCGCCAGCGCGCGGCAATATAACACGCCGGGAGCGCCGTCACCTCGCACGCGTGATAGATATCGGCGCGCGTTTGCAACAAGAGCTGGATACTGCGCAAAAACAATTGGATGCTGCGCTTTAACGTGTGTCGTTCAAAACGCTCTGCACCAAACTGAGCCGGCATCATCAGGTGTTTTACATGCAAACCGTCAATGACCTCTTCAGCAGGCAGTCCCTGCTGGCTTTCAATGTCTATCATAGAGACAGTAGCGCCAGCCCTGATCAGGGCCGAGGCGGCCCGCATGGCGCGCACATCATCCCTCGCCTCGCGCAACACATGCATACACACGGTAATCAACAATGTTTGCTCTGGCATCACCTGCGCAGTGCTGACGCCGGTAGAAGTAGCTTTCTTCATCATACTGTGTCTTCCTGTACTTGTTGATGGACCTGTATGGCTCTCTGGCGTAGCGGGGGATGGAGACCCAGATAGATTTGCAGTCCTGCGTAAAGACAGAACAATCCAAGAAAAATGACGAGAGCGCCTATACCACCGATCTTTTGCATTTGTACAAGCAAGTCGCCTCCCCCATAAAGCACAATGCCGATCAACAGGATCAAGCAAAATAAGCCAATTTCAAATGGAATGGGATACAGCCGCTGATTTACTAGATAGCCTCCAATCGCCAGCAGGAGGTAGCCGAGCAACGTCGCAAAAGCGGCCCCGAGAGAGCCATAGAGTGGTATCAGGAGTATATTCAGCCCGATATTGACGACCGCCGCCAGCGCCGTCAACATAACCGCCAGCCAGGTTTTGCGCCGGATGGAAATGCCGACCGTAAAATAGTTATAGAGGCCGAAGAACATAATGGAGAGCGCAACTATCGGGATCACTGGCACAGCCGCATAGTAAGAAACGGGAAAAAACAGGTAGAGCGCGCTGACGCTGACAAGCATCAGGCCAAAGGTAGCAAAGAGCAAAAAAAGACTGTACCAGCGAAAAATCAAGCTGAACAAGGCAATAGCGTCATTCCTTTTGGCAATCGCAAACATCGTGGTAGGCCAGGCGAGGGAAAACGGTGAAAGCACCAGCACCCCAAGAATTCCTCCCAGGCTATACGCGACGGTGTAGCTGGCGGTCTCTGCCAGCGAGCCGAGACGGCTGAGTAGAAAGCGATCAGCCAGTTGTAATGCCCAGACTGAAACCAGGCTGGCTACCAGTGGCAGGCCGAATGAGAGTAAATTTGCGCTAATATCGCGGCGGAAACGTAGTTTTATACGCAGCAGGATCGGCGGCACGGTGCAGATGACGACCAGGCCATAGCCGACCGCTACAGCCAGCAGCGCTCCGCTCACCCCAAGCTGAAATACACCGACGAAGAGCAGCGTCATCACCAGGTTTGCCAGCAGATTGAGGATTGAGAGCGTTGCATAGAGAATCGCCCGGCTCTCGGCGCGCAACCACGAAAAACCCGGGACGGTCAGATTTTGCAATACGACGACCAGAGCCAGCAAACGTACCGGATTACTGTAAGCGGCGCTCCCCAGTAGCAGCGAGGCGAACCACGGCGCGAACCACACAACCACTAGAGCTAGCGCAAAGGAGGAGAGCGCCAGCAGCAGGATGACGGTCGAAAGCACCGCCAGCTTATCTTCGCGGGACTCATAATCGTAGTTATAAGCGCGAAAGAACGCGTTATTGAGGCCAAACTGCGTAATCCCTGCCAATAACGAAATTGCCGTGGTGAGAACGGCGAGCACGCCATAATCGGTGCGCGAGAGCGTATGGGTCAAAAATGGCGAGAGCACCAGGGCGACGAGTGGCAGGGCTAACGAAGCCAGCGCATACACGCCGGAACTGGTCAGCAGTTCGCGAATGCCTGCTGTATAGCCTTCTATTTTTTCTTTATTGTTCAACAACACACTCATCATTCACCTGCAAACTCTTTTCTTGCGACAGCAAACTATCCAGAGCAGACCAGCAGGTAGCCCGCAGCAACGTGCGTTGGAACATGGCAGGGCTATGGTGTTGCGCAATATAGGCTCTGGCTCGCTGTCCCATTGTCCGGCAAAGCTCACGGTCCTGCAAAAGACGCGATAGGGCATGAGACGTCTGAAGAACATCGCCCGGTGGTACAGTTATTCCTCGCCCTTCATCTAACAGGCAAGCGTTAGCAACAGGCTCTGTTGAAGCGATGACAGCGCATCCCGCCGCCATCGCTTCCATAATCGCCAGCGGGTAACCGGCGCCCCGCCAGCTAGTATAGAGAAAAATATCGCTCACCCCTAAAATAGCAATCACTTCCCGCCCAGGAAGCTCTCCTTGCATTTGACACATCTCATCTAATCCATACTGGTGAATATACTGCTCCACCTGCCTGCGCAAAGGTCCATCCCCGACAATAACCACGCGTATCTCCTGACCCGTGGAAGCATAGGAGGTCAGTGACCTGTAAAGAGCCTCAAGCGCGATCTCCAGCCCTTTTTCTGCCGCGAGCCTGCAAACAATCGCTATTACGATGGCGTCATGCCTGATGCCCCGTTGCCGACGCAGCCCAGCTTGTGTGGCCGCATCAGGCACAATATATTGATCTATATCGATCATATTCAAACAACGTGTCACGCGGCTACGATGTACGCCAAGTTGTTTACATACCTCATTTACCCCATCCTGCGGCACGCCTGGAATGAGATAATGATTGGCAAGTCGGGCCGTCAGGCGGGCGAGCAACCGGCGCGAGGGCCAGTATAAGGACAGCAGCAGGCGCGCGGTCAAACGTACCAGCAAGGGCCAGGGCTTCGTCATGACTTCGCGTAAACGTTCAGAACGATAGCGTTGATGGTTATGCGCGATCAGCAGGCTCAAATCCCCATGATCGATACAGACTACACGCCTGCCAGTAAGACGAGCGGCCAGGGCGACGAATGCCCCGGTACAAACGCCGTCTTGCGCCAGGACGACATCATAGTTTGCGCCATGCAAAACCAGCGAAACTAACTTTCTGAAGCCTGATACGACATACAGCCAGAGGAAAGGAAAATACCAGGGGGTCATTCTTCTAGTGCCGAAGCGATGAATACAGTATTTTTCGCCATCGGGTCCGCGATGCTGGGTGAGATATTCTATTTGCCAATCATTGCGCGTCGCCTGAGCGATATTTTCGACAAACGTCTGGATACCGCCAGGCGCCGGGAAGGCCGACACGGCCACACAGACCCGCAGCGGGCCGGACGTGATAGATGTATGCTTGAAGCAACGTTGTACATAGTGTCTCAAAGCAGCGCTCTGGCGAGCGAGCCAATAATATATACGGCTATCGATACGTTGCCGATACTGCCACCAGCGCCGCGCCCGCGCCGCACAATATTCACAACCAGCATGGGCGGCTAAAGCGTCCAACAGGTGAGCATACAACATTAGCTGAGCGGGCGACGCTGGTTGTCGTTGCAGGAGATCCCTACAGGTCCAGAAGCCCGTTTCAAACTCCTCTAGCAGGTCGTGGAAAGTTGCAAAACCGGCCTGAATACGTTTCTCAATTGAACTAGCGCCAATCACTTTTACGTAGTCATAGAGTCCACAGAGGCCAAAGATGAAGCCGCCGAGGTCATGAGTCGCCGGATAGACTGCCATTCCTTCAAAGCAGAGGCCGTCTTGCTCAAAGGGTGCGCACACGCCACCGTCCAGGATATCGAGATCGAAGGTACGCGCCACACGCTGTATTATCTCAAGCAAGATATGATCATGGGTGAGCTGATAGGCCCTGACCAGCGCAGAGAGGCCAAGCCCCTGGGTCACTGCTGATAGCCAGGAATCACCGGATGTCCCTTCGGGTGCCGGAAAAGCAAGGGGCCAGCCACCAGCGTCTGCGCCGATGCGCATTTCATGCTCGACCAGACGGTAGACCTGTTGCAGGAACGTCTGAGCGGCAGAAGCGCTCCCGGTCGCAAGGTAGTTATTCCATTGCAGCAGGGCATCGCGTGCGCTAGCCGTTGGATGATAGCCGGCAGAACTTTGATAAAACGCAGCTATGGTACGTTGAGCATGAAGATCTATCAGTTGAAAATGCCCGAGATCAACAGGGTAAGCAGCGTATCTGCCGACGCTGCTATGATCCGCGGGCATGGCGTTATGCTCCACGCTCTTCCCCTGTGGCAATTGCTACATCCTGTTTGTCAGCGTTCAAAAGAGTTTTTTGCTTGCGCAGCAGCAGGGGTGAAGCAATCGCACCGAGAATTAACCAGCCGCCAGCCAGTAATGGCGTCAAAGTCCAGCCCGCATTATTCAGGCTATAGAAGCTTAATGTAAGCACGGATGCCAGACCGCCGCTGAGCACTGCACGAGAGGCAGGATCAATCTGACGCCAGTTGCGCCAGCCCATCCATAGAGCCAACCCCAGTAGCGCGCAGAAGATCAGCCCTAATGGAATGCCTCCCAGCGCGGCTATCTCCATGTACGAGTTATGCGGATGATAGACAGGGATAAATTGTGCTGGCACCCGATACGGCTCCGCTCGTGCAATGTACACATAGCGACCCAGGCCGAGGCCCGTTAAGGGAAACGCGAGGATCACCCGTATAGCCGTCTGCCATACGCCTAGACGCAGCGACCACTCCTCTGCCGCTGCCGCATGCTGAGCCAGACCATAAATCTGCGCAGGGAACGCAACAACGATCAGCAGGAATATAACGCCCAGAAACGCCGTAATCTGGAGGCCGGCACGTATTGACCCGACAAAAATCACAAAGGCAACCGCCCCTGCTGCCAGCGAAAGCCAGGCTCCGGTGCTATATGTGAAGAGTAAGGCCAGCGCCATCAGTATAACTTCGGCAAGGTAGAACGCCTTCGCCCGCCATGTTGCGCTATCGATAAAAAGCCCCAGAGGGAGCAAGAGCATAAAAGCGAAAAAAGCCCCGTTCGTGTCAGGGTTGAGCATGAAAGCTTCGGCGCGATGAATGCCCGTTGACCCCAGCGGAAAATGTAGCAGATCATTCAGCGACTTATCGTAAAGCGACGTTTTAAACAACACGATACCCGTGCGGGCCTCAATAATGGTATGAATAGCCAGGAGGGCCGCAAAAAAGGCGAGCATTTTGAAGAGACGCCGCACACTGGCCGTATCCTGCGCCACCAGAAGTCCAAGCCAGAACACTAGCAAAGCATTCACCAGGCTATTGAAATAGTAATAGACACTATCAAGTAACCTGACGCCCCGGAGCGCTGGCAAAATGGCAAGGAGCAGGAAGGCGATCCATAACCATAAAGCTGCTGGCTTCACCCAGGGATACTGCTCAGAGCGCAGCATAAAGAAGATCAGCAGCAAGCCTGCTGCTAAGAGCAGGGCGCTCAGCGCCAATCCCAGATACCAATCCACATAGACATGGATCGCAAATATGAGTACCACGGCTAATTCATCGTGTTGCAGCACGAGTTGCATGGCTCTCGTAATTCGCACCTTCCATACATTTTCCTGGGATGATGCATCTTTTCCCAGCATATTCTGCTCGACCATCATTTTTACCCTTATCGCTAATCAATAAAAAATGCATCAAAGATTCGTCTGACCCGCTTCAACGATCTGATTTATTGCCTGCATAGCCTGAACGCGCGGCCATGATGCTGACGATGAGGCCCCTTCACGATGAACAGCCGGTGTAATCAACGTTCATCGTGGTATCTTCATCTAATGTATAAGCAGAGGCAGTAATACTCTGATTGCTATCTGGCTTCAACGGGGCCGATGTATGTTTTACCAGCGCGCACGTTGGCAGCGTTATATGCACATCAACCGACCAACGAGTACCGGCCTGATGTTGCAGCAAGTAGGCGTAGTGCCAGCCGGTAGCATCTTTCGTCGCCGCCTTTGGGACCAGCCAGTGCAGCGTAATCACGCGTGTTTGCCCAAACGTCATGGTAAAAAAGCCAGCCCAGACGGTACGACCAAAGGCTTTGCTGGTGCCTCGCGTCTGCCAACCATCTTGACTCTGTAATACACTTCCAGGAGGAACGTAAATGCGAGCATAATCGCGATAGGTCGCGTTGCCATAGATCGGTCCCGGGATTGTCCAGGCATAGCTGATCTTCGTCGTATGCAGGGCATTCCCTTGAGCGTCGAGCGTCACCTGGTCATCTAACTTATCAATCATAAACTGATTCGCTTTGCTGGCGGCGATATTGGCATCGACGATGAATAAACTATCGCTATTGGGCGCTTGAATGGCGCTATCCACATCGAAATGTTGCAGGAAGCTCTCTGCCACTGGCGAATTGAAATAGATCTGAATATCTTTAGTACGCAGCGCCTTCGTGATAATCTGTATCACGCTCCCCATGTTGGAGACGGGGATCTGGCGGAAGCGAGCAATAAAGTGTTCGGCGAGCACGGCTGTAAAATGCTTGCGCTGCGATGATTTCCCATCGGCAGCGGCAATTACATCAGAGCCCGAAGCAGAGCCTAATTGATAATAATGAATCCGGTCGGTAAGGTTCTGCGCCGTTATCGTCTCGTGGTATTCAGGAACCGCGATGGGACCGGTCACTGTCAGCAGATTTTGAATGAGGGTCGGTGTAATCGCGATCACCCCTTCAAAATGCGTCTGCCCTCCCTCGCGTATATAGTTCTGCTCGCTATAGCGGGCAACCGTGGGGAAGTCGGCATCCAGATTCGTGTCGCGCAGGCCCCAGTTGCCGTTGGCGATATCGAACCACTGGTAGGCAGGCGGGAAGGGGATCACGTTGCCGGCAGCTTCAAATGGCTTGTCAAGCAGATCCACATCGGTGATATGGGCAGCCACCTGTCGCCCATTTAACACCGTAAGAATGCCGTAGTTGCCGATAAAGCCGCCTCCTGGCCTGAGTTCGGATATATCCATGATCTCGATCAGGTAATTGGTCGAGTTTCCAATGCCCAGCAGCGTTGGGATGACGGGCAAGAGCGTTCCAATATCATCGAAGGCGGTCAGCAGAACAGGCACATATTGATGGAACGCGGCCACCAACTTGCCCAGGCGAGGATCAAGCTGTAGATCCGCCGGTGATAGATGGTCAACCTGGCTGGATACAAGCGAAAAAATTTGCTTGAGCTGCTGTAAATTAGCTCTGACCGCATCAATATCTGTGGCGGTAAGGGACTGTGACTTGGTAGCGAGCATGGTGTGAAAGCGGTCGGTGAGCAAATTCAGGATATCACAGCCAATCAGCCCGGCCTTCGTCACCTCAAGAGCAAGGGGAACGACGCGCAGGGCCGAGTTCAGGCGCGCTCCATAAACAGGTACTGCCGTGAGCGCGCCCGGCAACGCTTTTAAGCCGTCACTGAGCTGCGTAAAGTTCGCCTGTGCCGCGCTAAATTCGCGTTGAGCCAGTATCACCTGCTGGTTATCGAGCGGATTTTGCGGGTAAGCGGCGAGGTCCTTCTCTGCCGTTTGCAGATGCTGTATGCCTGAGCGGGCAACCGCTAGATAGTGCTGATAGTCCGCATAATAATGCCGGACAGTCTGGAAGCCGAAAGCGGCTACGGAAGTATCGAATAGCAACAGGGCACAGAGCAGGAGCGAATTTATCACCACGCTCTTCTTCAGCCAATGACGCCTCCGCGGCTGTTCCTTCGTAGGTACAGTGGCCGGTGCAGTCGGCGACGCCCCAGAGGGTGGCGCAGCCTCTAACTGAACGGTCTCTGCGTCCTCAAGCCGGGTCGGCTCTGTTTCACTTGATTGTACAGCGCCCGCAGGCTCTGTGGGCATATCGTGCATCTTGGAAAGCGTCTCTTTATGTTCCATGACAGAGTAATACCTCAAGCACAGTCTTCAAGATAATCACTATATCGAGTTTGATAGAACGATGCTCAATATAATAGAGATCGTAGCGTAATTTGGCGAGCGCCTCCTGTTCCGTACGGGCATAACAATATTTTACCTGCGCCCAACCGGTCAGACCAGGCTTCACCGTCAGGCGAGTGCGATACTGCGGGAGCGTCTTCTCCAGCTCAATCACGAATGCTTCTCGCTCCGGTCGCGGCCCGATCAGACTCATTTCTCCCCGTAGGATATTGAGCACCTGCGGCAATTCATCCAGATGTAGGCGGCGCATCACACGCCCGACGCGAGTGACACGGCTATCATATTCGGTTGCCCAGACCGCGCGTCCTGATGCCTCTGCATCCACCCCCATAGAACGGAACTTGATGATATAAAATTTTTTGCCCCGAAAGCCCAGGCGCTCCTGAACATAAAAAATTGGACCCGGTGAATCAACATAGATTAAAAGCGCGATAAATGGCAAAATCAGTAACAGCACTATCATACCGCATAATGCAAAGGAAAGATCAATCATCTTATGCCATGCAAGATAACAGAGTGAATGATCACGGGCTGATCTCAGTTTATAAAACCGCTTCTGGGGCGCCAGTGGTATTCTATGCTCAAGATCATGCTGCATGTCTTGTTTCCTTCCCCAAATGTAAATGCCACAGATAGTACATTATCTGGCTTCCGTCGATGCATTCACCATTCTATCAGGCTCCACATCCGCAGCAGCTTGATCCTTTCCCAGGAGTGAAAGGATCTGTTTATCCAATGCGGCCACCAGTAGATCATAGTCAAAACGCTCCTGCACCAGCGCACGCCCCCGTTGCCCCAGCTCCCGAGCACGCTCAGGTTGCTCCTGCAACGAGATAATAGCGGAGGCCAGAGCGGCGGCATTTTCAGGCTCTACATAGACTGCCGCCCCATACTCTTCTGTAGCGAGCTGACGCGCCTCGCCATCCACCGCCAGCAGGATAGGGCGAGCGCAGGCCATTGCTTCATACATCTTTATTGGCAATGCTCCCTCAAACAGGGGAATACTGCGTAAATGCACCAGACAAACATCAGCCGCCGCCAGTAAGGTTGGTACCCGCTCATGTGGCTGCGAGTCAAGAAAGGTGACGTTGGTAAGATTACGCCGGGCCGCCTCCGCCATTAATTTCGCCTTCTCAGCTCCATTCCCAACCAGCACGAAGCGTATATCGCGCCTGGCGAGCAATAGCTCTGCGGCAGCCAGCACCGTCATCAGGCCATGCGACAGGCCGTGCGTTCCGGCGTAAATAGCGGTGAAATAATCATTCCAGCCCAGTTCTGCACGGGCCTGCCGTTGCGGTAATGGGCGAAACTTTTTTGTATCCACCCCATTGGTGATCAGAAACATGCGATCCGCCGCTAATCCTCGCCGGCGCAAATCTTTCCACATCCCTGCGGTCACAACCCAGACCTTGCCTGCGCGCTGATACGTTGACCATTCCAGCCACTCCGACAGGCGGATCAATAGTCGATTACGTAATGCCCCCAGTTGCACGGCTGAAGCGGGCCATAGATCGGAAACCATGTATATATAAGGACAATGCTTGCGCCAGGAGAGCAGGCGAACCGCGACGGCGTCGAAAAGCGGCGGCGACTGGACGATGATGATATCAGGCTGGCCAACCGCGCCTGCACCCAGAAGAGGCGCCATGAAGCCGAAGGAGGTATGGGCAAGAATACGCCGCCAGAAGCCTTTATTCGGGCTGGCATAGCTCCATACGCGAACCACCTCCACCCCATCGAGGGTTTCGCGCAAAATCCTATGCCCACGATATGCTGGTGGAACGATCCCTGTTGGATAGTTGGGCATTGTGGTAAGAACGGTTACGTTATGTCCTCGCTTCGCCAGACGGATCGCATTCTCGCTTACACATACGGCTGCCGCACCCTGCTCAGGAGGATAATAGGGGGAGATAAATACAATGCGTGCCAATATTTCACTCCTTCAGAAAAAACCAGCATACTCTAAGCTGGTTGAGTGGCATGGGCACACAGAGAGAACTTGCAGCCAATCAAGTGTTATCACATAAGAATCATCTCTTGTTAGCCGGATAAAGATACAAAAGCAGAAGCTATACAAGAGCTATTGACAGCAAGCAGCCTTTCATTTCAGGAAATGGCTATTTGCCGTTTAGTGTGGCACATCATTTAGCACGAGCATCCCCGCTCTCGTACTAAATACAAAGTTCTCTATGTGATTTAAGTGTATAGATGCCTAATATTGCCACTGCTGCTATTCAAGGAATAAGACGTTCAATCGCCTGGAAAATAAGACCGACCAGTATTAGAGAAACAGGCAGATATATGCACCTGTTTTATCATAGGGCATAAATTATTATGTTGTCAAGAAACGCTGCTCATATTCCCACTTTATAGAGATCTCATTATAATAGTGACCTTTAATTTTTTATTCGTTCACGACCTGTATACACGCCCGTTCTTATTCGTTAGGCCATGCCTCTTCTCTTCGCCATTTGATGCCAATGCCCCCGGTCTCTTTGCTGGGAATAATATCGGGCAATAACTTTTTGGCCTGCGGGTCCTCGTTCGGGTCAATTTTATGGAGTCTGAGGATCGCACCATCGAGAATGCTGCACTCCGTCAAGGAGAGGCTCGCGGGCAGCGGGGTCCGGTCGAGCAGCTCTAGCTGCCAGTTTTCAGGTATAGCTTGTGAATGAGCGTCCTGTGTGGCATGCTGGATTTCGACCAGCATCGGCAGCAGATCGCGGATCGGCCTGTCCGCGACAATCTCCAGATCAATCGTCCGTTGCGGACCAACGACGGTGATAAAAATGGCCATAGGTTATAGACCTCCATGTATGCTGCAAAAGGGCGAGCATCGCCAGGGCTTCATCCTGAGAGGCCCTGGTGCATTTCCATTTGACATCTTAGGACTCGATGGTATACTTCTCCTCCAGAGGGGAGGCGTGAGCCGATGGTTATTACGACCCGCTTGAGGATACTGAAACTGTAGACTTATTTGCCAACATTAAATCTGAAATGGGCAATATCGCCGTCCTTGATCACATACTCCTTGCCTTCCAGGCGCTGCAAGCCTTTTTTAGCAGCGACGGCAAAAGAGCCGCAGGCCATGAAATCGTCGAAATGCGTCACTTCGGCGCGAATAAAGCCGCGCTCGATATCCGAGTGGATTTTGCCTGCGGCTTCTGGCGCTTTTGCCCCCTTCGTCACCGTCCAGGCCCGCACTTCATCCTCGCCCGCGGTCAGAAAGGTGATCAGGTTCAGCAAGCGATAGCCCACCTGGATGACGCGGTCCGTGCCCAGCCTGGGCAGGCCGAGCGATTCCAGATATTCGCGCGCATCTTCCTCAGGCAGCTCTGCTAGCTCGGCTTCCAGGCGAGCGGAGACCGCAACCGCCTCAGCTCCCTCGGCTTTCGCCCGTTGCGCGATGGCCGCGATGCCTCGCAGCTCGCCTTCCAACGCTCTGCTTTGTACCTCCTCGCCTGCTGCTACTTTCGCCAGCAGGTCGTTAGCGGCTCCTAGCGCGTCCTCGCTCACGTTCAATATATACATGCGCGGCTTCATCGTCAGCAGGAAAAGCTCTTTGACGATGGCCTCTTCCTGCGCAGACATCTCAAGCTGGCTGATCGGTTTCAACTCGTTAAGCGACTCCTGGAGACGGTGTAGCAAGTCCAGTTCCTGCTGGTACTTCTTATCGCCAGACTTGGCCGCGCGCATCGTGCGCTCGATGCGTCTCTCGACGGAGGCGAGATCGGTCAGCACCAGTTCGGCATTCAGGCTATCGAGGTCCCGGCTGGGATCGATAGTATCGTCGCTATGTGGAACGTTGCTATTGGCAAAGGTACGCAGCACGATTGCCAGAGCATCGGCATTGCGAATGTGGCCTAAAAATTCCGCGCTCAGCCCCTCGTGCTTCTCCTTCTGGGGAGCCTGTCCCATCCCTGCCACATCAACAAACTCGACGGTGGCATAGGTCACTTTTTTGGGCTTAAATATATCGGCCAACGGCTGCAATCGTGCATCCGGCACCTGCACCACCGCCAGGTTAGCCTGTACCGTGCTGGTAGCATAGCCGCTCACGGGCGCGCCTGCCCTGGTGATGGCATTGAACAGCGTCGTTTTGCCGCTCTGCGGCAGACCTATAATTCCAATGGTAAGAGCCATACTGATTCCTTTTCTACTTGACGATCTTCCGGCTAGCCACTACAATATCTGTTGATTATAGCGTTTTCCACGAACCGGAGGTAACTTTCTATGCCATTGTACGAGTACTATTGCTCGAACTGCAAATCTAAATTCGAACTCCTTGTTGGTCATCAGCACGCGGATGACGTGGTCTGTATGAAGTGCCATAGTGAGAAGGTGCGTCGCCTGCTCTCGACATTCTCGCTTCCCCGTGGCGGCAGCGAAAATAGCGATTTTGATGATGCCGTACCCGCGATGGGAAGCTGCGGCTGCGGAGAGGGCGGCTGCGGTTGCCACTAGCATCACTAATGCATTTCCACTTGACAGCTTCGGGTGTGATGGTATACTTTCCCTCAAGGGGAGCGGAGGGAGCCGATGGCTAGCTCGATCCGCTTGAGGATACTGAATTATGTTCAACAAAGTTGATTACCGGCGTGGCATGATCGAAGGGATCGTGTTATACATACTGGGGCGGTTGGGCGCGCTCATTAACCCGGCGTTTTTCCCCGATTGGACCTTTGTAGCGGCTCCGCTCTTCTTTTTGCTGCTGCAATATCTTATCGCCCCCCTATGGGCCACGCGCCGCATTGCAGCGCCCAAGCGAGAGCGCCTGAGCAAGCGCTTCTGGCTGCTTGGTCCTGCTATGGCTGCAATCTGCTTCGTCATTGATTTTATCATCACGATGGCCATCGGCTTACCCGTCAGCAACTTTGGCGTGCAGCAAGGGCCAGCGATGTTACGCTTTGCGGCGGCGGGATCGGCTCATCTCAGCCTTGCCGATTATGGCCTCTACGAGCTAAGAACTGTTGTGGCCCTCTTCTCCTTTTTCACCTTAACCGTCATCTGCACCAGGCTGGCGCAGGGCGGTTTTTTGCGCTTCACCATGCCCGCCGGGGGAAATCGCGTCACACTCTAAATTAGCCCTAAAGCAAATTTCTTGCTTCTCCGTGGGACTTTTGTTACAATGGGGACAGCATGAGGCTAATTTTTTCTACTTTGGCTTGCTATCCAGACGGCCAACGCTCCCACGCTGAAGCGGGGAGCTACAGCGCCTAGCTTCGCTCAGGCCGCCTGTAACGAATGGCATGGCGAGAAAGGTATGGTAGCAACCTGTGTCAAGAGTGTATGCAATCGCTAATCAGAAGGGGGGGGTGGGGAAAACCACCACCGCCATAAACCTTGCTACGTATCTGGCTGCCGCAGGACGCAGAGTATTGCTCGTCGATATGGACCCCCAGGCAAATACCTCCAGCGGCATCGGCGTCTTGAAAAGCGTACGCAAACAGACGATCTACGATCTCTTAGTGCAAGAGGATGAAGCAGCTACCATATTCGATAGCATCGTGCCCACTTCGAGGCGCGAGTTGGTGGTAGCGCCCTGTACGGTAGATCTCGCAGCCGCCGAGGTGGAGCTGGTTGGAGAGCTAGCCCGTGAGCAGCGATTGCGCCAAGTGCTGGAACCAATTCGCAATCGTTGTGACTATATTATTATCGATTGTCCCCCCTCCCTAGGTCTGCTCACCATCAATGCGCTGGTGGCCTCTGATGGCGTGCTGATCCCGATCCAATGTGAATACCTGGCGCTGGAAGGGTTGAGCCAGTTGCTAAATACTGTGAATATCGTCAAGAATAAGTTGAACCCTGACCTGTACATTGCCGGTGTGGTGCTGACTATGTTTGACCCGCGAACGCGCCTGGCGGGCGATATTGTGCGCGAGGTGCGCAGCCATTTCCCCCAGGAGGTCTTCCAGACCATTATCAACCGCAATGTCCGCTTGAGCGAGGCGCCCAGCTTTGGGCAATCCATTCTTGATTACGATCCCACTTCCCCAGGGGGATTAGCCTATCGCGCGCTCGCTGAGGAGGTAATGGCTCGTGGCTAAGCAAAAGTTTGGTTTGGGGCGAGGGCTGGATGCGCTGATCTCAGGGGCATCCGAGGTGATGGCACCGCAGCAACCTTCGCAGGTCGATGCCGAAGCGATTACGGAACTGCCCGTTGATCGCATCATCCCCAACCCGCGCCAGCCCCGCAAGGCATTTCGCGAGGATGATCCCAGATTACTCGGGTTAAGCGCCTCGATCAAAGAACATGGCTTGCTGCAACCAATTATCGTCGCGCGTCTGGATAGCATCAATTCGCCAAAAGAGGCCGCAAAGCAGGCCGATTCGTGGTTTTCCGGCGACGCAGACAAAGCTGCACACACGCCTTCCCCAGAGGGTGACGCCATCCAGTACCAGATCATTGCAGGTGAACGGCGCTGGCGGGCCGCGCGCCTGGCAGGGCTGCACAGAGTTCCTGTTGTGATCAAGGAAGTGACCTCGCAGCAAATGCTTGAGATTGCCCTGATTGAGAATATTCAGCGCGCCGACCTGAACCCCATCGAGGAAGCCCTGGCCTACCAGGCTCTGATCCAGGAATTCAGCTTGACCCAGGAAATGGTCGCGAAACGGGTGGGCAAGGACCGCTCCACCATCACCAACTCTTTGCGCCTGCTGCAACTCTCACCCAAAGTACGCGACGCACTGATTAATCAACCCGATAACTTCACAGAAGGACACGCCCGCGCGCTGGTGGGCATTGCCCGCGAGGAAGATCAGATTACGGCGATGAACCAGGTGATCAGCCAGCACCTGAATGTGCGCCAGACCGAAGAGCTAGCGGCGCGCATTAAAGCGGCTGAAGATATCGAGTCGGCCATCCAGCGAGTCACCAACTCGCCCCGTCGCTCGCCCGAACAGGAAGAACTGGAGACGCTGTTCCGCAACGCGCTGATGGTCAAGGTTGATCTGAAATGGAATGCTAAGGGTAAGGGGACGCTGGTGCTGCATTTTAATGATCCAGAAGAATTAGAAAATCTGTATAGCCGACTGGTTAAGCGTGAAGAGTAGTTTGGAGGGTTTCATGACAACAGTTGAAAGTTCGTTTGAGAAAGTCCGGCGTAAGATGACTGGTGCCCGCATCGAGTTTATGGGGCAGCTAGCAAAATTTAGCAAAGAAGAGTTATTGCGCCTGCCGGTTACCGAAGAATGGTCGCCACTGCAAATTGCGCACCACCTGTATATTGCAGATGGCCTGGCGCTGGAGCAAATGCGGCGCGTGCAGGAGGAAGAGGAGCCGCTGCTTGAGAATCTGGCGGAAGAGGCGCCAGACCGCACTCGCACCTCCGAGGCGCCCGCCTCACTTGATGCTGTGCTGGCAGGTATGGCGGCCCGGCGCGAGGAAATATTTGAATACCTCTCCAGCCTTCCCCACGATAGCTGGGAGCGCCCCTTCCGCCATCCCACCTGGGGCACGCTCAAGTTCTATCAACTGGTAAACGTGCTACCGGTGCATGACCAGCAGCATACCCAGCAGCTCGCAGCCATTAAAGCCGCGATGAAGGGGTAAGCAAGGCTGCCGGGAATCGCTTTATATCGGGCTTAGTTCCCGCGCAAACTCGTACAGATAGGTGCGCATAAAGGCTACACGGCGCTGCGCCAGGACGCGCCCGGTCTCTGTGGTCATCGTTTCGCCCAGTTTGAGCAACTTGGCATAGAAATGATCGAGCATATAGCGGTCATCATCAAGAGCATGCTCTTCCCCGAAGGGATCTTCGGGGTGGTATGATAGCGTCTCGGGCGTGTGACGCATCGTGGCCGTGATGGCCCAGCGCATAATACCAATTGCGCCCAGCGCGTCGAGGCGGTCGGCGTCGCGAACAACTCCAGCTTCCAGAGTCTCTGGCTCAACGCCACGGCTAAAGCTATGGGCAATGATGGCGTGCAAAATATCCTTCTGCACCTGGGGAGCGACCTGATAGCGGTTGAGTATGTCAGTGGCAAGCGTCATCGAGAGATCGGCATGATGGCTGGTACCATCCTGCACGGCTGCGCGCCCCAGATCATGCATCAAAGCGGCCATTGCGCAAATAAAGCGCTTCGCCCCCTCGCGCTCGGCGATATACTGTGCCAGTGTATAAACCCTGCTCACATGCTCCCAACCATGCGCCAGATCATCCACTTGCATAAAACGCTCTCGCACCTCATCATGCACCTGTAAAAGTATTTGCGCTTCAGTAATTCCTGTTTCCATCTTACAAAAAATCCTTTCTCTCTTCCCTCATTTTTGCCTTAGAGTGTGTCTGATGCTGAGTGTTTTCGCCCTTTTATGGAAGTGGCGCAGCTTCGCCGCGCAAGGTATGAGTCATCCCCAATTTTTCTGGAACCGTTCGAGGTGAGAGATGAGTGAACCAATGGAAAAGGGACCATCCGAAGGGGGGAGAAAACATGTCAGTCGAGGATGGTAATCATCCCAGAGGCGACTGAGCGCCCAACGGAGCCGATAGAGCGGTGCTGGAGTAGTCTGGCACCGCTTTCCAGTACGGTGACATTTGAAACGCAACAGCGCTTGCACGAGTTCGCGATGCACAGGATCAAGCAAGGAAAGCAAGAACGCATAGACGAGCATAACCATCCCAAGTAGCTTGAGACGAGCCTCCAACGACCAGAGGCGGGGACATTCCAGGGCTAACTCGCATTTGGCGTAGCGGAATGAAGTTTCAATCTGCCATCGCCTCCGATAGCTAAAAAAGATGTCCCAGGCTTGTGCTTCTGTTTTCACCGTCTCATTGGTAATAAGATACATCACCCCTTTCTTCACCCGCGCTTTCACCAGATACAACAGTTCTCCAGAGCGAGGATGACGTACGGCAGTCCACCAGATATCACAGGGCATCTTCTGGGAGGTGGTGCTATCCCAAATTTCTTTATGGGCACGATACTTCTTTCCCTGTCCAATCTGCCAGAGCTGCTTTTCTTCTCCTGCAAGCGTCAGAAACACGTGCTTTTTGATCCAGCGAATCACAAAACGGGCACGATACTTTGAGAGAAGCTGAAGCCAATATTCTGATGCATAGCCGCGATCAAACACATGGACGAGCAATGGCCCCCATTTTCTCAGACAGATGCAGAGCGCCTCTTCCTCGGTGTCTCGCAACTTGCTCGCAAAGATCCCTTTGGTCGTCCACCACCGACTCAGCGCAAGATGAGGCCGCCCTTGCATCCCGACAATCAGCGCTGCCGTCCATTGCATGCCCATCACCCGCACCGGGCGCAAAGCGGGCCAGTTGAAGACCAGCCCGCGTTTGGTCCGCCCGCGCCGCTTGGCTTTACTGGAGAGAACGGGGCACAATCCCTCCAATTTTTCGCTTTCAGCTTTTTCCAAGACACTTCCATCCCAAAGACAGAGAATCCGTTTTCCCTGCTCTTTGAGCTTCTCTACCTCTTCATCAGCTTTTTCCAGGAAATAGCGGTCAATCACATCCACCGTCCATTTTGCCGACCGCAGCAGTTTCCCAACCCGCTTGGTGCCTGCCGTCGCACTGGAGGCGTATCCATCATAGCCATCCAAATAGGAACCTCGTTCGCTCAACCAGAGGGCTTGCGGGTGATTGCGCAAGCGAATGATCGCTACCAAGCATTGCAGCAAGGTGCGCACAAGCCGTTTATCCAGGAGCTCATCCAACACGGTGAGGAAGGGCAACAAAAACGTTTCAAGTACATGAAGCAGGTGCTGCGAGCCTCCCTGCGGGTCTTGTTCCAGGCGTTTGAAGGTTTCAGACAGTTCTGTCATAATGACAACGGCTCTCCTCGTTCAGGCGTTGATTGCTTTCATACTCAACAGTCTAAACGAGGAGAGCCGTTTTGCCTAGCCTTTTTTTTCTTGCTCCTGGTTACACGTCAGGCTCCAGAAAAATCAGGGATGACTCATATGCGAGCGCCGTCGGCGCGAGTGTGCGCTCACGCTGAGAATCAGACATATACTTAGCCTCCTGGTTCGGAGGATACGTCCGGCAGAAAAAATCCCCCACGCGGGTGACGTAATATAGTCCCTGCTTGCTATACTAAATAAAGAGCAAACCTTGCACCCAATTACCATTCTACCGCAGAAAAGCAGACATATATAGGGTGGGTCTTGCCCTTCACAGTTTTCCAAGAGGTCGGAGGAGTCGTTATGCGACAAGCAAACGTAGATAACAAGTACCATGCCCTGGTCACGATAGAGGCGCCAGCTTCCACGTTACCGGTTTCAAACGCGAGCAGAGAAACACGCGAAATGGTCACGATAGAAGATACTGGGACTGCTGTGATGACCCAATCCCTTGAGGTCATCACGGTACTGCTCGTGGACGACCATGTTCTGATGAGGGAAGGGCTACGCCAGTTGTTCGAACTAGAGCGCGATATCCAGGTGATTGGCGAGGCGGCAGATGGCTTCGACGCCCTTAGTAAAGCTCGCCAGTTGCACCCAGATGTGGTACTGATGGACATTAATATGCCTGTGATCGACGGCATCGCCGTCACGCGCCAGATCATTGCAGAGCTTCCTACCATTGCTGTCATTATGCTGACGATGCATCACCAGGACCAGCAAGTGGTGCAGGCGATGAAAAGCGGGGCCAGAGGCTATGTTCCCAAAAGCGCCTCGATCCAGCAGCTTGCTGAGGCTATTCGGGCGGTTCACGCTGGCGGGATGGCGCTGGCGCCAGGGATGACCGGCGCTATCGTGAACGAGGTACGCCGCCTCTCCGATGCCAGCACGGGAAATCACGCGCTGGGTATGCTCTCCGAGAAAGAGCTGGAAATCGTTCGCTACGTGGCGGTCGGCATGAGCAACAAGGAAATCGCGGAACAATTGTCCTATTCAGAGAAAACGGTGAAAAACTATCTCTCTATCGTTTTCCAAAAATTGCATTTACGGGATCGCACACAGGTGGCTATTTTCGCGCTGCGGCATGGCCTGCTGCCAGACGGCTGGCTGTAATACTATAGTCATGCCGCAACAGGGCTAGAGCCAGCCCTGGCGAGCGGCGAGAACGGCGGCCTGTGTCCGATCCCTCACCTGCAACTTCTGCATAATATGGTGCAGGTGCGTCTTTACGGTCTCGCTGCTAATGGTCAAACGCTGGGCAATCTGACGGTTGGATAGACCTTCAGTGACCAGACGGAGCACATCCAGTTCGCGCTGCGTTAGCCTGGGAAGTGTACCGCTAAGAGGGAAACGAGCCGCGACGGTCGTGCCATGACCAGGGTGGCTCTGAATCTCCCAGCTTCCGCCAGCCTCCTGCACACGCTCGCGCATGCCGCTCAGGCCAGCATGCAAAACGCCAGCGGCATCTTTATAGCCGTTGCCGACGCCGCTAAGCACCTGTTCCGGCTGAAAACCAACGCCGTTATCGGCAACCTCGACGACCAGAACGCCCCCTACAACATGGATACGAATAGCCACATCTGTCGCATGCGCATGTTTGAGCACATTGTTCAGTGCTTCTTGCATGATGCGGTAAATGGGTGCCTCCAGCCTGGATGGCAGCAGAGACAGCTCATCAATGTCATAGACAATGCGCATCTGCATGTGCTCCCGACGATACTCATCGATTAAAGCTTTAAGGGCCACGATCAAGCCCTGTTCCTCCACTTGCACGGGCAGCAAAGATGCGATGCTGTGATGAAGATCGTTCAAACAGTTTTGCAGGACGCGGTACGCCTTCTTGACTTCTGGCAACACCTGGGGCGGCTGCTGCTGCTCCAGAGAGCGTTGGATGAGTTCGAGCTTATGCAGCACATAGGCGATCTGTTGAGATGCACCATCATGGAGGTCGCGAGCAATGCGGCTGCGTTCGCGTTCGATCAATGCCTTCTGGAGTTCGTCTGCGGATAAACTCGCTCCGTCCTTTTCATAGGACTCTGGAAAGGGTGTACGACTTGATGAGGTGGGGTCCGTCGTGACCATGTAATTCTCTCCCCTGGTAGCATTATCATTACCTGCTTTCATCATACAGAGCGCAAGGAAATGAACATGTAGAGAAGAGGGGAGAGGCCCCTTACCTGTTCGCGTACCCTGACAACAGAGCGAGTATGGACGCGGAACAGGTGAAAGGAGCCTCCATCAGGGGAGGAGCAGGAATCTGCTGGCAGGTGCGGAGCAACACCTGTGGGGGGAAAGGACTCGATACGGGGAGATTCTACAGGGGACGACGCTCGCTAACCGTAGGAAGTGGCTGGGCGTTTCTTTCGTTTTAGCCGTTTGCTTGCTACATTTAGAGTATACTTGAGATTATATGCAAAGTCAAGGGATGATGGCTTCAGCATTATTATATCGAAAAAGACTCATGAGCGAGTTCAGTAGGGCAAGCGCAAGGCCCCCACCCAAGCCCCTCGACCGCCCCTTGCCCCTTGTATGATAGAAGGGTGAGAGGGATGATCTTCTGGTATACTCGCAAGAGGAAGCCAGACAGGTCACCCACTGGATGAATCTGTCCTTGCCCCTGAGTGACAAGCTCGTTGCGTAGAGAAGATCGCCAGT
>DASRHT010000016.1:0-41033 GCA_035650355.1 Ktedonobacteraceae bacterium
CGCGTTCAAATGCTGACGGAGTTCGCTCCTGAGCGCCTGCTCAGATACTTCCTTGCCGCCCGCCTGAGCGGTAGCTAGATGCGCAGCAGCGTTGGCGGGCGGAATTGCAAGAACTTCCATATTTGTAGGAATGACATAGGCAACCAGGCGTTTCTCGCCCGTCGTCTCTTCCTGGGCGATGACCAGCGCTTCACGTACCGCAGGATGTTGCAGCAGTACCGCCTCAATCTCTCCTGGCTCAATGCGATGACCGCGAATTTTCACTTGCTGATCATTCCGTCCTACAAATCCCACCGTGCCATCGGATTGATAGAAAACCATATCCCCAGTCCTGTACATCCTCTCTCCTGAGTTGGAACAAAATGAATCGGGGAGGAAACGTTCAGCCGTGAGATCTGGACGCTTCAGATACCCGCGTGCCAGACCTGCGCCCGCAATATACAATTCACCTACCACACCGACCGGCACAGGCTGCATATATCTATCAAGCACGTAGATGCGGGTATTTGTCAGAGGTTGGCCCAGTGGTGTCAATGCGTGCGACCAGTTCATCGTGTCCCATTGTTGGAACATCAGGCTGCCCACAGTCGTTTCCGTCGGCCCATAGTGGTTGTATAGCTGGCTCCTGGCTGGCAGTTGGTATCGTAGCTGCTGCATCCACTCCCACTGCGAGGCTTCTCCCCCTATGATCAGCCCCAGGCGGGGCAGCAGATGTTGAGCAGGAGCGTCACTCAGTAAGGCTGCCAGATGAGATGGCGCAATCTTCAAATAGTCCGCCGGAGCATGTGAGAAGCTCTCCGCCAGCGACTCTGCATCAAGCGCCTTTTCGCGCGAGATCAGGTGTAGGGTGCCACCGGTGAGCAGCGCCGGGAAGAGCATCGTCAGACAGGAATCCACCGTCAACGGCTGAAGCATCGCGAAGGAGGCTGGACGCGCAAAGGCCACACGCTCACCCACGGCTGCAATATAGGACATTACCTGTTGGTGCTCCACAATCACCCCTTTGGGAGTACCCGTCGAGCCTGAGGTGTAAAGTACGTAGGCGGCATTAGTGGGATAGACTGCGCTTTTCCCGTTCTCTCCTGAAAACCGCGAGTTCTGAGCCCAGATATTGGTGAGTGTGTCACAAGGAATCAGATGTGTGGGCAGGCGTTCCAGCAGGTTCGCTTGCGTAAGCACCAGCAGGGGGGCAGTATCCTGAATGAGCGCCGTTATTCGTTCCAGCGGCGAGGCCGGGTCCAGAGGAACATATATGCCCCCTGCTTTGAGCACTCCCAAAACCGTGATGATACTTGCGGGCGTTTGTTCAAAGCAGATCCCCACAGGCGTCTCCAGGCTCACACCCGCCCGGCGCAAATAAGATGCCACATGATTGGCTCGATCATTGAGTTCCTGATAGCTCAGGTATTCTTGTTCAAAAACCAGAGCCACAGCATCAGGCGTTCGCCTTACCAGCGCCTCGAACATCTCATGCACCGTAGGGGCAACTCCCACGATGAATCGGGGAGCTACCGGTTGCCCTGCTCGTTCTCGTGGTTGCCCAGAGGTCCAGGCTGCATTCCACTTAACCAGGAGCTGCTGACGTTCATCCGGGGTTAACAGCGGCAGCGTCGCCAGGGTGTGTTCTGGTTGGGAGCGTAGCCCTTCGAGCAACGTCTGGAGATGTCCGAGCAGACGCTGGATCAACTCTTTGTGAAAACGCTTCTGATTATAGGTGGCACGCAGTACCAGTTTTTGTTCCTGCGCCGACAGAACCACGGCTAGCACAAGTGGATAGTTCGTTTGCACTATGCCCGCCTTCGTCTCTCCTGCTGAGCCCTTTTCCTCAATTTGAGCTGAAATAGAAGCATCGGAGCGTTGACCGGACCTGGTTGGATAATTTTCGACCACCAGTAAACTCTCGAACAACGGCTGCCCGCGCGGTATCTCACACCATCCCTGGATCTGGACGAGGGGAGCATAGTTATATTGCCGTGCCTCGGCTTGCTCGTCCTGCACCTGTTGCAGCCAGTCTATTGCCTTCGCATTGGGCGGAACATGCACGCGCGAGGGTAAGGTGTTGATGAGCAGTCCAATCATTGCCTCTACTGCCGGTATATCGGCGGGCCTGGTGGAGACGGTGGTGCCAAAGACAACATCGGCTGTGCCGCTATAACGACTCAGGAGCAGCGCCCAGGCTCCCTGTGCCAAAGTGTTAAGCGTCAACTGATGGCGACGGGCAAAGGTTCGCAGTGCGTCGGTTGTCTCGCGTGAGAGACGAAGCTCCTGTTCTGAGCAATCTCTCTCTTCCGTGGCTCCGTTCTGTTGACGAGACGCGGGTAATTGCGGCTGCGAAACTTTCTCTGCAACATTCCCAATCAGAGGTGTTGGGGAAACGAAACCGGTGAGGTGCCGTCGCCAGAATAGCTCGGCTTCTGCCAGATTCTGCTTTTGCAGCCAGGTAATATAGTCGCGGTAGAGAGGCGGGCGAGGTAGCGCAGGCTCTCGTCCTTGCTGCAAGGCCGTGTAGGAGATGGAGATCTCTTCTAGTAAAAGCGCCACCGACCAGCCATCCAGCAGGATATGATGATGCGTCCAGAGAAAGTGATAACGATCCGGCGCAAGGAGGAAAAGTGTCAGACGCATCAGTGGAGCCCGGCTAAGATCAAATTCGCGTAAGAGGTCGAGCTGCTGAAAAGTACGGATACGCTCGACTTGCTCTTCCTCTGATAGCCCCTGTAAGTCCAGCTCCTCCCAGGGAAAGCGTACCCGCTGTCGTACCGCTTGCAGGGGTTCTTCTAACCCATCCCAGAGAAAAGCCGTCCTGAGGATGCTATGTCGCTCAATGGCAAGCTGCCAGGCCCTTTTAAACGCGGCCACATCTGTGGCTCCCCGATTCCATCGTGGGAACGCAGACAAAGCCATTTCAATCTGCTCGCAGTATATACCTGACTGAGGGGTATAGAGCGTATGAAAGAGCATGCCCTGTTGCAGGGGGGAAAGCCGGTAAAGATCCTCGACGTTCTTCATTTTCATGTTCATAGCTCTTCATCCTCTTCCAGCAATTGCGCGACTTTGCTCAAGGCGCGCGCGTCTATCTGGGCCGCAGGAAAGTCCGAGGGCGTGTATCCTCCAGCATCAGGTGAAAGGCAATGATCAATCAGCCGTCGAAGCGCCTGGATATAGCGCTGTGCCAGGTACTCAAGGGTAGCGCGCTCGTAAAGCTGGTCGCTATAGATCCATGCCACCTGTAACTGACCGGCGGAGATGCTGGCGAGAATATCCAATTTGTACGTCCTGCGGGTTTGCGGGCTGAAATTGGGTCCAATGAGTTCGGATGCTGGTCTGAAGAACGCAGGTTCCTGAGAGATGCGGTCGATCTGTCCCAGATAGTTAAAGCTCAGTTCGGCCTGAGGTAAAGCTAGAAGCTGCGTAGCGATGGCGGGATCAGGTTGCAGGTAGCGCAGGAGGCCGTAACCAATACCATGATTAGGGGTGGAACGAAGCTGCTCTTTAATCGTTACCAGCACCTCTCCCGGTTTATTCTGGCCTGCTAGATTGAGCAGCACTGGAAAGATCGTGGTAAACCAGCCAACCGTTCGTGAAAGGTCGATATCGGGCAGCATGTGCTCTCTGCCGTGTCCTTCCAGATCGACCAGGAACGCCTGGCCATTGGTCCACTCTCGCAGCGTTTCCGCCAGCGCCGCGAGCAGAACGTCATTGATTTGCGTGTGATAGGCTTTGAGAACCTCTTGCAACAATGCCCGGGTTTCCTCCTGGCTAAGTCGCCCCACGATCCTCTGTGTCGAAGCTTCCGTCACGACTTCCTGGAAGCTGCTTCGATCTACAGGAAGCGTGGTAATGGGTGTCCGCGAGATGGTCAACCAGTTGGTTGCTTCTTGTTTCTGCGCAGGGGAGTTCGCATATGCCAGCAAACCCTGTGCCCATTGTTGGAAGGAACTGGTCTTCGGAGGAAGATGTATCTCTTCTCCATGACTCAGTTGTTGATAAGCCATGTCCAGATCCTCCAGCAAAATACTCCAGGAGACGCCATCGATAATCAGGTGATGGGCGATCAATAAAATCCGCTGTGTGGTTCCCAGATCGAAAGATGCGACGCGTAGCAGAGGTCCTTTCTCCAGGTGCAGACCCGCCTGAAGCTCGCTCGACGTTTGTGCTATGACCTTGCGCTGCGCCAGAAGTGGCAGGCCCACGCAATCTATATGCAAAAATGGGACTGGCCCCGCTTCGTCTATGGAAGCGTTTTGCTGCTGCCAGCCATCTTGTTTTTGGGTGAAGCGCATACGCAGCGCATCGTGATGACAAAGCAGGTAGTTCAGGGCTTTTACCAGCAGAGAAATGGGTAATCGCTCCGTTTCGAGGAACATCGCCTGGTTATAGTAGTGCGTTTCGGGCTGGTTCTGTTCGAAAAACCAGCGCTGAATGGGCGTAAGTGGAACCGGCCCTTTCACTTCGCTCTGCTCCAATGTAAAAGCTGGAGGGGCTTGAACGACTGTAACCAGTTCGGCAATGGTCTGGTGCTGAAACATCTGTCTGGGCGTCAGGTGCAAATGAGCCTTGCGGGCGCGTGCTGTAACCTGAATAACCTGGATGGAATCCCCACCCAGTTCAAAAAATCTGTCATGGATGCCCACGCGTTCAAGGCCCAGAACTTCGGCCCAGATGGTTGCAAGCAAACGCTCAATCTCTGTTCCGGGTGCAACAAAGCTGGCATCCAGTTCAGGGCGTTGTTCCTGGTCAGGAACGGGCAGGCGTTTGCGATCTATTTTGCCATTGGGTGAGAGGGGCAGAGCCTCCAAAGAGATAAAGAGCGCGGGTAGCATGTAGTTGGGAAGATATGCTTGCAAATAGGAGCGCAACTCACTGCTAGAGGCCACTTCGTGCTGAGGTGGCGTGACTACATACGCGACAAGATGCTGCTGATCCTGGTTTTGCTGACCATTTACACTCTGCAAGCCCACCAGAGCATCCTTTACGGCGGGATGCTGGCGCAGGGCCCGTTCTATTTCCTCTAATTCAATGCGAAACCCGTGTAACTTCACCTGCTGATCAATGCGCCCCAGATATTCTAACGAGCCGTCGGGGCGAAAGCGCGCCAGGTCTCCTGTCCGGTAGAGACGAGCCCCTGGCTCGGACGTGCTTGTACCTCCCCGATTCATCGTGAGAATCCCTACGAAAGGATGAGGGATAAAACGTTCTGCCGTCAGCTCCGGGCGATTAAGGTATCCACGGGCCAGACCAGATCCTCCAACGTATATCTCTCCTGGCACTCCGATGGGAGCAGGCCGTAGCCGCGTATCCAGCACATACATCTGAAGGTCAGCCAGGGGACGCCCAATCATGCTTCCAGCAGTTAAATTTGTCTGGGTGACAGCAAAATATGTCGCATGAACGGTGGTCTCAGTAATTCCATACATATTAACAAGCCGAGGTGATTGATCCCCGTGACGTTCAAACCAGGGCCGCAAACTGGCAAAGTCGAGCGCCTCCCCGCCGAAGACGACCAGGCGTAATGAGAAGCTCTGCTCTGTCGCCTGGCCCTCTTCAAACTGGATTAACTGGCGGAAAGCAGAAGGTGTCTGGTTGAGTACAGTGACGGCCTGCTGGCAAAGTAGCTCAGAGAATGCCTGCGGGGAGCGGCTAACCCAATAAGGCACCATGACGAGGCGTCCGCCATAGAGCAAGGCTCCCCAGAGTTCCCACACCGAGAAATCAAATGCGGTCGAGTGAAAGAGTGTCCAGATATCGTGTTCTGTAAAGTGAAATATTGTTTCGCTCGTTTTAAAGAGACGCATTACATTGATATGGGAGACCATAACTCCCTTAGGTTTCCCGGTTGAGCCGGAGGTATAGATGATGTAGGCTGTATTCTGGATCTGTGTCACCACAACGGGATTCTGCCAGCTCTGTCTGGCTATGATGGTCCAGTCGCGCTTGAGGCAAATAATTGAGTCAACGGCAGGAAGAGCGTCCAGCAAGTGTTCTTGCGTCAACAAGATCGGGACCTGAGCATTCTGGAGCATAAAAGCCAGTCGCTCACGCGGGTAGTCGAGATCGAGGGGCAGGTAGGCTCCCCCGGCTTTGAGTATCCCCAGCACGGCAATCACTAGTTCGATTGAACGCTCTAGATAGATGCCCACCCGTACCTCAGAGGCAACGCCTGATAGCCGCAAATGATGCGCCAGTTGATTGGCACGCGCATTTAACTCCTGATACGTCAGTTGTTCCTGCTCCCAGACAAGGGCCACAGCATCAGGCGTTCGCTCCACCTGCGCCTCGAATGTAGGGGCAATCCCTTGCTCCACCTGTGCCTCGAATGTAGGGGCAATCCCTTGCGGTTGCCCACCAACCAGGAGTTGTTGTTGCTCTGCGCGAGTCAATAAATTCAGCTCAATCAGGGCGATGTCTGGACGAGCGACGCAGTCTTCCAGCAGCGTTTGCAGGTGTCCGACCATCCGCTCTATAGTTGTGCCGTCAAAGAGGTCGGTATTATAGGTGAGCAGCCCGTACAGGCCCGACGATGTTTCAAACAGTTCGAAAGATAGGTCAAATTTGGCGGTAGCGGTCGTTGACAGCAGCGATTCCAGGCGAAGGCCATAGAGATCTACCGGCGAAACAGTGGCCTGCTGGAGCGTCAGCAAAATCTGGAAAAGCGGCGTATGGCTTAAACTCCGCTCAATGTGCATCTCGTCAACCAGTTTCTCGAAAGGTAGATCCTGGTGCATATAGGCTTCCAGAGCGACATTTCGCACACGTTCAAGCAGGCGGTGATAAGTCAGGTCGCCACTGACCTGGGTGCGTAGCACCAGTGTATTGAGAAAAAGGCCGATAAGCCCTTCTGTCTCGCGCTGAATACGTCCACCGGCAGGTGTGCCCACCACGATATCCGTCTGACCTGTATAGCGAAATAAGAGGGCCTGAATTCCCGCCAGTAGAGCCATAAAGAGCGTCACGCCTTCTCCGCGGCTGAGCAATCGCAAGCGTTGTAAGAGAGCAAGAGGGAGCAGAAAAGTATGGCAGGCTCCATTATATGTTTGTATGGCGGGGCGCGGCCTATCTGTTGGCAGCTCCAGCAGCGTTGGCGCGTTGTCGAGTTGTTGCCGCCAGTAGGCAAGCTGGCGTTCCAGAATCTCTCCCTGGAGCCAGTAGCGTTGCCAGATTGCGTAATCGGCGTACTGGATGGCAAGTGGCGGCAAGGTGACAGGCTGGCCTTGAACTCGTCCGCGATACAGAACGCTCAGCTCCTGGAGAAAGATATCAACCGACCAGCCATCCGCGACGATGTGGTGTAGCGTCAAGAGCAGCACATGTTCCTGCTTGCTCAGACGCAGGATGCTTACGCGGATCAGTGGACCAGTTCTCAGATCAAAGGGTCGCCTGGCCTCCTCATTGCAAAGGCGAGTGATGAGTGCCCGGCACTCATCCTCGCCTAAAAAACAGCCTGGCTCGTCTCGTTCTGTCCCCAGTTGTATGATTGGCAAAGGGAGAGAGAGCATTGGCGCGATGACCTGTACAGGTTGTTCGCCATCCAGAGCAAAGGTTGTGCGCAGGATCTCATGACGGCGTAGCAGTTCGTACACGCTTGCTTCGAGCGCGCAGACATTGAGAGTCCCGCGCGCGTGGAAGGCAACAGCGATATTGTAGAAAGGGCTCTCCGGTTGCATTTGGTCGAGAAACCAGAGCCGCTGCTGAGCGAACGAGAGAGGGAGAGGCGTATCGCGCGATACCGCCTGGAGAGGAAGGAATGACGTTTCGAGCGCGCGCTGGCGTTCTTGTTCGATGCGGGCGGCAAGAGCGGCCACGGTGGGAGCGTCATAGACCGCACGCACAGGTAGCTCGATCCGCATGATTTCGCGCAGACGAGCGATGACCTGGGTTGCTTGCAGCGAATGACCGCCCAGCTTGAAAAAATGATCGGTACGTCCGGTGCGCTCCAGGTGCAAAACCTCGCTCCATATTCCCGCGACAATCTCCTCAACCGGAGTACGTGGCGCAATATAGTCGCCTGCCTGCATCAGCTTTTGCTGAGGCGTAGGGAAAGCGCGTCGATCTATCTTGCCAGTTGCGGTGCGAGGCAGTGTCTCTAGAGGAATTAAGAGCGTTGGAACCATATACGGCGGCAGCGTCTCTTGCAGGAAGTGCCGCAACTTATTCATCAGGGAGGGTTCCTGTTCTCGTATCACAACATAAGCGGCAAGTCGGGGATCGCCTGGGGCTTCCTTGCCGCCCGCCTGACCTTCGTAGGGACCCGATTGATCGCGTCCAGCAGCGTTGGCGGGCGGAATTGCAAGATTTTCTTCATAAACAAGTACCAGAGCCTCATGCACGGCGGGATGTTGCAGCAGGCGGGCTTCAATCTCTCCCGGTTCGATGCGGAATCCTCGGATCTTTATTTGTGCATCGCTGCGGCCCAGCACTTCAAACTCGCCTGACGGGAGATACCGCGCTCGATCTCCGCTGCGGTAGAGGCGTGCTCCGGGCAGAGTGTCGAACGGATGGGGAATAAAACGCTCAGCAGTAAGCGCAGGATTTCCCAGGTATCCACGGGCCAGACCCGCGCCGCCAATGTAGAGTTCACCGGGCATCCCCATGGGCACAGGTTGCAGGCGCTCATCAAGGACATATGCCTGGATATTGGCTAAGGGTCGCCCGACAGGTAGCGGCCTTTTCTCGTTCTGTGTCACGATTGGACCGGGTATAGCAACTAGCGAGGTGATTGTGGTTTCCGTCAGGCCATATGCATTGCAAAGTGTTACACGCTCGCTCATCAATCGCTGCCAGACGCTTAAACGCGCCGCGGATGCTTGCTCGCTGCCAATAATCACCAGACGCAGGCTTTCCGTGCTACCCACTGTAGGGGCCTTTATTTCAGGCGGTCTGAGCGTAGCTAGCTGCGAATGCGGCGTTGACCGCCTGGATAACGAGGCAGGGCTCGTCCCTGCCCTACGCGCCGTCTCCGCTATCCATTCATGCCAGTAAGATGAAGGCAGATTTATGACGCTCAGACCCTCGCGATCAATAAGGTGCGTGAGGACAGAAGGAGCGGGTGTCTCCGAGACTATGTCAACACAGGCCCCCTGTATCCAGGATGGCAGCAATTCTTCTAATGCGACGTCAAAGTTTGCGGAGGCAAACTGAAGCACGCGGTCCTGCTCATTGAGCGCGTAGGCCACGCTGATCGCCTTGATATGGTTCAAAAGTGCATAATGGGGAACAACCACGCCCTTCGGTCCACCAGTGGAACCAGAAGTATACATAATGTAGGCCGCCTGCGCCGGGAGTGGTTTTGCTGTAGGGGCAGGGCTAGCCCCTGCCCTGTCGCCGCCCGACGAGCTAGCCCCTGCCCTGCTCGCCCTCACCCTACCTGTTATGAACACCGCATTGGCGGCATCAAGGCAGAGCGTCTTCACAGCGAAATCTTTGAAAAGCAATAGGTGAGGGGTGCGAGTCAAAATAACTGTAGCCTGTGCTTCCGCAAGCATTTGAGCCAGGCGTTGGGAGGGATAGCCGGGGTCCAGCGGTAGATAGATCCCGTTGGCTTTAAAAATGCTCAAGAGGGCTATGGGAAGTTCAAGTGAGCGTTCCAGGCAAACGCCTACAGCGATTTCGCGCTTCACTCCCAAGAGAATTAGCTCGTGCGCAAGCTGGTTAGAACGCTGATCCAGTTCCTCATAGGTAAGATGATGATGACTGCAAACAAGGGCGATCCGATCAGGAGCTTGTGCTACACGGTCCTGGAATGCCTCTATTACCGATAGTGCAGGCGTCTTTTGCTCGTGGAGGGCATTTCCCATCTCATTCCAGGTGGTAAGCAGTTGCCGTTTTTCCTCCGCGTTCAGTAAAGAAATATCTGCTAAGCGCATTTCAGGAGAGCGGGTTATTGCAGTGAGGAGCGTAGAGAGGTGCTTCAGCATCTGCATAATTGCGGCTTCAGAAAAGCGCGCCGTCTCATAGCCAATGTCAACATGTAATACCTGTTCGCCAGGCGTTACCACCAGCACCAGGGGATAGTTTGTTTGCTCCAGGCTTTGCACGAAACTCACCCGTAGTCTGGAGGGGCGGGGGGGGCGCTGCTGATTTTCCAGGGGATAGTTTTCAAAAACAAGCAAACTTTCAAAGAGGGGCTGGTCGCGCGGTATCTCACTACAGCCCTGCACCTGAACCAGGGGGCTATGGTCATATTGATGGGCCTCCGCCTGTTGTTCCTGCAAATGCTTGAGCCAGAGAACAATCTTCGCCTGAGGGGGGAGCTGAACGCGCACCGGCAACGTATTGATAAAGATCCCGATCATCCGTTCCGCTCCGCTAAGTTGCATCGGGCGGCCAGCTACTGTTGCTCCGAAGATGATATCTCTTTCACCGCTATAGCGGCTCAGCAAAAGAGCCCAGGCTCCCTGGATCACGGTATTGAGGGTCAATTGATGCTGACGGGTAAAGAGCCGTAAGGCACTCAGTTGTCCATCTGCCAGGCGAAAACCATGTAACCGAACAGGCCTGCCGCCGCGCAAACGTGCCTCCTGTGAAGCTTCTGCTTTAGAGACAGTTGAAGCTGATGATGCTTCCTCATCCCTGCCAGGAGACTCGATCAATAAGGGCGTTGGCGCGCTTACTCCCTGTAAATATGCGCGCCAGAAGGTTTCGACAGCGTGCGTATCTTGCTTCTGCAGCCAGGTAATATAGTCACGGAATGGAAGGCGTTGCGGCAGCTCTGGCGCCTCTCCAGTTTGCAAGCTCCTGTAGATCAGAAAAACCTCCTGGAGGACAATCGCTGCCGACCAACCGTCTAACAACAGATGGTGATGGCACCAGACGAGATAATGACGCTCGTCGGAGAGTCGTAGCAACTTTAGATGCATCAATGGCGGCTTCATCAGATCGAAACCTCGCTGTCGATCCGCTGCCAATAATGTCTCCAGACGGTCATGGTGTGCGGGCGTTGAGAGATCGCGCCAGTCATGCAGCTCCCAGGGAAGAGGTACATCACGATAGACAACCTGCAAAGGGTTATCCAGCTCTTCCCAGAGAAACGCGGTGCGCAGGGGAGCATGTCGCCACACAACCTGTTGCCAGGCTTTGTGGAGCAGCGCTGGCTCTAATTGACCGTCGATCTGGTAGATGAGCTGGTCAATATAGATTCCTGAATGGGGCGCGTACAGGGTATGAAAGAGCATGCCACGCTGCATAGGTGAAAGCTCGTACATATCCTCGATTGCTATGGCCGTCATCGATCTTTCCTCCGGCATACCTCAGCTATTGCTATGCCTGGTATTGCTGCCCTGGTCATTAGACTCCATTCCAATCAGTAAAGGGGCGCGGGAGTACATGCGGACTCTGAAACAGCACAACAATAGTTTCGTGCTCTGTGAGAGATATGGAGCGTGGATCACCTGTAAAAGGTTGTGGGTCTCCATTTGCATCAAAAATCTTGAAGGTCAAGCTCTGGCCCGCGTCGCTTCGATAGCCAAGTATCTGCGTACGGTTGAGCGGTTGCCCCCAGATATCAAAGAACTGACCCAGGGTAGTGGTGCCTGCTCTCGTGAGCTCCACATGGATCAGATTGTCAGTTTCATAGACGTGCAAGGGGTAGAGGCAGGTCTTTTTACCGTTAGTTGCCAGCGCCACTACTCCCGGCTGCGCGGGAGCGACGATGCCAATACCCGCGGGAATAGCCAGCGCCGTATCGTTCGCGTAAAGACTCAGATGGATGCTGTAATGCGTCTGCGTTCCTACCACCGGTTCGCAGGACAGGCCACCAACCACCTGCCCGCTAGCGGGCACTCCTGGAGCGAGAAGCAGTCGGTTCGTGCCTTGATACTCTGGCGAAGCAAAAACCAGAGGCGCTACTAACAGTACAGCCAGCGCCAATCCCGCGCCGGTAATGATCCATAACTTCTTTCTGACAGGAGGAGGTGGCGGAGCCGTAGGGGTGGCGCTTGCTCCCGCCCCGCTTGTCTCTGTGGTATTTGCCCCTTCTCCGCTTGTTTCCTGGGATGATGCGGTCTGTGCTTGAAGAGCACCGTAGTGTCTCAGCGTGATGACCGCACAAAGTCCGCTGGCGAATACTATCACACCGGATGCCATGAAAATCATATCAAGCGTGCTTACATTCACCCCCAACAATTGGAGGTGCTTATCATGCAAGGGGGTCGCGACCAGGAAAGAGGCGATAGCGACGGAGGTCAGCGTTGAAAGCGTGGCAAGCTGGCCCAAAACAGCGTTGGCGCGCCCAATTAATTTACGAGGAGTGGCCTTGAGCATCAGAGGTCCCTGAGCGACATTCTGGACAATTTCAGAGATGCCGATGAGCGCCAGCGCCAGACAGGCGAGCCAGAAAATATTCAGGCGGGCAAAGATCAATAAAAGTGCTCCAGTAGCCAGGCCGGGCAGCCAGAATGATCTTAGCAGTCCCAGTTTTTTTTGCAGCCAGGGTGCGATAACTGCTCCTGCCAGCGCTCCAATGCCGAAGGAAACGCTGAGAATAGGATAAAACTGGGGTGAGCTATGCAAATTATTGGTCACAAAAAATATCCCCAGAATAGTTATCGGCCCCAGACCCAGAGTGCTCAATGTTATGGTGATGCAGACAACGGTTAGCACATTATTGCCTGCCACAAAGCGCAGCCCCTCGATCAGATCGTGGAAAAAGCTGCTTTGCTTGCGCTCAGGCTTTTTAGCCGCGTCCTTCTTATCCGAGGGTGGCCGAATCGCCAGCAGGAAAGCGAAGGAGACAGCAAACGAGATAATATCGAGCGCAATAGACCATTGCACCCCTAGCGTGAAGAAAATCAGTGCCGCGAGCGGAGGGCCTATAATGGTACAGAGTCCATTCAGGAGCTGTCCACGTCCAAAAGCCCTGCCCAGGTCCGCTTCGTCTACAATATCAAAGATCAGGGCAACTAGCCCGGCATTGACGAATGGGCTGCAAACGCTGATGGCTGCGATCACGAGCAGCGCACAAACAAGCTGAAAGATGGTGGCGGCATCGCTGCCAGCCGGAAAGGGCAGCGGCAGAATGCCGGTGGCGGGCAGCAAAAGCAGGAGAATCAGGGCGCGCGTGCCATCCATCGTTAACAGGGTTCGTCGCGTATTCCAGCGATCCACAAAAACTCCCGCGACGGTTCCAGATAGCAAGCCGATGATTTGCGGGATCAGGGCCAGAGCGCCCACGGCGAAAGCGGCCCAGGGGGCGTTGCGCGCCAGCGTAGTGGTGATCCAGAGGAGCATGGATGTTGTAAAAATAAAATTTCCGATCTGAGAGGTCGTCATACCAACCCGCAACAGCGCATGATTGCGGTTGATAAGCAGCATAGCTAAGAGCGGTTGAGGCTTCTTATCGAGCTGAGGAGAGGTTGGCGCTGCTGTATCCATCGTAAACTCCTTTATGGCAACCACACAAGAGCGTGCCGGTGTATATGGTCAAGAATCGGTCGAACGAAGCTTTCGCATAAGTTTATCTAGCCTGGTCTGGCTCAGCCCGAGGTCGGGGAAGTCAGAGAGCGTATAACCCCCTGCTTCCGGCGCGCGGCAATGAGCAATAATCGCTCTCAGCTCTTCCAGGTAGCGCTGAGCGAGCGTCTCAATAGTGTCCCGGCGATGCAGGAGCGTGCTAAACTGCCAGTGCATATGCAGCCGCCTGGAACTCACCAGCGCGTTAATCGCCAGCACATGACTGCGCCTGTTTTGTGGCGCGCGCAGAGCACCACTGGCGAGAGGGGCTGATCTGAAGAGAACTCCTTCTATGTCAGAATGTATCCCCTCGAACTGCCCTAGATAGTTAAAGATGATTTGAGCCTGGGGAAGAGCCGCTAAGCGTTCTCGGATCGTCTGATCCGGGCTCATGTAGCGCAGAAGCCCGTAGCCGATGCCATGCTGAGGAACGCTACGAAGCTGTTCTTTAACAGCTTTTAGAGCCGCTCCCGGATCTTTCTGAGCCGACGATAAGGAAAAGATATGTTCCAGTGTGAGCAGTATAGGAAAGATGTTGGTAAACCAGCCAACCGTGCGCGAGAGATCAAGCGACTCAAAAAGTGCTTCGCGACCATGTCCTTCCAGGTCGATCAGCAATCTGGATCGACCCAACCAGGGAGCGCAGACCAGGAGTAGAGCCGTTAGCAATACCTCGTCGATACGCGTGTGATAGACACCAGGCACATCCTGGAGCAGCTCTCTAGTTTCTTCGCTGTCTAGCGAGATAGTGACTATGCTCTCTGAGGCTTCCGTGTTAGCCGTTGGCTCCGCAGTAAAGTCCAGTGGCAGCCGGGGCACATCTTTGCGCGCTTCATCCAGCCAGTAATCAACTTCCTGGGCGAGAACCGCCGAACTGGCATAGCTTTGGAGCTCTTCACACCATCGCTTAAAAGAGGTGGTCTTCGTAGGGACCCGATTGATCGCGTCCGACGTTGGTTCGCTGGATAGCAAGCCAGTATAAATACTATGGAAATCTTCTAAAAGAATGCGCCAGGAGACTCCGTCCACGACGAGATGATGTGCAGCCAGCAGTAGCAAGTCCGGTTCCCCAACCTCTCCTGCCTCCTGGTTAGCAGCCTGGATTTGCTTATTTGTAGTACTACGTATGATATGCAAGACGCGCAACAATGGTCCTGTTTCCAGATTGAAACTGGTCTGAGTCTGAGTTATCACCCCTTGCATGATCTGCACCTGTTCCTGCTTTGCCAGGTAACTAAGATCGAGGGAGCATACCGGCAAAGGAGTCATAGTTTCTGTAGCAAAGTGCTGTACCCATGCATGATTCTGGCAGGTGAAGCGCAAACGCAGTGCGGGGTGGTGTTCCATCAGATACGCCATCGTTTGATGAAGTATGGCTGGCTTGAGGCTTTGATAGGGAGCCTCAAGGAACATCGCCTGATTCCAGTGGTTCGGCGCGGCAAATTTCTGTTCAAAGAACCTGATTTGCACAGGTAAGAGCGCGAAGGTTCCCTGCAATTCTTCCTCTTCCTGCTGTGCCACAACCTCTCTGCTTGCAACGGCAGCCAGTTCGGCAATGGTCTGATACTGGAACATCTGCCTGGGAGTAATGGTCAGGCCAGCCCGGGAGGCGCGAGCAACAACGAGCAGGCTCAAAATAGAATCGCCCCCGATCTCAAAGAAGTTGGCATGGGTACTGATCTGTTCAAGACCCAGCACCTCAGCCCAGATACGGGCCAGCGTTTCTTCTGTCCATGTTGTCGGCTCGACATAGCCGCGCGTTGCGACGGTTTCCCAGGCAGGAGCTGGTAATTGCTGTCGATCAAGCTTGCCATTAATCATGAGAGGGAAAGTTTCTAGAAAGATAAAAGCTGCGGGAAGCATGTATTCCGGCAAACGCTGCTGAAGATGGCTGCGCACGTCCTGCTCGTGGAGTTCGCTCTCTTCTCTCTGAATGATATAGGCAACCAGATGTTTCTCGCCAGGCATATCCTCGCGTAAGAGAACAGCCGCATTGCTCACCTGCGGATGAGCGAGAAGAACAGCCTCAATTTCTTCCAGTTCGACGCGAAAGCCGCGCACTTTTACCTGTTGATCAAGCCGCACCAGGAACTCTAGCGCGCCGTCAGTCCGATAACGGACCAGGTCGCCGGTCCGATAGAGCCTGCTTCCTGGCTCGGACGCGCTTGTACCTCCCCGCTTCATCGTGGGAGTTCCTACGAAAGGATTGGGGATAAAGCGTTCAGCCGTCAACTCGGGGCGGTTGAGATAGCCACGGGCCAGGCCGACGCCTCCCAGATAGAGTTCTCCAGGGATGCCGATGGGAGCAGGGTTTAGAGCATGATCTAGAACGTAGAGTTGTGTATGGGGTATGGGATGACCAATGGGGATGATGCGCGCTTCAGAGAGGGGATCGCAGCGCCAGGAAGTAACATCTACTGAAGCCTCGCTGGGGCCGTAGAGATGATACAGATCCGCGTGAAGTCGTTCAAAGAAGCGCTTTTGCTGCTCATATGGCAAACTCTCTCCACCACAAAGCACGTATCTGAGGGAGGTGCATTGCTCAATATCTCCTTCTCCCAAAAATAGATTGAGCATGGGGGGGACGAAGTGGACAGCGGTGATTTGCTGCTCAATAATCGCTGCACGCAAATAGGAACTTTCTCGCTGGCCTCCTGGCCTTGCCAGCACCAGGCAGCCCCCCGCTATCAATGGCCCGAAAAATTCCCAGACCGACACATCAAAGCTGGCAGGAGTCTTCTGCAAGATTCGTTCTGGAGGGCTGGCTGAATATGTCCCTGGCGTCCAGAGCAGTCGATTGCAGATCCCTCGATGGGTCAACATTGCTCCTTTAGGTCTACCTGTTGAGCCAGAAGTGTAGATGATGTAGGCCAGATTATCCGGCCTGATTCCGCTAATAGGGCGAGCCGGGATTTGAGACCAGATGTGATCGCTATCATGATCAAGGAAAACAACCGGCAGATCCTGTGGCAATAAGCGGGAAGACAGCCGCTTTTGCAGAAGGAGCACGGCCACATCGGCGTCAGCGAGCATAAAGGCAAGTCGCTCAAGCGGGTAGTCAGGGTCCAAAGGAACATAGGCTCCTCCAGCTTTGAGGACGCCAAGCAGAGCCACGATCAGCAGCAGTTCGCGCTCCAGGCAGATCCCCACCCGCGTTTCGGGCTTGACACCCAATTTCTGAAGGTAATGTGCCAGTTGATTGGCCTGTCTATCTACTGTGCTGTAGGTCAGGTGTTGGTCCTCAAACATGACCGCCACGGCATCTGGCACCAGTTCCACCTGCGCTTCAAAAAGCTCGTGCAGGCAAACTTCCCGATAGTCTTCTGTGCTAGTCGCATTCCAGTTTTGCTGCTGCTCGCGTTCGCCATCCGTCAGGAGTGGTAGGCGGGAGAGTCTCTGCTGCGGGTGGGCCGCCATGCCGACCAGGATTTGTTGATAATGTCCAATCAGGCGAGTGATGGTCTCAGGCACATATAAGTCCATATCGTACTCAACAACCCCAACCAGCTTTTCCTGCATCTCATACAAATTCATGCTCAGATCAAACAGGCTGGTGCTGTGCTGTACCGGAAGCACACGCCATTCTATCCCAGCCAGGTGTAGAGCGTCATTGGGGGCTGGTTGTAGAGAGAACATCACCTGAAAAAGCGGGTTGGCGCTCAAGTTGCGTTGAGGATTGAGCTCCTCAACCAGCTTTTCAAAGGGAAGGTCCTGATGCGCATAGGCGGAGATCGCAACCTGGCGGACCTGTCCTAGAAACTCGTGGACTGTGGGATCGCTCGAAAGGTCGCAGCGTAGCACCAGCGTATTGACGAAGAGGCCGATCAGCCCCTCCAGCTCGCTCCGTGTGCGATTTGCAATCGGCGTTCCTACTGCCAGGTCATACTGCCCGCTGTAGCGTGCCAGGAGTACCTGAAAACCTGCCAGCAGGATCATAAACAGGGTTACGCCCTCTCGCTGGCTCGCATGCCTGAGCGATTCAACCAGTTCCTGTGGAAATGTAACATTTAGATTGCGTCCACGGAATCGCTGGAGAGCTGGTCGAGGGTGATCGGTAGGTAAAGTAAGTTGCGGCAGATCAGCCAGTTGCCTCTTCCAATAGCGCAATTGCTCTTGCAGCCGCTCGCTGGTCAGCCACTCGCGTTGCCAGAGGGCATAATCCGCATAGTGAAGCGGGAGTTCCAGTAACTCCGAGGCGTTTCCTCCGCTAAAAGCTGAATAGAGGGTGCCGATCTCGCGGAAGAGGACGCTCATCGACCAGCCATCGCAGATAAGGTGGTGCATACTGAGCAACAAAATATGCTCTCTGGCACTCAGGCGCAGTAAGCGAGCGCGCCAGAGGGGGCCATTTACCAGATCGAAGGAGCGCTCGGCCTCTTCTCCTGAGAGATAGTCTGCCTGTATTTGCTGCTCATTTTTGGAAAGTGCTGTCAGATCGGCCAGTGGCATAGCTATGATCGCAGGAGGATCAATCACCTGAACTGGACCCTCCTCAAGCAAAATAAAACGGGTACGTAGCATTTCGTGACGGCGTGCGATCTCACTCAAGCTCTGTTGCAAGGCGCACAGGTTGAGCGGTCCTTGCAGTGAAACGGCGATTGACAGGATATAAATGGAGGCAACAGGCTCAAACTGAGCAAGGAACCAGAGCCGCTGTTGTGCGAAAGACAGAGCGACAGGTCCGTTGAACGAGCGCCTCGGGATATCCTGCGTTCGATGCGCGTCGCTCATGGTTCCTCGCATCCATTTTTCGAGCAGCGCTCTCTGCTCTGCACTCAGCGCAGAGCGTTGCTGTGCAAGTTTATCCTGTTCTGGCATAGATGCCTCCACGCTCGTTTGATGCGTTGTCACAATGTTTGTAAGGATTCTTTGATCTCATCTACCGATAGTGTCATGACCTTCTCTATCAGGAGCATTTCAATCGCTTCGGCTAGACCGGCAATGGTCGGGGCTTCAAAGAGCCTATGCAGGGAAAGCTGCACAGAAAACACGCGTGCAATCCTGGCAAGGAACTGCATTGCCAGTAATGAATGCCCGCCCAGTTCAAAGAAGTCATCGTAAACTCCCACGCGTTCCACTCCCAGCAGTTCTGCCAGTATCGAGACGAGCTGCTCCTCTAGCGGAGAACGGGGAGCGACATAGACCACTTTCAGATCGGGTCGATCCATATCTGGAGCGGGAAGGGCCCGCCGATCCAGCTTGCCGTTGGGCGTCGTAGGTATGCGCTCCAGCGAGACCACCGCCGAGGGCAGCATATAGTCCGGCACCTTTGGGCGCAGGTAGTCGCGCACCAGGCTTTGCGTCACTTCTTGCCCTGCGACTGCAACCACATAGGCGATCAGGCGCTGATCGCCGGTTGCGTTTTCATACAGCGTTACCAGCACCTCCTGTATCGCAGGGTGTTGACGCAGGTGCGCCTCAATCTCCCCTAATTCGATACGGAAGCCGCGCAGCTTGACCTGCTGATCGCTGCGCCCCAAAAACTCCAGGGTACCATCGTATCGATAACGTGCCAGATCGCCTGTGTTATAGAGGCGCTCGCCCGGCGAGGAACTCCAGGGATGGGGTAAGAAGCGTTCAGCGGTGAAATCGGGCCGTTTGAGATAGCCGCGTGCCAGACCCGCACCTCCAATGTAGAGTTCTCCAGGCACGCCTGTGGGCACTGGTCGCAGGCGCTTGTCAAGCAGATATATCTGTGTGTTAGCGATGGGACGACCGATAGATACGGGCACCCCGGAATGCGTTGCAACTTCTTGCTGCACGCGTTGAGCCGTTGACCAGATAGTCGTTTCTGTAGGCCCATAAAGATTCCAGAGTTCAGCGCCTCTGGGGAGCAAACGATCAGCCAGCTCATGCGTGAGAGCTTCGCCACCGCAGAGCATTTTGAGATGAGGGATACCCATATAGCCTGCCTCCAACAGCAGACGCCAGCTCAGCGGCGTCGCTTGCAGGAATGTGGCTCCGCTGCTCTGTAAAGCCCGGACCAGCTCATTGCCATCGGCTGCGCTCTCACGCGAGAGAATGACTGTACGCGCCCCATTGCATAAAGGAAGGAAAAGTTCCAGCACAGCGATGTCAAAGGACAGAGTCGTGATAGCCAGCAGAACGTCGTTGGCTTGCAGACCAAGCAGGCTTTGCAAGGAAGTCAAGAAATTTACCACAGCCTGATGTCGGACCTGCACCCCCTTAGGTTCTCCCGTTGAGCCGGAGGTATAGATCACATAGGCCAGTTGTTGGGGGTTGAATAGCGTAATGGGAAGAGCGGGGAGGTGCTCGCTCTGCTGAGTGTCAGGCAACCAGATGTTGTCCAGGCAGATAACATGAGCTGTTGCTGCGGGTAAGCTATCACGTAAGAATGTCTGGGTCAGAAGAATAGAGATATCGGCGTCAGCTAACATAAAAGCGAGACGGGCCGGTGGATAGGCCGGGTCGAGTGGGACGTATGCCGCCCCGGCTTTAAGCACGCCTAACAGTCCCACAACCATATCCAGTGAGCGTTCCAGGTAGAGCCCTACATGCGTCTCCAGGTTGACGCCCAGACTATACAGACGTTGCCCTAGATAATTGGCACGTCGATCCAGTTCATGATAAGTCAGTTGCTCATCATTATAGACCAGAGCCACGGCGTCGGGGGTACGGGCCGCCTGATATTCGAAAAGCGTGTGCAAGGCGATATCGTGAGGATAGTCAGTAGCGGTATCATTCCATTCAATGAGTAGCCGCTGACTCTCGGTTTCACTAAGCAGAGGGAGTTGATCAAGGCGGCGTTCAGGATGCTTCACAATGCCGTGCAAAAGCACCTCGAAATGGCTCATGAGCGCCTCAATGGTCGCAGTCTCAAAAAGGCTGGTGTTGTACTCCAGCGTCCCAACCAGGCCGCGAGCGTTTTCTAGCAGGTTCAGGGAAAGATCGAAGCGGGCAAGCTGTACGTCTATTGGCAGCGTGGTCACGCTGAGGTGAGGCAAGGTCAGAGGTTTTTGTGGTGCATTGTGCAGCGTGAAAAATGTCTGGAAGAGAGGCGAGTGACTCAGGCGGCGCTCTGGATTCAGTACTGCCACAAGTTGCCCAAAGGGCAGATCCTGGTGATCAAACGCATCCAATGTCATCTTGCGCACGCGAGCAAGTAGATCGAGGAAGGTCGGGTTCCCTGAGAGATCAAGACGAAGCGCCAGGGTATTCACGAAAAGACCAACGAGTTGTTCCAGCTCGCGCTGCGGACGATTAGCTACAGGGGTACCCACTACAATATCTTCCTGACCGCTATAGCGCATCAGCAGCACCTGAAAGGCCCCCAGCAGCGTCATGAAAAGAGTCGTTCCCGCTCTCCTGCTCAAAGCTCTCAGCGCATCGGCGAGTGGTTTTGGCAATTGCAAAAAGTGGGTGGCGCCCTGGAATGTTTGCTCTCTCACTCCTGATCGATTGGGGACGAATTCAAGCGCGCTGACCGGCCTGCTGAATTGCTGTTTCCAGTATGCCAGCAGCGTGTTTAGGGTCTCTCCTTGCAGATAGTCTCTCTGCCAGAGCGTAAAATCAGCATACTGGATTGGCAGGTCTGGCAGTGGGGAGGGCTTGCCTGAGGAAAACGCGACGTAGAGCGCCTCAAGCTCTTTAAAAATTACATCTATCGACCAGGCATCGGAGATAATATGATGGATGGTGAGGAGCAATAGATGCTCTTGTGAGTGCAGGCGTATGAGATTCGTGCGCAGAAGAGGACTACGAGAGAGGTCGAAGGCCCGCCGGATCTCCTGAACGGCCAGTTGACGGAGATGGACCTCTTGCGCTTCTTGAGAGAGTTGCTCCAGATCTATGACTGGTATCGTCCAGCGTTGTTCGTCCCGGTGTGCTCCCTGATGTGGTGAGGAGGCAGGCGTAATCACCTGCACTGGCTGCCCATCTACGTTGCGGAACGTTGTGCGCAGGGCCTCGTGGCGTCTCACGGTCTCCCCAATGCTTTGTTCCAGCGCGGCTATATTGAGCTGCCCCGTCAGGCGTAGTACAACTGGGAGGTTATAAAATGGACTACCTCCGGCCCATTGATCGAGAAACCAGAGCTGCTGCTGGGCAAAAGAAACAGGAAAGACGTAGACCTCCGTTTCCATTTATTCCTCCTCACTTTTTTCCAGGGCAAGGCTCTCCCTGGTGGTCTCGGGCAAGTTGAGTACACCATGCTCGGAGATATTCGCTTTGTATTGAGTTCTGGCGACGGCCTTGACGATTGGTCTGGCAGAGACAATATCCTTCTTGGTCGCTTTAGACGAAGTAAGCACACCTTGTTCGGAAATACTGGTTTTATAGCGATCTCTGGCGACAGCTTTGATGGCTGGCTTGTGAGCGTCATGCGGCTTCACCTGTTTGGCACGCTTTTGCTGAATAGTGGCAGCTTGCTCGGCAACTGTCGGGACCTCAAAGAAATCGTGGATCAATAGCTCGACCTGAAAAACTTCGGAGATGCGCGCGAGCAAGCGGACGGCTAGCAGCGAGTGCCCACCTGCCGCAAAGAAGTTGTCGGTGACACCAACGCGCTCTATCTCAAGGACCTCAGCCCATAAGCGTGCCAGTTCCTCTTCAATTGGGTTGCCTGGAGCAACATAGCTATCTTCCTGCTCGGGTCGCTCCCATACAGGAGAAGGCAGGGCTTCCCGGTTCACTTTACCGGTTGTAGTACGCGGCAGTGCTGCCAGGATCATATAAGTTGAAGGACACATATATTCAGGCAACTTTGTCCTCAGCTCACGATGCAGCTCTGGAGGCAGAGGCTGCAGCCCATCTTTGGCGACGATATAGGCGACCAGGCGTTTGTTTTCAGGAGTGTCTTCGTGTAGCACCACTACTGCTTCTTGTATTGCTGGCAGTTGGGCAAGCGCCTCCTCAATCTCGGCCAGTTCAATGCGATAGCCACGCAGTTTTACCTGGTGATCCAGGCGTCCTAGAAATTCCAGGCTGCCATCGCTCCTCCAGCGCGCCAGGTCACCGGTGCTGTAGAATCTAGCTCCTGGTACGCGGCAGAAAGGATCGGGGAGAAAACGCTCGGCTGTGAGATCTGGTCGTGCCAGATAACCACGAGCCAGCCCATCGCCACCGAGGTAGAGCTCGCCTGGTACTCCTGGCGGGACGATACGCAGGAGCGCATCCAGCACATAGGCCACAGTGTTAGCAACGGGATGACCGATAGGCGGGGGATTCTGGCTTTCAGACTGGAGAAGCGCTACGGTTGAATAGGTCGTATCTTCTGAGGGGCCGTAAAGATTATAGATGCGCATCGCGGCAGAGAATTGGAAAAGCTCTTGCACCAGACTCAGCGGTAGAGCTTCGCCTGCGAGATTCACCACGCGGGTTGACCGAGGAATCCCTTGCACCCGTACTAATTCTGCGGCGGCGGATGGCACTGTATTAATGAGCGTAACGGGCCATGCTGGCGGGTTGGACGGCAGGTGCAAAATGTGCTCACTAAGCAGGACTGTGCCGCCGCAACTGAGCGGAGCGAAGAGTTCAAAGATAGATAGATCGAAGCATATAGATGTGGCGGCCAGCGTTCCAGCGAAATCTTGTGGGGAGTAGACTGTGTGTACCCAGCTCAAGAGAGCCACGCTGCTATGGTGTGCAATGGCTACACCTTTGGGCTTGCCCGTTGAGCCAGAGGTATAGATCACATAGGCCAGATTCTGTGCCATTACGCGCGAACGTGGCTGCTGCCCGCTTTCAGAGGCGAGGACCTGCGTGAGGGCATCCAGGCAGATAATCCCTGTTACATGCTCAGGGAGGCGTCCGAGCAGGCTCTGTTGAGTGAGCAGCACGTCGATCTGAGCATCTGCGAGCATAAAACCTAGCCGTTCAGCGGGATAATCGGCGTCCAGGGGGACATAGGCGCCGCCAGCTTTGAGGATAGCGAGTAGTCCTACTATCAGTACCGGCGAACGTTGCAGGCAGATGCCGACACGCACTTCGGGTCCAACCTCCAGTTTTTGCAGATAGTGAGCCAGTTGATTAGCCCGCGCATTGAGCTCGGCGTAGGTAAGTTGTTCCTCCTGCCAGACGATGGCTACTATATCGGGTGTACGACTCACCTGAGCCTCAATCAGCTCATGGAGGCAGAGTTCGTGGGAATACTCCAATGTGGTGGCGTTCCAGGCTTGCAGTTGTGACTGCTCGACCTCTGTCAGCAATGGCAGCGTGGAAAGTCGTTGTTCTGGCTGTGTAGCCATCGCGGCCAGAATCTGTCGATAGTGCCCGATCAAACGCTCGATGGTTTCCTCTGCAAAGAGATCCTGATCATATTCAACGCCTCCCGCAAGCCCTTGCGCTTCCTCGTGGAGATTAAGCATCAAATCAAAGCGAGAGGTGGTATACTCCAGTTCCAGCGGGCGTACTTCCACATCCGTGAGTGTAAGAGGGCTGTGGGGCGCATTTTGCAGCGCGAACATCACCTGGAAGAGCGGATGATGGCTCAGACTGCGCTGCGGGTTGAGTTCTTCCACCACCTTCTCGAAGGGTACATCCTGATGCGCGTAGGCATCCAGGGTGAGTAGGCGCGCGCGTTGCAGCAGTTCGCGTACGCTGGGATTGCCTGAGAGGTTGCCACGTAACACCAGCGTATTAACAAAGAGTCCGATGAGCCCTTCCAGCTCGCTGCGTACACGGTTGGCAATGGGCGTGCCCACTGCTATATCGTGCTGCCCGCTGTAGCGCGCCAGCAGAATCTGGAAGCCTGTCAGCAATGTCATAAAGAGGGTGACGCCCTCGCGCCTGCTCAGATGCTTCAATTGCGTAATGAGGTCAGCATCAAACTGGAAGCGTTTATAGCGCCCCCGAAAACGCTGCCGGGCCGGACGGGGCATATCGGTAGGCAGGGTCAGAGATTCCAGGTTCGCTAATTGCTTCTTCCAATAGGCCAGTTGTTCTTGCAAAACAGCTCCTGAGAGCCATTCGTTCTGCCAGAGAGTGTAATCAGCATATTGAAGCCGTAACGCAGGTAATTGCGGGGCAATATGCCTCTGATGAGAGGAGACTGCGAGGGGTGCAGTGAATGAGTCGTAGAAAGCGCTCAGTTCGCGGAAAAAGACGCCGAGGGACCAGCCATCCGCAATCAAATGATGCATACTCAATAGTAAACCATGCTCACCGGCTCCCAGGCGAAGCAGCCTTACGTGCAAAAGGGGTCCTGCGGTCAGGTTAAAGGGAGAGCCTACCTCTGCCCGCACCAGGGAACGCATCAGATTTTCGCCTGCTGAAGGGGCGAGACCGGTGAGGTCAGTAATCGGCAAAGGCAGGGTAAGACGCGGATCGATTATCTGGATGGGACATCCTTCGCGTGCTATAAAGCGGGTGCGCAGGGATTCATGTCGGCTTACCAATGCTTGCAGGCTCTTTTCCAACTCCCAAACATATAGCGGGCCTGTCAGGCGAAATGCAGCGGCTATCGTGTAGAATGGGGCCTCTGGTTCTAATTGTGCCAGGAACCAGAGACGCTCCTGGGCAAAGGAGAGTGGCAGCTCAGCAGGATATGGTTTATGTTGTAGCGGTGGCACAGACACATCTGATGGAACTCCCCACTGCCGCCTCTGAAGTGCCTCAAGTGTCTCAGCAAGCCCCTGCACAGTTGGATGTTCGAAGAGCGTGCGCAGCGGTACCTCTTGCCGGAACGTTTCGCGCACGCGGACAATCACCTGCGTTGCCAGGAGAGAATGTCCTCCGAGATCGAAGAAGTTATCATGGACGCCGATATGTTCCAGGCCCAATACCTCGACCCAGATTGCTGTCAGTAGCTCTTCAACAGGGGTACGAGGGGCGACGTAGCTCTCCGCCGACCCTGCGTGACCCTCTGGAGCCGGTAAAGACCGCCGATCTACCTTACCATTTGGGGTCAAGGGTAATTGATCGAGCAGCAGGAAGGAGGAGGGTACCATATATTCTGGCAGCTTCTCTTGTAAGTAAGGACGTAATTGCAATAGCAACGCGTGTAATCTACTACCGCCACCCGGCCAATTCGCATAATTGCGCCATGTTGGACGCACATCTTTGCTAGTCGGGAACGCCTGAGCAAGCTGAAGAGCTGGCTCCCTTACACTGTCTCCTTCTCGACGTTGCAAAAGGACATCATACGAACCATCACGCTGGTGCCGCGCCCAGCTAATCGCAATATCGTAGGGCAACTCGTCAGCCAGGCCCCAGAGATCCTCTGGCTCCAGGCCATCCGATGCTGCGGTACGGGCTATCTCGCGCAGTGCAGCAGCGTTGGGCTCTGCATCATAACTCTCGTTTTTGCCAGTCAAGAACTGGTGTATGCATAAAGCTGCTGCAAGCCGCGCATTAGGCACCGAGGCCAGCCCAAGCATCGGCGGTGCCTCTTCTTTTAAAAGATGATGCAATCTGGACAGACTCATTGCGCTCTCGCGCCAATCCAGCCAGGTACAGTCGAGAGATGGAATAACTTCTCCGGGCTCCTCGGTGCGTAAGACTACCTGATAGCGAAACTGGCTCAGCTCGTTGAGATAGCGGCCACGTTTCGGTATGACCCGCACCTGCTTCAGCGCCGAATAAAACTGAGGCAGATGCGTAAAGAGCGCGGGATCGAGGAGTAGCTCTTCTTCATTGCGCATGGCTTGTCGCACGCGCTCACGTATATATTCACGCGAGAACAAGGGAGCAGCTTGCTCGACTTCTACCAGGCTATGAAATACCTCAAGCAGCGGCAGGCTGCGTATATCGCCTATGAACACATGGCCGCCCGGTGTCAGCAGGCGGAGCGCACCTTCCAGCACATCCTGCAAATACTCGACATCGGGGAAATATTGCACCACCGAATTCAAAATAATGGTGTCGAAAGAAGCGGCCTCCAGATCGCTGAAGTCGTTGGCCGGACGCTGCAAAAGTTTCACCTGTGGCAGCGCGTATTCTGGCTGGTCCAACAGGTGTTGCAGATACGCTAACGAGGTTGAAGAGATATCTGTGCCGTAATAGCTTTGGCAATCAGGAGCCAGGCGGAAGAGCAGGAGCCCGGTACCACAGCCAATTTCCAGCACTCGCCGGGGATGGAGTTCCTGGATGGTTTGGATGGTATCATCGAGCCAGGTTTGCATATCCTGAGTGGGAAAAGGTAAGCCCGTAATGGTGCTATTCCAGCCTGCGACGTGAAATAGCGGATCAGCAGGAGTAGCTGCCTGACCGTAGATCTGTTCATCGAAGATCATTTGCCAGTGGGTGACGCGCTCGGACAATTGCTCTCCCTGAGCCCTTAGCGCGACCGGGTCGGGCACAATATAGGCCAGGAGGCGTTTTTGCTCTGTGGCATCCTTATGTAAGGTAACAACCGCATCCTGCACGCCTGGATAGCGTTGAAGCACAGTCTCAATCTCGCCCAGTTCAATGCGGAAGCCGCGCAGCTTGACCTGGGTATCGAGACGCCCGAGGAATACGATCTCCCCGCCTGGCAGATAACGCACCAGATCACCCGTTCGATAGAGCCGCTCGCCGGGCCTGGACGCGCCGTAGCTCCCCGATTGATCATGGGAGACCGATTGATCGTGGGAGGCCCCTGCGCTGGTCCCGACGAAAGGGTTTGGCACAAAGCGTTCTGCTGTTATGTCTGGTCGTTCCAGATATCCCAGCGCAAGACCATCGCCACCCAGGTACAATTCTCCTGGAACCCCTGCTGGCACAGGCTGCATATATTGATCGAGCACGTAGGCTTGAGTGTTGGCAATAGGCCTACCAATGGGGAGCATTGTTGCCCCTTCTGCCACCTCGGCTATTTCATAGCAGGCAGAGAAGGTTGTATTCTCCGTTGGTCCATAGCCATTCAGCAGGTGTCGCGGTCGCCCATGTGTAAGGGCTGTTTTGATCCACCTGGGAGTGAGCGCCTCACCGCCAACCAGGAGAAAATGCAGCGAGTGGAAGGCGGTAGGAGCTGCCTGCACGACCTGATTAAAAAGAGCCGCGGTCAGAAAGCTCATCGTGATCTGCTGCTCTTGCAGATAGAGAGCGAGTGCCGAAGGATCGAGAAGGATATCTCTAGAAACCCCGATCAGTTGTCCCCCATGCAAGAGCGCGCCCCAGATTTCAAAAGTGGCAGCGTCAAATGAGGCATTGGATACCTGAGCGATACGTTCGGCAGGACTGAACTGAACATAATTCGTATTGATAACCAGACGCGCAACCGCGCGGTGTGGCACTACAACCCCTTTGGGAACATTGGTTGAGCCTGACGTATAGATCACGTAGGCGGCTGCGAGCCCTGGAAGATCCCGCTCCAGATCATGAGTGGCCTGCCGGGAGATTGCTGCTTGATCACGGTCCAGGCAGAGTGCGAAGGCATCGTGCATTGGCAGTTGAGCGAGCAGCGCCTGCTGAGTCAGGATGAATCTCATGCGCGTGTCCTGGATCATAAAGGCCACGCGCTCCTGTGGATAGGTCAGATCCAGCGGCACGTAAGCAGCTCCGGCTTTGAGAATCGCCAGCAGGCTGATGATCAAGTCAGACGAACGCTCCATGTACAGGCCAACCATCTCACCTGCCTGGACACCCAGTACATAGAGATAGTGAGCCAGTTGATTGGCATCTCGATTCAATTGCTTGTAAGTCAATACCTTATCGTCAAAGCAGATAGCTATGGCCTCAGGCGTTTGTCTTACCTGCTGCTCAAAGAGCCGGTGCAAGCCAGTATCTTGTGGATAGTCTCGCCGGGTCGCATTCCAGCTTCTCAGTTGCTCTAGCTCAGCGAATGTTAATAGCGGTAAGGCAGAGATCCGCTGTTCTGGTTGAAGAGCTATCGCCGTCAGGATGCGCTGATAGTGAGCCAGCAGACGCTGAATAGTCGCGGCCTCAAAAAGATCCGTGCTATACTCTAGCATACCGCTCAGGCCGTCTGTTTCTTCCCAGAGCGAAAAATGTAGATCAAATTTTATAGATCCGCTATGAATCGGGGCGATTTGTAGGGCGAGGCCAGGCAATTGTAGCGGCTCTTGAGGAGCATTTTGCAGGACGAAAATCACCTGGAAAAGTGGATTGACGCCCGGAGCGCGCTGGGGATGCAGCTCCTCTACCAGTTGTTCGAAGGGGAGGTCCTGGTGAGCATAGGCTCCCAGCGCTACTTCGCGTACTCGCCGCAGCAGCGCATGCACGCTGGGATCACCTGACAGGTCTGTACGCAGAACCAGTGTGTTAACAAAAAAACCGATCAGATTTTCCAACTCGCTGCGGGTGCGATTGGCAACGCCTGTTCCCACCACAATATCTGTTTGATTGCTGTAACGCGCTAGCAGAACCTGAAAACCTGCCAGCAGCGTCATAAACAGCGTTACTTCTTCGTGTCTGCTCAAGTCCTTTAACTGGGCTGTTATAGCTGATGAAAGGTGGAAAGACTCGTATGCGCCCTTGAATGTCTGTGTCGCCGGTCGCGGATGATCGGTAGGTAATGTCAGTTGCGGAAGGTTAGCCAGTTGTTGCTTCCAGTAAGTCAGTTGCTCCTGCCAGATCGCGCCTGTGAGCGCCTCGTATTGCCAGAGGGTGTAATCGGCGTATTGGAGCGGCAGGTCTGGCAAAGGAGAAGGAAGATCCGCACAAAAAGCCCTATAGAGTACGCCCAGCTCGCGGAAAAGCACGCTCATGGACCAGCCATCCGAGATGATATGGTGCAGGCTCAGTAAAAGTGTGTGCTCTTCTGGAGCCAGATGCAGCAGCTTCACGCGCAGAAGCGGACCATGCAGCAAATCAAAAGGCTGGTGGATCTCGTCTTTAATTAGTTGCTGTACTCGCAGCTCGCGCTCCTCCTCGGAAAGATGTGTCAGATCTTCAACAAGCAAGGAGAAGAGGAGAGGCGGGTCAATGATCTGGACCAGCGACGTCTCGAAGCGCGTGCGCAGCGTCTCGTGACGGTGTATCAGCTCATTGATGCTCTGCTCCAGCACTGTCCGCTGAAGTGGACCGGTGAGAGTGATAGCGCGAGAAATATTGTAAAAGGGGCTATCGGGTGCGAGTTGATGCAAGAACCAGAGCCGTTGTTGAGCAAAGGAGAGTGGAAGCTGTTTGGCTCTGGTCGTGGCCCGGATAAGCTTTTGAAAAGCAAGTTCACGCGGGCTATCCTGTTCATGCGAGATCGCCAGGGCGAGTTCGGCTACGTTTGGTCGTTCAAACAACAGGCGCAAAGGGAGATTTACCTGGAAGAGGTTATGAATGCGTGCGATCACCTGCGTGGCGAGCAGGGAATGTCCGCCCAGTTCAAAAAAGTTATCATAGATCCCTACCTGCTCCAGGCCCAGCACTTCTGCCCACATCCCAGCAAGCAATTCTTCAATGGGGCTGCGAGGCGCCAGATATTGCTCCTCCAGATGGCCGAATTCGGGTAGAGGAAGCGCACGCCGATCAGGCTTGCCGTTAGATGTCAACGGTATCTGCTCCAGGCTAACCAGGGCCGTGGGGAGCATATAGCCAGGCAATCTGCTCTGAAGAAACTGGCGTATTTGTTCCATTGGAACGTCTAATTCGGCCTCTTGTACCAGGTAGGCAACCAGTTGTTTCTGACCAGGAACATCTTCGCGTGCAACCACCAGCGCCTCTTTGATGGCCGGGTGCTGACGCAGCGTGCCCTCTATCTCTCCTGGTTCGATACGGAAGCCGCGAATCTTCACCTGCTCATCGTTGCGCCCCAGGAAATCCAGGCTGCCGTCGGGCTGGTAACGTACGAGGTCCCCAGTTCTATAGACGCGCGCGCCCGCCAATTGGCAAAAAGGATCGGGGAGAAATCGCTCGGCAGTGAGATCAGGGCGATGAAGATAGCCGCGAGCCAGTCCCTCACCTCCGAGAAACAGTTCGCCAACGACACCGCGAGGAACCGGTTGCATCTGAGCATCGAGCACATAGACGCGGGTATTGGCAATGGGGCGGCCAATGGACGGTTGCTTGCCCCTGCCCTGGGACGTCCAGGCGTGTTGGCGGGCGGAATCTTCAGACGAAACCACGCCCGAAGTTCCTACCACGCTATATTCGGTCGGTCCATAGTTATTCACCAGCACAAAAGACTGGGGCGAAGCTGGCGCGTTGTGGAGCAGATCCCCGCCGGTCAACAAGATGCGCAACGCCGTTTCGGCAGGCCACTCTGTTGCTAGCAAACTCTCCGCCAGTGGTGTGGGGAGAAAGCTGAGCGTGATCTGTTGCTCTACCAGCCAATCTCGTAAACGAAGAGGAAAACTGCGTTTCTCCTCATCAACCAGACAGAGCACAGCGCCCGTGGCAAGGACGGGCCAGGTCTCCCAGCCAGCCGCATCAAAACTCAAATTGGCTAGCTGACTGACCCGATCCTGCGCGGTCAGTGTAAAAGCTCGCTGGTGCCAGCAGACGAGATTGAGTAGTCCCCGGTGGGTGATCTGAACCCCTTTAGGCTTCCCGGTTGAGCCTGACGTATAAATGACGTAGGCCAGGTTTTCCGGGACAATCCCGCTGACGGGATTGGTTGTGGATTGCTGGCTAAGTTGCTCCTGCTCATTTTCCAGGCAAACGAGTCTGGTAGTTGTCTTCTGCTGGTCGGCAAATTTCGTGCTCAGAGCGTTTGTTGTCAACAGAACCTGAGCATGCGCATCTTGCAGCATAAACGCCAGTCGCTCTGTAGGATAGGTCGGGTCTAGTGGTAGATAAGCGCCCCCGGCTTTCAAAATAGCCAGCAAGCTTATGACTAGATCGGGCGAGCGTTCCAGGCAAACGGCTACCAGACTCTCCGTTTCCACGCCCAGGGTACGCAGATAGTGAGCCAGTTGATTTGCTCGCTGGTTCACTGTTTGATAGCTTATCCGTTCGTCCAGGTATTCCAGTGCAATTGCCGCGGGAGTTAGCTGCGCCCAGGATTCGATCATCTTTTGCAAGGATGCATGAGCGGGGATTGCCAGCGTCGTCTCGTTCCATGTGACTAGCTGCTGCTGGCGCTCTTCCAGCGTGAGCAATGGCATATCGCTGAGGCGTTGTGTGCCATCGCGGCAGATGCCCTCTAATAGCATCTGATAGGCAGCTACCATACGTTGCATCGTGGCAGCTTCGAAGAGGTCGCTGTTATATTCCCAGAGCAAGAGAATCTCGCTATTCCTGTCTGGTTGCGCCACCGTAGCCATCTGTTCTGCCCGCGGGATCACAATCAGATTAAGATCGAACTTTGCTGACCCATTGCTCAGACCCTCTGTCAATTCCAGTTCCATACCGGGCAGCTTGAGAGCATCCAATGGCGAGTCGTGGAAGCCAAAGATTACCTGGAAGAAAGGATTGTAGCTCAGGTTGCGTTCTGGTTGCAGGGCTGCTACGACCTTTTCGAAGGGCAGATCCTGATGTTCATAGGCTTCAAGTGTAAGGGTACGTATTCTAGCCAGCAACTCGCGGAAGCTTGGATTGCCTGAAAGGTCAGCCCGCAGTACCAACGTGTTAACCAGCATACCGATCAGTGCCTCGGCTTCGCGGGAGCGGCGATTAGCAATGCCCGTTCCCAGGCAGAGATCTTCTTGCCCGGTATAGCGGGAGAGCAGCGTCAGGAAGGCGGCTAACATCACCATATACAGGGTAACATTTTCGCGGCGGTAGCAGGCCCTTAGGGCTTCACACAATTTGGGAGGTAGCTCAATTCTGAAAACATTGCCGTGGAAGGTTTGTATCTGTGGGCGTGGATGATCGGTAGGTAACTCCAGAAGGGGTGGACTGCCAGCAAGGCGCTCTGTCCAGTAGGCAAGCTGCTTTTGGCCCTGTTCGCTTTCAACCCACTGGCGTTGCCAGTAGACAAAGTCCACAAATTGCACTGGCAATTCGGGCAGTGGGGAGGGTTGGTGTGCGGAAAATGCTTGATAAAGAAGAAAAAGCTCATGCAGAAATGTGTTGAACGACCAGCCATCATGCACCAGGTGATGCTCGATGTGTGTCAGGAGATACTCCTGGTCGCTCAGGTGCAGCAGCGACCAGCGGATCAGAGGAAGCTGATCAAGGGTAAATGGCCGACGGAACTCTTGTTGGAGATAGCCCCGGATAAGCTCTGCCTGTTCGGGTGCGGGTATTGCATACAGGTTAATAACAGGCAGCTTCACTGGCCAGGGATCATGAACGAGTTGCATGGGTTGCCCGTTGAAAGCCTCAAAGGTCGTGCGAAACATTTCATGGCGCCGGATAATCTCACGCAGACTTTGTTCCAGGGCTGCGATGTTCAGGGGTCCCTTGATTTTAAGCGTGGCCTGGAAGTGGTAGGCGATATTCTCTGGAGTGAGCTGCAAGATAAACCAGACCTGTTCTTGAGGAAAAGAAAGTGGATGATATCTACCGTTGCGCGAAGCCGGTAATATATGGAAGGACGCCTGGTCAACTTTGCGCTGGCGATGAATAGCGACCTCATGGGCAAAGCTTGCAATCGTTTGGGCGTGGAAGAGCGAGGAGAGCGGCAGGTCTACCTGACAGAGCTCACGCACGCGAGTCACTAGCTGCGTTGCCAGGAGGGAATGGCCTCCGAGCATAAAGAAATTATCGTGGATACTCACGCGCTGAAGCCCCAGGGTGCTTGCCCATACGGTTGCCAGCATCTCCTCCAGTGCCGAGCGCGGGGCCACAAACTCGTGAGCCATGTCTTCGTGTACAGGATTTGGCAGCGTCTTGCGGTCTACTTTCCCATTGGCGCTCAAGGGTAGCTTTTCCAGGAGCATATAGGCGGAAGGGAGCATATACTCTGGCAGGCGTTCTTGCAAGAATTGACGCAGCGCATGAATAAGAGAAGATTTGTCAGACTCCCCGCTACCTGGCGGTGAAATATTGACTGAAAACTCGTCGCTCCCTTCTATCCCATCTGCTGTAGAGGCCGGGCTTGTCTCTGCCCTCTGCCTGGGGACCAGATACGCGATGATGCGTTTCTCGCGTTCTGCGTATTCGCTGGCAATCACTACTACATCCTGAACAAGTGGATGTTGGCTGAGCGTCGTCTCGATCTCACCAAGTTCGATACGGAAGCCACGGACCTTGACCTGTTGATCAGCCCGCCCCAGGAACTCCATGTTGCCGTCTGCCCAGAAGCGGCCCAGATCGCCGGTCCTGTAGAGGCGCGCGCCGGCTTCTTCGCTAAAAGGATTGGGCAGGAATTTCTCAGCGGTCAGCTCGGGATCATTGCAATAGCCCTCAGAAAGGCATTGACCGCCTATGTACATCTCTCCATCAACTCCGGTGGGACAGGGCTGGAAATTGCTATCCAGGATGAAATAGCGGGCGTTTTGGATCGGTTTGCCATAGGGGATACTGGCCCAGCTAGGATCAACCTCGCCAATAGCGTAATAATTTGACCAGACGGTTGTCTCCGTCGCACCTCCAAGATTGACCATTTGAGCCCGCGTAAATACTTGTCTGATCCTGTCTGGCATCCCCAATGGAATCCAGTCACCACCAAGAAAAATCAATCTGAGTTGCTGCGTGCCAGGACCCTCTGCCGTAGGTAAAAATGGTATGACCTGCTGCAAGACCGGGGGCGCTGAATCCCAAAAAGTGATTGGTTCATGGCAGAGGAGGAAAAGCAACCGTTCTGGATCATGAATGTCCTCTTCAGTCGCAATCTGTATGGAACCTCCGGCGGCCAATATGCCAAAAATATCATAGACCGAGAGGTCGAAGCAGAGAGAGGTCACAAATAGAAGGCGATCCGCGGCCTGTACCTGAAATGTTGTATTAACCCACTCGATTACATTGAGAACGGACTGATGGCTCACCATCACACCCTTTGGCGTCCCTGTAGAGCCTGAAGTAAAAATCACATAGGCCAGGTTCCGTGATGAGCCCAGGACGGGCAAATTGTCTGGCGGGAGACCCACCAGTTGAGAACTCGTCCACAGGCGGATTGAACTCTGCCGGTAATATTGCTGCTCGCCTACCTCATTGAAGCAGATCACATGCTCTAGAGCGGGGAGGGAGGAGAGGTCGGGCAATTTCGAGAAAACAGCCTGGTGGGTGATTACTGTAGGGATATGGAGAGAAGAAAGAATATGCAGTACCCTGGCCGGGGGAAAGCTGACCTCTAGCGGGACATAAGTCCCACCAGCTTTTAGAATACCCAGGAGCGCGGGGAGGAGATCAAGCGAGCGCGTCATATAGACCGCTACAAACACACCAGGACCAACACCCAGGGATCTCAGGTGATGCGCCAGTTGATTCGCCTGAACGTTTACTTCCTGGTAGGTTATCTGTTCTCCCCGGCAAAGAGCTGCCAGTGCGAGAGGCGCACGTTCAGCTTGAACTTCAAAGAGCTGGTGAATACGCATAGCGTTATATTCCATTCTGTCTGGCCCCATCTATCAGGCAAAACAATGGTTCATGCTACAAGCAGTTCTTTTGTGTTTGGAATCTTGATAACCTCGGGGGGCAACGCTGTGGTAGGCGTTTTCTAGCGACAATAGTTGTTGGCACAACTATAATCGCCCCTCTCCTCTCGCTTGCGCGTTAGGGGCCGCGTAAGCATAAGAGAGTCAACTTCTTTACTCCTATGTTTGTATCTACAGCACAATTAGTTTTCTTATAGTACTAACTGTTTCAATTGAAAAAAACATGTCCAGATATTTATTCTAACATATGCGTAATAAAGCGTCAATAGTTTAATATAAATGCATATTTGCATCGTTCCACGAGAAAGAGTTCGCCATTGATTTTGATACCGTGTAATATGCGTAAGCATACTAATGATTCTACCAAAATACAAAACATTTTGATAAACTTTTCATCTCATCAATTTTCCAGGTGAGTGATATCCTATTATCATTCAGACAAGGAGAAATACTCCAAATGGAAATTCAAAGCCAACTTCTAGATGTATGAGGTATTTGTGCAATGCACTTAGTCCTATAACCACAACGATGTGCAGTTCGTTGCGTAACCCGTGGGAACAGGCAGGATTTACGGGCTGACTCTAAAATACTTGACGACAGCTTTGCGATTCACGCGGCTAAGTCGTTCTGGCGTTAACGGCATACTCTAACCATTAGCGAACAGGCGCATCGAGGTGTTGATCACGCACGACGAACGAACTGGTTCGTTTGCCGACGAACCAGTTCGTTCTCCAATACAATTGAGAATCAACCCGTTTTGCCGATCAAAATTGGATGCCGGACAACAGCCGCCCTAGCTATCTTCATCCTCGCCAAATGGATGGAAGAGCTTGAGAAAGGCAAAGGAACGCTGTTTCAGGCCGCTGCAAGTGTCCTGGTCAGAAGGATTGCCCGGACAGGTGCCGTTATCTCGTGAGACCTCCCAGTAGGATAAGAAGCCCAGATGATGCTGCTGCGCGAAGGCAAGGACGAGGTGCCCATCATGCTCTGTGAAGATTTCGCCGGGCGAATCGTTCTGACCTATCAGGAGGGTGACGCCAATCATTGACCAGATCTGACGGTCCGAGCGGTCGGGGAAGATCTGCTGGAGTTGCTTAAAGAAACCGTTCGCTGACTGAATGGCCAACTGCCCCATCATCGCCTCTGGTGGCCCAAAGTCAAACGGCATAATGTTGACGATGGAGAACTTGACTCCTTCAGCTTTTGCGTTTCTCAACAGCCCAAGACTGTCATCAAGCAATCCCGTTGTGGCGGCTGGCAGAGTAAACGAAATGATGAGATGGGGATTGGCTTTCTGCAAGGCGGCAAGGGCAATATTGCGGCGCGTGTAGGAGGGCACATCTCCCTGTGTTCCGCCTTCGATATCGAAATCGAGACGGCTGACATGATAGGTGTCAATGACCCGCTGATATTGCGCCTGCAAACTGAGCGGATCTTGACAGGTCAGCGCCAACTCCGTGCCTGCGGCTCCTCCAAAGGAAATGATCACATCCCCGCCAGCATCGCGGACCGCATCAATATCGCTGCTGAGATGAGGCAGCAGCATCGCGGTCTGGTTAAAGGGGATCGATCCCGCCCATTCCGCATTGCAGGAACCGCCGCCGTTGGTAACGAAAGCCAGCGTATAGAAATTCTGTCCGGTCTTTTTCAAAACCGACTGTAAAACCGTGCTGCTGATCGTGACATCTTGATAGGGGGCAAAGATCTGCCTGGCTTCAGCCGTGTGGGCGGCTACACTGGGGACGTTGAACCCAAAGAAAACGCTGAAGAGAGCCAGGATTCCGATGGCTGGGAAAGCGAAGGTACGTAAAGATACTCTCATACATGGTTCCTTCCTGTGCCGGTGTGGGGAAAATACGCTCAAAAATCCTCTAATCCTTTTGTTACGTCTTCTCTTCCTCCTCTTCTCTGCTTGTCTACATGCATGTTCACCTGCCAGGAAGCAGGCAATCTTACAAAAAACGTCTTATCACTCCATACAAGTATATGCTCTAGTATACGTCTTGTCAATACAACTAGACCACTAGACCAAGAAATCGCTGATGATTGGCGGACCATTTCGACTGTGAAAAGTGCCAGGTCGGTTCATCATTTTTTCCTGACGTTGTAAGAGTGCGTCGTAACCAGAGTACAAAGCCGATAGAAAAAAGAAAGACCGGGCATTGAGGAGGTGATTTAGATGGTTGACTGGCGACTGCTGATAATGCTTCTTCGACGAGTTCTCGGCGGCTTTTATTCCGCTGATCAAGCCAGCCAAATCTGACTGACCATATGATGCTTGAAAGGGGTATGCGGTCGAATGAGGCAAAAAACGTCACACTGGAAGATGAAGCCGTCGATAGAGGGTGAGTTCTGACCGCTTTTGATGGTACCATGTTGAGGAAAGAAGCAGAAAGGCAAAGGGTGCAAAAACTTGATCTTGACAGTAAGGGGAGCAGAGATGGCGAATCAACTTCGGGTGACGCTTGAAATCGGACCGAAAGGCAAGAAGGTGGTGGCAGTGGCGCCGGACTGGCCCGGTCTAGAGCGTGGTGCGAAGACCGGGGAGACCGCGATTGAACGGTTGCAATCCTACCTTCCACGCTATGCCCAGGTGGCGAAGCTGGCTGGGATGGATGGAGAGTTTGCCGCTATCACCACGGTTGACGTGGTCGAGCACTATCCGGGCACGGGCTCAACCGACTTCTGGGGCATCTCGTTCGCGTTCTCAAGCATTGATAGGCAAGACATATCGAGCGGAGAATTGGAACGTGAACTGACCCTGATGCAGGCGTGCTGGGCGTTTTTCGACGACGTGCGTTTGCGCGTGTCGGCCCAGATGCGGAAGGGTCCGCGAGGGGGAGGGCGTGATCGGGATCACATCGTCCGTCATACGATTTGCGTGGAGCAAGAGTGGGCAGAGAAGGTCGGGGTGTCCACTCCCCAGGGTGCGATGCTGATCGACGAGGGTTTGCAAGCGCACCGCAACGCCTATTGTAACGCAATTCGGGCGTTCCATTCTGAGGGCAAAATGGCCCGAACTTGGCCACTCCGGTATCTGATTCGGCATACCGCGTATCACACGCTGGATCACGCCTGGGAAATGGAAGACAAAAACCTGACCGTCGGAGTCAGGTAGAGTGAGCCAGACCCCACAGAATCCTGGGATTTACATGGCAGATGAGGCCACAGAATGCACACACTGACGTTGCAATCCCACTCTCGAGAACCGCAAGTAATTCATTCATAGAATCTGCTGTTGGCACGGGCCGGTGATCGACCTGCCAGTTCCACAAATACCGTCGTAAGTAATTCCTCGCTGGAAAAGAAGGTGTTGCTTCCTTCAAAGAGAGAACCCACCTCCCAAAATATCACTGGACAGACACCCATCATCATTGGAATTGTTGCAATCCCACACTCGGGAAAATCGGCGTTCCGACGCCAGAAGAGCGCAAATATCCAATTGATACGCAAGATGTTGCAATCCCACACTCGGGAAAATCGGCGTTCCGACAGCGCATATTAGAACCGGGTCAGCTCCATAGAATGCTCGTTGCAATCCCACACTCGGGAAAATCGGCGTTCCGACTATCGTAGAACGCCAGCCCGACCATACACGCGTTATGTTGCAATCCCCCACTCGGGAAAATCGGCGTTCCGACTCCTATTGGAAGAGGGGGAAAGAGTGTCATGGTATAGTTGCAATCCCCCACTCGGGAAAATCGGCGTTCCGACACCAGAGCTAGACGAAGCACGCACAGAGATGACCAGTTGCAATCCCCCACTCGGGCAAATCGGCGTTCCGACGACGAAGACTAAAAGGGGGTTCGCACAATGATAGCTGTTGCAATCCCCCACTCGGGCAAATCGGCGTTCCGACTCCACGGGATTAATCAGCGCACGCACACAGCAAAGGTTCCAATCCCACACTCGGGCAAATCGGCGTTCCGACTTTATCTCCACGGTTTTTGTCTCTTTGCTCTGCAAGTTCCAATCCCACACTCGGGCAAATCGGCGTTCCGACCAATAGTAGGCTCTTTCTTTTCTGAGAAGTGAATAGTGTTCCAATCCCACACTCGGGCAAATCGGCGTTCCGACCGGGGTTGGGAACCCCCATCCCTCATCGATTTTGATGTTCCAATCCCACACTCGGGCAAATCGGCGTTCCGACGGGGCAAGATTGCCCCACGTTACCAGGGCTAGCACTGTTCCAATCCCACACTCGGGCAAATCGGCGTTCCGACGAAGTTCCAAATATCACAAATACAAGGGCCTTTGGTGTTCCAATCCCACACTCGGGCAAATCGGCGTTCCGACGATGGTTCATCAACGACACCATGAAATCTGGGCATGTTCCAATCCCACACTCGGGCAAATCGGCGTTCCGACTATGTGAGGAGGGAACGGACATGGAGAGGAAGCGCCGTTCCAATCCCACACTCGGGCAAATCGGCGTTCCGACGCAACTGGTCAGCAAGATCAGTACGGATTTTGCTGTCGTTCCAATCCCACACTCGGGCAAATCGGCGTTCCGACGCATTCCGAGCGATTGCTGGAGTGCGACAGAGAGATCGTTCCAATCCCACACTCGGGCAAATCGGCGTTCCGACCATGCTGTTCTTGTGTGCGCGTGGCAGTCCACGCATGTTCCAATCCCACACTCGGGCAAATCGGCGTTCCGACAGTACCGACGAATGGCACAGAGCTAAGAATAGATGCGGTTCCAATCCCACACTCGGGCAAATCGGCGTTCCGACGTTCTAAACCGCGTGCTTTAAAAACATCTCCTAATGTGGTTCCAATCCCACACTCGGGCAAATCGGCGTTCCGACGCCTTCTCCTCGCTGGTGCTGTCGGCCAGGTCCAGTCTGGTTCCAATCCCACACTCGGGCAAATCGGCGTTCCGACAATGACAGTGACATTGTGAAGGTAGGACAACCGTTTGTTCCAATCCCACACTCGGGCAAATCGGCGTTCCGACAAAAAGTACTAGAGGCATATGAATGGCACAAATCACGTTCCAATCCCACACTCGGGCAAATCGGCGTTCCGACTCAGGAGAGGCAGATCAGCCGTGTGGCGCGCGTCGTTCCAATCCCACACTCGGGCAAATCGGCGTTCCGACGCTTATCAAGGATGCGAATAAATTGAGCCATCGGCGTGTTCCAATCCCACACTCGGGCAAATCGGCGTTCCGACAGGATGATATTGGTCATCGCGACCGGCAAGAGGAGATGTTCCAATCCCACACTCGGGCAAATCGGCGTTCCGACGCCGCAGTCATTATCAGCCATATTGGCTCGATAGCCGTTCCAATCCCACACTCGGGCAAATCGGCGTTCCGACATAAAGCTCGCTTATCTCTGCGTTACCCCTTCAATAGTTCCAATCCCACACTCGGGCAAATCGGCGTTCCGACCGTGTTCGTCCATTTCATGGATTTCTATTGGGGACGGTTCCAATCCCACACTCGGGCAAATCGGCGTTCCGACAGCGGATCGATTTCCGTCTCATCAATGAGCAGATCGCGTTCCAATCCCACACTCGGGCAAATCGGCGTTCCGACGCTTTTTCTTGTTTTCTGGCGATTGCTGAAATTGGGTTCCAATCCCACACTCGGGCAAATCGGCGTTCCGACGTTTTCCAATAAAGAGCTAGCGTATTCCAGAGAATTAGTTCCAATCCCACACTCGGGCAAATCGGCGTTCCGACCTAACAGTTTTAGCAATTCCCCCTGGTTGCCTCCGGTGTTCCAATCCCACACTCGGGCAAATCGGCGTTCCGACGTCTGCTTGCCCAATGGCGCGTACCCGCGATCCCCTTGTTCCAATCCCACACTCGGGCAAATCGGCGTTCCGACGTTGCACGCCGCCACCACAAGAACGCGCTACGATTGAGTTCCAATCCCACACTCGGGCAAATCGGCGTTCCGACGTGCATCAGTGTTCTTGTTCCCGTTAAGCAAGCTATGTTCCAATCCCACACTCGGGCAAATCGGCGTTCCGACGCCCCGGAGCGCATTGAATGCGGCTGCTGCGTTGCGGTTCCAATCCCACACTCGGGCAAATCGGCGTTCCGACACCATGCCAGACGAACCAACAACCGGAGAGCTAGTAGTTCCAATCCCACACTCGGGCAAATCGGCGTTCCGACACCCAATCGGGGGATTTCTGGACGCCGTAGAGGATAAGTTCCAATCCCACACTCGGGCAAATCGGCGTTCCGACAACGATAATCGATCTGAATGTCCTTGACGGGTACAGTTCCAATCCCACACTCGGGCAAATCGGCGTTCCG
>DASRHT010000017.1:0-40540 GCA_035650355.1 Ktedonobacteraceae bacterium
GACGATCACCGCGTTGATCTCCAGCAGGAAGCCACGGGGGTCGTGCGGACTCAACGGCTCCGCTACCACCTCCGGGGCCAGCGTCCAGCCCTGCGCCTGCACGCTCTGGTCAAACTGCCCCAGGTAGTTAAAGCTCACCTCTGCTTCCTGCTCCTGCTCCAGCACGCCGCGCACCTCCGGCTCCTCAGCTAACCAGCGCAGGAGCCCATAGCCCACCCCTCGCTGCGGCACCTGTCGCACCTGCTCTTTGACGCTGCGCAACAGCGCCCCCAGGTCTTCCCTTCCTTCCGCGGGCACCTGCAGCACCAGCGGATAGAGCGCAGTACACCAGCCCACCGTGCGCGAGAGGTCCAGGTCGCTGCCACCCAGCGCCGCCTCCTCGCGGCCATGCCCCTCTAGCGCCAGGCGCACCCGTCGGCTCCCGCTCCAGCGACTGAGCGTACAGAGCAGTGCCGCCAACAACACCTCGTCGATGCGTGTGCCATAGGCGCGCGGCGTCTGCCGCAGCAGCGCCTCGGTCTCCAGCGCGCTCAGGGTCAGGGTGCAGACCTGCCCATCTCGCCGCAGGTTGCTGCCCCTGGGAAGATCGCGTGGCAGGGGAGCCACCCCCTGGCGCGCCTGTGCCAGCCAGAAGTCGGCATGAGCCCGGCTGACCGCCAGTCCGGTAGTGGCCAGGTGCCGCGCCCAGTGCTGGAAACTCGTGCTCGCCGTCGGCAAGTGCAGCGGCTGGCCCTGCGCTTGCTGATTGAGTCCCAGGTGCAACTCATCGAGCACAATGCGCCAGGAGACGCCATCGACGAGCAGATGATGGGCCAAGAGCAAGAGACGATCCGCCTGCTGCGGCCCACAGCCGAAGCGGATCAGACGCAGCAGCGGGCCGTGCTGTAAGTGCAGACTGCCTTGCCAGCCGCGAGCCAGTTCCGTGATGCAGCAGGATTGCTCCTGCGGCGCAAGCTGGCTCAGATCCACGACCAGCAACGGCTCAGCCAGCCACGGCTCCCCGAGGCGCTGGGGGTCGGCGCGCTGCTGCCAGCCGGTTGCCCCCTGCTCGAAGCGCAGCGTGAAGACATCGTGCTGCGCACAGACCGCCTGCATCGCCTGCTGCAACCCGCGAGAGGAGACGGCGGCAGGCATGCACAGCAGCAGCGCCTGGTTAAAGTGGTCAGGATGCTGCAACGGCTGCGCAAAGAACCAGCGCTGGATCGGCGTCAAGGGCACCGGACCCGCCTGCCAAAGGGAGGCAGGGGCAGCAGCAGCCGGTAGCAAAGCACTGACCAGGGGCGCCAGTTGAGCGATGGTCTGCTGTTGGAAGAGCTGGCGTGGCGTCAGATGCAGACCCGCTGCATGCGCTCGACTGATCACCTGGATGCTCAAAATGGAGTCGCCGCCCAGGGTGAAGAAGTTGTCATGGATGCCGACCTGGGGCACGCCCAGCACCTGGGACCAGATCTGAGCCAGGGTCTGCTCGACCGGCGTGCGCGGCGCCTGATAGCTCCTGCTGAGGGCGCGGGGCTGGCTCGTCGGTCGAGGCAGGGCACGCCGGTCGATCTTGCCATTGGGCGTTAACGGCAACGCATCAAGCGCCATGAAGATCGCAGGAACCATATAAGGCGGCAATACCTCCTGGACCAGGGCGCGGAGTTCACTCATCAAGGCGCTATCAGCACCTTCTTGCACCTGCTCTACATCCTCGGTAGCGGTAGTTCTTTCCTCATCAGAGGACATACTTTTAGCGAAAACGATATACGCGACCAGGCGTTTGCTGCCAGAAATTTCGTCTGCGATGACCAACGCCTCGTCAACAGCGGAATGCTGCCTTAGCACGGCCTCAATCTCACCTGGTTCGATGCGAAAACCTCGCACCTTCACCTGATGATCAAGGCGTCCCAGAAATTCGATCACGCCGGGCTGATTCACCTGCTCCAATATGCTGGTATAACGTGCCAGATCTCCGGTCGCATAGAGGCGTGCCCCGGGCAGTGGGGAGAATGGATCGGGAACGAATTTTAGCGCCGTCAAGTCAGGGCGACCAAAGTAGCCGCGACACACTCCCACGCCTCCGATATAAAGCGCCCCTGCAACTCCTATTGGGACAGGCTGCATCGCCGCGTTCAGAATATAGATCTGGGTATTGGCAATGGGACGGCCAATGGGCACGCTTAGCGCATTGCTATCGCGAAGGCACTCCCAGAACGTCACATCAATTGCGGCCTCGGTCGGCCCATAGAGATTGTGCAACTGTACAGGAGAGGTTGTCAGGCGCGCGAAGAAACGCGCTTGCAGATCAGCGGAAAGCGCCTCACCACTCGCAATAACGCGTTTGAGGCTACGACACTTCTCTTCCAGAGCGGGTTCCGTTAAAAATGCCTGCAACATTGAAGGCACAAAATGGAGTGTGGTGATAGCCTCTTGCTGAATCAGGGAGGCCAGGTACGCCGGGTCCTGGTGTCCTGCCGGGCGAGCTATCACAAGCCTCGCCCCTGTCAGCAAAGGCCAGAAAAATTCCCAGACGGAGACATCGAAGCTAAAAGGCGTCTTCTGTAAGACGCGATCCTCCTCGGTTAATTGATAGGCACATTGCATCCAATGGAGGCGATTACAAAGAGATCTATGCGTATTTAAAGCGCCCTTAGGTTTTCCAGTGGAGCCGGAGGTATAGATCATATAAACGAGATTATCCGGCAATACGGAACTATAACAATTTCTTTGGGGATACCCCATAGCCGCGTTCCAACCAGGATCGAGCAAGATACAATGGATACCTTCCCGGGGCAGGCGCTCAAGTATATGGCTCTGAGTGAGTAAAATAGAGATACGTGCATCCTCAAGCATGTAGTTCAGGCGCTCTTGTGGATATGTGGGATCGAGTGGCACATAAGCGCCGCCCGCTTTAAGGATTGCCAGTAACGCCACAACCAGCTCCAGCGAGCGTTCCATACAGACGCCCACCAGCGTTTCCGGCTTCACTCCTTGCTCCTGTAAAATTGCAGCTAATAGATTGGCCTCGTTATTCAATTCTTGATACGTTTTTGTCAGATTCTCAAAAACAAGCGCAATATTATGCGGTGTGCGCTCAACTTGCGCCTCAATCATATGATGGATGCAGGTATTGTTCGGATATGGCTTCTGTGTAGCATTCCACCCCACGAGTATCTGCTGGCGTTCGGCTGCGTCAAGAAGCAACAACCGTGAGATTTTCTGGTCAGGATTGGCAACGATCTCCTCCAGCAATCTATGCAGATGGAGCTGCATACGCTCGATGGTCGGCATCTGGAAAAGATCCGTATTATACTCTAACTGACCACTCAATCCTCGGGACGTATGCTTCATCAGGAGTTGGAGATCGAACTTCGCCGTAGCGGTATCGACCTCTTGAATGTCCAGAGTCAGGCCCGGCAACTCGAGCGTCATATCTTCATTGGCCAGGTCAAACATCACCTGGAAAAGCGGCGTATGGCTCATATCGCGCGTGGGTTGCAGCTCATCAACCAGCTTCTCAAATGGTAATTCCTGATTCTCATAGGCATTTACAGCGATGTCGCGCACGCGGCGCAGCACCTCAAAGAAATGAGGATCATCGGAGAGATCGATACGGAACACCAGCGTATTGACAAAGAAGCCGATCAATTCTTCAAGCTCACGCTTATTGCGATTGGCGAGAGGAACGCCAATGCACACATCGACCTGCCCGGTATAGTGAGACAGCAGAACACTGAACGCCGCCAGCATGGTCATGAAGAGCGTTGTACCGGCGTTCCGGCTCAATGCTCCGAGCATATCAGTAAGAGATGCCGGCAGGGCAAACGAGTGGTTACGGCCATTAAATGTCTGGGTGACGGGGCGCGGGTGATCGGTTGGCAACTCCAACATCGCCGGCACATTGGCGAGCTGGCGCTGCCAATATGCCAGTTGGGCAGTAAATTCATCACTTGCTAGCCAGTCCTGTTGCCAAAGCGAGAAATCTACGTACTGAATCGGCAGCGGTTCCAGTGGCACAGAGCGTTCATAATAAAATGCCTTATAGAGCGCAGTTAATTCATGAAAAAAGACCTTGACCGACCAGCCATCCGAGATAATGTGATGGATCGTTAAGAGCAAGATATGCGTCTGGGGGTCCAATCTCAGTAAATAGGTACGCAATAATGGACCTTGCACGAGGTCAAAAGGGCAGCGCGCTTCAGCGGTTGCCAGAGATTGGGCAACCGCTGAGGCATTGGCTACATCCCCCTGGAGATCTATCACCGGGAGAATCTGCCTGCGTTCCTCCTGGATATATTGAAATGGTTGACCGTCAACATCGATAAATGTTGTGCGCAGGATCTCGTGACGCTGCACGATTTGCTGAAGGCTCTGCTCCAGGAGCGCGACATGCAGCGCACCGTGCAGGTGAATAGCGGCAGCAATGTTATAGACCGGGTTATCTGGCTCCAATTTATTGAGGAACCAGAGCCGCTGCTGCGCGAAAGAGAGAGCAAAGCAATTATATTCAGCACCTTGCCTCTGCAAAAGCAACGCAACCTCGCGAGCCTCTGCCGGCGAGAGTTGGGACAATTGCCTTGAAAGGGTGACCATCATCATTACCTCCACTTGAAAGATCAAATACCAGCAATCGTGCCTAATCTCCGACGTGCTCTAGCTCACCAGTGCCCCGCCGTATCGCTGTAAGTAGCTGGCTTGCCTGCTTGTTGCCGCGCACAGCGCGCTGAATTATGTTTTTGCTCGCTTGCCCCGGGACTGTATGACGATCCATTACAAGCTCGGCAAAGCTGGCCACAGTGGGAGCGACGAACATGGATCGCAGCGGCGCTTCAACCCGCAGATCATCTGGAAGACGCGTTATCACCTGTGTTGCCAATAGCGAATTGCCGCCAAGCTGAAAGAAATTATCGTAGATTCCTATGCGGTGCATACCCAACACTTGCTCCCAGATAGCCACCAGTTGCTGCTCAATAGTGGTACGCGGAGCGACATAGCTTTCAGGCTGAATGGCACTTTGCGAGTAATCCAACGCGGCCAACGCATGCCGATCAATTTTGCCACTGGCGGTCAAGGGAAATGCTTCCAGCATGACAATATTCGTTGGCACCATATGTTCCGGCAGGCGTTGCAGCAGAAAACTGCGTAGCTCGGAGAGCTGTGGCACCGGTTGCACCGGAATAATATAGGCAATCAGGCGCACTTCTCCTGGTTTTTTATCAGGAACAAGGACGACCGCTTCTTGCACCTGTGGATGCTGGCAGAGAACCGCCTCGATTTCCCCAGGTTCAACGCGGAAGCCGCGAATCTTGATCTGATGATCGGCGCGTCCGAGAAATGTTAATACGCCAGCGTGGCTTGATTCTCTCTGCGCACCAACATAGCGCACCAGGTCGCCGGTTCGGTACAGGCGCTCGCCTCCCTGCGCTGGCCCCGCACCATTCTGTGAGAGGCGCTCATCATGCACAAATGGATTGGGAATGAAGCGTTCGGCAGTGAGATCGGGGCGGTTCAAATAGCCCCGCGCAAGTCCAGCTCCCCCAATATAGAGTTCGCCCACGGCGCCCACCGGTACCTGGCAGAACGCGCGATCCAGCACATAAAGCTGCGTATTCGCGATGGGCTGCCCGATAGGAATGGCACCACTCTGCTGCTGCCCAGGAGGAACTTCATAGACACAGCACCCAACTACCGTCTCAGTGGGACCGTATTCATTAAATAGCCGCGTCTCTGGAGCGGATGCTCTCCACGGCGCAAGTTGTTCGCCCAGCAGTTGTTCGCCGCCAACAATCAGTGAGCGCGTAACGTGGGCAAATTTCTCCTCTGACAACAATTGGGCAAACAGCGTGAGATGAGCAGGGGTTACCTTGAAGAAACTGCTCCCTGCACGTTCGCGAAGGACTGTTTCGATTTCGTAGGTGTGAACATGCTCTGGCACAAGCGCTACCGTTTCGCCACAAAGTAGCGGTAAAAAGAGGCTGGTAATCGTCAAATCCGCGCTGATCGGCGAATGGACCAGCGCCCCCCAGCCATCCTCAACCGGGTATGCTTGCTGGCACCAGAGAAGATAATTGCTGAGGCCACCGTGGGTCAGCATCACCCCCTTAGGCGTTCCGGTTGAGCCGGAGGTGTAGATAACATACGCGAGTTGATCAGCGCGCAGCGAGAGAGATAGCGCAGCCACTGATTGCTGAGCGATGCGCGGCCAGTCGGCGTCCAGGCAGACGATATGTGTCGTTGCGCTATCCAGATGCTTGCGCAGATACTCTTGCGTGATCAACACGGGAGCCTGGCTATCGGCTAACATAAACGCGAGCCGCTCACGAGGATAGGCAGGATCGAGCATGACAAAGGCTGCCCCCGTTTTCAGAACGCCCAGCAGGCCAATGACGAGAGCTAGAGTATGTTCCAGACAAAGACCTATCACGTTATCGGCTCCGACGCCCAGCCCGGACAGATAGCGCGCCAACTGATTAGCGCGGCGCTCCAGTTCTTCGTAGGAGAGGTATGTATCATGCACGGCCAGCGCAATAGCATCAGGAGTGCGACCCGCTTGCTTCGCAAACAGGGTAGGGAAAAAATCTGGCTGCATTGCGACCTTTGTATGGTTCCAGGCCGCTAATTCCTGGCGCTCTTCAAGGGTCAGCAGATCAAATGCCCACAGTCCCTGTTCCGGGTTGTCAAGCAAGGCAGTCAATACCACTTCGTAGCGCTGTAAAAACTGCTGCATCGTATAGGTATCAAACAGGTCAAGGTTATAATCAACCGTTGCCAGCAACGTTCCATCAATCTCTGCTATATTCAGGTGAACATCAAACTCTGAATGAGTTACAGGCGGCATCGTGAACTCGACTTGCAGGCTTGCCAGCCGCGGTACCGTAATGGGCGGCTCCATATTGAACGTTGCGCTCACCAGAGGCGAACGACCAGGGTCGCGCGGCAAGTTAAGCTTATTAAGCAGACGGGCGTAAGGATAATCTTGATGCTCGTATGCTTCCAGAAGAGCCAGTCTGATGTATGCAAGATACTGCTCTAAGGTCAGGTTTGTCGGCACTTGACTGCGCAATGGCACAAGATGCGAGCAATAGCCAATCATGCGCTCGCTATCTGCCGTTGAACGACCCGATGTTGGGAAACCGATGCAAAGGTCGCGTTGTTCGCTGAGGCGATGTAACAACACGAGGTAACCCGTGATCAGGCTCATAAACAGCGTGCAATTCTGCTTGCGGCTCAATGCTTTTAACCTGCGGCACAGCGTTGCATCATACACCTTGCTCTGACGCTCGCCACGATAAGAGCGCACAGGCGGACGCGGATGGTCGCCTGGAAGATCCAGCAGCGGCATGGGCCCTGCACACTTGCGCAACCAGTACGCCTCCAGAGTTGCCATGCGGTCGCCTTCATCCGCCTGTTGCTGCTGCCGAAGATAGGCGCTGAACTGCATCGGGGGAGCAAGCTGGCTGAGCGCATCTGCGCATGCTGCCGAGTACAGGGCGCCCAACTCCTGAAATATCACCCCAATCGACCAGCCATCGATAACAATGTGATGAACAGCAATTACCAGGGTATGCCATTGGTCGCTGCGCCGTAGCAGATGACAGCGCATCAGCGGGCCGTCCGTTAGATTGAACGGGCGGCTAGATTCTTCCTGGAGCCAGCGCGTTACCAGCAGCGCACTTGCAGATGGGTCGGGATGTGAACAATCGATCAACGGAAGCTCAACCACCGACTCTGGCGCAATGTACTGCTGATCTCCCGCAGCGTCGATTGTTGTTCTGAGCGCCTCATGCCGCGCCACAATTTCTTGAAGCGATTCTTGTAACGCAGCAATGTGCAATTCTCCTCGTAGCTCCAACGCAATCGTCTCGGAGCCGGCGCTTCCCATCTGGCTCAACATCCAGGATTGCTGCTGAGCCTCGCTCAATGGGAACGCCTGTACCTGCTGTTCCTGTTTGAAGCGCCCGCCCGGTCCCTCAGGTTCTGGCGCCCGTTCGGGCAAGAAGCCTCCGGCTCGCATCTCCGCCACACTCTCTTTGACGGCCTGGATTACCCGCTCAATGTCATCGTCAGTATGGGCAGTAGAAAGGAAACAGTTGCGTCCTTCCCAGATATAGACCCCCTTTTCTAACAGATGATAGAAGAGCAAATTCATATGGTCAGAGAATGTCATCTGCAAAGAAAAACTAAAGCGGAAGAGCGAACCGAACGAGGCGACTTTGATAGGCAAGCCCTCTTGAGCAAAATAGCTATTGAGATGATGCGCGAAGCGGGCAACGCGCAGATTAAGTTTTTCCTGGAGAGCTGGCCCTTCCTGTTTCATACGCGCAAGCACAGCATAGCCAGCAGCTAATGCGAACGGATGTTTACAAAAAGTACCGGAAAAGAAGGTTGTCTTCGCAGCAGGAAACGATTGATCGCCAAAGTTCCACGCGCCGCCATCGATTGCATCCATATAAGCAGCCTTGCCGGCGATGACACCGATTGGCAGACCGCCACCTAGCACTTTGCCATACGTCGCGATGTCTGCGCGAACGCCAAAGTAGGCCTGTGCGCCCCCGAGCTGGGTACGGAAGCCAGTAATCATCTCATCAAAGATCAATGCCACCCCGGCTTCTTCAGTGATCTGACGCACCTCCTGGAGAAATGCTCCAGGCTGCAAATCTGGACGGCGGCTCTGCACAGGCTCCACGAGGACAGCCGCGAGTTCATGCCGCTGCGCCCGCAATTGTTCCAGGGCCGCCGCACTACCATACGTTAAAATGCTTACCTCGTCAGCGATACTCTTCAGTATCCCCGGAGCCATCGGGGCCGTTTGCACATTGCCATCGACGACCTGGGCCGCAACGAGGATGGGATCGGCAGAGCCGTGATATGATCCCGCGAAAAGCGCGATCTTGGGGCGTCCGGTGACGGTCCTGGCCAGACGCAGGGCAATCATCACAGCTTCAGAACCGGTATTACAGAATGCTGCGCGTTCCATACCGCTACATTCACAAATGAGTTGCGCGAACGCTCCCGCTAGCTCCGGCTGGGGCCCAAGCTGGATGCCACGATCAATCTGCTCATTGATGGCTGCGTTAATAAAAGGTTCATTATGACCGAAGAAGTTCACCCCAAACCCCATCGTGAGGTCGATATATTCGTTTCCATCAACGTCGTAAATTTTGGAGCCGGCTGAGCGATTTACCACCAGTGGATAGCACATCTCCTTGGTGGCCATGCGGAAGTTGAGCGAATTACGCAGATCAGCATGTACCACGCGGTCGGTTGCGACCTGCTGCTTTGAGCGCGCGGTGCGTTGCGTATAACGCGCGATCAACTCCTGAAGATGGCGCTGCTGACGAGGGGTAAGCTCGGCTTCGTCCTCGGGATGGGCAGGCTGAAAGGGCACAAATGCCTCCGCCACGGCGTTTTTTTCCTCGCTTGAATGCTGCACACGTTTGGGAGGAGGAGATGGCTCTGGCCGGGCCTGTTCGGGCGCACTCAGGGCAGGCATACGCACAGCAATAGGTGCAGCTTCCGATTGTCGCCGCAGCGTCTCCAGGGCAGATGTCATCACCTGCGCATGGACGTTCAGGAGATGGGTTATAACCTGTCCTGTCGAGGAGTCTGCGGCGGCAGTAGCGACCATAGGCTCTATTGACGCCTGCGGCATGGACGGCAATGCTGGTAACGAGCTAGCCGGCATATCTCCTTGTGGCAGCTCTGCTGATGGCAGAGACAGATTCGGTGCCGCGGTCCTATCGATATAGTCAGCCAGGGCATTAAGCGTATGAATACCGTCAAACAGTTGACCTATAGTCAGATCAATCTGAAATGTTGATCGGATCGTCTGAAGAACCTGGATGAGAACCAGGGAGTCCGCTCCCATCTCAAGAAATGATGCCAGCGGATCAAGCAGAGCGGCATCCAGGCCCAATAAGCGCGCGACAATGGCTTGTAACGTGCGCAGAATAGTGTCTTTACGCGTATGGTTCGGAGATAATGGCATTGCTGGACCTCCGCTACTTATATGAATTGTACTGGGAAACCGGCTTTCATTAGTCATAGATCCAGGGCTATGCCGGTCAGGCTGGACCGGGACCTCCTCACGAGCATGCCCGATCCAGTAACGTTGGCGTTCAAAGGGATACGTTGGCAAAACGAGTCGTGAGCGTCGATAGTGAAGATCGAAGCCGCGCCAATCAACGGGAATGCCCTGGGCGTACAGATCACCCAGCGTATTGAGTATCACCTGCTCGTCGTCGGTATGGCGTTGCAGGGAAGGCAGCCAGCGGATATCGGCGGAAGGCAGGACGCGCTTACCAATCCGCAGCAGTGATGTGGATGGCCCCACTTCGAGGAAAATAGGATAATCCGCAAGGTTGCACAGCGCATCAGCAAATTTGATCGAACGACGCAGGTGCTGCCGCCAGTATTGAGCATTGGGAGCTTCTTCCAGAAACTGTGCCGTGAGATCAGAAACATAGGGAATCGTCGGAGCCGAGAAACGCACTTTGCTCGCAGCCTGTTCAAAAGGCGCCAGGATCGGTTCTACAAATGGCGAATGAGAGGCCATAGCAAGACTCAACTGATGAGTTGTTACCCCGCTAGCCTCAAAGCGACGAATGACTTCCTGGACCGCTCCTCTCTTACCAGAGATGACCGTATTGCCTGGTCCGTTGAATGCTGCAATCACGACCTGACCGCTAAAAGGGTATAGCACCTTCATCACATCATCGGCATCGGCGAAAACTACGGCCATAAGACTATCTTCCGTCAGGGTGGAGCTAAGGCGCCCACGCTCTGCCACCAATCTGAGGCCATCATCCAGGCTAAATATCCCGGCAACACAGGCCGCCGCATATGAGCCTAGACTGTGCCCCAGGATTGCCGCGGGTTGAATGCCCCAGGATTGCCAGAGAATCGCCAAAGCGTATTCGAGGACAAATAGTGCAGGCTGTCTGTAAAGTTCAGTTTCCCATACGCCGCTGTGCTCTGGCTGAGCATACATCGCCTGAGCAAGCGATTCAGGGAGCAGCGGACGCAAAAGCTCACTACACTGGTCAACCACATTACGGAAAACCGGCTGAGTCTCGTAGAGCTTCTGCCCTACACCGGGGTAAAATCCCCCTTGCCCGGTGAAGAGAAACGCGACCCTGGGAGGAGCAGTTCGCCTGCCTTGCCCTGTATAGAGCCCGGGAACGTTCTTGCTCTCCAGGAAAGCAGCCAAACTCGCCGATGCTTGTGCCGTCGTCTCCGCAACGATAGCAAGGCGATGAGGCATATGCGCGCGCCCAACATTGGCGGTAAAACAGACATCAGCGAATGCCAGCGATGGCTGTTCTGCGAAAGTCGTTCTGTAAGCCCTGGTCAAAGATTGGAGGGCGCTGGCACTCCTGGCTGAAAGCGTTAGAATATGGGTAAACCGTTCAATGGTATTGGTCACTGGCACTTGCGGGGGAGCCTCTTCAACCAGCACATGGGCGTTTGTACCACCAAAGCCGAAAGAACTGACCCCCGCGATACGCCGCTCGCCTTTCGTCGCCGACCAGGGTTGAAGCTCTCCTGGAATCCAGAAAGGCGTTGAGCTGAAGGAGATCAGTTGATTGAGTGTCTCCAGGTGCAGATGAGGATAAAGTTCTTGATGGTGCAGCGATAAAACAACCTTGATCAGGCCCGCAATACCAGCAGCCGACTCTAGATGTCCGATATTCGTTTTTACAGAGCCTAAAGCGCAGCGCTCATCGTGAGCGCGCCCATCCATCAAAACCGCCTTGAGCGCCTCTATTTCAATCGGATCTCCCAGCGGTGTACCGGTACCATGAGTTTCAACATAACTAACCTGCGCAGGTGTGATACCCGCGCTCCGCAAAGCATCATGAATAACTTCTTGTTGCGCCTGCCCATTCGGAGCCGTCAACCCGTTGCTCGCCCCATCCTGATTGATGGCGGAACCGCGCAGTACCGCCAGGACCGTATCGCCGTTCGCAAGAGCATCGCTTAGTCGTTTGAGAACAACGATACCGCATCCCTCACTGCGTGTATAGCCATCCGCGCCGGCATCGAATGTCTTGCACCGACCATTCGCGGCCAGCGCCCCCGCCTGCGCAAAGGCTACAGTCAGTTCTGGCGTCAGGATAACGTTTACCCCTCCCGCCAGCGCCAGATTACATTCTCCCAGACGCAAGCTCTGGCAGGCCAGGTGGACCGCCACCAGCGACGACGAGCATGCTGTATCGACCGCTATACTGGGGCCACGCAGATCAAGCAGATACGAGAGGCGATTAGCGACGATACTATGGGCGTTGCCCGTGCCCATATAGAGACTAAGGTTGGTAACATCCGCCAGCCCGAGCTGGAGATAGTCGCTGCTGCTAACGCCAATAAAGACCCCTGTTCTACTGTTGCCGAGCGAATCGGGCGCATAGCCAGCATGCTCTAACGCTTCCCAACCAACTTCTAACACCAGGCGCTGTTGTGGATCGATCCATACCGCCTCACGCGGAGCAATATTGAAAAACTGGGCATCGAACAGATCGACCTGCTCCAGAAAGCCTCCCCAGCGAGTATTCATCTTGCCCGGCGCTCGCTGAGCGTCATAGAAGGCTGACGCATTCCAGCGATCTGCCGGCACTTCCCCGATTGCATCGGTGCCATTGCGCAGGAGCTGCCAGAAGGCGCTCGGACTCGCAGCGCCAGGGAACCTGCACCCAAGACCAATAACGGCAATGGGTTCCCCTAGCAAAGAAGTGGTACGATCCTCGATCTCTGCTCGCAGGCCACCACCAAGATAGTTGCTAAGCTCGGCAATCGATGGATAGTCCCAGAGCAATGTTGGTGGCAACTTGCGTCCAAGCCAGTTTTCAAGGTCTCCCGAGAGACTAATGGCGTAGGTGGATGATATGCCATAATCAGTAAATGGCAAATGCGGATCGATCTCACTGCGATTGAGAGCGAACTGGAGCGAGAGTTGCGTGGTCAGCCACTCTTGAATGAGATGTGCCGGAGGCTCTGTATGACGCAGAGAAACACCGTCGGCTCCGTTCTCAGCAGATGCATCTTTGTGTGTATACTCGCGAATCATTCACGCCCCCATACATTCAGTGTTGCAGCTAGAAATTCGTTGCGACACGCGTGCCGCTGGATTTTCCCGCTGGAGGTCTTGGGCACGCTCCCCGCCTTTACCAGAACAATAGTATGGGCAGTGACATCATGTTCAGCAGCTATCGCTTGCTTAATAGTGCGACGCACCAATGCCGCATATTGTTCTGGCTGCTCTTTTTCCGTTGCGCCTGGAGCGATTGCATCAGCCTGATTCATAGCCCGCAGGTAAGTGCGATCAATTTCAGCCACGACAATAAGCTGTTCTTTGCTATCGATTTCAACCGCAAAGGCTGCTGTGCAGCCAGAACGAATCGCCGGATGACTTTTCTCGACGGTGAACTCAATATCTTGTGGATAGTGATTGCGCCCATCGATGATGATCAGGTCTTTGATGCGCCCGGTAATAAACAGCTCATGATCTTTAAGAAAGCCGAGGTCGCCCGTGCGCAAAAAAGGGCCTCGCCCATCAGCCAGCTTCGCCTGGAATGTGCGCGCTGTCTCCTCTGGCCGCCGCCAGTAGCCCCGGGCGACATTTGGACCAGAGATCCATATCTCGCCGACAACGTCCTCAGGGCAGACCATTTGAGTTTGGGGATCAACGATAAGAATGGTCTGATCAAGCCAGGTGTGGCCGCAGCCCACAAGGGTCAGCGTCTCTTTCTCTTCCACCAACGTCGGCAATACGCGGTGTTGCTCAAGCGCAGAAGCGCGGAATGTCCGCGAAATCGGTAATGCTGTCATCAGGCCACCAGATACAAACAGCGAAGCTTCTGCCAGCCCATAGCACGGATAAAAGGTCTCTGGGCGGAAACCACACGGCGCAAAAGCGGCACTAAAAGCCTCAAGCGTGCTGGCACGCACAGGCTCTGCCCCATTGAATGCGATGCGCCAGCTCGTCAAATCGAGCTGCTGGCGTTGCTCTAGAGAGATTTTGCGCACGCACAAATCATAGGCAAAGTTCGGCCCTCCGCTCACTCTCGCCTGATAGCGCGAGATGGCCTGCAACCAGCGAAATGGCTGCTGAATAAATGCCATTGGCGACATGAGCACGCAGGTCGCGCCTAAGCACAGGGTATGTAAAACATTGCCAATCAGTCCCATATCATGATAGAGAGGTAACCAGCAGACGTAAGTGGAAGGCACGACGTCCGCGAAGGCAGAACCGATCATTGCCTCGTTATAGAGCAGGTTGCCGTGGCTCACCACCACGCCTTTGGGCGCTGTGGTTGACCCGGAGGTATATTGCAAAAATGCAATGCTGGTATCATCAATATGCGGTTCCGACCATCGTGCAGCTAATTCGGAGGGGCATGTATCGATAGGGAACCAGCTCATATCGAGAAGAGCGGGTATATGCTCTAATGCGGAATGGAATGCCGAAAACAGCCGACTCGTTGTGAGAACGATTGTCGGTTGAGCATCAGCTATGATACCGAGCAAGCGGGGGAGTGTCCGATCTGACTTTAATGTACGAGGGGGATAGACCGGGACGGCAATAACCCCGGCATAGAAGCAGCCAAATAAGGCAACAATATAGTCGAAACCTGGAGGACAGAGCAAAAGCGCGCGTTCTCCCTGCGGCACATGCCGCTGCAACCATGCTCCAAGCGCCTGTGCCTTCTGGTGCAACTCCAGATAGGTCAGGCTTGTTTGCGCATCGTCTTCCTGGAAGACATACGCCTGGCGCTCAGGGGTTGCGCCCGCATGTTTTTGTAACAAAGAAACGAATGTCGCAGACGTTTTCGGCAGATCAAATAAATAGTCCTTCGTCGCAAAATGTTCTTTCATTCGGCTCCTTCTCTAGCGGCGTTTAGGCACAGCGATAATCGCAGAACATTTCTGGAGATTCCGTGAAAAGAATGAAAGATATCCTCACTCTGGTGTCCGTTTAGAGATGAGAGGGAAAACGGGATTTCCCGCGCGCAGCGGCCTTCAAGCCTGTATCATCTCAACTAGATCCTTGTTATCAGGAGGAGTAAGCAACATAAATAACTCATCGGTTGTCATTTAGCTATTCATCTAACCAGATGTACTTGCTTACAATATACAAACCCGTGAAATCTCAAGAAATTATGCCTGCCCGTCCGTTTTCTGAAATACATAGTTAATAAAGAAAATTACCCATCCTAATGGGCAACAAGTCCTTACAATGGTATTACAACTGCAATGGTAAAATAAAAGCATCTCAATTTGTAGGTTCAAATATATCACTTTTTTTGATCTTTTTGATCATTTCCCACCTTTGACGCATAGGCTAAGATAGTGTAAGATAGCAATCAGCTAAACAATGAAAAAGAGGAAAGGGATTGGAGAGGAATAAGCAGCACGAGATCATTGATGCGATTGTGTTCATCCTGAGAAGCGGATGTCCTGTTATTTTTTTTCAAACAAGTAAACTCCCTTTGCGTGATGATCGGAACGTTACTCGCTGTGGCCGCACTTCGCAAAGTTGGGAACCTTTTGCCTGTATAGCCTGAACGTCTACCTACCTGATGGATTATAAAAAATTCGTAACCATACAGCAGGCAACGTGAATCACTCTGTGACCGCCGGCCACTTCGCCAGTGAGTGAAGATGTGTAGTGACGCAGTTGCCCCTTCTGAACAGTGACAAAACACTCATCTGCAATCACTTGAATTGAATTATCAACTAATCCTGGGAGGGATAAAGTGAATAACCATCGCGTAAACGATAAATTGAGGATGCAACGGAAATTACAAAAATGGACCAGGCAAGATGTCGCTGATAAAATTGGTGCCTCACACATTAGCGTTGTACGCTGGGAAAAAGGGCAACGTCCCAATGAGTATTATCGCCGTGAGTTGTGCAGACTTTTTGGCAAGAACGAAGAGGAGCTTGGCATCTCCGCTTCGGACTTCTCCATCAGCCAGGAGGAAGATACTTCCTGGCAGGAACTCCATCAACTTGCGCAAGAGCAGGAAGTCACCTTTTCCCAACACTTCCTCTATGATCCCGCGCTCCCACCTCTCCCGACAAACGTGCATCAGCTCATAGGGCGAGATTCACTCCTGTACCGATTTAAACAGCGTTTGATTGCTAAGACCCGGCACACGGCCTGTCTGGCATTAAGCGGATTACCCGGCGTTGGAAAAACTGCTCTAGTGACAGCTCTTGCGCACGATAAGGAACTGCAAGCTTATTTTTGTGATGGGATACTTTGGAGCAGCTTAGGACCAACACCCAACATTAGACAACAGCTTGGTCGCTGGGCCTCGCTCCTCGATCTGGCTCCAGCGGTTGCAGATATTCAAGATCTGGCTCTGGTTCTGCATATGGCGCTAAAGGAACGTCGCATGCTGCTAATTCTAGATGATGTATGGAAAGCCGAAGAAGCGCAGGCTTTTCAGTTAGGTGGTCCTTGTTGTTCACACCTGATTACGACACGTCTTCCGGGCGTTGCGTATCAATGCGCCTGGGGGAATGTGGAGAGGATTCCCGAGTTGAATGAGGACGACGGAGTAGCACTGCTGACCAGCCTGGCTCCAACAATTTTTGTTAGAGAACAGGCAAAGGCGCGCGAATTAGTCTTTGTCGTCGGCGGACTTCCGTTGGCACTCACGTCAATAGGCCAATATCTGCGCCTTCAAGCCTCAAAAGGTCAACCCCGTCGATTGCATGACGCCTTCCAAAATTTATATGTTGTTGAGGAGCGCATGCGTTTAACACAATCACAAGGCATATTAGAGAGATCACCCAGGCTTCCTTTTGGTCAACCGCTCTCCTTGCAGGCCAGTATTGCAATTAGCGATCAATATCTGAGTCCGCAAGCTCAAGCCGCCTTGCGCGACCTCGCGGTTTTCCCGGCTAAGCCAAATACGTTTTCTGAGGAGGCCGCTCTGGCCGTGAGTTGTGCGCAGGTGAATATTCTTGATGAGCTAACTGATGCTGGTTTACTCGAAAGTAGCGGTCAGGATCGCTATACCATGCACCGAACTATCATTGACTATGCTCGCATGTGTGGCATCAGCGTTAACGCTCGGAAGCGCCTGGCCGAATACTATGTCCAGCTTATGGAGAGAGAGGGCAGCAATTATCACAGGCTGGAACAAGACATGCAGAATATAGTGGTTGCGCTTCAGGCAGCGCAAGATCTGGATATGCATGAAATCCTGGCCTGCGGTATAAACGTATGCATTCAATTAGAGGAGATTCGCAGATTATATCATCAAGTAGAGCAGTATTTACAAGGTTATCATGCAGGGATACACCACCTGCGATGAAAATACTACTTTGAGCTTGGTTTTGCTGGTAGCCATTTCAGGCAGAGGCAGCTTCCTCTGTAGCAACTGCTCTGCCTGAAATGACGCTACTTTACCAGGAGACCGCGACAACCATGCTCGGTGGCTGCCAGTCAGCAGGAGGGACGGCCAGCTTATCTACCAATGGGCGCAACGTGTTATCCATAAATTTGTCAACGGGTGATTCTGGTTGTGGCTTGGGCAGGAAGGCCAGCACCAGCGCAAAGACCAGGCCCACTACAGCGAACACCGCCGCAAGGACCGCCGCAACGGTTGAGGCGATGACTAACTCTACAACCAGGCAGACCGTCTCCAGGATAGCACAGGCGGCGATAATGCCATCAAAGGCTTTATCAAGAATGGTTGCCGGTGAGCCATCCAGCAGATCTTCGATGAACTTCATCGTCGCCAGGACCGCAAAGCCAGCCGAGACAAGCGCCCCCATCCAGCGCAGAGCCTTGCTCAGCCCGTTGAATAACTTACCCCAGAACGTTCCTTCAGTGGTAATCGTTCGACGAGCAGCATTAAAGAAGTCTTTCATCTTCTCCGCGCCACTTGAGTACCAGGCATTGCGGTTGCTTCCGCCGAATATCTTTTCCAACGCTCGCTGAATGCGTGTCGAAGATTCTTCAAGTGCCACGTAGTTTCGCGCCCGCGATATCGCCCGCAATGGCACCAGGACTGTACTCAGGATATCAGGCACTGCCAGGATCAGGTTGCCAAAGAGGCCGACAGTGGTTAAGATGATCTCTGCCTTATCCCTGTCTTCGAGGTTCTCCCAATCCTGGAAACCGACGATAGCATTATAGAGTCCGCCGCACCAGGCCGCGACCGTAAGAAACCTGCCAGCATTCGCGAGCTTGGGGAAGCGTTCGGCAAAGGTCTGCTGGGCTTTGAACATGCGATTAAACAGGTTGGTGTCGCTGACCGCGAGCATCGCGTCCGCCAGCGCGCCTGCGAGAACCGCCATGTGCCCGGCTTGCTCCTTTGCCGTCTGTAGATCCTGAGCCATCTGCCAGCGAATCAATTCCTCCTTTGTCGGATTCTCTGGCGCCACAATATACAGATCGATAAATTTTTGAATGACATCGGGGAGCCAGCTCATGATCTGCTCTTTATCGTTGAGGTCAGCCTGATCAGAAATGTGCGTCAGAGAGCGGATGGTAAACATCTTATTGTATTCCAACGCGAGTTCACCAGATGGCTGTAATGCTGCCAGCAGCGTCGCATAGCGATTGAGAAGCGCAACGCCTTCCCCTGCAATGATGCGATTCATCATCAGGTTGATCTGAGGAACGGTCGTAATGGCATTATACAGTTCCTTTGCCCACTTTTCGCCTCCGTCGTTGATGTAATCCCGTAAACGCGGGGAAGAGGCAATAAAAGCTTCCAGGAAAATGCCGTTTGACTGGACGTTATAGCCATTTTCACGCCCCACACCATTATACAGGTAATATCTGAGTTTCAATTTCTGGGCTTCGGTGAGCGGATTTTTGGGAGCACCAGAGCCGGACATGTTGCAGAAGCCCCAGCCCAGATAGGTGGGCGCGAGTTTCTGCTGATAGAAGTCCAGGTTCTTGTTGATCAGATCAGTGCGGTCCCTCGTGAGCACTGGCTTCGTCTCGCCAAAGAAGTTTTTCAACCAGTTGTCGTCCATCGCCCACTTCATATTCTCGATGAGCATACGGAAGGACATTTCCTGCACACCTTCTGGCGAGATGGTAATCAGTTCTTTGATATCAAGCGGCGTGCCAGTTACTAATTGTGCAGCCTGCCTTCTTGGGGCAGGCGTGGACTTTTGCAGGTGCGTCTCTCCCACCCAGTCGTATTGCAACTTGGTTTGCTGGCCCGTCGCCGGGTCATAGCGCTTCATCCAACCAGTGAAGCTGAGGGCATCCCAGGAAAACTCGATCTTGCCGCTCGCGGGCCATTGAGGACTTTCGCCGTAGCCAAGCTCCGCAATGGCAGAATCGTAGAGTACCTCAAGTTGCAGATTTTCGTTCTTAGGATTGACGGTGATGGCGACGATGCTGGTGGCATCATCCAGGCTACCTACTCCAATGATCGGCGTCGGAAGCTGTCCATCATCCTCGTATTTATAGCCAATCGTGACTGTTATGCCCGGGTCCCATTCTTCGTTCGCCGCGCCTGCCGGGGATTTGCCCTGCCGCGAGACCTTACTTGTATACTCAGTGGGAGGGATCGCCCCGCTGACGTAGTGCGCGACGGCATCCTGCTCATTTGTGCCCTGGTAGATGACCCCGGCAAAGGACAAGCCATCAGGGGTAAAGTGAATAGCGCCCGAGGTGAAATGATCGGTGGTTTTTTGATGCCAGGTGATACCATCCGATTCGAATTGAGGATGGAGAATCGGATAGCCATCCAGGAAAAGCTCACCGTTGTCAAGCTCCACGCCTAATGTATCGCCTTCCCGGTAAAGGACCTCCTCATGATCCCAAACTCGTACGGGGTAGTGCCTGCTGATCTTTTTCAAATCTAATTTTGCTCTGCTTTTGGGTTGTTGTTGTTTCTCTTCAAGTACGGCCTGTACCATATTATTACTCCTTTGTTGCTTTTGAGTGCTGACGCATCTCGTTTTTCTTCTATGCAATCCTGATAATTGTCCTGAGTGGGATATATATGAACTGGCTTGCTATTCAGATTGCCAACGCTGCTGACGCGTTGTAGCTCCCCGATTCATCGTGGGAGCGCTCAGGCAATCTGTAATGAATGACTTATAGTTCGCCGAGCGTTCGCTGCAGCGGTCCTTCAATAAAATTGCCAATCGCTTTGGCGAGCAATGGCAGAGCTGGTTTGAGTTGCCGGGCAAGGAAGCGCCGCTCTTCATGGCTTAGCTTGCTCAGACCCGCGCTGAGGCGCTGCTCGGTAATGACCGGATAGTTCATGCCGACGCAGAAACCATGCGCGTGATACGAACGCGCCTCTTCAAGATGGAGCCCGTAGAGCAGTGCGCCAGCGGGAAGCACGCGACGGCTAAAACACTGGATCTTCACCTGCTCGTAGCACGGCGGTTCGTGCTGAACCAGGCGAAAAACGACATCGCCTTCCTGAAGCTTGCCAATCTGGCGTGAGGGATTTTCTTCCCGCCCAATAGCTGGCTCCAGCGCCTTCCAACCTTCATCCGTCCAGAACAGGCGGCCTGGACCAAAGAATGGCTCATCGTCATTGATGCCATAGATGATCGTGTCTGACGCAAGGCGTGCGACAACGGACTCGTCGCTGCGCGTGCCGGTGGCTCCATCCCTGGCAAGTACAACGTCTCCCTGCTTGACGGATTCAATCGGGACACGCCTCCCATCGGCGAGTTGAACAGGAGTGCCTGCAACAAAACCTTTAATACTCGGATACCTGATATTGTTTGGATGCTGCCCCGTCGTGAGTCCTAGCGCCTTCGGCCTGCCACTCAGAAAACGCCAGACTGCACCTCCATACACATAATAGGTAGTACCAAACTCGTCATAAGAGGAGGCTATTTCTCTGACGTTAATCGCGGTCGCCACCTGCCCCATGAACTCGTCATTGTGGAACGCGGGAGCGGGCACGTAGTTGTAGCTCTGCCACATCTGCACGACTCCTTTGTCAGGGTAGGCATGCTGCCAGACTGAGAGCACAGCGGGCAGCGATGGGCTATGGAGACGATGAATTTTGTAGAGCACCAGATTGAGCCGCTCAAGCCAGTTTGCTTCTCCGCTGATCAGCTTGTTCATGGTTACATTGACAAAAGGATTGGTGGAGACATAGGTAGCAAATTGCTGTCCCCAGCTTTCCGGGCGATCATTCAGGTACTCCCGAAATGTATGGCCACCGCCTCTGCAATACTCAGGAAACGCCCATTCGTAGAGGGCCTGGCCCGCGCGAGTTGCAGTATCAGATCGTAATGCCTGCTGCCAGTAGCTGTCTGCCCTGCCCTGATCAACCGTCCGGTTGAAATCATAGAGCGAACTTCTAGAGATGGCGGAGGCAACCAGCGCACTGACGACATTCTCCACGAACTCGCCGTTCTGCGGACCGAGAGCAGGTGGGCGCTCATGCTCAAAGAAAACCTTCTTGACCGGACCCGCATTTTCGAGTTGGGCCAGAAAGGTGGCGATGACGGTTCTCTTCACCTCTTCGTCTTTCAGCTCATACAAATTGTCAACGCTAAGTGAGTTAGCCACCGTGGTGCCTTCCTTCCTGCTCGCTATTGCTTCCCGCTGTCGCTGCTCACTCGATGGTCCCCGATATCGATGAAGACATGGATTGGAGGGTCGATGAGCGTGAATATATAGGAAGGGTGCTCAACGCCGGGATACAATGGATAGCGCAAGGTAACAGCAGAGAAGGCGCTGGCGTAGTGTTCGCGTAGCAATTTCACCGCATGGTCGAGGTCCATTGTTAGTGGCAGGTCGATGACGCGATCCTCAAGCCAGGGCTGATCGATATAGAGAGGGTGGCCGTATGTGCCGTCCTCATAGAACAGTATGACCGTACTATTCGGGCGAGTCGAGGGATCGTTAAAAACAAAACGCCACTTGTTCACATCATGAGCGGTTCTTCCCTGACCATGCATTGGTGTGCCATCGGCCTCATAAAGCTGGGCCTGCGGGTGGACCTGTTGCACGAGGTAGGTTGCAGTCTCCAAGATCGATAAGAAGCTAAAGAAAGACCACGAGGCTGTGTGAGCCTCATTCGCAGAGGGTACATGTTTTGATTGAGTCATCATATTTCCTTTCGTAGTAGCAATAAAAGACTTTTTTCAGGAGTTTCACTGCCGCAAGTATAGCTGAGGGAACCTTTGGGAGACATGTGTAGTTCTACACATTCCCACTACCCATTTCTAGCAAGGAGATAGCAGTTGACACATGGTTGTCTGCCTACAAGAATGTATTTGATTCTCATTGCTCTCCCCTGCTCGCGCCTGTGGCGCTCATTTTCAAGAAAGAGATGTTGCAGCACAGGCGCTTCACGCCTGTGCTGCAACATCTCTTTCCTACTTTGCGCGGCAAAGCCGCGCGACTCAGGGCCAAGAGTAGGGGAGAGCGTCGAGAAGCAGATACGCTCTGAGAGGGAGTGTACGGGGCTGTGTTAGAGCAGGTGGCGCTCAAAAGCAGTACGGACGGCAGCAGCGCGTGAGGAGACGCCCAGCTTACTATAGATGGAGGTGGTGTGCCGGTTGACGGTACGGGGACTGATGACCAGTTCCTCAGCAATCTGGGCATCAGTTCGGCCTTGTACGAGCAGGCGTAGTACCTCCAGCTCGCGCGCCGTCAGCCCGGCAGAAGCGATGGATGGCGACGGCGGTGGCGCCACCACTGGTCGTGCAGGTGTGGGAGCCTGGAGCAGCGCCTGTTCCTGGGCTATCAGCGCCTGTTGGGGAGCCATGCTCCGCCCCTCGCTCCTGGCCATAATAAAATCTCGCTCACCAAGCGTTGCGCGAGCCTGATCTCTGGTCCGTTCATAGCTGGCAAGGTAGACCGGGTATACGGGCACGCCGATGCTCTCTCGCAATGCCTCGGCTGCTCCCAGAAGCTGCGCCGCCAGATAAGACCTTCCCTGCTCTCCCTCTAGAGCAGCAAGATCCTCCAGACCGGCAGCGATCAGCTCTTTAAAGCAATGGCACCTGAATAGCAGTCTCAGACTCTCCTGGTACAGGCGACGAGCTGCGACCACGTCTCCCTGTAAGAACGAGAGCCGGGCGAGTCCCAGCGATTGTTCAAGGCTATCCATTTCCACCTGCCTGCCGGAGCTCAGGCTGTCTTCCAAGAAGCGCCGCGATGCCTCCAAATCGCCTTGTTCGAGGTATAGCCGCCCCAACAGCCCGAGCTGTAGTGAGGTGTAGATCGTGTTGCCCTGTTCCTGGTACTGCGCCTGGCTCCGCTCGACAAGCTGCCGGGCGAGCGTCTGATCTTGATCTGAGACAAAGAGCAGACGAGCCTGAAGATAGTACACCCAGCTCACTCGTTGTTGCTCGCCTAACGCCTGGTAAAGCGCGAGGCTCTCACGGAGCAGTGCGTGGGCCTGCTCGTAATCGCCCCGTTCGGTGGCAATACGCGCCAGTTCAGTCAGACACTGACCATATCTCCAGCGATTGTCTATAGCGGCAAAGCGCGCTGCTGCCTCTTCCAGATGGAGCCGGGCCTGCACAAATCGACTTCTGCTGCGGGCGATGGTGCCATTGAGGAACAGGCCGATGGCGATGCCCTGGGGATCGTTGAGTTCCTGATAGAGGTCTAGACTTTCTTGCGCCAGTTGCTCAAGCGGCGTATCAGGTGCATAGGTGAACGCGAGATGGGCTGCCTCATACAGCGCCCTGGCCCGCAGCGCTGCTTTTACACCTGTACGATCTGCCAGAGCCTGCAAAAGCGCGCGCAGCCCTTCTCGTCCATAGCCATAGACAAACCAGAACCAGCAGAGAGCGATGCATAGACGCAGTGCCTGTTCGCTTCTGCTCTCACTCTGCGATGGGCTTGCCTGCACGGGCGCTCGTTCCAGCAAGAAGTTAAGGGCAGCTCGCAAGTTCTCCCGGTCGCGTTCCAGGCGTGCTACCCAACGAGCCTGCTCCTTGCCACGCAAATGAGGTTCGATCTTCTCGGCAAACTCCAGAAAATACTGCGCATGAGCGGCACGGGCAGCTTCCAGCTCCCCAACGCCCTCCAGACACTCCAGGCCGTATTCGCGAATCGTTTCCAGCAGCACGATGCGAGACTCACCATCGGGCTGTTCGATCTGTTGCACCAAGTGGTTCTCCAGGAGTGCATTCACATGCTCCAAAACCGTGTCCGTAGCAAAACCGGCGATTTGAGCGAGGGCCTCTATTGCTTCCAACGTACTGCCACCAACGAAGATAGCAAGGTGCCGAAAGATTCGCTGCTCCTGTTGCGTCAAGAGCCGATAACTCCAGTCTATCGTCGCTCGCATGGTCTGCTGGCGCGCAGGTGTGTCGCGTGCCCCACCGGTCAGCACATCGAGCCGATGTGAGAGACGAGCCAGTAACGCCTGCGGCGACAACAGCCTGATGCGCGGCGCGGCCAGTTCGATTGCCAGAGGCAAGCCATCCAGACGAATACAGATCTCGGCAACAGAACGGACCGTCGCCTCTGTCACCTGGAATTCCGGTCTGATAGCTTGCGCCCGCTCAACGAAGAGAGCACAGGCAGCATACTGCGACAGGGACTCATGTGCAGGAAGATGTGTGAGATCAGGCACAGCCAGGGGAGAGACGGCCAGTTCGTGCTCACCGCGGAGCCGCAGTGAGGCGCGACTGGTTACCAGAAGTTTCAATCTCGGGCAGACCGCCAGGAGGTCTGCGAGTGGTGGGGCAGCGGCCCGCACCTGCTCGAAGTTGTCAAGCAGCAGCAGCAGGGACTGGGAACCGAGCGTTATTTGCAGTTCCTCTAGATAGGCATGCGCATCCATCTCCCGCAGTCCCAACGACTGAGCCAGTGCCGGGAGCACGAAACTGGGATCGCCGATGGCCGCCAGAGGCACAAAGCAGACGCCGTCAACGAAGTCGGACAGGAGATCATGTGCCGCCGCAAGTGCGAGTCGTGTTTTGCCAACCCCTCCTGGACCGGTAAGGGTAAGCAGGCGCACCTCGGGGCGGCGCAGTTGGGCCACCAGTTGGGCCTGTTCATAGGAGCGTCCCAGCAGCGGAGTCAGTGGCAGTGGCAGACGTTGATATCTGACGGCTGTAGACACATGCTCCTCCTTATCTACAGCAAATAACGTATCCCGTCCTTCTTGAAATGCATAGCGTTTCCTGCTATGCATACTATCTCACGAAGAAGTGCTTCTCGTCAACAAGCGACTGGCTTGCAGGTTGATGACGCTTGATGTGACAAGGAATTGATGTGAGGCCCGCCCCTACTTTATCAGCAGATTCACAATCAGCACAGAAGTAGCTATTATCGCTGCTCCCACCAGCGTCTGCCAGCTTAGACGCTCGCCAAGCAGCGTGACGCCCAATAGCACAGTAACTACTGGCTCAAAATAGATATAGACGGCCACGCGCGAGGCTTCGATCTTTGTCAGCGCAAAATTATAGGCAAAATATGCCACCACGGAACAGACTACGGCCAGAAAGAACAGTGCCCCCCACTGGATTGCGTCCAGCCGGATTACCGCGTCCCAACGATTGCTGACAGGATCTACGAGGGAGAGCAGCAGCAGGCCAAGCGCACCGCTCATCATAGTACCGCCGGTCATCACCAGTGGAGAAATCCCCTGCATCCAGCGTTTGCTCAGATTAGAGTAAATGGCGAAGGCAAAAGCATTGGAAACCAGGCACAGAGCGCCAAAGAGGAAGCCAGACCCCAGCGATAGCGCGATTGGCTTCTGCAAAACAATCAGCATCACCCCGCCAAAGCCAAGCACCAGTGCAGCCAGCCTGAGCGGGCTAAACTTCTCACCGCCGACAAACTGCGCCAGAAAGGCGGTCACAACCGGAATCAGGCCCACAACCAGAATTGAGGAAATGCTGGCATTTGTTTGCTGTACGCCCGTATATTGCAGCCAGAAATAGAGCGAGAAGCTGATCTGGCCCAGGAAGACGATGCGCAAGAGGTTACGAGCGGAGATTTGCCGTCGGGCAATGGCTTTTATCAAGGGGACGAGAAAGAAAAGCGATGCAATGCTAAAACGCAACGTTGCCAGTATCGCCGGACTGAGCGCTGCCTGACCCGCTATACCGGCATTTAACAGCATGCGAGCTGCAACGAACGAGCCGCCCCAGGCGATCACTGCGAACCAGATGCCAACGTAAACCAGTAGCAGTCTGTCTCGCTGCGAGCGATCATGGCGGATAATCATCGTTCCTAAACTAATAACCTTTCCAATTGATTGCTCGATTATATCACATCGCGCTTACCTCTCATCGGGAGACACCATAAAAGCAGGGCTTTTCAGTGTTCCTCTCCTCTCACTCCTGCCAACGGGGCGTAGGGCAAGAGGAGAGGTGCAGGCAACGCCGCGACGCGGCGTTGCCTGCACCTCTCCTCTTGCGAGCAGGGCTTCGCCCTGGGAGCATGACGAAAACGGAAAAGCCCTGCCATAAAAGATACAGTGGAAAGCACAAATGGCAACACATCACTGTCTCATGTTCAGGTTTGTTGCGGAAGGCATTCCCTCTTCGTAATATCACCTTGAAAGCACTCTAAATAAGCTTCCGCATAGAATTGCCCATTGCGTCTTGCGGCATGAATCTCCTGGAGATCCACCTGCTCCACCAGCGTCTGAGCGTAGGCATAAAGGAGGGGATGCAGGCGATAACGCGTTCCGCTGCTGAGGCTGCAATGTATGGCCGGGACAGCAATAAGCTCAAGCAGAGAATGACCCGCGAACAGTCCTAAAGTCGCGGCAGTATTTGCCAGTTGCGAGATGGGCACATCAACGATATCGCCAACCGTATCATCATCCATTCCATCATGATGATCGTATACACTCTCGCTGCTCTCAGACGAGCGCGAGAGTGTTTTATGGCTATAAGAAAGTGAGATGGCAATCGGCACAGAAGCATGCAACGGAGGAGAAAGAGCTGCCGGGTGAACCTGGTAAGTTTTTTCATTGGACCTTTTCCCCAGGATAGCAGCCGCACATTCCAGCCCAAATGTCGTAACCCCCAGCGTTGTCAGAAGGGAGAACTGCTTACGCAACTCTGGGGTAAAGTTCGCCAGCGCCCGCTCGAAGGCGGAGCGCAAAACTCCGTCACCATCCAATAGGCTGTCAAGAGGACAGTCGCCGACCCGGGCGGCCAGCAGGGCGAGAGGGATACCTTTGACAGTGATGGCGTTCACGGCAACCTCGATAGCCAGCGGCAAATAGCCGACAGCAGCGCAAATCTGCTCCATAACAGCACGGTTTTGAGCAGAGATGCGCGTCAGGGAGACATGCATCAGGGATGCAAACAGCTCAAGTGCGGCCTCTGGTTTTAGCGGCCCCAACTGGATGCGATGGGCAACGAGTGCTGTTGGAGGAACATAACAACCGGTAGTAAGCACTACACGACGAACGCGCTCTAAACCACGCCCTCCGCCTCCAGAAGTTGTATGCTGACTATGACCGAGCAACGCCTCTAAAGCCCGGCGCAGGGGAAAACAGGCGTCAAGATCATCCAATAAAATGAGCACACTTTTATCCATCAACGCCATCCGTGCATGATCAATTGCATCGGCCAGTGCTGCAGTTGTAGTATGCTGTGCGCCAAGCTGCGGTTCCGCCGCAACGGCTACGGACTGGAGACCCTGGCTCTCCGGTAGTGCAGCGTTTCCAGCCTTCTTACTGGTAGATTTGGAGGCAGTGCCGTGTTTGATTCTGGCAGTTCCAGCACGCTGTTGAGAGAAAACGGCGCTAATTTCCTGTAACAAAGCGATAAGACCCTGCTCTCCATGCCGTTTTGTACACGAGAACGTGACGATACCATCAGGAAAAACGTGCATGCGATCATTGGAAGCCAGCACATGCAGCGCTTCATGAGCGAGGGCGCTTTTGCCAACGCCAGGCATCCCCGTAATAGCACATAAGCCGGTTTCCATCGTACACAGGGTACTGGTCAGCTCATGCAGAGCCTGAGCATGTCCAATCAGACGGGAGGGGCGAGCCGACAGCAGTAACACCGCAGGGGTGCGGCGTATCATCAGATACTCGCGCAAACGCTCCATCTGCTCAGCTTCGTCGGCGCTCAATTCGGCCAGTTCAGCCACGTTGAGGTAGATCTTCACATCTCTAGGAGTTTTGCAAAGGAGCCATGCCAGCGCCAGGACCTGCTTACGGGCATTGCCGCGAAAAGGGTGAGCTAATCGACCAGCCTCCAGGCGAGCAAGAAAATCTTCCGAAATCCTACAATCAGCAAGGATTGGATCATGGCGTGCAGTATCCGCAAGGGCGCGTTGACTGGACCAGCCGTATTTGCGACGACGCTCACTGATCCAACGACCAAACTGTACTACATCCATGAACGATTCTTTCCATGTTGGGGCCATCCCTTGTGGTTGCCCTGAATCCCTTGTGGTCCAGCATCTACTATTACTACGCTGCTGCCTCTAATAAATATCACATTATGACAACCTGGGCAATAATCTAGTACTTTAACCCAGGGCTTTTCCGTGTTCCTCTCTCAGACTCCTGCCGCCTGGGTTCGCGCCCCCAACGGGGCGCAGGGCAAGAGGAGAGAGGTGCTGGCAACCCCGCGTCGCGGGGTTGCCAGCACCTCTCTCCTCTTGCGAGCAGGGCTTCGCCCTGCGAGCATGACGAAAACGGAAAAGCCCTGTACTTTAACCTGATAGGTTACGCAGACAAGCGCATGTGGGAATGGACAGAGTCCTCTCTCACATGCGCTTGTTTAGTAAAAGCGAAGATGAGTCGCTAAAAGACAAACCGAAAGCTAGTCTTTGGAACGCGGATCAAAGGCATCACGCACGCCATCGCCCAGGAAAGAAAACGCCAGTACGAGGATTGCCAGGACAATACAGGGCAACACTGCCTCCCAGGGATGAGACCGTAAAAAATCGGCGCCATCCGAGATCATCAGACCGATGCTGGAACCAGGAGCCTGGACGCCCAGTCCCAGGAAACTAATGCCTGCCTCCGCAATAATGGTATTGGAGATATTCAATGTCGATGCAATGACCACGATGCTAAACAGGTTAGGGATAATGTGGCGCAGGATAATCTGAGTATTTGTCGTTCCAGAGGTTCTGGCTGCTTCTACAAACTGTTGCTCTTTCAGTTGCAGCGTTTGTCCACGCACGTAACGAGCCATCAACGGCCAGATTACCAGCGAGAGTCCGAGCGCGACCAGCAACAGGCGAGCATTGCCATTAGCGCCGATGATGGGAATCCTTCCCAGGGTCCGGTCAGCCCAACCACCCAGAATACCAGATATCAGGATCAGGAACAGCAAACCGGGAAAGGCAAATATCACATCCGTAAAGCGCGCCAGCAGCCAGTCGATCCAGCCTCCATAATACCCTGCCAATACGCCTATAGTCACGCCCAGGACGATATCCACCACCTCCACCAGAAGGGCCACCGAGATCGAGATCAGCAATCCCTGCATCAAACGAGCCAGCAGGTCACGCCCGAGGCTATCGGTGCCGAGCCAGTAGCGAGCCGAAGGGCCTTTATGTTGTTGATCAATTTCTTCGTGTGAGAAATTATGATACTGATCGGGCTGTACGGTGCCATTGAGAGGACTTTGCATCGGGCCACCAATATGCTGATAAATGACCGGACCGATCAGGGCGATGAGGATAAACAGCAGGATCACGGCCAGGCTCGCCATAGCACGTTTATCTCGCCGTAAGCGCCGCGCCGACTCCTGGAAAGGAGTAAGTAATTCTTTTTCCTCTTCCCTTTCCACAAACTGCTGTAGCGTCTGTGGAAAAGGCTGTTGCGGGGGCAACATCGTATTTCTGGCGAGATCCTGGGGAGGAGGTCGCATCGTGCTATCAGGCGACATCACCCCGGGAGGTGGTATTCGCTGCCAATTGTGGTTCCGTGGTTCCATATCCATCTCTCTATATCCGCCTTCTATTCAGTCTTAATGCGAGGATCAACAACAGTGTAGAGGATATCCGACAAGAGGTTACCCAGTACCACACCCACTGCCAGCAGTACCGTTGTTGCCTGAATTACAGGGTAATCGCGATAATCAATCGAGCCTAATGTAATTTCCGCGATGCCAGGAATATTAAAAATACGCTCGATGAAAAACGCGCCTGTCACGAGAAACCCTATTGACACACCCAGCACCGTCACAAGCGGGATCATAGCATTTCTGAGCGCGTGACGATAGACGACGATACGTTCTTGCAGCCCTTTCGCGCGTGCAGTGCGCACATAATCCTGCCGGAGCACCTCCATCATACTGGTTCGCCCCAGGCGCGCAAAATAGGCAGTTCCAGACGCCGCGTACACCAGGATGGGCGCAATCTTAAACTGGAGATCCGTCCAGCTATACTGCCAGGGCGTCCCCCAGTTTGCCACCGGCCAGTGAAAACCATAGTTCTGGTCCAGCCACACCAGGAAAAGCTGGACGAACACCGCTAGAATAAAGGCCGGGATGGCATAAAGCGTGAGCATAACTCCCATATTCGTCGTATCAATCCACGAATTGGCCCTAATGGCAGAAACGATGCCCAGCGGTATTCCCACCCCAAGCTGCAAGAGTAGCGCCCAGAACCCGAGCTCCAGCGAGACGGGGAGGCCGCCGCTAAGAATATCCCATACCAGGCGATTTTTATACTGAAATGAATAGCCAAAGTTTAATCTGAACAGACCGGTCAAAAAGTTGAAATACTGCTGATATGCAGGAAGATCTAAGCCATAGGCGTGGCGGATCTGGAGATAGGCTTCTCGTGTATAATGCTGGCCTAATAACTGGGTCACCGGATCATCAGGCGCGGCAATTCCCAGAATAAAAGTGATAAAAGTGACGCACAATATCACAAAGACGAGACCTATCAACCTCTTCACCAAAAACTGAACCATTCCGAACTCCTTCTCATGGTAGCCGCAGAGCTATCAAGGCAGAGGCAAGCCCAATCTTACAATTTCGCTAGCCAGCGCCCTGGACGCGATCAATCTGGTCCCTACAAGAATAGCCATCGGCCACCATGCCCCACTTGCAGGCAGGAGGGATAGCGCCACAAAGGGGCACTATCCCTATAAGTTTTATTCTCTGAGGTATGAGTCATCCCGGATTTTTCTAGAACCCGAAAAGCTGTATTCGCCCGTTCTCCAAGCGGGAGTGCAGAGGGCCGCCCTCTGCTGGGGTTCGGGGTACGTCGCGATCTAGCGAATTGTCCCCGAAAAACTCCTTTCTTCTCTTCTCGCCGCCTGCGGCGAGAAAAAAGGGAAAGAATGGGGAGACCTATACCCCCCAAAGGGGCTGGCCGCCCCTTTGAACCCCGCAAGAGATGTTTTCCGGGCATCTTAAAAATTTGGGATGACTCATATCCTCATCATTCCCCTAGTGCTGAGTTATGTACACATTCGCCCAGGTGTCGGGTGGATACTGCGAGAATGCGTTAAACTTCAAACCAACAACATACGGCTTCACCAGACGCATATCAGGACGCTGATAGATCGACAACCAGGCAACGTCATTGACCAGTTGCTGTTCAATGCTGTCATACATCTGAGCCCGTTTCGCTTTGTCAGTCTCTACATCGGCAGCGTTCATCTGCCGCTGCAAGTCACGCTGTTGAGCGGCAGTCGCGCCAGGATTGTTGCCGTAATTGAACTCGTTGTACGGCTCGCCGGCACCAAACTGAAGGCTGATCCAGTCCTGCGGGTCTGGATAGTCCGCGATCCAGCCGCCAAGCCACATCTGTAATGGCCCGACATGGCCGGTCGTCTGCGTCTCCAGAGTATACATCGTATTCTGGCTAATCGCGGTGGACGCCACGGTAATGCCCAGTGTCTGCTTCCACATCTGAAGAATAGTCGTTGTTTCGTTGGCCTCTCCTGTATTCTTGGTTGGATAGGTCAACGTGATTGTTGGGAAGGTCGCCGGAGTCAAACCGGATTCTTGCAAGCCTTGAGCAAACAACTCTTTGGCCTTATTCACATCCCCTTTAGGGGTGGTGCCATCTGGACAGGTGAGTTGCGGGTTATAGCCATACATTCCCTGAGGGATGATATGGCAGCTTGCCGTATACGCGCCCGAAAACGCAGCCTGGACAATAGTTTCGCGGTCCAATGCCAGCGCCAGGGCCTGACGAATCTTAATATTATCCAGCGGCTTCACCAAATAGTTCATGCCAATATAGAACATCGTGAGAGTGTTGTCCTGGCTGAAATCCTGGCTGGTTTTGGCGTTATCAAACTCGCCCACCGGCACGTCAGTGTAGTCAACCTGGTCGGCAAGGTAAGCATTGTAGCTTGTCTCTGCATCTTTCATAGGCAGATAATCAAGCTCTTTCAATTGCGGCTTAGGTCCGTAGTAGTTAGGATTGGGAACGAGCTTAATGCCAGTATTGTGATCATATACCTTTACCATAAAGGGACCATCGCCACCCTGACCGCCGTTGTCACCCAGGTGATCGGTCCACTTCTGGCCCCATTTATCAATAACGTTGCGCTCGACCACATAGGATGTTGGGTAAGCCAGGGCCTCCAGGAAGTAGGCGGTGGCTTTACTTACCTTGATCACCAGGGTATTTGGGTCCTGCACAATGACGCCTGTGCCGATAACGCTCTTCGCTTTGCCGTTCACGCGATCAGGTGCGCCCTTGATCAGGCCCAGGTAGGTCAGGGCAACCCCTGACTGATCATTGATATCCGGCGATAAAGCACGGTCAATACTATAAGCAACATCGTTGGCATCCAGTTTGGTGCCATCGCTGAACTTGAGTCCCTGGCGCAAATGGAAGGTATAGGTCATCCCATCCTTTGATACATCATAGTTCTGCGCCAACTGTGGCTGGAGTTCCAGATTGTTATCCAGTTGTACGAGACCCGTGAAAACCAGATTAATAGCATTGATGGAGGTTGCATCGGTCGCGATACCTGGATCGAAAGTATTAATATCTGGAAGCCTGAAGGCCCAACGATAGATTTGCTGGCTATCGGGCGCCTTTTGACCTGATGTTTGACCTCCCCCGGCGCCACAAGATGCCAGGAGCATCGTCATCAGACAAAGAAATGTTGGCCACATTACAGCCGTAAATTTCTTGCCAGATTGCATTTATCACTTCTCCTTGTTATACGTAGACCTATCTGCGTTCTTTCAGAGTATCTGGACTTGCAAGGAGGAACACGCCTATGCCCTGGAGATAGTTCTCTCAGAGCCTTTTCGTAGTCTTCCTAATGCAGAACACAGAGACATCTTACATAAAGGTTCCAGTAGAGTACGCGGAAATCAGGCTGTTGAACGCGGAAGTTGCGCGAAGAAGTCGCGGGAAATACGCGGTGGAAAAGCTGGCTCTATCCCCCTTTAGCCATGCTCCGGCCTGCTTTAAGCAGGGTCAAATACTATGTACTCCTTTTCTCTGGTAAAGCTAGAGAGCTACTCCTACTCCTTTGGTAATACGCAAGAAAATATCTAAACATAGACAGCGTTACCGCTATCAGCCAGAAGATGACGCGCCTCTTCTGGCTGATAGCCGGCTGCTATTTTGCCGAGGCCACTGTATGACGAAAGCCCATCGCATAGAGTGAGGCATACGCTCCCTCGCGTTGCAGCAGTTCGGCATGAGTTCCCTGCTCTACAATATTGCCCGATTGCAACACTATAATGTTATCGGCCCCCTTGATGGTCGAGAGGCGGTGCGCGATAACCAGAGCCGTACGCTGATGCAATAACTTGCGCAAGCCCTGCTGGACCAACAACTCTGTAAACGTGTCGATATTGGCAGTCGCCTCATCCAAAATGAGAATACGCGGATCTGCGAGCAACGCCCGCGCAAAGGAGACAAGCTGGCGCTGTCCCACGCTCAAATTACGGCCACGCTCATGAATGACGGTATCATAGCCATCAGGCAAGCGCATTATCAACTCATGCGCGCCAACCGCACGCGCGGCCTCCTCCACTTCTTCGTCCGTGGCCTCAATACGGCCATAACGGATATTTTCCTTGACCGTTCCCGTGAACAAGAAGGGGTCCTGAGGCACCACCCCGATCTGGCGACGCAACGAATGCTGAGTTACATCACGCACATCATGCCCATCTATCAGTATCGCTCCTCCTTGTATATCATAGAAACGCGTCAGCAAGCCAGCAATAGTACTTTTGCCTGCGCCGGTTGGACCCACAATTGCCACGGTCTGCCCTGCCTTGATATGCAAACTCAAGCCCCGCAATACCTGACTCTCTTGATGATAGCCAAAGATGACATCGCGAAACTCTACCTCGCCACGAATCGGTGGCAGTTCTTCCGCATCGGGACGATCCACAATCTGAATCCCCATGCTGAGAATCTGAAAAATGCGCTCGGCAGCCACGCCTGAACGCTGAAGCTGCGTATATTGTTGGCTCAGTTCGCGGATCGGATCAAAAAAGCGGTTGATATACAGAGTAAATGCCACCAGGACGCCGATCTGGAGCGCCCCCTGTGCCACCAGCGTTCCGCCGTAGACAACCGTCAGCGCGATAGCCAGTGCCGCCACCACTTCCACCAGCGGCAGGACCAGGGCAGCTACCCTGCTGGCCTCTAAATTAGTATCGCGATTATGTCGATTGAGATCGTCGAACTCTGCCCGGTTGCGATCCTCACGTACCAAACTCTGAATGACCCGCATGCCCGAGATATTCTCCTGCAACGTGGAGTTGACCAGAGAGATAGCGGCGCGCGTGCGGCGGAAAGAGCGCTGCGCATGACGTTGCCAGAAGGCGGCTATGGCAATCATAATGGGCAAGACAGTGAAGGCGAGGAGAGCCAGGCGGACATTCATAATCAGCATCGCGCCGATGATGCCTACCAGCGAGACCAGCGAACTGAGCATAGAGAGCAGACCCGAGCTGAGCATGGACTCCAACACATCCACATCGCTCTGTAAACGCGACATCACGCGCCCGATCTGCGTATGGTCGTAAAAGCTCAGTGAGAGCCGCTGGAGATGCGAAAACATATCAGAGCTGAAGTGGTAGAGGATCTGCTGGCCCGCCCAAGACATGGTCCAGACCTGCCAGTATTGCGCCTGCCACATGGCAATATTCAACACCAGCAAAATCACACTCATCACAGCCAATCCGTTCAGGTCGTGGTTAGTAATAAAACGGTCAATAGCCAGACCTATCAGATAGGGATTGGAGAGATTCAAAAGAATATAGGCGAGCATCAAGAGTATGCTTAGCATGGTTGCACCCTTATAGCGCAACAGGTAAGGACTAAAGTTCTTGATGAGCTTCCAATTAAAATGCAGCGATTCGTCCTCGTCCGAGAATGCCAGGCTATTTTCCCGCCAGTAGTGTTGTCGGCGATAGTCAGCATAAGAACTTGCTTTCATCGTACCACCTCCCGAGGCTGGTCAGGTTCGTCAATTGGGATTTCAGCATGGGTAGCCAGCAGGCGGGCCTCCAAATCCTGAAGGTCAACGCTGCCTCCGCAGCTAGCTTCGCTCAGACCTTCAGTAAGGCGGGCCTCAAACTCTTCCTGTTCGCGTAACTGCAAATCATAGAGCTGGGAGTAGTGACCGTTGAGGGCGAGCAGTTCAGTATGGGTGCCGCGCTCCACGATCCGTCCTTTGTCCAGCACTAAGATCTGGTCAGCATTTTTAATGGTACGCAATCGCGACGCTACGACGAAGGTAGTTCGACCATGCATGACCGCATCCAGCGCCTGCTGGATCAGATACTCCGTCTCCATATCTACGCTCGAAGTTGAATCGTCAAGCACCAGGATGCGTGGATTGAGCAGTAAAGTGCGAGCAATAGCTACACGCTGCTTCTGGCCGCCCGAGAGGGTAACGCCACGCTCGCCGACCCAGGTATCATAACCATCGGGCAGTGTCATAATAAAATCATGCAAGCGTGCGATCTTCGCGGCCTCAATCACCTGCTCATCGGTCGCGCCTACAACGCCATAGGCAATATTCTCGCGCAGCGTTGCATTAAACAAAAACACGTCCTGGAGCACCAGGCCTACATTGCGCCTCAGAGAAGCCTGCGTTACCGTGCGCACATCCTTCCCATCAATAGTAATGCACCCATCCGTCACGTCATAGAAGCGCGGCAGCAAGTGCAGGACTGTGCTTTTTCCGCTGCCGGTCGCACCGAGCAGAGCAATAATTCGACCTGGCTGAGCATCAATGGTAATATCATGGAGCACCTGCGTGCCATTACCATAAGCAAATGAGACCTGCTCGAAATGTATATAACCCTCTACCTGCTCTAACACATGCGCATCAGGGGCATCCTGAATCAAAGGCTCGGTGTTAAGCAGTTCGAAGATACGCGTGCCGCCGGAGAGGCCGCGCATAAACCATGTCACCATAAAGCCGAAGACGCGCACTGGCGACCCCAGCACTAGCACATACTGCGTTACCGCCACCAGAGTCCCCAGGCTCAACTGATGTCCAATCACCGCAACGCCACCAATCCAGACAATCAGTACCGTTACCAGATTGAGCATCAGCACCATTAAGGGTTGATTCCAGGCGGAGAGACGCATTGCGCTCAGGTTCAGCTCGCGTAAGGTGCGATTAGTCGCATCAAATTTGGCAATCTCGAAGTCTTCGCGAGCGAATGATTTAACAACCCGCACGCCGCTCAAGCTCTCCTGCATCACCGTGCCAAGTGAACCTGTCTCGTTCTGGACCCTGAGCCACAGCGGGCGCAAGCGGCCTGCCACTTGAGTTGAGAGCACCAGCAGCACCGGAACGCAGATCAGCATCACCAGCGCCAGGCGCCAATCGAGGCTGAAAAGGACGACTGTCACCGCCCCAAAGCTTGCAAAGGCAGTGATTGCGCGCAATAATCCCTGGGGGATAAAGTTACGTACGGCCTCAATATCAGCCGTCATGCGCGACATCAATTGTCCCGTTTCTGACTCGTCATGGAAGGCAAAGCTCAGCCGCTGGAGATGGTCATAGAGAAGGTCGCGCAGATCATAGGCGACCAGGCATGAAACGGCTTGCGAGAGATACCCCTGCCCGTAAGCAAAAAAACCACGGAGCGCGCTGGTACCAAGAATAGCCCCTGCGGCCAGCAGCAGGTCACTCAGCCGCCCATGCTGCACCCCGACATCAACTACCCATGCAAGCAACCAGGGAACCGTCAGAGAAAAACCGGTAGAGAGCACGACGCAGACAACAGTGCCAACAGACTGCAACCAGTGAGGACGCAGTAGCTTAATAATAAACAGGTAAATACGTAAATTTGCTTTCCATTCATGGAGGGACTGAGACAACAGACGGCTGCCCTTGCTTGATCGCATCACAAATTGTTCCTTTCTTGATGCACTATCCCCCCACCCACAAACCTCTCCCGTCAATAGTTTAAAAGAAAATGGATGACATATGATTGTCAGTCTTTGTATGTATTTTGTGTGAAAATCACTTTTTATGGCCCCAAACTATGCTCAGGTAATGCTACAATAGACATGACTACAATACTTGTGCTAGTAAAATGTTTTAGAGTGGCTTTATTTCAGGCTTTAGAGAAGCTGATGTAAACCCCAATACGCTTTTTACATCAGGGTTTACATCAGATTTTATTTTCCCTCGCTATCCCCAAAAATCTTATTGATCTTGTCGATAGCTTCCTTTTGCATCGAGGGTATCAGATGGGAGTATGTATCTATAGTCATGGCAATAGTGCTATGACCAAGCATCTCCTGTACGATTTTCGGATGAACCCCCATTGTTAGCATAACCGTTGCTGCACTGTGTCTAAGATCGTGAAACCGTATATGTGGTAAACCAGCATCTTGTAAAACCTTGTTCAAGTTTCTCCTCAGAGTATCAGGAACCAGGAAGTTACCATATTTACTGCAAAATACCAAGTTACGGTTTTGCCATCTATCACCTTGCGCCAATCTTTCTTGCTCTTGTTTCATCCGGTGGTTTTTAAGCACTTCTAGCGCAGGTTCAGAGAGCATAATTTGACGGTGGCTAGTTTTTGTTTTCGGGTCATTTTCTACTAACCCCATTTTCCCATACCAGTTAGCCGTACGCCGCACATACAGGATACCTCGCTCCATATTAATATCATTCCATCGAAGCCCAAATAATTCCCCCCGTCTCATGCCAGTCGTTAGAGCAAGAATGAAAATGGCTTCGAAACGATGGCCCCGTATGGTGGTAACAAGCTGTTGCGCTTCTTCAACAGATAGACCATATGCAGGGCTGGACTCCTGACGAGGAATGCTAACCAGTACGGCAACGTTGCGCGATACCAAGTTCCATTTGAGAGCATTAGCTAGTGAGCCACGAAGAACGGTATGCATAATCAAGATGGAAGCTGGACGTAAGCCGCTTTTCTGTTTATCGGCGTAGAGATTTTGGATATCTTCCGGCGTCAATTTCTGTAGCTGGATGTTACCCAACGATGGTAAGATATGCCTATCTAATGCCATGCGATACTGCACATAGGTACTTGCGCGTATCTTTTGTTTTTTTATCGTTTCCAACCACTGATCAAGGTATTCCCCTAGCTTCCGTTGCGTACTTTTTGCTAGTGTACCTTTTCTATTTTCCTCTTGTGCTCGACGCATTTTCTCTATTGCTTCACTCTGCTTGAGGCCGTAGAAATAGCGCCGCTTGCCGTTGCTATCAATAAAACTGGCTTGCCAGCGTCCGTCTTTGCGAAGGAAAACCGTTCCCTCGCCATGCCCACGACGTTTCTTTTTTGCCATACGATGGTTCTCCTATGCTGATTGTTCTCGTTCCTGTAACCACCGCTCCAGAGAGGCCGCAGCGACGCGCCTAGAGCGTCCTAGCTTGAGCGAGGGCAACCCATGACGATAGATCAGGTCATAGACGGTAGGACGACTTACGCCTAATTTAGCGGCTACCATTGGTATCGTCAGCAGCAACGGGAGAACAACCCCATGAGTAGCTACTTGCAGCGTGTTGGGTACCTGTCCGGCTGGAAGCATACCCACCTGTTTTGATTGGCTCATACGTTCCTCCGTGATGAAACAAACGTTACAATTTTGCCTCTCGAAGCTTTTCAGGCGTAACACCTGTTGAGAAGCCATTCCAAAGGGTTTTTATGTATTTGTAGGGGCGCGTGTTACTAGACCGCGCCCACTGCCATGATGGTAACAACCGTTTCATTTTCGGCTCATACCATCATGGCGATTGTTGAAATGAGAAAAGAGGTAAAGCTTGCTTGGGAGTTTCGTTTCACCGTGTTTCGTTTCATTGCTGCTTTTTCTCTCCAGGTGAACGGGCGACGTGTAGCATGCAAAAGGTATCTACGCGTGTCAAGCCAAGTTATCGCTACGCGCTAATCCGCTTGACACGCGTAGATACCTTTTGCTTCAATCACGTACACCCGTTCACCTGGAGAGAAAAACAAAAAGCAAAAACAACGTGTTGGGGGACAAAGCTAAAGGGAGATGTTTCTAACCACCCATCGTAAGCCGTAGCGTAACGGGAAAGCGGTACGTTTTTGGGGGCTAACGATTGGGGTGTGTGCTGATGCGGGATGCACTGTTCCCACGTCAAGTCGTTTTGACGCTTAACAGGCTTTGGGGTTCCATACAGGCACCTGGCCGCCCCAGGGATGGGGAAGCGTCATAGAAAGAGGAAGCTTTTCGTTTCCGATTTCACGTCTCCCCTGTTCTAACGTGATGAGGTACATCAACAATTGCATTCCTACCTGTGCAAGGTGAAGGTTCGTTAATGCTAGTGCTGAAAGCCAGCCATGAACAATGCCAACACGCACCGCCAGAGGAACGGGCGTACGTGGGTCTATTTTTGCCTCAGAAACCACACAGCGAATCACTTCTGAACGGGTATATGTGTGCTCAACAAACTGCTCGTGTGTTCCGTCGTCGTGGTACATCTCCTCAAAGTAGTAACGGAACCCTTCAGCACAAGCCTCGTGATAGATTTGCTCAGTGAGAATGGTTTCATCCAGCAAGGCAGGCAACAAAAACGAAGGGGTATAGGGAAGATCTTTAAAATCGGCGGCAGTAAACCGCACAGGAGAACCTACAGGAACAACAGCCGAAAGTTCGTCAGTGTGGCGTACCGAAGAAAGCATAGCTATAACCCTTTCTGAGACGTGACGCTAAGCACCATGTACGGGTATGCTCACAGGGAGCTCCTAGCGAATGAAACGGGACGACTCAAGCGGGCCTACGTGGTAACATCACGTTGGGCCTTTTGTTGTACAACAGACAAGAAAAACAGAGCAAAAATACGAGCCATGTTCAGCGCAAAAATGCAAAGGAAAATGAAAGCATATTCAAAAGCAAATCGAGAGGAAAAAATCAAATAATGAGAAGGTACCCACAAGGTACCCTCTAGTGTACATGTAGTGTCCCTCTATTCTGAGCGTGAAAAGCGCGAAACTGACACGAAACTGCTCTGTTACTGCCACGACACCGCTAGCCACTGCCACGAACCCCCCCCAGGGAAAACCGAGAGCAAACCGAAAAGGAAAGCAAAAGAACTTCCACCTCACCATCATTTTCTGATAGCATGCCAGTGATTTTTGTTCTTTGCAGCAAAATCACCCATAAATGGGCAATAAATCCGCAAAAATCGGGGAAAATCGCCGCTCTATTCTCAGCATGTGACCAGAATGTGTCCAGAAACGTGCAGTTTGT
>DASRHT010000018.1:0-155067 GCA_035650355.1 Ktedonobacteraceae bacterium
CAACACGGACTACGCCAGCTTTGGGCAGGAGGAGACGTGGCTGCTGTTTGCCTCACCGGCTTTCGATGCTTCCACCCTCGAATTGTGGGGAGCGTTGCTGCACGGCAGCCGCCTGGTGATCGTGCCGGCAGCGTTGCCCTCGCTGGCAGAACTGGGGCGATTGCTGCAAGAGGCGGCCATCACCTCGTTGTGGCTGACCGCCGGCCTCTTTCATCAGATGGTCGATGCCGAACGGGAGAGCTTAGCCAGCGTGAGGCAGGTGCTAGCTGGCGGCGATGTGCTCTCCCCCACGCATGTGCGCAGCTTACTACAAAGCTGGGAGCCGGGGACGCACTGGCTGATCAATGGCTATGGCCCTACCGAGGCCACGACTTTTAGCTGTTGCTATCGCCTGCCCGGACCCGAGACGCTGGCGACCACGAGTACGGTACCCATCGGACGGCCTATCGCCAATACGCAGCTCTATATCCTCGATGAGCGGATGGAGCCGACACCGGTGGGGCTGGTGGGCGAACTGTATATCGGGGGGGAAGGAGTGGCGCGAGGCTATCAGGGACGGCCCGAGCTAACGGCGGAGCGGTTTGTGCCGCATCCGTTCAGTCAGCAGCCAGGAGAGCGGCTCTATCGCACGGGGGATCTCACGCGCTACCGGAGCGATGGCACCATCGAATTTCTTGGGCGACGAGACAACCAGGTCAAGCTGCGAGGCTTCCGTATCGAATTAGGCGAGATCGAGGAGGTGCTCAAGGAGGTGCCGGAGGTGCAGGATGCCCTGGTAGTGGTCCAGGAACTGACGGCGGGAGAGAAACGGCTGCTGGCCTATGTGGTGGCAGAGCAGGACGAGGTCAGCGTGGAGCAGGTGCGAACCCATCTGCGGGAACGGCTGCCCGACTACATGGTGCCTGCCAGCATTACCCTGCTGACGGCGTTCCCGCTTAATGCCAATGGCAAAATTGATCGTAAAGCACTTCTGGAGCTTACTGCCGAGCAGAATGCATCCTCTGATGCAATCATGCTGGCTCGCGACAGTGTTGAATTACGCCTCGTGCAGATCTGGGAAGAGGTTTTAAACACACGCCCGATCAGTATAACAGAAGATTTCTTCAGCCTGGGTGGGCATTCGCTCATGATTGTCGCGATGATGGCGCAAATACGTCAGCATTTTAATCAACAACTTTCACCGGCGGTCATCTTTCAGGCAGGAACAGTGGAGAAGCTGGCACATCTCTTGCGCCAACGAACTGATCGTGCAAGCTGGACACCGATTGTACCGATCCAGCCTCATGGCACAAAGCCTCCATTCTTCTGTGTTCATCCCGGCACCGGAAGTATTTTCAGTTTTCTCCATCTGGCGCGGCACCTCGGTTCAGAGCGACCGTTCTATGGTATTCAGGCCAGAGGCATTGACGGCGAGCAGGAGCCACTTACCCGGATTGAAGACATGGCCACCTGTTACATTGAAGCTCTGCGCCTGATTCAACCCGAGGGGCCGTATTACCTGGGTGGGCACTCGCTAGGGGGCATGATAGCGTTTGAAATGGCGCACCAGCTTCACGCACAGGGGCAGGAAGTAGCATTTCTTGGAGTCATAGACACGACCCCGCCGGTTATCAAAGTTGAATCTGTGCTTCAGCGTGACGATACCACCGAATTAATCGAATTTATGCAAGTTGCTGCCCGTTTCTTTGGCATCGACCTGGAGATCACATATGAGGAACTGCACCAGTTAGAGCCAGAGCAACAGTTACAACTGGCACAGGGCCTTCTTCATAACCACCTTTTGACAACTCAGGGAGATATCTCTCTCTTACGCAACTATCTTACTGTGCAGAGAGCGCATAGCAAATGTATGCATTACTATCAGCCCCGGCCATATACAGGGGAAGTCACACTTTTCCGAGCAGCTACTGTTCACCCTTATGAGTACCAGGATGAATATGCAGCTATCTTTGACGATCCTTTACTTGGTTGGGGACCGTTTTCGGCAAAACCAGTGGAAGTGCATATTGTACCAGGCGATCATATCTCAATGATGGTCGACCCACATGTACAGACCCTGGCAGAACGCCTTAGAAATTGTCTGGACAGAGTGCAGGCACAATCAGGAAGAGCGAGTATAGGATGAAAAAACAAAAACAAGGTTTGCTGTCTAGCGAGATGCGTCCCTTCACACTTGTATGGAGCGGGCAACTTGTATCGCTGGTCGGTACGGGCTTTACTGAATTTGCATTAGCCGTATGGGTCTATTTGCATACGACCTCTGTGACACAATATGCCCTTGTCACAATATGCATAACGCTTCCAGGTGTAATCGTTGCTCCGCTTGCGGGCGCACTGGTGGACCGTTGGGATCGCCGCTGGACGATGGTGTTTAGCGACATCTTCTCTGTTCTTGGTACGCTGCTCATTATTCTACTGGCGGTGACCGGCGTCCTCAATGTCTGGTTTGTCTGTCTTGCTACCATTATAAAGTCGGTCAGTACCGCCTTTCAGCGCCCTGCCTACTTTGCACTGGTTGCGCGGATGGTTCCAGATGAGCTGTTGAGCCGTGCGAACGGCATGATCCAGTTCACGTTCGCAGCCTCCCAGCTCATCGCGCCGGTGCTGTCGGGTACCTTACTCATCGTCATTCAGTTGCAGGGCATTCTCTTGATCGACCTGCTGTCGTTTCTGTTCTCAATCATAACCTTGCTTCTTGTGCGCTTGCCGCAGACCGTTGCCATGCCCACAAAGCAAGCGGTGAAGAAGACACTCTTGCATGATAGCGTCGCGGTCTGGCAATACTTGCTGGAGCGCCGGGGACTCCTGGCGTTAATCGGCCTCTTTACCGCTGTCAATTTTCTGGTAGGGATTGTCAGCGTGCTCGTAGCGCCAATGATTCTGTCGTTTGCCTCTCCGGCTCTCCTGGGGACAGTCATGTCGATTGGAGGCAGCGGCATGCTCGTTGGGGCGATTGTAATGAGCGCGTGGGGAGGTTTGCGGCGGCGCGTAAACACCATCTTTCTATTCCTGATCTTGGGCGGCCTGAGCTTGATGCTGGCAGGATTGCGGCCCTGGCTGCCTCTGATTACGATTGCGGCATTCCTCTTTTTCTTTGGCTTGCCAATGATCAACAGTGCCGTGAATGCCCTTTTACAAAGTCAAACAGGCTCCGACTGGCAAGGGCGTGTATTTTCCACGCTGGATATGGCAGCCGGAGCGATGATTCCCCTCGCATCACTGATTGCAGGGCCGCTGGCAGATCGCGTTTTTGTGCCTGCGCTTACCAAAAATGGCCTGCTCGCTGCTACGGTTGGGCAAATCATCGGTGTTGGAGCGGGGCGCGGCATTGGCCTGCTGTTTATCGTGACAGGCTTTTTGCTGATCTGTCTCACTGTCTGGGGAGTATTTTATCCACAACTTCGTCATTTAGAGGACAAGCCGGCTGCGCCGGATGCTGACGCCCCGGCATCACAAGCGTCACCAGAAGCAACCGACTCACAGGTAACGTCCCTCCAGACATAAATTGGAGGGATGCCATATTCGCATCGATTCCTTCTGAAGGTTGGGCAAGGATGTAGCTAGCAGAGGATACATCCTTCAATTCAGAGAAAAGCGTAGCCGAAAGGCGCATACCTCTTAAAGAATGCGCCTTTTAACGCAGTTAGGCTCATTCAACGTAAATATAGACATCGCATAAGATGGGTTAGATATTCGTTACTATGTATGATGCGTATGATGTTTGCTTTGACGCTAAAGTATTCATCAGTGCTGTAAACAAAGCAACATTGCAAAAGGGGCAGCGTCGTTGGAAGCAATGGCGAAGATTACATAAACCAGGAGCTGCCCTGGCGTAAAAGCTGTACGCACTACAATTGCGTTACGAAGATACAAAGACAGAAACGGAGCGAAGTGAATGAAACTATGTATTGAGCATGTCGGCAAAGTATATGGAGGTCGTGTATGGGGGTTACGGGATTTCAACCTCGAATTAGGCCCGGGCGTTTTAGGTCTGCTGGGACCTAATGGTGCGGGCAAATCGACGCTTATGCGCATTCTCGCGACCATCACCAGAGCCAGCGAGGGCAAAGTCACCTGGAATGGTCAAGATATCGCCCAGCATCCCAATGAGTTACGAGCGGTTCTAGGATATCTTCCCCAGGATTTTGGGGTCTATCCGCACCTGACCGCTCAGGAATTCCTGAATTATATGGCAGCGCTCAAGGGGCTTAGTGCCAAAGCAGCCAGACAGCGCATCGACGAGTTGCTCCAGATCGTCAACCTTGCCGAGGTTCGTAAACGTCCTCTAGGAGGGTATTCAGGTGGAATGAAGCAGCGTGTTGGCATTGCCCAGGCATTATTGAATGATCCCCAATTGCTCATCGTTGATGAACCGACCGTCGGCCTTGATCCCGAAGAGCGTGTACGTTTCCGCAATCTGCTCTCCGATCTCTCAGGTGAGCGCATCGTGATCTTTTCGACGCATATCGTCTCCGACGTCGAAGCAATGGCGACCGAGATTGCCCTTGTCAGCTCTGGCACCCTCGTTATCCATAGCAGCCCGGAGCAGTTGCTGGCGGCGGTCGAAGGCCACGTCTGGGAATGGGTGGTTCCCAGCGCCGAACTGACAAATGTCAGAGAACAATACGTGATAAGCAATGCACTGCGGCGCAACGACGGCGTCCATGTCCGCGTGGTTTCCGCTCAAACGCCAGGCGAGACAGCTAAGTTAGTGGCGCCTAATCTGGAGGATGCATACCTCTATTATAGAGAGACACACATGAAGGGCGCTTTGCCTACCGCGGGCGCGCTCACAAAAGATATTCGTTAAAGTGAAATAAAAGGTGGAGAGATGATACTCGCACGCATATTATACCAACTCATGCTGGCTGACTTCCTGGAGCGCATCCGGCGGTCAAGCTTCTTGATCACATTAGGATCGATGGTTCTGCTCGGATACTACTTTCTACCAGCGCCCAGTGCGAATTATGCCGTGCTGAGCTTTGAGGGATATCGTGGCATCTACAATTCTGCGTGGGTAGGTGGCGCAGTGGCGATCCTGGCCTCGCTCTGGCTCTCGCTCGTCGGTTTCTTTCTCGTAAAAAATACTGTTGAGCGAGATCTCCGCACGGGAACAGGTCAGATCATCGCAACGACTCCTGTGCCCAGACCTCTTTATACATTGGGCAAAATGTTGAGTAATTTCGCGGTATTAGCATTGATGGTCGCATGCATTGTCATTTCTGCCGCGGCTACACAACTGGTGCGTGGAGAAGATCTGCACATTGATCTATGGGCCCTTGTGGGTCCTTCACTATTGCTCACATTGCCCACAGTAGCGGTTGTGAGCGCGGTGGCGATCCTCTTTGAAACAATCGGGTGGCTACGCCGTGGACTCGGCAATATTGTTTATGCTGTGCTCTGGGCTGCGACGGTCGTGATCACTGTCACTATCGCAACCGCGACGACGCATATTACTCCCGCTATAGATGACGTTACCGGACTGTTGTTCCCTCTGGCACAGATGCAAGCGGCGGTGAAAGCGATGTTTCCACAGTATGGAGGAGGAGTGTCGCTTGGCGCTGACGTGAAGGGTGGCCCATTGCATACCTTCGTCTGGAGCGGGATGCAATGGCCTGTAGAGATCATTCTGGAGCGCCTCTTCTGGATAGGAATTGCCCTGGTCGTTGCCTTACTGGCGGCTCTCTTCTTTACGCGTTTTGATCCCGCCCGCGGTAGACTGCGCCCTCTTGCCGCTGCTCCTGCTGGCGAGAGCGAGCGGACCGAACAACCATTGCCGGAGATTGCTCCTGCTTCTGTACGCCTGACACCATTGGGAGCATCTCCAGGCTCGTTCCGCCTGGGCCAACTTTTCTTGAGCGAGCTTCGTCTGATGCTCAGTAAGGTTCCCTGGTGGTGGTATCTCGTCGCGCTAGGACTTATTATTGCCACACTGCTTGCTCCGTTAGATACCGCGCGGCAAACGTTTTATCCGTTCGTCTGGCTCTGGCCTTTGCTGATCTGGTCGGAGATGGGAATCCGTGAGTCGCGCTATCGTACAAATCAGCTTGTTTTCTCTACATCTCACCCCCTTTTGCGTCAATTCCCGCTCCAATGGGCGGCTGGCGTTTGTATCGCGTTGGTAACCGCGAGTGGAATGGCCGTCCATTTTCTGATCAGTGGTGATCCTGCAAGCTTGCTGGCGCTGATCCTGGGCGCCCTTTTCATCCCTGCTCTGGCACTGATCCTCGGCATCTGGACTGGTACGAGTAAGTTTTTTGAACTGTTGTACTTGCTTTTATGGTATATCGGGGCTTTAAACCATCTCCCTGCGCTGGATTACATGGGTATTTCAAAAAACGCGCTGGCAGTGCAAATGCCTTTCCTGCTATTGGCTGTGATTGTGCTTTTGTTAGTGGGAGCTTATGTCGGTCGGTGGAGACAGATACGCATATGATGGAATACCCGCGCACAGTGGATGGGTTGCTCATGATTCCTGGCTGAGCTTTTTGGAGCTATCATCCCGGCATGTCTTTTATTGATACAAATAGTATGGCTTTGATACCAACAAAAGGAAAAGGATGTCCATGGATATCAAAGAGATTGCAGCGTTACCATCCACTACATTAAATTGCCTCGTCGATCAAATCGGTAACACTGCGATGTTACCGATTCGGCTGATTATACATGGCAGGGCTCATATCGTTTCTCTCAAACTAGAAGGCGCCAATCCGACCGGTTCTATGAAAGATAGAACCGGGCTTTCGTTGATACGCCAGATAGAGAGGGATAACCTGATAACGGACAGGTCGATAATTATCGAATCGACCTCAGGGAATCTGGGTGTGGCGCTGGCTTTATGCTGTAAAGCGAGAAACTATAATTTTTTAGCCGTTGTCGATCCTAAAGCAACGCCGGAGAACCTGGAGAAAATGCGGCTATTGGGCGCACAAATTGAGGTGGTCGATCAGCCAGACGAGGCGGGAGGCTATCTACTCTCTCGACTTGCAAGGATACAGGAGCTGTGTGCGCAAGCTGCAACCTACATTTGGACGAATCAATACGGAAACCCTGCAAATCCGCTTATTCACTTTACCACCACTGGTCCAGAAATCTATCGCCAGATGATGGGCAACGTCGGCGCTATCTTTATCCCGGTTTCTACCGGAGGTACGCTGGCTGGCGTCGCTCGTTTTTTTCGCAGCGCCAGTCCCTCTACGCAGATCATCGGGGTCGATGCCTATGGCTCCGTCGTGTTTGGCACTCCGCCTGCTCCCAGAAAGCTCAATGGGATCGGATCTTCTCGACTTTCGAGCTTCCTTTCAAGTGATTTGTACGATGCCTCTATCATCGTACGAGATGAAGAGGCTTTTGCTTTTTGTCGATTTTTGCATCTGGCAGGAAATATGAAAGTAGGAGGGTCAAGCGGGGCAGTTCTTTCGGCTTGCGCCAGATACCTTTCCGCCCATCCAGAAGTTGAGAATGTCGTATGCCTCTGTGCCGATGACGGTGAAAATTACGCTTCTACTATTTTCAATGATGAGTGGCTAAAGCAGCAACACCTCTCTCTTTTACGAGACTGTCTGGGGACGGTAGAGGACATTGAAATACTGTCTGCTCAACCACATTGCCTGACATAATGTCGCCTTCACGCACTACCTGGCTAACAGAAAAACCTTTATTGGTGCTTAATTGAACAACTGCGCCCTTTCCCAGATTGGGCTAACAAGCGGCTGGAGCAGGCCGATAAGGAGGAGCTGTGGTTCATCACTACAAATTGAAGTGCCACGCTTGCAATGCTGAATTGGAAGATGACGGTTTCGTATTAAAATGTCGGTACGAGCACGAAGATACCCTTATTGTTACACAATACTCCAACAAACGATTTGAACCTGATGTCTCTGCTAACGATATTACTCGCTATCGATGCTGGCTTCCCTGGTTGAACAAGCGCAATGGCGCGGGTCGAACAATAACTTACAAGAGCGAATCGCTCAATAGCTTGATAGGATTCCCAAATCTCTGGATAGCCTTCAATGGTTATTGGCCAGAGAAGGGAGCCACGCTTGAAACCGCAACCTTTAAGGAGCTAGAAGCCTATACTGTCCTTTCCCGTTTCCCGGCGCAATCTGACAAAATACTGGTTCTGGCCTCAGCGGGTAACGCTGCTGCGGCATTTGCGTATCTCTGTTCACTCAACAAAATACGCTGCTTGATAGTGATTCCTCAGCGTGGACTCCAGCGGATGATATTTTCTCAGCCTCTCGATCCTTGTGTGAAAGTGATAGCAGTGTCTGGATTCTCGGACTATTATGATGCAATCAAGCTGGCAGAGCATCTTTCTCAGCAAGAAAGATACTTCAACGAGGGCGGAGTGAAGAATGTAGGACGGCGGGATGGGATCGGCACAACGATGCTCAACGCTGCTGAGACAATTGGAAGATTGCCGGACTACTATTTCCAGGCCATCGGGAGTGGTACCGGAGGTATTGCGGTTCATGAGGCTGCAAAGAGGCTGGTTGCCGACGGCAGGTTTGGGAGGAAGTTGCCTCGCCTGATGCTCAGCCAGAATGCTCCCTTTACGCCTATGTATGATGCCTGGAAAGTAAGAAGGCGAGCACTGATAGAGGTGGAAAGAGAGGCGGGAAAAAGACAAATAGAGCAGATTGCCGCTGATGTTTTATCGAATCAGAGACCTCCATACTCAATAAAAGGGGGAGTTTTTGAGGCTCTTCAAGAGAGCCAGGGTGATATGCTCGTTGCTGATAACCTTGAAGTACGCCAGGCAATGAAGCTTTTTGAAGACTCCGAGGGCATAGATATTGATCCGGCGGCTGGAGTGGCACTGGCTACTCTCCTCAAAGCCGCAAAGAGTCATCAGATTGAACGCGATGCATTGATCCTTTTGCATATAACCGGAGGTGGTTGGCAGAGGCACCAATTAGAAGAGAAGCTGTTACCAATCAGGCCAGATCTGCTGGTCGAGGCGACCGCTCTTTTCGCCAGGGAAACGGTTGAGAAAGTAGCTCAATTACTCGATTAGCATAACTGCCTATTTTCTCACTGAGAATATATGAGTCCAACAGGGCTTCGCAAAAGTTGTCTTTTCATCCCCAACGGCTCGCTTGCGAGCCGTTGGGGAGAGGAAGGGAGCCGTTGGGGAGAGGAAGGGAGCCGTTCAGGAGAGGAAGGTGCTGGCGGTGGGCTGTGCCCACCGCCAGCACCTTCCTCTCCTGTGAGCGCCTTTGGCGCGAGCAGTCAGCGCGTGCAGCGACTTTTGCGAAGCCTTGATGAGTCCAAAAGCATGGGTTGTTTCTTGACTCATATGTGGTATGCTAAAGAACCACCATATGCTTTCTCAAAGCAGCAATAAGGTTCCAATCGCAATCTATGGTTCTGTCTGGCAAACGCTACTGGCTTTTAACGCCTTATTTTAAGAAAGCAGAGCAAACTGGTGGAAGCATACCCATATGTATCTGTATGTTAGAAAGGACACTCATGCCAACACGTTCAGAAATCCAGGACACTCTTGCCGCATCGCAGGAGAAAGTTTTTGCGTATTTTGCAGGGCTAAGTCGCGCAGACCTTGAGCGCCCATGTACAGCCAGCGGGGTGCCCGGCGAAGCTCCCTGGAGCGCCAAAGATCACTTCGCCCACCTCACAGCCAACGAAGAGGGGATTCAAACCCTGCTGCGTCTCTCGCTCACAGGCGGATCTCTGCCGGAGAACCTGGCTACAATGAGCCAGGAGGAGCGGATTGCCTGGTCAAATCAGCGCAATCAAACCTACGTGAATGAACACCGCAATGATAGTATGGAGACGCTGCGCGCCAATCTTTCCGCCGTCCGCCAGGGAACGCTGGATCTGCTGGCACAGTTCACCGATGAACAACTGGCTGCCCCCATCTCTCTCTCCTTTATACCAGCCATGCCTGCTAGCAATCTATTCGCCGCTAATGCTCAGCATGCAGACGCGCATATAGCCTGGGTTGAGGAGGGACTCCGTAAGGGCTTATAAAAGAGCGACAGTTGCCTCACTTGATCGCTCATTTTTCTGATGGCTCCTGCCGCCTGGATTCGCGCCCCCAACGAGGCGCAGGGCAAGGGGAGAGAGGTGCTGGCAACGCCGCGTTGCGGCGTTGCCAGCACCTCTCTCCCCTTGCGAGCATGATGAAAACTGAAAAGCCCTGCTGGGCATAGCGGTATATCTCTTCAAGCAAACATGGATGTGATAGACTGGAAAGAAAACAGAGGGAAGGAGCCCTTGACAATGTTACAGCTTGAAACGATGTCCTGTCAGGTGGATGGACCGTTAGCTCGTTTACGCTTGCAGCGTCCAGAAGCCCTCAATGCCGCCAATTGGGCCTGGGTGCGAGATTTAGGCACGGCTGTTGACCATCTTGCTCAGAATACGGAGATTCGTGTTGTGATTGTGAGCGGCGAAGGCCGGGCCTTTTGTAGTGGGCTTGATGTGAAGGAACTGGCGCAAGGAAATCTGAGTGTTGAGTGGTTTGCGGCCTGGGAGCGTGCCGTGACGACGCTCGCTACTCTCCCCGCCATCACGATTGCAGCCATTCAAGGCTACTGTCTAGGAGGGGGACTACAAGTGGCCATCGCCTGTGACCTGCTGGTGGCAGCCACCGACGCTATTTTCAGCATTCCCGCCGTGAAAGAGGGAGTAGTAGCGGACCTGGGACCAATGCGCCTGGCTCGCCTCATCGGTGCTGCACGCGCCAAATATCTCTGCTTGCTAGGACGGCGCTTCTCGGCCCAAGAAGGGCTGAGCATGGGTCTGCTGCACGAGGTAGTGGCACTGTCTGATCTCGAACAACGCAGCCTGGATCTGGCCCAGGAACTCTTAGCGATCCCCTTCACGGCGTTACGGCACACCAAACGCCAGATTGACCATGCCTTTGAGCAAGATATAGCAATGCTAACCAATGCGATGGTCGCCGCGCAAGAAGAGTGCCTGCGGTCGCTGGAGCATGCTGAAGTGATGGCAGCCTATCGGGAAGCGCAGAAACGAAGGATGCATGCTAAAACGGATCGCTCAAGCTAGCACGGACCGAATATCAGGCCGAAATAGGTGGCCATACTTGATACATTGGCTGGCGTGGTACAATGGCGTTGCAGAGCAATCAAACAATAGCGTTATTGCCCGTAATGCATTATAATAATAGGCAACTTGTTGAGTCGATGGTCGTACATATCCATAGGGGCCGAGTTATGATGTGTATTTGATGGGCGTTGCACAATTCAGGCTCACAGGTGATTCACTGACGCCCAGAAATTAACTAGTTGGGGATGATCTACCTATGTCTTATATCCTCTGGACTTTTGCGAGTATTCTTGCATATATTGGCGGATTGATTATTATATTGCGCGTAACCCCTCGCTTGCTCTATCTGCGGTATGACGAGGGGATGTTTATGGGGATCGCGGCTCTCTGCATTTTCGGGGCCTTGCTGGTTTTTGGCGCAATTGCCGTGACGTTCGGGCTGTTCAATGGCAACTTTGGCGCGCGCTTCCTGGATTTCTTGTTCCTGGCCGGTATTCTGATCGCGGCAGGGCGAACGGCTTTATATAGCTTTCGTCCGCATTACGGCGTCAGGACGCTACGCTCTTCAAGCTATGCAGCGGGTTTCTACTCCCTGGCTCTGGCTCTCGTGGCCCTTGTCTATATAGCGCAACTTTTCGTGCCCGCCAGATAGTATCACCTGGAGAGTTTTTGATCAGTGAGAAAGCATGGGCCAGAGCTGCCTACAATCGCTCTGGCCCATGCTTTCCTGTTGGGAGATAGGTTATACAAAATGCTCGAACCACTCAATCGTGCGGCGAATCCGATCCAGGCGCTGCTGTGGCGTGCCCATGCCGGGCCAGTCCATCAGGTGGCTGACGTTGTGATAGCGTACCAGTTCGACCGCCTGCTTTCTCTTGCGCAGGGCCACGAACAGTTGCATGGCTTCGCTAAACGGGCAACGCAAATCGTTCTCCGCATGCAACAGTAATAGCGGCGTTTTGATGCGGTCTACAAACGTGAGGGCGGATCTCTCCTTTTGCAGGCTCTCGTCGCTCATCGAAAGATTGAACCAGATGGTCTGGTCCGAAAGGTAGCTGGCAGTGAGGAGATTGCTGATGCCGTTGCGGCTGGCCGCAGCTTTGAAGCGGTCGGTCTGCGTAATGGCCCAGTTGGTCATGTAGCCGCCGTAGCTGAGCCCTCCAATGCCCAGACGGCTGCCATCAATAGGCTCGGTCGCGATCACATGATCGATCCCCGCCATAAGGTCCTGGAAGTCCGCGCCGCCCCAATCGTTGAGCACTTGGCGGCAAAACTCCTCGCCATAGCCTGAACTCCCCCGAGGATTGGGCGCAAGCACGGCATAGCCCCGGCTGGCCTGTACCTGGAATTCGTGGTTATAGCTATCGCCCCAGGCCAGCGTCGGGCCGCCGTGTGGCGCCAGAATCAGCGGCGCTTTGGCATCTTCCGCTAGAGGAGGAAGGTAGAGCCAGCCCTCTATTGCTAATCCGTCGCTGCCCTGCCATGTAATCCGCTTGGGACGGATAAGCTGGCGCGCACGTAAGAACGTATCGTTGACTTTCGTGAGCTTGCGTGGATTTTTGCCTTCGCTATCCATCACCCAGATATCGCCGGGAGTAAACCAGTCCGCCCGTATCATGGCGATCATCTGCCCATTTTTGCTGAGCTGTGCGCCCAGGTAACGTCCATTGCCGCTGGTCAGGCGCACAATGGCGTTCTGTTCCAGGTCGAGACGGGCGAGGTGGACCTGCCCACGTTCCTGAATCGGGACGAGCAATGCCTTACTATCGGGATACCATTGCGGCGGCGCCAGGAATTCGCTGCGCAGCTCGTCGATAAGCCATGAGAGGCAGGTGAGATTCTCCGCTCCCTGAACGGCCAGTTGTGCAGTTGCGGCATCGTGAGCCTGTACTATCCAGGGAGAGATATTACCTGCTTCTGTTTGATCTGATGTATAAAGATAGGCAATGCTTTGACTATCGGGCGACCATGATGGCATCTGGGCCAGCCCCTCTTCAGGAGTCAGGCGACGCATCTGCCCGGTCGTTACCGTGAGCACCCACAACGCCATACCCACGCTCAGATCCGGATCTGAACGGCGGTTACCACAGAAAGCGATCTCCGTTCCATCGGGCGACCAGCTTGACTGCACGATATCGACCGGTTCCGAGGTGAGGCGGATCGCGTCCCCCTCCAACGGGACCAGCCAGAGCTGCTGGTGCCGTCCTTGCTTATAGCCAATGCCATCCCATTGCACATCCAGTCGCGTGTAGACCACGGCGATGTTGCCAGCATCGGATGACTCCTGCTCGTCCTGGGGCTTCCAGAAGCTATGCGCCAGCAGCATCGAGCCGTCGGGTCGCCAGCTATATGCTGTGACGCCGTTGGGCAGGTTGCTAAGTTGATGCGCTTCTCCTCCGTTCATCGATAGCAGATAGATTTGTGGGGCACCCGCCCGGTCGCTCAGAAAGGCGAGGGTGCGACCATCGGGCGACCAGCGCGGCGTGGTATCGTTGTGCTCCCCGCCCGTCACCTGCCTGGGAAGCTCGGTTTTTCCCCCTGTGCTGCTCACCAACCAGATGGCGCTGCTAGTTGTATCCTTTTCGCCGTTGCAGGTTTGTAAAGTGAATGCGATCAATGAGCCATCCGGCGAAATCTGTGGATCGCTTACAATATTGAACGCGAGAAGATCATCAATGCTCATATATGGCAACGGTTCCGCGGCGGGAGCTGTATTTTCATTGCTGGCAGGAACCTGAATAGTGGCGGCGCTGGTGGTATCGGTGGCATCATCTGCTGCGTCTTGCTCTGCGATCTGTGAACGTTGCAGGGTCGGGGTATCTTCCGGTTCGATCATATAACAAGCTGCCTTTCTCTTTATCCTACATTCTACAATAGAGAGGGCCACAGACCCTCGTGGTTATTACTCTGCGGTGTTCCTGACAATTTTTATTACGTATGACCTGGCTGATAGGTAGTAGATTATATTGTTTCATGCTTGCAGAGAAACTGATTTAAGGCTGATGGCAAATGAAAAGAAGTCCTTTTGCCTCTCTCTCCTCGCGGCTTTCTGCCTTCCTGCCGATACAGCGAGCCGTAAAACCACTGCAAGCTGATGTTTTAGCAAAGAGGTAGGTCTAGATATGTGTTATCATATGTAACGGCTGATCAAAACCATGCTTAATATCAGTCATATAGGGCATAGTGCCATGCGAGAGCAAAGATTATGATTGTACGCGACATAATGACGACGAAGCTGGTAACGGTTGAACCAGATGATACGCTGGCTCACGCCGCGAGTCTGTTGCGACAATATCGCTTCCATCACCTTCCGGTAACGAGAAAAATCAGGCTGGCCGTCCCGCAGCAGGAAGAGAGCCACAAGGCAGAGACTGCACTCCAATTTGAGGGTGTGCTGACCTCTCACGATATTGATATGGCGGCTGCTTTAGCTGAGAAAGATGGCGCAAGTACGCAGCCGTGGCAGGAGAAGCGTGTGATCGAGGTGATGCATCGTGCCGACCTGCCTGTAACTCCGACCACGAATGTCGCCTCGGCAGCCCAGATCCTGGTAGAGCGGGGCTTGAACTATTTGCCCGTGGTGGAATATCGTCAAGTAGAGAGCGAGCATAAGGCCATCCTGGTTGGCTTCCTGACACGCAGCGATCTGCTCATGGCCCTCTCGCGCGCTATGGGAGCTTTTGAGCCTGGAATGCAGCTTGATATCGCCTTGCCTTCAGGCAATATGATCGCCCTGGCGCGTGTGCTGGCTCTTGCCTCCGAACTGCATATGTCGATACGCAGTGTGATGGCGGCGCCCCTTTCCGGCAGCGTGCCCATGACTGCCACGATACGCCTCGGGACGATTAATCCTGCCCCTTTGCTAATGCGTTTGCAGGAAGAGGGCATCCACTATTCTTTTGGAACTCCGCTAGCGGAAGGTGATATTCATGGCTGATGTGCATCCTCATGGAAGAGTCCGCCTTATTTTCGATGCGACCGAGCTGAACTATGATTTTGGTCCGCAGCATCCCCTACAGCCCAGTCGTTTGGCGGCACTGATAGATCTTCTCGCCCGTAGCGGGCTGTGGAGAGCAGAGCAGCCCGAAACCAGACTCGATTTTCGCCCCGCGACTCTGAATGAACTGAGCCTGGTCCATACCCCCGACTATATCGCGGCGGTGCAGCAACTCAGCCAGCCGGAAGACGAAACGATGGGCAAGGATGAGCGCAGAGATCGATCCAGGCTCGCCCTCAAGTACGGTTTTGGCGATGGCGATACGCCCCCGTTGCCGGGGATGCACGAGGTCACGGCCAGGCTCGCCGGTGGCACGTTGGTCGCAATGAGCGCAGTCATGGGTCTGCCCGAAGGAGGGAAGTTTGAGCGCGAGGAGGAGCGTCCGCTCCATGTCTTTCACCCGGCTGGTGGGCTGCATCATGCCTGGGCCGAGCGCGCATCGGGCTTTTGTGTCTATAACGATAGCGCGGTAGCTATTGCCCATGTGATACGCAGTTGCGAGGCTAAAGTCTTATATATCGACTTCGATGCTCATCATGGCGACGGCGTGCAGCGTGCATTCTATGACGAGCCGCGTGTGCTGACCGTTTCTTTTCATGAAACCGGACGCTATCTCTTTCCTGGAACCGGCGATGTGCTTGAACTGGGGCAGGATAGCGGGCGTGGCTACTCCGTCAATATCCCTCTGGAGCCATTTACTGAGGACGATTCATATAATGAAGTTATGAATGCTCTGCTTTTCCCCCTGATAATGTCGTTTGCCCCCGATATCGTCATTTCGCAGCATGGCTGCGATACCCATGCCTGGGACCCTCTGACGCATCTAAGCCTGACTATGAGCAGCATTCAAGCGCAGATGAAGCTGGCCCATCAACTAGCCCATACCTATTGCGGTGGCAGATGGGTTGCGGTTGGCGGCGGTGGCTACGATCTTTACCGTGTAGTGCCGCGTGCCTGGAGCTTATTATGGGCAGAGATGTCGCAGCAGCAGGTACCGGAGCAGTTGCCGCAGGAGTGGGTGCAACGCTGGCAACCCGCCTGGCAGGCTGCTCAGGATCAGGAGGAGCTGAGCCAGCAGATCATGGGCAAATCTTCCGCTGCAACGTTTTTCCCCACAACGTTTATGGACAGGGCCGAAGACTTCCCGGCTCAGCCTAGGCGCTGGACAATCAGCCATACGAACAGGCAAACGGTTGCGCTGATGCGTCAGCTTGCCGTTCCCTCAACCGTTGTGCGTCAGGCATTTCCAACCATGCGGCGGCGCTCCCCGCTTTCTGGTCTGTTCGATCTATTGCATCTGAACAGGGAAGGGACGCCTTCGCGCAGTAAAGTACTGGAAACTCCCTCGGGGCCGGTCCTGTTGCGTGATTTCTGTCCGCCCTCGCTGGTAGAGCGACTCAAGCCCGATAAGGGTCTGCATGCCTTTGCGCGCTTACCAGAGCGCGAGCAGCAGTTGCTGCTGGATATCGCGAAAAGCCCGGATTGCGTCCTTGCGCTTGCCCACACTCCCACTGGTGAGATTATCGGCGAAGTCACCATTGCTCCCGCCGATGAATGGTGGGAGGGCATCGAGAATCTCTATGAGGTGGCGATAGAAGTGAGTTCAGACTGGCGCGGGCAGGGGATTGCGAAGAGTCTCCTGGCCTTCGCGCTTGAACTGGATGCAAAGGAAGATATGATCTTTTTTGCAATTGGCTTATCGTGGCACTGGGATATGGAGGATCTCGGCATTTCGGTCTACCGCTATCGAGAACTGATCGCGCGCTTATTTGGCTCTCAGGGTTTTGTGGAATACCCCACAACCGAGCCAAATGTCAGCATGGAGCCTGCCAACGTCCTGCTGGCCCGCATCGGCAGTCGCGTCGATCAGCGAGTCGCCAGCCAGTTTCTTCATCGTTTGTTAAGCTCCCCTAATCTTGCACGATTGTAAGATCCAGCTATGGCAGGATTTTTAAATGTGAATAAAAGCGTGAATTAACGTCTATTATAGTATTAACCCCTCAATACCTAATTGGCATTTTGTGGAGGATACTATGGTAGACGATAATATTATACCAGAGACAATTCGCGAGAAGATGGTAAAAGAAGCGAAAAGAATAGAAAATGATACTTTCTTTTCAGCGAAAGGGCATTTTGTAGCATCAGATGAGTGGAGAAGACGCAATATGGTTTTAGGAATACCAAGCACTATTTTCTCCGCTATTGCTGGGGCATCTGCCTTAGCCCAGTTTGACAACCATAATATCGTTGCTGGCGTTCTTGCAATTTTTGTTGCCGCACTGTCTGCGCTGACCACTTTTTTGAATCCTGGTGAAAAAGCTAACTCTCATCAAAATGCTGGTACAAGGTATACAGCAATAAGAAATGACGCTCGTAAGTTTTATGATCTTGATTCTTTCAGAGATGATATTTCGGATCAAGACTTGCTAACATTACTGGAGGATTTGAGGAAGCAACGAAATGAATTAAACCAGAACAGCCTTCCTATCCCTGGCAGTGCTTACAGAAAAGTGCGTCAACAATATTCAAGCAGACGTCCTCCAACAGCTTGAGGATTAGGGTCGCCGCATCCCCCTCTCTTTCAAGTAGGGGAAAGCGGCTCACATTATTTTTGCTAGTAGCTCATTTGCCAGCAAGCTCAGCGATCAGCGGAGCAACGTTCTCCATTTGCCCCTCGTAGACCTGAAGATAGGAGAAGCCGTAGCGATCACGTTCCTCAAGGAGGCGGGCGACCGCTTCCGCTGTTGACATGGGCCGTTTGGGAATGGGTGGCCCTCCTTGCTGTGAGGCGGCATTAGCGCCACTATCGGTAAGTACGATGTCGAAGATCGTCTGACTTAGTTCCAGTGCTGCGAATCGCTCTCCGGCGGCTTCTTGAATCCACGCAATCTTTTGCTCCATCGAAGCATCTGGCGCATCTGCGTGAAATCCTGGTACTCTGGAGCCAATCGCAATAATATCAGCTTCCCTGGCCGCCAATGTGAGCATGCGCTTTCCTGCCCCGGCAACAATTAAAGGGGGATAGGGCTTCTGGACCGGTCTGGGGTATCCCTTCATGCCCGTTAGCCTGTAGTATTTCCCGTTGTAATCTACCTTCTCTTGAGTGAAAAGCTGTTTCATTAGTTGAAGGGTTTCCTCAAGATGGCCGACGCGCGTCCCCGCATCAGCAAATGGCAGCCCCATCTCCTGAAACTCCGATGGCCCGACACCGGCTCCCAGGCCAAGCTCGAAGCGACCGTCGGAGAGCAGATCAAGGGTGGCAGCTTCTCTGGCGAGGAGCACCGGATGCCGATACTCGTTACAGAATACATAACTGCCAACTCTCAGCGTTGAGGTGGCGGCGGCAGCGATAGCCAGGGCTGGAATGGGCGCGAGGCTACCCACGTTCGTGCGATCCGGTAATAATAGGGTTGAGTAGCCAAGCTCCTCAACTCTGCGAGCGGTCGTAACCCAGGCTGCTCGCGATTGAGCATGAGCGGCAACAACGCCAAAACGAAAAGGTCTATCCATCTGATTAATCCTCTCTATAACGAAGCTGAAACATCCTTTACAGAGGCTCTGCGATCAGCTATTATATAGGCAGTCTACCCAATTAATTAATTTGGATAGACAGAATGTACAATAAATTGCGAAGGGTGTCAAGCCTCTATGAGTCCTCGTCCTTATCGACTTGGTCAACGTCTGCTTGCGAGCGAGCAGACGCGTATACGTATTCTCAATGCTGCTCGTGAGCTGCTGATGGCAAGCGAAGGGTTTTCGACTTTTTCGATTGATGTGATTGCAAAGCGTGCCGATGTGGCACGGATGACGATCTATCATCAGTTCGGCTCCAAATCAGGGCTACTTGAGGCGCTCTGCGATTCCCTTGCGATGTCCGGGGGAATGGAGCAACTGGCCTCTGCATTCCAGCAAGCCAATTCGCTCGACGGTCTGAATGAATATACTCGGATCTTTAGTCACTTTTGGGAGGTGGATCGGCTCGTCATGCGCCGGCTTCGTGCTCTGGCTGCCCTTGATCCCGATTTCGAACAGGTGATACGTGCGCGAGATGAACGAAGACGAAAAGGTCTTCAAGTCATCGTCGGACGGCTTGCCGAGCAATATGGACGGCCTGCGCCCGAAGCACTCGATGAAGTGGTCAACGTTCTTTATACATTACTCAGCTTCGAGTGCTTCGATATCCTCGCTAGTCCCACGAGAAGCATTCCAGAAATTGCCTCTGTGGTGCAACAGCTTGCTCACGCGGCGTTAAGGTTAAAAGAAGAACAATAATCCGCACAAAATGCCCTCCTCACCGATCCCTCCTTGCTCATGCTTAGAAAACGATAAGAAGTAGATTAGAATAAGATAAGTAATCGAACTCTTAACTTCCTTAATAATAAAATATCGTTGCTTAAATATACTTTAGTTTCCGCTTAGAGTGGTCTACAGCAGAGCTTATAACCCTCAAAAATGCTTGATATTTCTAGTAGAAACAGCTACCCTAGTAGAGACAAAAGAAAGTGAGGGTATGCAGTATGCAAGTACGAGAACGAACAAAAACACAAATGCCGGAAATCACTGATGGTATGTTAGTCAAACAGACACTTGCCGGAGATCAGCAAGCTTTCGAGGCGCTGGTCCGTCGTTATAATGTTCCCTTATTCAATTTCATTTGCCATTGCCTGGGCGACTATGATCTGGCATGTGATGTTTCGCAGCAAGTTTTTCTTCAGCTCTATATTTCCATGCCAACATTACGGACGGGTGAGCCGCTCAAAGCCTGGCTCTTCCAGGTTGCGCGTAATCGTTGTTTGGATGAGTTGCGCCGCAAACGTGCTATTCACTTCTCCGAGTTAGAGGCGGGCAACGATGAGGACGATCTCTCTCCCCTTGCCATTATGCCTGATACACGTCCTTTGCCTGATGAACTGGCCGAGCGCCATGATCTGCAACAGGCTTTACGCAAGGCCATTGAATCGCTGCCGCCCAAGTTCCGTTCGGTGGTCCTCTTACGTTATGCCGGTCAACTCAGCTTCTCGGAAATTGGCCGCACGCTCAATATGCCTGAGGCGACGGCAAAAACGTACTTCCAACGCGCCCGACCTTTGCTGCGCGCCGCTCTGAGCAATCAATGGCAGCCCTCCTCCGTGTTATAAATTCGCTGATATATAGAGGCGTGGATGGCAGGGTATTGAGACAATCTGAAACTTCTCTCTTACGTTATTCGTACTAGCAGCAGAGATGGTAAGAATAACGTAAGAGGGAGCATGTATGAGTTATTTTCCACAGGTTTTGTTAGCTGACGACGTGACAGCAGATGATGATATTGATAGCATCTTCAGCCAGCTACAACAGATAGAGCCTCCTCCATCGTTGGTCGAGCGTATTATGCGATCTGTGAGGAATATCCCTTTGCCTCAGGGACAGACTGAAGAGCGGGAGCGACTGGATTCGCCCTGGTTCTGGAATAATGTTGATGGGCTGATTGTGCGCAAAAGCCGTTTACTACCATCGTAGTTGGGGGCTGTTTATTAATGATCCTGTTATCTCGCACTTATTCTACTGGCTTGCTATGCAGATAGCCAACGCTCCCACAATGAATCGAGGAGCTACAGCGCCTAGCTATGCTCAGGCTGTCTGAAACGAATGGCTTGTTGATTGGCAAAAAGCCATGTGCTCCTGGCCGGAATTGTTCTCTGCCGGGCACATGGCTTTCTTGTCACAGGAGTGGAGCAGGTCGCGCTCTGAGCTTATGCAATCTGGTCGGTGAGCTTGCCGGTGGTAACGAGCCAGCGCACAAACTCCAGGCGACGGTGGCTCTCCTGAGCCAGACGTTGCTCCTGCTCGTTGTAGTTTCTACGAAGGTTGCTTAGCATTTTCATTTCATTTTCAGCGAACCCACCCTTACGCAAAATTTCGCGATCTTCCTTGCGTTCCATGGGAACCTCCTTTGAAGTTGAAAACAACTACTTCGACTCCGCGTTCCTGAGCGGAGCTAGCGCGATAGCGGCGTTGGAACGCGGAACATTGCAAAGTATTTCGACTCCGCGTTCCTGAACTGTCGCTCCCCGATTGATCGTGGGCGCGCGATAGCGGCGTTGGAACGCGGAACACTTCAAGCTACTGCGGCGCCACCATTAGCATGCGCTTGACCCGCTTGAGAAATGTCTGCATGGGATAAGGTTTGGGCAAATGATCCAGCGTTTCTCTTGTTTCACCTTGATTATATATGTATTTTCGCACTGTTACCGTTGAACTTGTGGTGAGGAGCACCGGGATGGTGGCGAAAACGCGTAATTCCTGCAACACATCCCAGCCGCTGACCGGGCCGGTAAGTTCAAGGTCGAGCACTACAAGATCAGGAATAGAGCGACGGAGCGCACTGATAGCAAGTTCTCCGCTGTTTACGGTGACAACAGAAAAGCCATAAGTCTTTAAAATGTTCGCTTCCAGACTTGCCAGAGCGAGATCATCTTCAACGACCAGGATACGTTGTGTGGCGAACTGCTCTCCCGCTTGCTCGAGCTCGGAGCGGTCGGATACATGCTCCTGGTCCGCTATCTGTTTGTGCAACGCGTCGATATTGCCGCTGACCGGCAGGGTTTTCGCTGCGTCATCATCATGCATGACTGGCATTTTTGCTCCCGCTGCGCGTTTTGGTTGTGACGGGCGGTCGCTCCACCGGTGCGACAGAAAGAGGGATGAGTTCCATCTCTCTTCTAGAGATTACCCGATTACTGGTGATAATGCCGTGAATATCTATACAGGTTTGTGAAAATTATGTGAACACGTTGTAATCTGGATTGATGATAACGGGCAGTTCGTCGTTACAGCTTTTCAGGATCGGGAGGAGGCACGTAGTAGCCGACTCCCAGCTCGTTGTGCAGGAAGCGCGGCTGAGATGGATCTGGCTCTAGCTTACGGCGTAAGTGACGGATAAAGGTGCGTAAGTACGTGTTTTCCCCGCTGTAATCAGGTCCCCAGACGCGTTGTAGCAGTTCACGGTGCGTTAACACTTTGCCAGCGTTGCGTGTGAGTTCGCACAGCAGATCGTATTCGGTGGGGGTGAGGTGTACTTCCTGTCCCCCCGAACGTACCTGGCGACGGGCAAAATCGACCAGCAGGCCATTTGCTCCCCCGCTGCGGTAGCTCGGGCGCTGCGTTTCGCCTCCTGGCATGCTATTGCGTAGCTGCGCGGTTTCTTCCGCTCTGCGCAGGGAGACGCGTACGCGAGCCAATAATTCATTGAGGCTAAATGGTTTGGTCAGGTAGTCGTCGGCTCCGAGATCCAGCGCCTTGATTTTTACAGGTTCTTCATCATGGGCAGAAAGGATGATCACCGGAGCCCGGCTCCATTCGCGCAGACGGCGCAAGAAGGTCAGGCCGTCCAGGGTGGGCAGCGAGAGATCAAGTAGAACAAGCTGGGGCTGGAATATCGCCGCCAGGTCGATAGCCTGCGCTCCGTCGCGTACCGCCTGCGCCTGAAATCCGCGTGCTTTTAATTGGGCAAGCAAGAATGTGCGCATCTGTGGATCATCTTCAACACATAGGATACGAACTTTTTTGTCGGTTGTGGACATGGCTTTCCTCTCTTCCTGTCCATCCTGGTTTTATAGAACAGGTTCCGTGGGTTCAAGTTCGCGTTTTCCTGTAAACGTCGGCAAGGTGAAGGCAAAAATGGCGCCCTGACCAGGCCCGCTTTTTACCTCCAGGGTGCTGTTGTGCGCTTCGATAATGCCCCGACTGATATAGAGACCCAGCCCCGTTGCCGGGCTCCAGCGCGCCGTCCCGCGTCTCCGCTCCAGCGTGGGCTGTCCGGGTCGATCTGCGTTGGGTCGATGCGCGGCGGCAAACGTGCTGAAGCGCGTAAAAATGGCCATCTGCTGTTCGGAGGTCATGCCGATCCCCCGGTCCATGACGCGCAACGTTACACCGCTAGGCTGCTGACTCTGGGGATCGGTGACCAGTTCAGCTTCGAGCAGGACGATATCTCCCTCCGGGGCATAGCGGAAAGCGTTGCTCAGGAGGTTAATGAGCACGCTCATGATCAGCTCATAATCTCCCAGCACTGCGGGCAATTGCGGAGGGAGCACGACCTTGAGCGAGCGCTGTGACGAGGTGATAAGCGCCTCCAGCCGGTCTTGCAGATCTTCTATCAGTTCCGGTAAGAGAATGGCCTCCATCTGCATACGCAATGCCCCCGCTTCAACGCGCGAGGCATCGAGGAAGTGATTAATCATGCCCACGAGCCGCTCTACCTGCTCGTCGGCGGTCTGCAAAAAGTCATACTGTTCTTCATTCGACCATTGCAGATCTCTGGCGAGCAGCGCGCTGAGGTGGGCACGTATATTAGCCAGTGGCGTCTTGAGTTCATGGGCCATTGTGGTAAAGAAGTCCTCACGCGCGCGCTCTAGCAGTTTGATGCGCGTGATTTCCTGGATGACGAGGATCGCGCTGGTAACGGTGCCATCGGGCGCTCGTAGCGGGGCAGCGCTGACCAGCAGGTGGATGGTTTGCCCATCCGGCTTCGTTATGTGCAGTTCAGCCTCGCTAGCCGTTCCCTGGCGTAGAACGCGACTAAGCGGCTGTTCTTCAAAAGGGATAACCGAGCCAGATGTGCTATACATCGTAGTGTGGCGGAAGACATCCTCGCAATTCTCTCCAATCGCTCTTTTGCAAGCTTGCGTAAGATCGTCTCGCGGTTCTAATAATGCTCCCACACGTTGCAAAAGTTCTACTGCGTGACGATTGATCAGGGTAATGCGATAATCGCTGGAGACGTGGAGCACGCCAGAGGGGAGACTTTCCAGCAGCACTTCCATGCGGGCGCTGGCGAGGTCCTGAGCGATGCGGGCAAGTTGGAGGGCCTCATTGCGCTGGGCCAGTTCGGCGGTGCGTGCCACCACTTCCGCCTCGACGCGTTCGCGTGCTGCCGCTTCTTCCGTGACATCATGGTAGATAATGATGAACGCAAAGATGTCTCCCAGATCGTCGCGGATCGGAGTATAGGAGCAGCGCAGGGTATACTGCCGCCCGTCTCCCCCGATAATCTTGTATTCATCAATCTGCCCCTGTAAGGCGCGGCGCTCAAGCTCTGGAACGAGTTGAGGCTCGTCCAGCGCTGCGAGGTACCTGTCCAGCATTTTCTGGTTACTGGCGGCAAGAGCCTGGGTGATGGGCATACCGATCATGCTATCGGGCCAGCCAAAAAGTCTGCGCGCGGTATGGTTGGCATCGGCGATGCGCCAGCGCGGATCGAAGATCACAACGCCATCAGGGATGGCCTGCATCACATTCTCTTTCTGGTGCGCGTTGCGGCTGGCGACGCGAGCCCAGCGGTCGATGCTGCGGAAAAGGCGGGCATTCTGGATCGCCAGACCAGCCTGTTGGGCGAAGCGGTTAAGCAGCTCCACCTCTTCAGCCGAGAAGCCGCGCGCTCGACGATGATAGACTTCGATGGTCCCAAGCACTGCCCCTGCCGATTCTGGCTGCTCACCTGTTCTGGCGCTTTCCTGGAGCGAGTGCAGCGGGTAAGAGTCGAAAATAGGAACGCAGAGCACAGAACCCGGGCGGCATGGCTTTCCGTGATTATCAAGCGAGGGGAGTTCAATCTCTGGCATGGTGCTGGTATCGGTGATTACCAGAGTGCGCCGTTCTTGCACGACCCGCCCCAGCAGTATCCGCTCATCAAGGGGAGGATGCCAATCATGTGAGCAGGGATGAATACCTTTCTGTGCCGCCACTGTAACCTTGCCTGATAGATCTATTCCGCTACGCTGACGCTCGTCGTATCCTGCGATACGCGCTTCGCTATCGGAAACTGATTGATCGATGAGCAAGATCGCACACCGTTTAGATCCGACCATTTCATATAATGCCTGCAAGATCCTGTCGAGGACGAGAGGGAGCGCCGATGCGCCCGCGATGGCTGAGGAGATATGGTGGATGGCATTAAGATGCAGGCGCGACCGTACCGCATCGGTGACATCTTCAATAGTAATCAACAATGGCGGTCGTTGGCTGTGCTGATGGAGATAGGCCGCTCTGTCAACGGTTACTGGTGAGCGTTCGATGACGATGCGCCAATAGGTGCGCCCCTTTGTCTCCAGAAAGCCTTCGAACGGGACTTCATCGTACTGGAGCCGCTGTCCGGTTGCTGCAACCTGGCGTAACAGGGGGATAGCAATCTGGCGCACGGTTTCAGGAAGCACGGTTTCTGCTGCTTGTCCGGTGATAGCCAGACTATTCCAGGGAGCATCAAGCTGGCAAATCAGGTATGGGTTGGCATAGACGATATCCAGGCTGGCGGAATCCAGAATGGCAACTCCAACCGGCACATGTTCCAGGATATACTCGAGTTGTTTTGCGTGTCCCAGTTCCATATTTACTGTATTTTTCTAGTTATCCAGAAGCGAACTTCCGAATACTTCTTATGATGCCGCTCTATTGATGCAATATAACGAAGCCTGCTTCGAATCTGTTGTGTTGATATTATAGCGTTTTTTGGGCGCGCTGTCTTCTCTAGAATAGAGCCTGCAGGGCTTTTCAGTGTTCGTCATCCTCACAGGGCGAAGCCCTGCTCGCAAGGGGAGAGAGGTGCCGGCACCTCTCTCCCCTTGCTCTGCGCCCCGAACGGGGCGCGAACCCAGGCAGCAGGAGTCAGAGGAGAGGAAAGCTGAAAAGCCCTGATAGAGCCTGTATTGCGTATGGTGCCGCAGATATCTTACGGATATTTGTCTCTCTTGCTCCATTCTGCTATCATGGCAACAGGTAGTAGATATTTTAATGCGTAAAGAATTGAGGAGACGTCGATGGATTTGCGTGGGAAACGCGTCCTGGTCATGGGGCTGGGATTACAAGGTTCGGGCATGGCGGCGACCCGCTACGCAGTTCAGCAGGGCGCGATTGTGCGCGTGACGGATATGAAGTCGGAGGATGTGCTGGCTCCGAGTGTGCAGGCGCTGGCGGGCCTGTCGATAGAGTTTGTGCTGGGTCAGCATCGCGAGGAAGATTTTCGCTGGGCGGAGATAGTGATTCGTAACCCTGGGGTTCCTCGCACCTCGCCTTATCTGTTGCTGGCTCAGGAGCATGGGGCGCAGATCGAGATGGAAATTGCCCTCTTCTTCCTCGCCTGCCCTGGTCGCATCATCGGGATTACCGGGACGCGCGGCAAGACCACGACGACAAGCCTCATTTATGAGATCCTGCATGTCAGCGGCGCTCCCGCTGTACTGGGTGGCAATGTTGCCGGAGTAGAGACGCTCTCATTGCTGCCTCAGATCACCAGCGAGACACTGGTAGTGCTGGAACTTTCAAGCTGGCAGCTCGAAGGTCTGGCGCCGCACGCGCTCAGCCCCGCGGTCGCGGTCATGACCAATGTCTATCCCGATCACCTCAATACCTACAGCGGGATGGAGGAATATGCCGAGGCCAAAGCCAATATTTTCCGTCATCAGACTCCCGAAGGGATCGCCGTTTTCAACTACGATAATCCCTGGACGCGCCGTTTTGGCGAGGAAGCGCCGGGCAAGACCTGGTTTACCAGTTTGCAGCTTGGCGGCAGCTTTCCGCGCGGCTCGACTGCTGTAGAACCGTTTATCTTTACCGAGACCCCTCTGGCCGGTCGGCATAATCTGGAAAATATTCTCATGGCAACGACAACTGCTCGCCTGCTTGGAGTCTCGGATGAGTGTATTGCGGCTACCGTGCGTGATTTTCGTGGGGTAGTCCATCGCCTGCAAGATGTGGGCGTCATCAACGGGGTGCGTTTTATCAACGACAGTACCAGCACAACTCCAGTAGCGGGACGCGTGGCCCTGGAGGCTTTCGATAGCCCGATAGTGCTGGTAGCTGGCGGCAATACCAAGCATCTCCCCCTGGAACAATGGCCCGCGACAATTGTGCAACGCTGCCGGGATGTGGTGCTGATGGTGGGCAGCGGCACCGATGAGCTGCTCCCCGCCATTCAGGAGGAGGCGCGCAAACAGGGCGTTGCCAATCCTATGCGCGGTATTTTCGATGATTTTAAGCAGACAATCGATACTGCCGTGGCCCTGACGCGCCCTGGCGATGTGCTGCTCTTCTCCCCCGGCTTTACCAGCTTCCGCATGTTCCTCAACGAGTTTGACCGGGGTGATAAATTTGTAGCATATGTGCGTTCCCTGCAACGACATAGCGAAAAACGTTGATAAAATTGTGTGGGAATTGGTTTGTAAATAAGAAAAATCAGTAGAGTTGATTTTCTGATGGGGTGGAGTGGAGAAGGGTTAGAGTATAAAGTCGTTTAAAGCTGATGAAGCAAGCTGGCTTGACAGGTGCTATGAAGCAGAACAAATATGATGATCCGTCATTTTTCACTAATTACAGCCAGATGGCTCGCTCAATCGGTGGACTCGAGGAAGCCGGAGAATGGCCCGCGTTTCGCTCTCTGCTTCCTGAGTTGCGCGATAAAAACGTCCTTGATCTTGGTTGTGGCTTTGGCTGGCACTGTCGATATACCCGTGAACAACAAGCACGATCAGCAGTCGGGGTAGATCTCTCAGAGAAAATGATTGCACGCGCTAGAGAGATCACCAACGATTCGGCCATCGAATATCATCGGCTTGCCATTGAAGATATTGACTTTCCCGCCGGGGAATTCGATGTGGTGATAAGTTCGCTGGCACTCCATTATGTTGAGCATTTCGATATTGTCTGCCAAAAGGTGCATCACTGTCTTGTATCGGGGGGAACCTTCGTTCTCTCAGTGGAACATCCCATCTTCACTGCGCTTGCTGCGCAAGACTGGTATTATGGTCAGCATAGTGAACGATTACATTGGCCTGTAGATCATTACCAGGAGGAAGGCCCGCGTCAGACAAGATTTTTGGATCATGATGTTGTCAAATATCATCGCACCATTTCGACCTATTTAAATGTGCTCATTGAAGCTGATTTCACCATTAAGAAACTCTACGAACCTCAACCGGCGCAAGCAATGCTGGACAAGCGTCCTGACTGGCGAGATGAAACTCGCCGTCCAATGTTTCTCTTGATCGCTGCGGTCAAGGAGAAGAAATAGAATGACCAAAGTCTTCGTCAATGCTGTGGCGCCATCGTCGCTTTAAGGGAAATATAGTCATTACAGTTTAATCTGTTGAGTAGTTACGAAAGATCACTATTGATGCAAATTACTTTACTCATCACTGCCATCGGGCTAGGCATTGCCTATGCGGCCTCGCCCGGCGCTGTGAACACCGAAGCTATCCGACGAGGGGTGACGCATGGAGCGCGCTCGACCCTCATGGTCGAGACCGGCTCGCTCATCGGCGATTCCTTCTGGGCCTTGCTAGCCTTAACGGGCGTCACCGTTTTCGCTCATTACCTGGCGGTCCAGGTGGTTTTAGGGATCGTCGGGGGATGTTTTCTGCTGCGTATGGCCTGGCTAGCCCTTCACGAGGCACTGGTGCGTCATCGCTCTGCCGGAGGCAAGGCATCTAGCACGCGAGGAGATTTTGCGACAGGGGTGGTCTTCGGGCTAGCCAATCCAGTCGGGTTAGCTTTCTGGTCCGGCCTGGGCAGCAGCATCGTGGCCTCCGGCATAGTTGGGGTGCAGTTCGCCGTGTTCTTCATCGGCTTTTTTATTGGTGCTACTCTCTGGTGCATTGGTATCAGCTCCGGCATGCGCTGGGGACGGCGCTGGATTCGCCCCGCCCTGTTCCGCTGGATCAACATATTATGCGGCCTTGCCCTGGGTTATTTCGGCGTGCGCGTCCTCTGGCTCACTGCCCAGGAGTGGCTAGAGCATCAGATTTTGCCAGCTTTGAGGCCGACACGTTAATAAAAGTTCTTGCCTAATGCTGAGTTTGACAGCATGAGATAATGCTGGCTATACTTTCCGCAGAAAATGAGAATCATTCTCATTCTTAGGCGACCCTAATATGAAGGGAAACTTGCAGAGGACTTCCTCCAACAGGAGTATATAGATAATGTCAGCCGAAAAAGAAGCGGGAGCTCTCTCGCAGGGAGCAACAGTGAATGAAGCCCCTGACGTCAAGCAAAAGGAACCGAAGCAGACGCCTAAAACGGTCAGCAAGCAGCTTGTCGAGCTCTTTCATGGAGCGACTTCGAATGATGAAAGTTCACGGCGTTTTTTGCTACGAGTGGTTCAGCCTGGGCTAGCGGGGCTCATGGATGGTTCGATTTCCACTCTGGCCCCGATTTTTGCCACGGCTTTTGCCACGCATCGTCCTTTTACCGCCTTCCTTGTCGGCATCGCTTCGGCGACCGGCGCTGGTATCAGCATGGCCTTCTCGGAGGCGCTTTCCGATAACGGAGAACTCACAGGAAGAGGAAGCCCAGTGATACGCGGCGGAATTACTGGCTTGATGACCTTCATTGGAGGGACATTGCATACCCTCCCCTTCCTGATCACGAACCTGGGCCTCGCACTGGCTGCCGCTTACATCGTCGTCGCTATCGAACTCATCATTATCGCAGCAATCCGCCACCGCTACTTCGGTACGAGTTGGTGGCTCTCGCTTGTTCAGGTTGTTGGCAGCGGGGTCCTTGTCTTCGCGGCTGCGCTCATCTTCGGCAACGCGTGAGCGCATACCTCTTCCCTTTGGACCAGTCCATAAAGGTTGTATACGATGAGGTGCTGTGCCTAACCCTTCGGCAAAGTGAGCGTATCCAGGCCGAACTTCCAGTACATTGTATTGGTCTCGATCATCTCCTGCCCCCTATGATACTGCTCCCACATGAGCATGGACCAGACGGGCTGCGTGAGACCGACATACTTGAGCGCATCATCCAGATGAGCTTCTTCGTACTCGGAGAGTGGTCGAATGCTGCTATAGCCCTCATAAAGAGCACGATAAAGGTTGGGCTCAAAAATCGCCCAGTATTCATGCCCATCTGGTTGATCGATAAAACAGAAGCCGAGCACGGTCGAGACAAAATCTATCAGTGCTGCGCCGACGCCGACCTCCTGCCAATCAACAAAGGCGATCAGTTCTTCTCCTTCGAAAAGGCAGTTTACGGCACACAGATCGCCGTGGATGATGGCCTGCGGGAAGGTTGCGGGCTGGAAATTGTGCAAAGAGTCGAAAACCTTGAGCGTCTCGCTCAACTTCTCCGGGCCGTACATCTTAACTGCCGCCTGGATTGCTTCTGGCAGGTAGCGAGCGTCGAGCCAGTGACGTTTCTCTGGCAAATTGTCGCAGGGTATAAGGTGCAGTTGAGCCAGAGCGATGCCGATCTCATGACAGACAGTTGGCGATAGTTCGGGCGTTCCCCCTGGCAATTTGCGGAGAACCACAGCATCGCAATCGGGGCTATGATAGGCTATTTCCCCGTTGGGTGCAGCAAGATAGTAGGCGGTTTTGCGAAACTGCTGCTGCTCCAAACGCTGTAGAAAAGGCAGGCCATTGAGGACATCTTCGAGGGTGGTATTGACAATAATTTTGAAGAGATACTCGCCCCGCGTTGTTGTAACCAAGTAGTTCTGGTTGGTAGAATGAGCGATACGTCGGCGGTTCAAAACTTGCCCAAGATCGAAATGGTGCGCAATAGCAGGGAGTTTTGCATCGAGAGTACGTTTAGATATTGCGGTCATTTTTATGGTTCCTTTCGTGAGAAAAGCGAGAGTTTAGTAGATAGCGTTCACGCAACTGAGGAGCATGGGTGTAATTGCTGCAAGGAAGCATCTCGTAGCGCTCCTCGGGGTGATGGATGAAAATGGGGGGCAAGCCACGTCAAAGAATTCATTTCGCCTCGCGTGAAATGAATGCAACGAGCAAGCCTTTATACATGTCGCAGACCGTGTTTGCCAGGCACAGTCAGCGGTCATGATTTGGAGAGAAGAATAAATATTGTAGCGTTTCTATTATGTGCTATGAGCAGGAGAGTTGTAAAGGAAGCTTAGCTATGAACAGGGCTTTTCAGTTTTCTCATGCTCCTTGTGCTCGTGAGGGCTCGCGACCCCGGGGGGACGCTCGCAAGGGGAAGAGGTGCAGGCTCAGCCTGCACCTCTTCCCCTTGCGAGCAGGGCCATGCCCTACATCTTGCCCAGCACGACCTCGACAGTGTAGCCTTCCAGCTTCTTTAGCGAGGTGGGCGAGATGGTTTCGCGGTACATCTCGTCGAATGATGGGTAGTCGCGCTGGCTGATCGAGACCAGCAGGTTGTCGGCCAGCGTCTCCGCCCGGATTTCGTGCATGTAGCCGGTGAGGATGTTTGCCAGCTCGACATCGGTGTACAGGGCAAGGCCGATGTGATCCTCGATGTTCAATCCGGCCTTCTTGCGCATATCCTGGACGTAATGGGTCAGGTCGCGTACAAGCCCCTCTTCACGCAGTTGCGGCGTGATCGTCGTTTCGAGCGCCACGATATAGCCGCGTTCCTCTGCTGTGACGAAGCCGGGCCGCGCCGTTGCGATGACCTCAACCTCGTCAGCCGTCAGGTCAAGCTCCTGTTCTCCCAGCGCCAGTTTGAGCATGCCCGTTGCGTTGAGCTGCTCGGCGGCAAGCTGGGTTTCATGCGCCGTCATTGTTTTGAAGAACGCCAGGACTTTCTGGACCAGCGGACCATGCTTCGGCCCAAGAACTTTGACCTGAGGCTTCAGCGTATAGGCCAGCATATCGCTATCCTCGCTCATCAGCTCCAATCGCTTGATATTGAGCTCCTCAAGCACCTGATTTTTGAGACGCGTCAGTGCCTCCTCTTCAGCAAAGCTGGGTACGCGGACATAGAGCGCGTTGAGCGGCTGGCGCACGCGGATCTGCGCCTTCTCGCGTGCGGCTCGACCAAGACCGACCATACGCATCACCAGATGCGTCTCGCGCGTCAGTTGCTCGTCGATCAGGCTGTCATTAACCTGAGGCCAGTCGCATAGGTGGACGCTCAACGGCGCTTGCTGGCTGATGCTGCGTACCAGGTTCTGGTAAAGCTCTTCCGTCATAAATGGCATGAAGGGCGAAAGCAGCGTGATCAGCGTCGTCAGACACTCGTAGAGCGTCAGGTAAGCGCCCAGCTTGTCATCGTCAAGCTGCGATTTCCAGATGCGCTCGCGACTGCGCCGCAGGTACCAGTTAGAAAGATCGTCCAGGAAGTCCTGCATAACCTCCGTTGGCTTAACCGTATCGTACCGCTCCAGGCCGTTGGTGACGTCGCGCACGGTCTGCTGTAGTTCCGAGAGTATCCAGCGGTCCAACTCGCTGCGTCGCGCAACGGGTAGTTGATGTTGCGTCGGGTCAAACTGGTCGATATTGGCGTAGGTCACAAAGAACCAGTAGATGTTCCAGATCTTGTCCAGCGTGCGACGCGTCAGCATCCACTTCTCGCTCAGGCGTACCGGCATGCCCGTCTCGGCGGACTTTTGCATATCCTCTACCGTGGGGATAGCCGGGAAGCTGAGATTTTGCTCCGGCACATGGTTGGCAAAGAGCCAGCGCATCGTATCCGATCCGACCCGCTCGGCTGCCTCGTCGAAGACCACCATGTTGCCCTTCGACTTGTGCATGGGCGTGCCGTCTTCCGCCATCAATGTCGCGTAGCCGAAGAGCGTTTTAAACGGCGTCGTGTTCTCCAGCACCGTGCTCATCACCAGCATCGAATAGAACCAGTTTCGGAACTGGCCGGGGAACGACTCGGTGACAAAGTCCGCCGGGAACCACCGCTGCCAGTGGGCGTGATCGGTGCGATAGTGCAGGGTTGAGAACGGCACAATGCCCGCGTCAAGCCAGGGGTTGCCGACATCTTTGATGCGCGAAACCACGGTGTCGCACTGTTTGCACTTGATTTTGACCGCGTCAACCCAGGGACGATGAGGCGTATGCCCCTCGAACTCTTCCCAACCGGCAACCGCTCTCTCTTTCAGCTCTTCCTTGCTGCCGATGACCTCGAAGGTGCCACATTTGGGGCAGTTATAGATGGGCAGCGCCAGCCCCCAGTAACGCTTTTTAGAGATCATCCAGTCGTCCATGTTACGCAGCCAGTCCAGCTCGCGCTCCAGGCCGAAGGCCGGTATCCATGTGATCTGGCGCACCACGTCCATGATCTCGTAGCGCAACTGCTCCATCGAGATGAACCATTCATCAACCAGGCGGAAGATCAGTTCGGTCTTGCAGCGCCAGCATGTTGGATAGCGGTGGCTGTAGTTCTGCGGGCGATAGAGCAGGCCCTTTTTGGTCAGGTTATCCGCTATCTGTCGCCCAACGTCGGCGGCATACTGTCCCGTGAGCCAGTCGAAGCCCTCCACGTAGATCCCGGCCTCATCGACCGGTGCGACCACCGCCAGATTGAACTCCTTCGAGAGGCCAAAGTCTTCGCGTCCGCAGCCGGGAGCGATATGGACGATGCCGGTGCCCTCGGTGGCGCTAACATCTTTCCAGGGGACGACGGTATGGACAACACCTTGTTCGGCTGGCAGTTCGTCGAAGGGACCGCGATATTTCCAGCCCACCATGTCACTGCCCTTTAACGTTTCGGTGACGCGATAATCTCCCTTGTCGCGCCCCTTGAGCGCCTTTAAAACCGGCAGGAGTTGCTCCGCGAGGTAATAGAACTCGCCATCCTGCTCGACTCTGACATAGGGCAGATCGGGATGAACGGCTGCCGCAACATTGGCTGCCAGCGTCCAGGGCGTTGTCGTCCAGACGAGCAGGTATTCCTTGCCGCCCGCCGTAGGGGCCGGGCTTGCCCCTGCCCTGCTAGACGCGTCTGTAGCTCCTCGATTCATCGTGGGAGCGTTGGTGGGCGGAATATCAAGGTATTCGCCGGGGCGATCTACCAGCGGGAGGCGCACATAGAGGCTGAGGTGCGTGATTTCCTTGTAGCCCTCGGCTTCCATCTCCATATTAGAGATGCCGGTCGCGCAGCGCGGACACCAGGGCATCACGTCGCGCCCCTTGTAGATCAGACCGCGCTCATGGCATTTTTTGAGGAACGACCAGATGGTATAGTTATTTTCGTCTGAAAGGGTATAGTAATCGTTGCCCCAGTCCATCCAGTAGCCCAGGCGGATAGATTGCTCGGTCTGTCGTTTGGCGAAGGTAAAAACGCGCTCTTTGCAGCGCTCCACAAAGTTAGCTATTCCATAGGCTTCGATGTCGTGCTTGGTCTGGAAGCCAAGATCTTCCTCGACGTTCACCTCGACCCATAGCCCCTGGCAATCGAAGCCGTTCTGGTAACGCTGCTTGTAGCCCTGCATCGTCTTGAACCGCTGGTAGAGATCCTTATAGGTGCGTCCCCACGCGTGATGGACGCCCATTGGATTGTTCGCGGTGATCGGACCATCCAGGAATGAGTATTGCTTATCGCTGTTCTCGTTGCGCTTCAGGTAGAGTTGCAGCGCATTATTTTCGTCCCACCACTGCTGGATGGTGCGTTCCAGCGCCGGATAGTCCACGCGATCTGCCGCGACAACAGGCTGGAATACGGTTGATTTTACTGACAAAGCGTCCTCCTCTGCGTCCAATGCCCTACGTACGCATATGTGTTGTACTGATATATCGTATGAGCAGTAAGGTCAATCTACGAGTACGATTTCTAAACGTTTGTTGATCTTGCCCTTATTCTCCGTTTTGGTAATTTTAATGCCGCCGACCTCGCTGGTATGGTTGACATGGGTGCCACCGTCGGCTTGCAGGTCCAGGCCAACGATCTCTACAATGCGAATTTCCTCAATCTCCGGTGGCAGCAGATTAATTCTGGTGCGCACCAGGTCCGGTATCTCAAACGCTTTTTCGCGTGGCAAGGTGTAGACGCGTATCGGGTGGTCGGCCTCTATAGCTTCATTGACTTTCTGCTCAATATAAGCGATGCGCTCGCGGTCCAGATTCTCCATTGAGAAATCCATGCGTGCCCGGTCGGGATACATTTGACCGCCGGTAACCTGGACGCCAAACTCTTTCCAGATAATGCCACAAAGAAGATGTAGAGCAGTATGGGTGCGCATCATCCGGTAGCGAAAATCCCAATCGATGGTGCCGACGACTTCGGTGCCAACGGAGGGCGGGATGCTATCGAGCGTGTGCCAGACAATATCGTTGCGCTTATTCATAGCTATCACGTTAGCCAGCGATTGCTGGTTATCCCAGCAGATGACGCCACGATCCGCCATCTGTCCACCACCGCCGGGATAAAACACGGTTGCATCCAGCGCAACCTCGTCGCCTTCGACGGCCACAACTTTCGCTGTGCATTCGTACGTAAAGCTGTTCTGGTGATAAAGGAGCTTCGTCTTCATTGCTTTGGCCCTTCTTCAATTTCTTCAATAAAAAACCCCTCGTCCAGCGCAGGGACGAGAGGAACTCCCGTGGTACCACCCTTGTTAGCCCAACACCATCGCATGACCCGACGTTGGACTCACTCGAATCCGCGTATTTCCGAGCGGTTATAGATAAACTGCGGAATTACGCGCCTTCGTGATAACGGGAAGGGACCGGCCTGCTTACTTCGTGGTTCAGCAAGCGGCTCAGGAGTGATTTTCTGCCGGCATCCCGTGCCTGGTTACACCATCCCCAGGCTCTCTGCGACAGGTCCAGCGGCGTACTCGCTCCGTCATTGCCCTATGCAAAATTTCTGGCTCTCTGCTATTCTTCACCGCTATCTTTAACTATTCTCATGACGCTCCTCTGCGATAGACAAATTGTTACGAGCGAGCGACCTGCGAAGGTGAAGAATGTAGCAAAAGTATGATACCATAAGAGATGATAGAATACAATAGCTCTTTCTTTACTTTCAGTATCCTCAAGTGGGTCGAGCGCGGCCATTGGCTCCTTGCCTCTCTTGAGGAAGAGTATACGCATCACACTGAAGATGTCAAGCGAAAATGTACTCGATACGCTTTTAAGGAACATTTATGTACACCCTGGAAAATTTTTATGGCCCTAACGCAGGCTACGTGCTTGAACTCTATGAGCGATATAAACAGGACCCCGCTCTGGTGGATGAGGCCACCCGCGCCATCTTTGCCGCATGGACGCCCGAGCAGGCACCACAGCAACTGCCGGAAAGCCAGCCCGCCGAACTAACAGCGCCCCAGCTTGCTCATGCTCTTGCCGCTTCCGCCCTGGCTCACGCCATTCGGGAGCGCGGGCATCTGGGAGCGCACCTTGATCCACTGGGCAGCTCGCCTGTGGGCGATCCGGCTCTTTTACCACAAAAGCATGGTCTGAATGATGAAGACCTGGCTCATTTACCAGCGTCTGTCGTGGGTGGGCACGCGGCTGAAGGGGTCAGCAACGCGCTGGAGGCGATTAACGCGCTGCATGCAATGTACTCCGGGACCATCAGCTATGAGTTCGATCAGGTGAAGAGCCCTGATGAGCGCGCATGGCTGCGTGACGCCGTAGGATTGCGCCAGTATCATACATCTCCTGACGCGGCCACAGCTCGCAAGCTGCTCAAGCGATTGACGCAGGTCGAAGTGTTTGAGCGTTACCTGCATCAGACGTTTCCCGGACAGAAACGCTTCTCAATTGAGGGCACCGATGTTCTTGTCCCTATGCTTGATGAGATTACCAGCGGTGCCATCGACTCTGAGAGCAAAGAGGTCATTATTGGTATGGCCCACCGTGGTCGTCTCAATGTGCTGGCGCACGTCTTTGGCAAATCCTACGCGGCCATTCTCGCCGAATTCTCGCATGCCAAACACGAGCAGGGTACCCCTCTGACGGATAGTTTTGGCTTTGGCTGGACCGGCGATGTCAAGTACCATCTGGGCGCGGAACATATGCTGGGAGAAGGTGCGTCGATCACGCTCAAAGCGATATTATCGCCCAATCCCAGCCACCTGGAATTTGTAAATCCTGTCGTTGAGGGGATGGCCCGCGCCGGTCAAGAGAGCCGCGACGAGCCCGGTCCGCCTGTGCAGGATGTGGATCATACACTACCGATCCTGATTCATGGTGATGCAGCTTTTCCTGGTGAAGGGGTGGTCGCTGAGACCTTGAATATGTGGCATTTGCGCGGCTACTGGGTGGGCGGGACCATCCATATCATTTTAAACAACCAGCTTGGCTTTACCACGTCGCAGGAGGATGCGCGCTCGACGCCTTTTGCCAGCGATCTGGCGAAGGGCTTTGGCCTCCCAATAATCCATGTGAATGCCGATGATCCTCATGCCTGTCTGACGGCGGTCTGCCTGGCTCATGCCTACCGCGATCAATTTCATAAAGACGTGATGATCGATCTTGTCGGCTACCGGCGCTGGGGACACAATGAAGGGGATGAGCCTGCTTTCACACAGCCGCAGATGTATGAGCGCATTCGCTCGCATCCAACGGTGCGCGAGCTGTACGCTCGCCGCCTCGAAGAAGCAGGGATTGTCTCGCGTGATGAGGCCGATGCAATGGAGAAGGACGCTTTTTCATTACTGGAACAGGCCAAACGCGAAGCTGATGGCGGCGTCAGGCTGCCTGACGAAGAAGAAATAAAAAACGGCAATGGCTATCATCATGTCGCGAAGACGCCGTTACCGGCCACGGCTGAGCAACTGACAGCCTATAACGACGAATTGTTGACGTGGCCGGAGAGCTTCTCGCCTCATCCAAAGTTGGCGCGCACCTTGCAGCGCCGCGCCAATACATTGGGGCCAGAAGGCGGTATTGATTGGGGACAGGCCGAGGCGCTGGCGTTTGCCTCTATTCTTGCTGAGGGTGTGCCGATTCGCTTAACCGGGCAGGATTCCGAGCGTGGCACCTTTAGCCATCGCCATGCCGTCCTGCATAACCAGGCAAACGACGAGGTGTATGTGCCGCTACAACATTTGCGCGCGGCAAAAGCGTCGTTTTCCATCTATAACAGCCCGTTGAGCGAGGTCGGGGCGCTGGGTTTTGAGTATGGCTATAGTGTGCATGCTCCTGATGTCCTGGTGCTGTGGGAGGCGCAGTATGGCGATTTTGCCAATGTGGCCCAGGTGATTATCGACCAGTTCGTTTCTTCGGGCCGCGCGAAATGGCGGCAGAATTCGTCGCTGGTGCTCTTGCTGCCGCACGGGTACGAGGGTCAGGGACCTGAGCATTCAAGCGCCCGCCTGGAACGATACCTGCAACTTTCGGCCCAGGATAACTGGCGCGTTGCCAATTGTTCCACCTCGGCGCAGTACTTCCATCTGCTGCGACAACAGGCGCACCTGCTTGAGCGAGCCCCACGTCCTTTGATTGTGATGATGCCGAAAAGCCTCTTGCGGCATCCCCTGGCCTCATCGAGCTTACAGGATCTGGTGGAAGGCTCCTTCAAAACCGTCATCGACGATCAGCAGGCGCGTGAAAATCCTGAGAGCGTCAGGCGGATCGCGCTTTGCAGCGGGAAAATCGCCATCGATCTGCTACTTCAGCAGAGCCGTCCTCATGCCGATGACGTCGCCATTGTGCGGGTTGAGATGCTCTATCCTTTCCCCGCCGATGAGCTCAAGCAGGTTCTCGCAGGCTATCCTCGCGCGCGTGAGGTGGTCTGGGTGCAGGAAGAGCCGCAAAATATGGGGGCCTGGAGCTATATGGCCCCTCGTCTCACAAAGATCATGCCACGTAATCATAAATTAGAGGTCATTTCTCGCCCTGCTCGTTCCAGCCCTGCCACCGGTTTTTACGATAGATATCAGGCCGAGCAGGAGCAAATTATCGCGGAAGCCTCCGGCTTGCCGCTAGAACAGCCGAGAGGAAAACATGTCTGAGATTCATGTCCCAACGTTGGGAGAATCGGTCGTTGAAGCGACCGTCGCTGTGTGGCGAAAGCAAGAAGGTGAGCCGGTTCATGTGGGAGAAGCTCTCGTGGAACTGGAGACCGATAAAGTAAACCTGGAGGTCGCTGCCGAGCAAGAGGGGGTGCTACAGAAGATTGTCAAGCAGGTGGGCGATGTGGTTGCGGTGGGCGACGTGCTGGGTACTATTGCTGAGGGCGCTGGCGCCGCTGAAGCATCATCAAATGGTGTCGCTGCGTCTTCCGTTGCCACGCCGCCAATGCAGGCTATGACGCCAGAGCAGCAGCCAGCATCCTCGCAGCCTTCGTCGGCAGCAACGGAGTCGCGCGCCCCTTCTCCGCTGGCCCGGCGGATCGCGGCGGAAAACAATATCGATCTGTCCGCGGTCAGGGGAACCAGTCCACATGGGCGCATCACCAAAGAAGATGTCATCAGCTATCTCCAGCAGCAGAAGCAGCCCACACAGCCGCTATCAGCTCCCCCCGCGTCGCCTCCACCCGCACCTGCTGCTCCACCACCGCAGAGAAGTGCGGCTACTCCGGTTGCTCCACCTGTCGCACAGCCGGGGCGTGAAGAGCGGGTTCGTATGTCGCGTCGCAGGCAGACAATCGCGCAGCGTCTCGTCGAGGCTCAACATACCGCCGCCATGCTCACCACCTTCAATGAGATCGACATGAGCGCGGTCATGGAGATTCGCAGTCGGCGCAAAGACGCTTTCAAGGAGCGGCACCAGGTATCGCTGGGTTTTATGTCATTTTTCACCAAAGCTGTGGTTGGCGCGCTCAAGGCATTCCCGCGCCTCAACGCCGAAATTCAGGGCAACGAGATCGTCATAAAGCATTACTATGATATCGGTATTGCGGTCAGCACCGAGGAAGGCTTAATCGTACCAGTATTGCGCGACGCCGACCGCAAGAGCTTTGCCGAGATTGAGCGCGAGATCGCCAGTCTGGCGAAGCGGGCGCGCGAAAATGCCTTATCGCTGCCGGAACTTCAGGGTGGCACGTTTACCATTACCAATGGAGGCGTCTTTGGTTCGCTCCTCTCCACTCCCATTTTGAACGCTCCCCAGGTCGGCATCCTGGGCATGCATAAAATCGAGCAACGGCCCATCGCTTTAAATGGGCAGGTGGTAATTCGGCCAATGATGTATGTGGCCCTTTCGTACGATCATCGCATCGTCGATGGGAGTGAGGCAGTACAATGCCTGGTCAAAATCAAGGAGATGATGGAGGACCCTGAAACGTTGCTGCTAGAAGGGTAGACGCATTTTTTGATTTCTCTCGACATCGCGCGTTTATATCTGTATAATCAGGGAGATTACTGTGCTATAGAGGATCTGTTTCTGTTCAGACGATAGAGCGGAAGTAGCAAGTCATCTGAATCCTGAAAAAGTACTTCACGGGAAGAGACGCTTGTGAACATCATGTGAGACCTGGGAAGCCAGGCAATGGTGGAGGAAGCAGAAACCGAACCGCGTTTGTGGTCTATCTATAAATGCTTAAGTTTCGGATAACGGAGTTGTCAGGGGTATGCAACCAGAAAATTACTATCCTCGCCAGGCAGGCAGCAATAATGATCTAGATATGCTGGTCGGCAAAACGTTGGGGCAATTTCGCATTGTTGAGCGGATCGGGGCTGGCGGCATGGCGACGGTGTTTAAGGCATATCAGCCCGCGCTCGACCGGTATGTGGCAATTAAGGTTTTACCCACCCATTACGCCCGCGACCCCGTATTCGTCAAGCGCTTCGTGCAAGAGGCGCGCTCAGTGGCGAAACTGGCCCACCCCAACATTGTGCAGATCCATGATTTTGGTGAGCAGGAAAATATTACCTTTATCGTAATGGAATACGTTGATGGCGGGACGCTCAAGGAACGCATCAAAAAGCCTTTACCTGTGCCAGAGGCCGCGGATTATATTATCCAGGCGGCTGAAGGGTTGGATTGCGCTCACCGCAACGGCATTGTTCACCGCGATGTCAAGCCTGCCAATATGCTGCTACGCAAAGATGGGCATCTGCTGCTCTCCGATTTTGGCATTGCGAAGATCTTGGAGGGTACAACCAACCTCACCCGCGTTGGCACAGGCATCGGTACCCCGCAATATATGTCACCCGAGCAGGGCATGGGCCAGGCTGTAGACCGGCGCAGTGACCTCTATTCGCTGGGCATCGTGTTTTTCCACTGTCTGACCGGTCGCGTGCCCTTTCAAGCCGATAGCCCGCTTACCATCACAGTAAAACATATCAATGATCCTTTGCCCGTTGACCGATTGACGGCGGAAGGTGTACCCCCTCTTGTTGTCCAGGTCGTATTAAAGATGGCGGCGAAACAACCGTACGAACGGTATCAATCGGCGGATGTCTTGATTGATGCCCTGACAAGCGCCCTGGCGGCGTCGAATCTTTCGATGCCCCGCCCCTATCGTATTTCGCCCTTTGCCTCGGGTCCTGCTGTTGAGGTAAAAAATCAACAGAGCGTGAGCAGCGCGTCTCAGTATGGAGGAGGGATAGCTCAGTCGGGGGCGCAGTCGGTGGTGATGCTGGCCTGCTTCCGCTGCGGAGCATTGAATCGCAGCACGCAGCTCTACTGCACAACCTGCGGTGATGATCTGTCAAACAAACGTGCCAGCGCGGATCGCTTCCTGGGACCAAATGGCCGTCCCGTCCTGGCGCGGCTGCTGATGAAAAACGGACCAATGGCCGGTCGCGCCTATCGCTTCCATCAGGATGTGACGACGATAGGACGCACCACCGGCAATGATCTGGTGATCCCGGGGCTGACAGTCTCGCGCCGCCATGCGCGCTTATGGTTTGCCAATGGGCGCTGGTATCTGGAAGATTTGCAGAGCGCGAATGGCACTTTTGTCAATAACGTTCGTATATATCAAGCGGTAGCCCTGAATGATGGAGACATGATCAGCTTTGGCGATGAAGCTGTCATCTTCAATGTGATCTATGGTCCGTAATCGTACAATAGAATAGATAACCGAATATTGTGGCTACTGTTAGCGTATTGGCGATGCAAGGATCATTTGTTAGGAAGGACCATTGTCATGAGTATAAATCCCGTAGTGCAGGTTGCGCAGCAAATGCTGCTGGGCAGTGCGGTGAAGCAGAATCATGCTCTTGAGCACGCTACGATTGTTTTGCTGGCCAGGAAGTTCCCGGAGGCGCGTCTTTCAGGGATCTCATTTGCGGCTGGCTTTTTTGTCTTTGGAGATGTACCGACCGAGGCGATTCTCCCCACGGCTGAGGAAGCGTTAAATTTGCTGCGTACGACTCACCCTGAGATGGCGGTTCACGAGCGTTGCGGCACTAATTTAGCCGTAACGGGGGCGCTGACGGGGATCTCGGCGATGGCGGTGGCGAAGATGCGACGCCCGTATAGCACGGTGAATAATGTGATTCTGGCGTCCACCGCTGCTATTGTCCTGGCTCGCCCTCTCGGCTTGATGATGCAGCGTTATGTCACCACGCAAACGCCCAATAGCTCGATGCGCATTGCTGGCGTGAAGCGGATGCAGGTGTTTGGCGCGCCTGCTCACTTTGTAAGTACCGATAATCCAGACGCCGCGGGACTCTTCTCATAAGAATTCTCCCGGCACCCTTATGTAGAGGCTGAGCAGGAGGGGGCAGAATCTGTCCCCTCGTATATTTTTGAAGGGGGAGATGGTTTATGGAACTGGAGCGTAGTCGTTTCCTGGTAGAAACTTCGTGGCTCGCCGATCACCTGCACGATCCCCATTTGCGCATCGTGGATATGCGCGGCTATGTCAAGACCGTCGAGCACGATGGCATCCAGGATGCTTTGTATGTTGGCGCTCGCGAAGAGTACGAGCAGGGACACATTCCTGGGGCGCTCTACATCGATTGGAGCAGCGATATCGTTGATCCCGACGACACTGTGGAGGCGCAGGTTGCTCCTCCTGCCCGTTTCGCCGCAGCGATGGGACGTCTGGGCATTGGCGATCAGCACCTCGTAGTCGCCTATGACGCTCATCCGACCTCGCAATTTGCCACCCGCCTCTGGTGGGCGCTGAACTATTATGGTCACGATCAGGTGGTTGTGCTCAATGGGGGATTGGCGAAGTGGAAGCGTGAGAATCGGCCCCTGGGTGCCAGCATTCCCGCGTATCCTCCCGCCACGTTCACTCCCGTTGTGCAGCCACAACTGCGCGCCACGGCGGAGGATGTGCTCTCCTTCATTGGCAAGCAAGGTGTGACCCTGCTGGACGCTCGCGATACCGGACAGTATAGCGGCCAGATTGCGCGTGGTCATGGTCGGAGGGGACGCATTCCGGGTGCGCTCAACGTTCCACGCGAGGAAGTGATTGATCCGACGACCGGGACATTTCGCAGTAACGACGAGTTGCGGCAGATTTTCACGGCGGCGCACATCTCGCCGGAGCAGCAGGTTGTGGCTTACTGTAACGGCGGCGTTGCGGCCACAACCATTCTCTTTAGCCTGGCGATGCTGGGCTATCCCAAACTGACCAACTACGATGGGTCCTGGAATGAATGGGGCAAGCGTCAGGATCTGCCCACAGAGGTCTAAGTAGGTAGACAAAAGAAACTGGAAGCGGGGTCCAGGGGCGGCTGCCCCTGGTGAGCACGGGGTATCCCCGATTTTTCTCCTTTTTAATGGAGACCTACTTAGCTGCGCTGACAAAGATAAAATATGCACAATCACGAGTTTGATGATACGCAAGAAGTACAGGCAAAAGACTTGCTTGACCTTAACGCGGTCATGCAGGCTTTTGGCATTCACGAATGGCAGAACCTGGGCGAGACAGATGCGGCGCGCGCGGATAACCTGAGCTTGCTAGTCGATATCCAGGAACAACGCTATGTGTTGCGAGAACGCCCGGAGGGGCTGGCGGGGGAAGACCTGAGCCATCGCTACGCATTCCGGCGCTACCTTCAACAGAACGATATCCCTATCCCTGCGCTATGGCTCGCGCCCGATGGGAAGCCGGTAGTGACGCTTGGCGAAGATGACTTCGAACTGCAACAATGGGCGGAGGGCGAGTTATTCGATACGGCGAACCCGCGCAGCCTGGAGTGGGTAGAGTTTGCAGGCACAATGCTTGGTCGTATTCACCTGGCCTCGCAACGCTATGCTGGAGATCAGCACCGCTGGCCCTCTGAGGCACACATGGGCGGCATGGTGCAGAACTGGCTCAATCTGGCACGCGGCAAGGCCGAGCAGAGCGAAATTCACGCCCTTGCCGCCGCCCTCTCGCAGTGGGTTGAACAGTGGGAAGCGGTTCTGCCCTCGGCCATGATGTCGATTGGCGCCGGACGAAACCTGCCGGAATTTCATCTTCACGGCGATTATCACGCGCTCAACTTGCGCTTCGGCCCGTCAGGAGTGACGGCGGTAACGGGACTGGAGGCGTCGCGCTGGGAGAAGCGGATCTTCGAAGTGGCCTATGCCCTTTTCTACTTTAGCGCCCTTGCCTGGCAACCTGGCAACAGCCTGACCCGTCCCCTGGTCAAACGCGGCTTCGAACCCGAACGCATGCGCCGCTTCTTACAGGCTTATGGGGAACTCTGTCCGCCAGCGCCAGGAGAAGCCGCTCTCCTGACTGATGCATTGCTGATCATCTCTCCCATAGCGACTATCAATGGCCCGCTCGAAGATCTCTTTTATACCCCGATAGAGGCTGGGCTTGCTCCTGCCCTGGTATCGTCGAACATCGATGATCTCATGGAGCGGCTGTCCTGGGCTGCATCCCTCCCTGCGTGGCTGGCCCGTGTGCGGCGCGCGTTGCCTGAAATGTGGGTGTAGCCGCTTTATGACAACACGACAACGATCAGTTAGCGTTCTGCCGGTCTTGCTATGTCATCACTGAGCGTTTTTCTCGATCTTGGCGGTGTCATCATCGACAAAGATCAGCAGATCGCACAATGGCAGAGCCTGGTCGGCGGGTGCTTTGCGGAACTGCTTGGTGGAGACGGGGAGGCATGGACGCACGCATTTCGTATAGTCACTAATCGCCTGGAACAGTGGGAGGAAGCTCGTGGTCGGACATCGGCTGATTTCGTGAGCTTTTATTGGAGCTATCAGCTTCACTGGATAAGAGGTATGTGTGAGGTGGTGGGGATTATGGTGCCAGCCGAAGAAGAATGCCTTGCGCTGGCTTACCGTGCGATTGCCTCGATCACTCGTCGCGTCCAGGCTGCCTTGCCGGGAGCAGTGGAGGCCATTCGTATCTTGCATCATCAGGGCTACTCGCTGCATCTGGCCTCGGGATCGTGTTCGCTTGAACTGGCTGGCTACCTTGATGGGTTAGGGGTGCGTCACTGCTTTGGTCGTCTTTACGGTGCCGACCTGATTAACACCTTCAAACAAGGGCCAGAGTACTACGTGCATCTCTTCGCCGATGTCGGCATTCCTCCTGAGGAGGCGCTCGTCGTCGATGACAGCCCTCAGGCGATTAATTGGGCGGCAGAAACTGGGGCAAGGACCGTCCTGGTAAGTACTTCAGCGCATCCTGAGATAGGAACGCTACCTCGCATCGAGCGTCTGGCCCAGCTGCCCGCGTTTCTCAAAAACTTTGCTTCTCCTGAGAAAGTGGAGTAAACTACACAGTAAAGTGAGCGGCACGTCACTAAATGAGTAAGGAGCGAGCAATGCAGATCTTTCTGGAAACTGAGCGCATGGTGTTGCGCCGCTTCACGGCGGCTGATGTGGACCATCTGGTCGATCTGGATAGCGATCCAGAGGTTATGCGCTTTCTCACTGGCGGTATCCCCACCCCTCGCGAGGCGATCCAGAACGACATCCTGCCCGCGTTCCTGCGCTCCTACGAGCCATTTCCCGGCTTTGGCGTCTTTGCAGCTATTGAGAAGGAAAGTGGGGAGTTTTTGGGCTGGTTTAGCTTCCGCCCAAAGGATGTGACCTGTCGTGACGAGGTCTCGCTCGGCTATCGGCTAAGGCGCTCCGTCTGGGGTCGGGGCTATGCCACGGAGGGAGTTCGCGCACTGATCCGTCTCGGCTTTACCGAGTTGGGGGTGCAGCGTGTGGTCGCCACGACCTACCAGGACAACCTCGCCTCCCGCCGCGTCATGGAAAAGGCGGGTCTTTCGCTGGTACGGACCTTTCACATGACGGTAGAGGAGTTGCAGGCTCTTGACAGCCTCTCCCGCGATGCGGCGGAGGTGCTTTGGGATGGTGACGATGTTGAGTATGCATTGCACAAATCTGACTTTTTCAGTACCCTCAAGCAAATCGAGAATAACCACTGACTCCCGCCGCCTCCATTTACTTGTGTATGAGAAGGCAAGGTGCGTAGATCCTGAGTCAGTGACACGCTATGCATAAGCGACAAGGTTTAGCCTTCGTGAAGGAGGACAACTCGCGGCTTAACGATTAGCCGCGAGTTGTCCTCCTTTCCTGGGCGGGACAAGGGTTTCTTGTGAAAATTACGCCGACCCGACCGCAGTGCCAGCGGCGATCCCCTCCTCTTCCAGACGGGCTTTCGTAGCGGCGCGGGCGCTGGCGGGACTCCAATAGCCGGCTGTGAGCCAGACGGTTGGCAAGAAAGCCACCAGTCCGCCTACGCCGATCCACCACCAGGTTGCCCATTGGACGGGGTTGACGATGTTAATGACCACAAAGCCGAAGCCTATCGTCGAGAGCACCACGACAACACGGACGATAAAGCCCCAGATCGCGATGCCGGTGGCAACCAGAGCCGGGTTGATCGCTTCAAGCGTTTCCGTGAACGCAGCCATCCACGCGACGTAGGCGATGGGGCCGGTCAGCGCGGTGAGCGCCAGGAGCGTTCCCATAAATAGAGGGCTGGTTGGTTGCCCGATACGACTGATGAAGACGATGTTCACGAGAATGTTGGCAACGGTACCGATGACCATAAACGGCTTGCGTACATCAAAGCGGTCAGAGACGAAGCCACCGACGAGAGAAGCCATCACATTGACGATCCAGTAAATGCTCAGCAGGCCGTTTGCCAATGCGAGGGGATACTTAAAGATGTTGGTGAAGAGAAGCGGGCCGTAGCCTACCAACGCATAATAGAGCAGCAGAAATATACTAACGCCAATGGCGCTAATCAGCACTTGTGGGCGTAGCATCTGCCGCCAGGGCTTCTTCATGGTCGCTGCCATGTCAATGCCTCTGGCGCGCGCTTCGAGGAGCATCTTTTCTTGCATCGTGACCATGATTTGAGCGCGCAAAGACGGCGAGAGGTCGCGCAGACCGAAGAAACAGAACACCGCGATAATCAGGCCAACGACGCCCGCGATAATGTATTGCGATTGCCATGTCCCGAAGATAGTAATGGTCTGGCTCGTGACTGTTGTTGCCAGCAAACTTCCTCCCACGGGGCCGACAGTCCAGAAAGCCATTGCCGTTGCTCGTCTCAACTGGGGAGAAAAATCGCGCACAAGGGCGGGCGTTGCCACCAGGATGATGCCCTCGACGAAGCCGACGCTCCAGGTGAGCAGGAAGAAGAGCCAGAGCGTTGTGGCAAAGGTTATAGCGATTGTGAGCAGAGACGTGAGAAGGACGCCGTAAACCACCATGTTGGCGCGCCCGACGCGATCTGCCCAACTTCCCAGAAGCGAAGCCATTGCTCCAAGCGCGGCGGCAGCAACGCCTGAGAAGATATAGAGGCCGAACGACATATTGTAGTTTTTGAGTACCAGGGGGGCGACCGAAGGGAGAACGTACGCTTCATAATACAAAACAAAAGTTGCGGCTACAGAGAGCGTAAGGTACCAGATCCGTCTTGAATTCGCCGGGTAGTGTTCCAGGTTGCGGTTCATGAAACTGCTGCTGGCTGTGCTCACACACATCCTCCTTTACGGGTGGTAGCGACGAGCCTGCGCGTACAACCTGGCTTTGCGATCAGAAAGCAGAAGAACGCGCAATGCTCCATTTAGAAGGAATAGATTAGGCTTCCGCAATTATAGCGCATAGATGTTCCCAGAATGTTCCCACAATGCGCTAAAATTTGCTACGGCTAATAATCTATGTGTGGCTATGCCTCTGTTGCATAATCACGATCAGGTCACTCAGGACGCCATAAGCGGTCTGAAGTACGGCGGCATTGCTATGCTGGATGGTGGAATGAGGGGGCTGAACTTCAGGGTCGTGCTCGACCAGGGTAATTGTTCCCATTGCCTCGGTCTCTAGCGAGATGACGCTGGCCGAGCCTTTTCCGGTCAGGAGAATATCGTCGCTATTCAGCCGCTCAGGGGATACAATTGCCTGAATGCCATCGGTGAGGCGACTGGCCCGGCTGACCAGGCGGATCGGCGTTCCGGCTCTGGCCGCGTCTCGAACCTCGTCGGGCGAGAGGTCGCGAATGCCTGTGCGCTGCACCATTGATGGGGTGAGCTGCCCTTCGAGCAAGTTATTGGTGAGGATGGTTGTTTTCATGACCGCATCCCACCCTTCGAGATCGTAGGATGGGTCAGCTTCCGCAATGCCGAGCTGCTGCGCCTGACGTGTTGCCTCGTCGAAGGTGTGACCCTGCTCTATCAGGCTCAATACCAGCGTGCTGGTGGAATTAAGCAGCGCCCGGAAGGCATAGATATTGACGGCCTGGAGAGTAAATTGAGCGAGATTAATCAGGGGCAGACCATCCAGTACCGTCGATTCGAAGCGGAAATATGCTTGCTTGCTCTGTGCCAGAGCTTGCAACGCGGCCTGTTGATGTGCGACCGGACCTTTATTAGCCGTAATGACATCCATGCCCAGCGAAAGCGCAGTTTGGATATGCGTCAGGGCTGGCTCTCCATCCTGGGGATTGAGCGTAGTAAGCTCTATCAACAGTGATGCGCCCGCAGCGTTGCCTGCCTGGATAAATGCAAGCGCGTCCGTGACGTGCTCAGCCTGATTGCTAAACTGATGAAAGGGAGCTGTTTCTTGAGCGAGCGCGCCCGCATCGATGCCTGTGGGATGGATATAAAATCCCTGGCTGCGGGTGCCGATCCCGCTGATAACGGGGCGAATATGCAATGTTTGCTTCAACCACTCGCTGCGGGATGCCAGCAGCGGAAGAAAAGCCTGGGCCACATTACCAAAGCCCAGTAAGAGCAGCCGTAATGGCAAAAGAGCGTGTTCGTTCATGCCTCAAAACCTGTAGCTGTCAGATAAAGATAGAAAATTGGTATAAAAACCTACGCTGCCATGATTTACTCGACTGATCATAAATACTATTAATAATCCTATAATAACCAAAATTACAAGCAAAATCACAAGAATGGTAAAAATATTTTTCAAGTTCGATTTGGAACTGGATGATGAATGATACTGCGTATTGTTGTCCATCCCGGGCATATTACTGGTGGCTGGCCCTGGCTGAGACATATTGCCGGGGGGAGCCTGGGTGGATGTTTGAGTATGCATTAACTGGCGACCGGAAAAATTATTCGGCCCGGCGAGAGGGGTCATAGAAGAAGGCCTCTGGGTATTCTGCGTGACTGCTTTTATAGAGTATGATGAAGGAGGAACGAGGATAGTTTGCTCCCCAGAGGTATCCTGTGCAGCTCCGCTGGGGTGCGGAGCGTTGGGCGCTAAAGCGGTTCCACAGCGTGGGCAAAAAGGCGTGCCTGGCCTCAGTGCTGCATCGCAACGAGGGCAGCGAACATTCATTGCCGACGAAGTCTGAGGAGCGTTCGTCGTTGATGCGCTCGCATCAGGCTTATCTTGTGTGGCCTGCATGGCTTCGTAGAGCTTGGGCAGATCCGGCTGAGTGCTATTGGGGTCCAGCGGACGTGATGGACCTGGCGTTGGCGGGGTTGGCAGAGACGCCATCACCCTTTTCAGATCGTTAGCGAAATCGGCAATGTGCTGGTAACGGCTCTTTGCCTTGATCGCCATGCTGCGCTGGATAATCAAGTTGAGCTGGTTGAGCAATGCGGGTGGCAGTGTCCCAAGCTGTGCTACATGCCGCAAGTGGCGCGGGGCCGGCCTGGCGGGTTTAGAAATGCCTAAGCGGAACTGTCGCACTTCATCCGTTTCAGGGGAAACGGGCGGGGGATTGCTGGCGAGCCGCTCCTGGAGGGTTGGCAGGTCCGGCTTGCCTTGTTGCATAAACTGGTTGCGCGTCGAGACGCTGGGTGGTTCTTGCGCTGTCAGGGCAAAAAAGAGCGTAGCCCCTAAAGCGTAGATATCTGAACGCATATCGGTCCCGCTGCCGCCAGGATATTGTTCGGGTGGCGCGTACCCGGGCGTACCCTGGTGCCGAATAAATAGGAGCGTGCGTGCTCCGTCGGCAGCCGCTTTGGCGTTGCCCAGATCCACCAGCACAGCAGTGCCTTCGGGCGTAATGCGAATATTATCAGGCTTGATGTCGCGATGGATCACGCCGGGTTGCTGGCTATGCAGGAAATATACAGCATCACAGATCGAGAGTACCCAACTCATAATCTGCGCTATCGGGATAACCTCGTTGCGCTGGCGCGTCGTACGCATAATCAGGTCGGTCAGGTCGTGCCCCTCAATGTAATTGAGGACCACATAGTAGCGACCGTCCTCTATAAAAGCGTCCAGAAAAGCGGGAAGGTTAGGGTGGTGCAATCGACTGAGTACGGTTGCTTCGTGTCTCAATTGCTCTTGCCCTCCTGCTCCGGTGACAAGGTACTCTTTCACCGCGGCAGGCTGGTTTGTTACCAGGTCTATTGCTAAATAGACGTGTCCGAATCCCCCACTGCCCAACACACGTTCGATACGATAACGCCCATAGAGAACTGTACCTGGCGGAATCGTTTCTATCAAAACAGACCTCCAATGTGATGACTGCTGCTTTTAGACAAGAGAGGAATGCAGCGCCCCCATATTTGCTGAGCAGATTGGTGGATGATGGAATGGTTCAGTGCCTATCCACTTGACATCTGTAGGGACTCGATTTATCATGTCCGATATCTATACTCCCCACAAAGGAGGCGGCAGGAGTTCATCGCTCTCTCGGCCCACTTGAGGGATTGAAACAATACATGTGCTTATAATGCAGATTTGTTTGCAAACAAATCTGCATTCGCATTATACACCAGTTCTAAAGACATGTACACTTCGTGGATAGATTGTAGGATGTTTAGCTTGTTGGTAGCAACGCTACGCCGTTTTCTGTTCGAAGCGGAAGAAGCGCATGGCGATCACAAAACAGATGATACCATAAGCCAGCAAGCCGAGCAGATCAGGTAGAACCTGAGTAAAATCTTTCCCCAGGATCATAATGCCGTTCAGTCCCTCCATTGCCCACGCTGTAAGGCCCAGCTTGGCAACCGATTGCATCCACTGCGGCTCCAGGAAGAGCGGCCACCACGCGCCCCCGATAGCGGAAGAGACCAGCACCACCAGGCTGACGATGGGGTTGAGCTGGCGGCGCGTTTTGACGATAGAGACCAGCAGAATGCCCAGGCCTGTTGCGGCAAAACTCGTTGCTACTAGCAGGGCAATCAACATGGGCCAGGAGCCGACATCCAGGTGAAAGGCGAGGTAGCCAATGGCAAAGAGCACAGACAACTGCATCAGGGTAAGGATAAACTGCGCCAGCAGCTTGCCGCCGAGCAGCGCGTATTTATGGATGGGGGCGATCAGCAGGCGGCGGAATGTGCCTTCTTCCTTCTCCTCCAGGATGGTTGCGGCAGCAGCGTTAATACCGAAAAGGGCAAAGAAAATGGCGTAGCCAGGAACGATCTGGTCGAAGGAGTTGATCTTTGTCGCGTGGCCCGCCGTGAGTGACTGCACTGCGGTTTGTCCTCCAGCCGCACTGGCCTGCCCCACGCTGCTGATAATCTTCTGCTCATTGATCGTATTTTGAGCGCAATGGTTGCCTGGCTGGTTACAGACGCTATCGACCTGCCCCATAGCGGCGGAGCCTGCCAGTTGGGAGCTGATCACGCCGGTCACAATATTTTGCACGATGGTGGCACGCGGATCATTATTGCTCGGCAATGCATAAAATTGGACCAGATTTTTGGGGCTTGTGCCGTTGCGGGCGGCGGCAATGATGTTATCGGTTGCGCCCGCAGGAATAACCACGCCTGCATTCATATTACTTGTGTTGGCTACCTGATCGGTGACCTGCTGGGCGTTCTGATACTGATGGACGGTGATCTTCAACTGGCCCGTATTGATCTGGAGCGCATTGACGATAGCTGTGCCAACGTAGCCGCTATCCTGGTTGCTGACGGCAACGTCGATGGTAATCTGGCTTGACGTGCCACCAAACAGGTTGCCAAAGGCCAGGCCGATGACGGCAATGAGTATGAGCGGAACGGCCAGCATAAAGAAGAAAGAGTTTTTGTCTTTCAGCGTCTGTAGCAGGTCTTTTTTGGCGATATACCAGATTGTCCTCATGTCGATAGGTCCTTCTCAATTTTTTATGAAGATGCTCATGCATGGTTAGTCGCGGAGCGTTTTGCCGGTGAGCTGGATGAACAATTCCTGCAAGCCGTGTGGGCGCTGCACTTCGCGGGCCTGGTCGCGTAACGCCAGCAGTTGCTCAAGCGTCCCCATAGCGATGATATGTCCCTCATCCATAATGGCGATATGGTTGCAGAGTCGTTCGGCCTCCTCCATATAGTGGGTGGTATAGAGGATGGTGGTACCCTGATCGCGCAGTTGCTCTATTGTATCAAAAATGTGCTCGCGCGACTGAGGATCTACTCCGACCGTTGGTTCATCCATTAATAAGAATTTTGGCTGGTGGAGCAGGGCAATAGCCAGATTGATGCGGCGCTGCATGCCACCGGAGAAGGTCTTGATAGGGTCTCTACGTCGCTCGTAGAGGCCAACAAATTGTAGGACATCGCGGGCGCGTGTTTTGCGTTCCTGCCTGGATAAGCCATAGATTTCGCCAAAGAACTCCAGGTTTTCCAGGGAATTTAAGTCTTTATAAAGGGCGATCTCCTGTGGCACAACACCGATCACGCGTTTGACTTTCATTGGCTCATGGGTGACTGAAAGTCCATCGATGATGGTGTCGCCCGTTGTGGGTTTGAGGTAGCCGCACATCATATTGATGGTGGTACTTTTGCCCGCGCCGTTAGGACCAAGCAGCCCGAAGATCTCGCCCTCGCCAATGCTGAACGAGACGTCTTTCACCGCTTCAATCTTGTCGAAGGTTTTGACGAGGTGTTGCACCTGCACGCTGGCTGGCCGCCCGTCTTTGGGTAAATGAATAGGACCGGTCTGAGGTGAATACGAGATTGACGGTTCCACAACTATAGGCTCCTTTATTATGCGGTTATAATTGATAGCATTCAGAGTAATGTACGATTGATATTACCCCCAGGTTGAAGGAATGCTTCACAGGGAGAGCGTCTGCTTTCAGATTAGTAGGAGACCTTTAGAACGATGACAGAGACCATTGGCATCTGGTGCGGAGAGGGGGAGCTGTCATCGATCTATTCTTCCGTCGCCAGCACGCGTCGCCTATGAAAAGCGGGCGAAGGGGAGAGCCTGGCCTGCGAGAGGAATGCAGCATCATTCTGTTTATAAACTCTTAAATACATAAATGTCTCCGCATCTCGCACGCCGGGCACCTTATAAAGCTTTTCCGTGAGAAACTGCAAAAAATGATCGTTGTCGCGGCAGACAATTTCCGCCAGCAGATCAAAGTGACCGGCGCAAACAACCAGGTAGATAACTTCATCAAAAGCAGCAATGGTATCTGCTGCCTCTAACAATTGATCGCCTGAGACGCGGATGCCGATCATATTGGCGAGCGTGTATCCCATTTTTGCGGGGTTAGTGACAGCAACAATCTGTATCGTCTGGTTATTGATAAGATGTCCTACGCGCTGGCGGACGCTTGCTTCCGAAATTCCCAGATCGGCTGCTATTTTAGTAAAAGGTCGCCTTCCGTCCTGTTGCAGGGCCTCGATGATACGCAGGTCCAGCTCGTCTACGGCGGCCTTGTGGTTTTGCTGTTCCATAGTGGACCTAATAGTATCATGCTGCTATCATTAATGCAAGAAATAGTTATCAGAAAGGCAGCGTGTATGCATCCCTTCCGTACCGGTTTTGTTTTTGATGAACATTTTTTAGCCCACGATACAGGCATGGAAGCAGTAGTCGAGATGCGTGCTGGCTCGTTTAGTCTCTCTCCAGAGCCGCATCCCTCGTCTTTAGCTATCACAAAAAGAATTAAAGAGTTTCTCGATGGCTCTGGCTTAACCTCGCAGATGCTGCCGCTTGCCGCCCGTGCTGCTACTGAAGATGAGCTTGCGGCCTATCACACCCGCGACTATATTGCAGGCATCAAAGCCTGTGCCGAAGGGGGACCAACCTGCGGGCCGTGGGGGGAAGTCGATGAGGAGACCGTGCTAAGCCCTGGTTCCTTCGAGGCAGCTCTCTATGCTGCAGGTGGCGCTATGAACGCGGTCAGCGCGGTTATGGAGGGGAGGGTGCGTAATGCGTATGCGCTGCTGCGTCCCCCGGGGCATCACGCGATGAGCAATATGGCGCTGGGATTTTGCATCTTCAATAATACTGCTATCGCGGCCCATCACGCGCGCAACGTTTATCGGCTTGACCGTATCATGGTGGTGGATTGGGATGTGCATCATGGCAATGGCATTCAGGATGCCTTCTATCAGGACCCTGGCGTGCTCTTTGTCTCGCTGCACCAGGAGAACTGGTTTCCCAGGCATTCCGGCGCACTGGATCAGGTGGGTAGTGGCAGGGGCGAGGGCTATACCATCAATATTCCGTTGCCGCCAGGAACGGGAGATAGGGGCTATATTGCAGCTTTTGAGCAACTGGTGCTGCCGATAGGCTTGCAGTATCGTCCTCAGCTAATTATAATCACCGCCGGTCAGGACCCCTCCTGGCTGGACCCGCTGGCCCAGATGATGGTGACAATGAATGGCTTCCGTACGATGTCCGAACTGATGGGCAATCTTGCCGAAGAGGTTTGTGATGGACGTTTAGTGATGCTGCAAGCTGGCGGCTACAGCGCGCCATATGTTCCCTATTGCACTGCTGCCGCCGTTGAGCCGCTGGTCGGCGTTGATCTGGGCATTGTCGATCTCTATGCCGGGGCGCCGGAACTGGAACGCTGCCAGACGATCTTCTCGCAAGAGACGCAGAACGCGTTGCTGACTGCGCGCGAATGGCATCGGCGCTGGTGGAAGATATAAAAATAGCAATTTTTTTGATTGCATTGTGTATGGCCCTATAACGATTATTACATACCGGTTGAGTCTTCTTTGCTTGAACAGCCGTGTTAATGGTAGTGATTGGATTTCACGAATTTCTATGGAGGGAAAAATATGACTATTACCTTCGTACAATTTATTGTATGGCTGATCATCGCGGCCATCATTGGTTTTTTGGGAGAGCTTATCGCGGGGCGTCGCGCGCCAGCAGGGATCATCGGTGCGATCATGGTTGGTTTGTTTGCCATCTTTCTTATTGTTGGCTTCTTCCATTTCTCCATCGCTGGCGAACCAACTGTCTCCGGTGTTCCATTAATTAGCACTATTATTGCCGCTATCATGCTTGTCATCATCTGGAGCAGCCTTGCTTCGCGCCGCCTCTAAAGTCCTCAAACATTATCCTTTATGTGTTATGCTCAACTAAGCGTTTTATTGGATTGTTAGCTGTTGTTATGATACTCCTCGTGTGGACAAAGCCAGTTCTCGCGAGGAGTTATCTTTTACTTCTACGCTCAATGTTGCCGAAAAAAAGTCGATCTCGGCATGTCTTTTAACAGTTTTCATTAGTTGATATTGACGAGTGCATGCCAGGCACCTATACTGCTGGTTATGGAAACAGCAGGCTTTGCGGTCATTTATCAAGATCATCATCTGTTGATTGTGAACAAAGCGCCGGGCATTGTCATTCACCCCACGTATAAACACGCGGATGATACGATGTGGGACGCCCTGCTGACATACCTGGAGCAACAGGAAAAAGAGCCGTGGTCGCCGCCTGAGTTACCGGATGAGCTGCAATGGGCGCAGGCTCCCCTTGCCGTGCGAGAGATGTTGCGGGCCAGGCGTATAGAGCGTTTCTGGAAAGAGTATGGTCCCCTACCTCGTCCCTGCCTGTTGCATCGGCTGGATAAAGATACGTCGGGCATCGTCGCTTTGGCTTGTACTGAGCGGGCGCGTCGCCACCTTGTTGCACAGTTTCATGATCATACGATTGTAAAGCGGTATCTGGCCGTTGTGCGTAAAGGCTCGCCTGCCTGGGCACATCCACGTACCGCGCTGGTGGTTTCGCGAGAGTATCCCGATGGCGCAATAGAGCCGATTGATCCCTCATACGCCTTTGCTACGTCGGGAAACACTGTTGTGCTCAATGGTCCTTTACAGCGTGATCCAGATGATCGCCGCCGCTGCATCGTGGCTGCTGATGGGCAGGAGGCTCTGACGAAACTCAAGGTACTGGCGAATGAAAATGGCTTTATGCTCGTAGAGGCACGACCTATCACCGGGCGAACGCACCAGATCCGCGCTCATCTTGCCGCGCTAGGCTACGCCATTGTGGGTGATCAGACCTATGCTCCTCCTGCTGATCAGGGAACGCCGGAGGCCGAGCTTACCCGCCAGTTTCTGCATGCGGCTAGCCTGACGCTGCGCCGCTTTCCCGATAATGCGCTCACAACCTTCGTCGCTCCCTTAGCTGACGATCTGGCGAGATGGCTAAAGCATCACTTTCCTTCAGCTTGGATGCATATTACGTAGCCTCTGTAGGGGCTATACTGTATCTGGTGCTGACTGAGGTTGGTGTGCGAGCGGGAGCGTAAACCAGAAGGTTGATCCGCCGCCGGGGGTACTTTCCACACCGACCAGCCCCTGATGTTGTTCGATGATGATCTGGCAGATATAGAGGCCCAATCCCAGGCCCGCCCCATTGCTATGTTGCCTCTCAATCCACTCGACACGATAGAAGCGTTCCCAGATACGCCCCTGCTCTTCGAGTGTCAGTCCTGGTCCCTTATCTCGCACGGCGATCCGGGCGTGCTGCCCATCGATTGCCAGTTGGACCGAAATGGGGCTATCTAGCGGCGAGTATTGATGGGCATTAGTCAAATAATTGCTGATGACCTGGCGGATACGAGCCTCGTCGGCCATTACTGGGATGATGTCTGTAGGGCTGATGTTGCTCTCAATGTGGCGTTGAGTGGTTGTGGTAAGAAGGTCCTCGATAGCTTCAAAGAGAATGGCTGCCAGGTTACAGGGTTTTGGATGGAACGAAAGCCGGTCCGCCTGGAGCCTCGAAATCTCTAACAGGTCGTTCATCAGGCGATCCTGGATGTTTACCGGGCGTTCGGCGCATTCGAGGATATGCTGTATCTCGGCAAGTCTGTCTCGCGCCGCTGTATCTTCTAGGGGTAGTGCTTGCAGATACGTAGCAATTTGCCTCTGGGCTAGCTGGATACCAGTTTTGATCATAGTCAGGGGGGTTCTCATTTCGTGACCGACGATGCTAAGGAACTCTTCCATACGTTGATTGGCGATGCGCATCACCAGCTCTCTGGCCTGCGCTTCCGCCCTGGCGCGTTGCAGTCGCTCGCGCTCAATTGCCAGAGCTAAAAACCTGACTGCCGCCTGAATGATAGTCAGTTCTTCTTCGGTATACTCGCGTTTTGCGCTTTTATGCCCCAGGAATAGTATGCCTGTAAGTTGCTTTTCGAGAAGAATGGGGGCGGCAAAGATTTTACTGGCTCCAGACCAGGTCTGCTTACTGAATGGCGGTTGCCTCAGGTCTATTTGTAATACTTTGCCCGCCCTCAGATATGTGCTGGCGGCAGGATATTGCAGCCATTCAGCGAGGGAGTTTCCTTCAATGTTTGCGTTCCAGCCAGGCTCGCTTCCGGCCTGTTTTGCTGTAGCTGCCAGAAAATGCAAGATATCTGTTCCAGATTCTATGATGGCCAGCCCGGCGTATATGCAATGCAAAATATCGCAGACCAGCTCTACCAGTCGCTTTCCCACCGTATGAATGGTGGGTGAGGTCTCTATGGTATTTGCAGATGCGCTGAAAGGCGTGGCCTCAGTGGAGGAAACTAGCGCTGTCTCCATCAGCGTGAGTAGCCCCGTCAGCGTTTGCCTGGTGTTGCGTTTTAAACGGGATTTCCCAGTTGCTTTATGAAAGATACTGACGCCGTCAGTGATTGGTTGCGGCTGGTTATAGAATGGTGCTTCGCTTCCTACGTTATGTTCTTGGTACTGAAAATGCTCTTTTTCGACGATGATACTCTGGTGCTCCGGTTGTTGATTGGACTCCATGCGTTGACGTCCCTTTATGTGAATTTGATAGATAGAAATACAGCAGCAAGTGTATTCCTGGCTATTATCTCATCTTTTGTTAGTGTAGTGCTATTCATGCACGATGTCAATCGAAATGTATATTTGAGCCAGGACTATTTAATTTTCCCTTGCCGAGATTCCAGAGAAGAATCAAACGGCTCAGTTCCTCCGACTGCCCCGATCCTGTAATCAACTGCGAGCGATAACTGGCATGGTATTGAGCTTCTCTGCAAAACAGAGTGCAGAGTGAAGTGCAGAGTGAATACAAAGTAGGCGTGCCGTATGCTGCTATCAGACAGAACGAAGTAATGCGTACAGCGTTATCGCAAAAGGTCAATTGCCTGAGCTTACTTGAGAGGTGAAAAACATGTCTGAAGTTTATTTTTGTACCACAAATGATGAGCAGACTACCAGTCATCCGGCCTACCTGAGTTGCATATATTTAGCGTTAGGAAGCGGTCGATCATTGATGTCGGCGTACCAATTGACCTGCCAATATGGTGATCCTCCCTGGCCCTCGGCCTTCGGCTTTGCATCATTGTAAGCATTCTAAAAGGAACAAACGGCTATGTCATGGAAAATGATCAATCGAATTCTGGGTCTTGCTTCCATCAGTCCTACATTCCAGCAGGAACTACAGCAGGACCCGCAGGCGGCGCTTGAAGCGCATGGGTTTCAACTGACGGCAGAGGAACTTGCAACGTTCAGAGCATTTGCTCCGCTACCTTTTCCTTTGTTTTGTGAGCGTGTGTTCAGCGAGTTAGCGCCAGAGGAAGAGTATCCATGAATGCGACAGGTCTTACCTTATGAGGCGTCACCGCTGTGCAGCAGTACCTGGATGATAGGAGAAACATTTCAAAGAAGCTGTTTAAGGTAAACAGGGGGAGTATAGAACAATGGAGTATCTATCTTTAGAGGGCCTCCCTTTTGGAGATCTCGTGAAAGCTTTTCGCAAACGTCAAAAGATCAGGCAGCAGAAGCTGGCGGAACTACTGGGGAAACACGTTAATACGATTGGTACCTGGGAGCGAGGCGAATGTCTGCCGCATGCGAAATGCATGGTGCTGGAACTTGCTAAGGCGCTCCATTTGAATGATCAGGAGACGCGCCAGTTGTTTGAAGCAAGCCTGACTGCCCCAATTCCCTACTGGTATGTGCCGTGTCAGCGTAATTTCTTCTTCACCGGACGAGAGGACATCCTGGAAACAATCCATACTCATCTTTATCCCTACCAGGGTCAGCTCACAAGGGCGACCCGCTCTTACGCCTTGCGCGGGTTGGGTGGTGTCGGCAAAACACAACTTGCGACAGAATATGCCTACCGCCATGCATTGGAGTATCAAGCGATTTTCTGGATCGGAGCTGAGAGCGCCGAGACCATCATCAGCTCATTCCGGCTAATCGCCGAGCAACTCCACCTTCCTGAACGCCAGGGGGCTGACCCACAACGGATTGTGGATGCCGTACACCGCTGGCTGGTCTTTCGTAATCAGTGGCTACTGATCTGGGATGATGTCAAGGATCTTGAGCTATTACAGCAATTTCTGCCGCCGACACTGCAAGGTGCCCATTTGATCACGACGCATCGCCAGACGTTGGGAACGATTGCGCCAACGCTGGAGGTGCTGCCTATGTCGGGCGATGAGGGCGCGCTGCTATTACTCCGACGAGCTAAAATATTGCCGCCACAAGCAGCAGAAGAGCAAATGCAACGATTTGCAACGATTGAGCCAGTGGAGTACGCCGCTGCCCAGGAACTGGTACTGCTTATGGGCGGTCTCCCGCTTGCCCTTGATCAGGTAGGGGCATATATCGATGAAACTGGATGTAGCATATCTGACTATTTGCAGCGTTATCGGCAACAACAAATGCAGTTATTGAATCGGCGCGGAACCTCTGACGGGAGTCACTCGCGCTCGGTAACGACGACATTTATGCTGGCGATTCAACGCCTCAAGCAGGATTATCCAGCAGCGGTCAATCTGCTCTATCTCTGCGCTTTCCTGTATCCTGATGCCATTCCTGAAGAGCTTTTCATTGAAGGAGCAGCCTATCTAGCGGCCCGATCAGTTTCGCCGGAGAAAAACCTCTTCTCGCTTGATGAGGCCCTGGCCGCACTTGGAACTTACTCCCTGTTACAACGCCAATTGACAGAGAGGGTATTTTCTGTTCATCAACTGGTGCAGGTCGTGATCCAGGAAGCGCTAGCAGAAGCGGAACGTCGCTTATGGGTGGAGCGAACAATACGGATAGTGAATGCGGCTTTTCCTCACGCGGAGTCTGGCACCTGGTTACGTTGCGAGCGATTGTTGCCACAAGCATTGGTGACCATACAGATGAGCGAACGCTATGAGGTTGTTAATAAAGAAGTGGAACGGTTGCTCTACGAGACAGCTTTCTACTTACAGCACCGTGGAGGTCATACGGAGGAAGAGATCCCTTATAATATTATGGAGCATTTGTGCAATTGCAGGCTTTTGAGTCGTTCACAGCAATTAGTGGTATCAAAAACAGCCTGATTAGCCAACCTGCAAAAAGAATCAGTTTTTTGCCGCAAGGGCAAATTCCGCAAAAGGAGATGCAATGCTTACAAGCCAACTTTTGCTTCAACTCATTGTTATCTTGCTCGTCGTTCAACTGTTCGGTTCTTTAAGCAAACGTATGGGGCAGCAGTGGGTCATCGGAGAAATACTGACGGGCCTGGTCCTCGGACCATCACTGCTCGGGCTTTTCTGGCCTCACCTTGAACTGCAATTGTTCCCATTGCCCCCACCGTTGCCGCCGAACCTTGCATCTCAATTCTTTCCCGAACGCGCATCACTGCAAACGCTCGGTGATATCGGCCTGGCATTGTATATGTTCTCATTGGGAGCGAGACTTGATACCCACTTGATGCTGCGTCAAAGTCGGCACGCCATTATTGTCTCATTAAGCGGTATTCTGCTGCCGCTGGTCATGGGAAGTATCCTGGGGGCTTTTCTCTATCCTTCTTTGAAAGGAAGCTCGGCAACCTTCTTTTCTTTTGTGCTGCTTGTCGGGACCGCCATGTCCATCACTGCATTCCCTGTGCTGGCGCGGCTCCTGGCGGAGAAGAAGATGCTTGGAACTAGCGTTGGCATGCTGGCGCTGACCTGCGCTTCCATTGATGATGTCATCGCCTGGTGCCTGCTGGCATATGTCGTTGTGGTTGCCCACGCACAAGGAACTATCTCGGTCCTCTTTATCATCGGGCTGTCGCTCCTTTTCGCCATTGGTATGCTCATGGTGGTACGCCCATTGTTAGGCTATGTCGTCCGGTTCATTCCATCGGAGACGCTACAGATGGCGGTGAGCCTTATAGTGCTGCTGGCTGCCGCCTATACAACCAACAGTATCGGCATCCATCCCGTCTTCGGCGCGTTTCTGGCAGGCGTCATTCTGCCCCGTAATGTGACCTTCACAGCTCATGTGCGCCAGCTTGATCGCGTCAATGCGGTGCTCTTTTTGCCAATCTTCTTCGTCTCCAGCGGCCTCAATACAAAGATTGGCCTCATCCAGGGACTCTCGCTCTGGCTAATCTGCTTGCTTGTCTTGCTGACAGCTTGCGTTGGCAAAATTGTAGGAGGCGCGCTTGCTACGCGGATGGTAGGCAGATCGTGGCGAGATGCGCTCAGCCTGGGCGTCCTGATGAATACCCGAGGGCTTGTTGAGCTGATTGTACTCAATATTGGCCTGCAAGAGAATATCCTTTCCCCGACGCTTTTTGCCATGCTGGTGATTATGGCAATTGTTACCACCATGATGGCTTCTCCTCTCTTGCCCATGCTGGGATATCGCTCTACGGCGACCCCAGACGTCAGCGCAGAGATTGAGATGGAGGAGATGGTCAGTTGAGATTTACACCTCCACAATCAGGCGCTGGTAGAAATTCTGGATAAGCTGGCCTGGCTGCACGCCAAGCTCCTCTTGAAGGATCTTTAGACAGGATTGATACTGGCGCAATGCGGCCCCTCGCTTTCTCTGACGCATATAGCAGCGCATAAGGCCGTAGTGGGCTTCTTCAAGACAATTGTCAATACGCAGTATCTGATTCCAGTGTTCAGCGCACTCGTGCCAGGCTTCAGCTTTCCAGGCGATCTGCGCGAGCTGGCGACGCGCCTCTAAATACATGGTGCGTAGTTCATCGCGCCGAAACGTACACCAGTCATTGTAGAAAGCCTGTCCGTAATCACCGCGATAGAGCTGAACCATCGCCAGGAGAGCCTCTCTGGCAAGTGCTTCGTTGTTCAGGGCCAGGGCCTGCTCAGCCCTGGCTTTCTGCTGTTGAAATTCTTTGACATCATACCAGACCTGTGCGCCATAGCAGGCAGAGAGGTCAAGGCTGTAGCCTATTGGACGAAAAACCACACATGCATCACCTAGCAATTTGCGCAGTTGATACACGGTATTGTGAAACACCTGCGTGGTCTGCTCGTCGTATACCGGCCACAGCGCCGTGAGAATGGCATCTTTGCTGATAGGATGGGCAGCGTCTAGCAGAAAAAAGAAAAGTTCCAGCGCGCGGGCCATGCGCCACCGCTTGATCGGCTGATCATCCAGCAATACAGTCGGCTCCCCAAAAGCGTAAATATGCAGCCTGGAAGGGTTGCTTGTAACCTGTGGAGGGGCTGCAAGAGCTGGTTGCTCCCGCGTTGGTTCTGTGATACCTAAGAGTGTACGCAGGGGCGCAAGTTGGGGCTGGTTGTTGACGATTGGCTGTAGCGCCGCAAGCCATTGCAATTCGACCTGGACGAGATGGGTATAACCGCTGTGGGTTGCGAGCAGGGAAGAGACCTCCTCCAGGAGCTGTATCGCTTGCTCTAGCTGGCCCTGCGCAATCCGGCAGGCGGCTAACCGCAGCTTCACTTGAAAGATTCCCCGCTTGAAGTCTGTCGTACGCAAAGCAGTTTCGATTTCAATCAGGCACGCTGCCGCATCATGATAACGCTGTTCAGAGAGGAGGATCATACCATTAGTCAGGCCATGCCAGACCCGTTCATAGCCCACCGTGCCATTGCTCGGAGTCTGGGTCTCCATCTGGTCAACTGTCAGCCTCGCGCTGATGGCATCTCCCAGCAAGAGATAGCTGAGGGCCAGGCTCGAAAGCGCAGCATTAGTCAAGCTGCGATTCCCCCACTGCCGCGCCAGGATTAAGCCTGCCTCAGCCTGCTTCAGGGCCTGAGCATAGTTCCCTTGCTCGACTAAGAGCAAACTAAGATTCACGAGCGCATATGCCTCACCTCTTCGTGTATAAGGTGTGCTACGAGACAGGGTGAGCGCCTGAAGAAACATTGCCTCAGCTTCTGAGGCCAGACCCTGGTCCTGGGCGACCAGCCCTTGAAGAATTAAAGCGTCCACTTTGCCTGGAATGTACTGAAGTTGCTCGCAGGCATTCGTCATATGAGCCAGGTGATGCTGGCACAGCACAAAGTTTCCTACCAGATAGTAGGTATTCGCCAGGGCATTATGGATGTTGATGGCCTGATTGAGAGGCGGCTGGTTTGTCCAGATGCGCAATGCCTGTTGGAGATGCGTGATTCCGACCGTGAAATATCCCAGGAGGTTGGCACAGATGCCCAGACGCATTTCAGCAGCGGCTCGTAATGCATGCTCTTTCTCCGGCAATTTCAGGAGGGCTTGCTGACAAATACTCTGGGCTTGAAGATAGGCTCCCACCTGACACAGAGCCTTGCTGCGTAGAATCATAATCGTCGCCTGGAGTACACAGATTTCTGCTTCGGCTGTTGCCGGTACGAGCGCCTCTGCTTGTTCGAGCAAGGGTAAGGCTGAGTCATGTTGACCTCGTTCCAGGGCGATAGTTGCCTGGAGGAGGACCAGACGTGGGTGGCTTGCCTGCAAAGTCTCGGGCAGGGCATGCAGCCAGCGTACCAGCGTTTCCTGCTGTCCCTGTTGGAGAAGACTCTCAAATACATCGAGGATCAGCGATGTAGCTGCGTCATAGTCATTGATCGCGAGTGCGTGATACATCGCAAACTCATAGTTGCGGCTGGCGCGCCAAAGCTCTATCGCCTGACGGTGCAAAGACGTAAAAAGTGCAGGGTCCTGGCGCTGCAAGTGCTCGCTCAACAGATCGCGAATGACTGGATGACACGTATAGGTAACGCTAGAGCCACTCTCGTAAGATGTCAGAAAGAGTCCCTGGCGTTCCAGGCGCGCCAGGCGCTCCGCGGCATCTGTGATATCAAGCAATACATTGCACATAGCGGGTTCGATCTGCCGTAGGATCGAGATGGTTTGCAAGAAAGCATGCGCTGTCGCATCCTGCTTGAGAATCTCATTGATCACATACGTAATCAGCGTTTTGCGACGCTGGCTCGTCAGGGATTTCTCCTGGAGCGGGGAGATATGCTCATCCTGTGAGGGGCCTTGAGCAATCAACTGAAAACGTGCATCGCCTAAACGCGTCCCCAGCAATATGCCGGTAATCCACCCATCGAACGAGGTGGCTAGCTGTTCAGCCTCGGTGTCCGTCAACGTTGCCAGCCCTTGTAGTCTGGCTAATGCTGCAATGTCTGCGGCTGAAAAGCGCAAAGCCTCGCCAACCAGACCGCATAAAGCGTCACGGATGATAAGCGAAGTAAATGAAATATCCGGTACGACCCGACTCTCGATGATAAGAGTCACCTGGGGTGGCAGCTTTTTCAGCAAGTAATTGACCAGTTCAGTCAAGGTCTCGCTCTCATTTATCTCTTCATAGTTGCAGAGGATGATAGCAAAGCGTTGAGGAACCTCGTTGGCGAGGGCGGTACACAGCGCGTCAATGGCGGCTTGATAGATCGTAGAAACGGGAGATGTTTGCCCGGGATACATACCGTAAAATAGTGGGTCGAGCGAGCTGCCAAATTGAGGAAGGGCATGGCGCACGCTTGCCAGAAGGGTGCGCAGGAACACCACAGGGTCGGTGTCGGCGCACTCAAGAAAATACCAGCAGCAAGGTAGTGACACGGAACGCACAAAATCGGCTAGCAGCGTTGTCTTGCCATACCCGGCAGGCGCACAGCAGAGCACCAGCTTATAACGCATGGTAGTCCCCTCTGTGGAGGATTCCGGTGTCAATGCCTTCTGCAATTGTGCTACCAGAGAGGCGCGATGCAGTAGGACTGAAGGCGGGGTGGGACAGATAATTTTCCTAACAAGAGAGGCGTCTTGCATGCTTCCCTTCCTTACTATTGATCATGAGCAGTCTGATCTAGTTTAGTGGACGTCGGCAGAAAATAGGGTCGCAATACAGGAAATCATAGCTCGCTAAAATATAATAACGCCGTAAAGTTTTGTCAAGCTGTGGTTACAATATAAACCATATTTCTCAGTTTTTTAGCATAAAAACGTTGCTAAGGCGGTCGCTGAAGCTCCAGCGCAAAAATCCTGAACCACTTTATATTCCTCCCTAAGAAGCAAAAATGAGGAAAATCGGAGAAATTTTCTGCGACATCAAATATTCCAAAAATCCACATCCAGATCGTGGGTGTGATCTGGCATACTTGTCTCAGATGGAAGAGACAGTCAACCATCGGAGCGAACAGAGATCAGAACTAGATATGCTGAGATCTGTAAAGCTGTTACCGTTGTAAAGGCAGTTAAAGTTGCTGCCACCCTTGTTCTCCTTGCTGTATCGATTGGTTATACAGTAAGCGCATTCAACCACCTTGAAGGAGGATTATCATGGAAAAGACACAGAATCACTTCGAAGACGAGTCATTGAACACCGTATCTGCTGAAGAGAAGCAACTGCTGACCGCCGAGGACCTGCTGCATCTTCAAATCGAGGACGATCCCTTCATGCTCAGCGACCTGAATCTTTGCACAGTGTGTAGCTGGACCTCCTCAGAGCTCTAGGCAGAGACATCATCTCTTGCCACAGAGCTGGACTCCAACTGATCCAGCCATCCTGGGTGTGAGTTTAGCCGTTCTCACTAAAAACGGCCCCCCTCCGGGGGGGCTGACCACCCTCCACCCACTTGAATTTCTTATAGTCTAACGCTGGTCGTGAACGTTCGTTATTGCTACCTGTTCCGCCTTTAAATCGTCAAGTGATCCTATTCAGTAGAGAGAGCGAGATGTCTATGGAGCACGACCCCATTGTGCGTCTGGTCTCTGACCTGCGCCACACGGCTAGTCACCGCTGCACTATATCCCTCGTCGATGGCTGGTGGGTCTTTCATCCTCTCCACTCATCCGAGTATCCCCATCAAGGGTGGAAGCTGCATATTTCGGCGATCCCGCTGCACGCTTCCCACGTCTTACAGGCCGTGGCAAATGTGCTGATTGAGCAGGCTGTGCATTGGAAGGTCTGTCAGAATCTGAAACGTCTGGTCGAGCTATTAAGCGTGCCCTCATCGTATGTCCAGGTGGGCAAATTCATCACTATCTACCCTCGCACAGAGCAGCAGGCGCTTGAACTGGCCGCTCGGTTGCATGATCTGACCGCAGAGTATAGCGGACCAATTATCCCAACCGATAAACGTTATGCTCCCGGCAGTCAGGTCTACTACCGCTATGGTGGCTTTGCGCGCATTGAGTTCTATCATCCAGACACCTTGCTCAGAACACCCTGCATTCTTACTCCCGCTGGAGAGAAAGTTCACGATAAACGAGAGCCTGGTCGCTATTGTCCTGATTGGGTGGTAAATCCCTTCCCTTGCGAAGATAGACAGCCAGCTCCTGATGCCCGCAAGGGGCTCTTCGGCAAGGGCCTGACAGTAGCCAGCACCTTGCGTCGCTCTGCTAAAGGTGGGGTCTATGTTGTCAATACTGCCTCAGGTCCGGCCATCCTGAAAGAAGCCCGGCTGGGCACCAATCCAGACCTTGCAGGACGAGATGCGCGAGATCGCCTCAGTAACGAATTTGAGATCCTGCACAAACTTGCCTCGTCTGGTATTGCACCTCAACCGCTGGAACTCTTCGATGCTGATCAGAACCGCTATTTACTGATGGAACGCCTTGCCGGTCAATCGCTGGCCTCCTATATTGAACAGCGATGCTACCTGGGAGATGATGATCAGGAACATCTGCGCATGATCTGCACCGCATTGATTGACCTGGTACAAACCTGTCATGCCGCAGGAGTGATCATTCGTGACTTTACCCCTAATAATGTGCTTGTCAGTCAACATGGATGCAAAATAGTTGACCTGGAACTCGCCTCGACACCCGAAACCGGACACGCGCCATTTATAGGCTATACGCCCGGCTACGTTGCTCCTGGTACAGAACTGCTCGCACGTCAAACCGTTGCGGACGATCTCTATGCCCTGGGAGCCACGCTCTGCTTCACCCTGACAGGCGTTCCTCCACATCTTTTATTGACACAGGAGCAGCAAGGCACGCTGGAAGAGACCCTGCTCCCCTTCTTACGTGACATAAGGCTCTATGATCTACTGATACTTGCTATCCGTTATTTACGTCCTGAACGCGAAGAGCATGCCCGCCCTTCTGCTATCTCATTCTCTTCTGCGCCACCGGTTCAGCCTCTGGCCTCCATAGAGCTAGCATTCGATTGGGAGACGCTGAAAGCCAACGCCGGCGCCGTTGCCCGCGATCTGCATCAAAGTGCGGACTGGCAGAGCACTGATCGGCTGTGGACGCAGAGCAAGCTGGGCGGCTTATTCCACCCGGCATGTTTTCATACAGGGACTGCCGGCATCGCCTTTTATCTCTGCGAAGTGGCACAGGCGACCCATGATGCCAGCTACTACGCGTATGCGGCAGAAGTACTGGATTGGACCCTTGCAACGCATCCTTTCATTCCAGAAGAAAGCCCAGCCGGGCTCTATTTCGGCTATGCTGCGATCCCCTGGGTTCTGGCGCTGCTTGCCGAGGGCTTGAATGACATGGCCTACGCAGACCGCGCGTTACATCTGGCGGACCAGATCTCACGAGCGCCGCTCAAACAACTTGATATCACTCACGGAGCCGCGGGAAGAGGTCTCATGCACCTTGAGATGTATCGTCGTTTTGGGGATCAAGAGCAGCTAGCTCATGCAATCGATTTAGCCGAGCAGATCGTAGCGCAGAGAGAGGAACATGCTACAGGCGCCATTAGTTGGGTTAACCAGGGGAAGCGCATGTGGGGATTTGCCCACGGAGCCGCTGGCCTGGCCTACTATTTATTGCGTTTGCTTGGCTATATAGAAAACGCCCAGTATTGCTCCATTGCGGAGAAAACGGCGCGCTCGCTGATGCAGGCTGCCATCCCTACGGTACACGGTCATGGTCTTACATGGCCTATGGGACCGACAGAGCTGAAAACCCGCTGGACCCACTGGTGTAATGGCGCTTCGGGCGTTGGACTCTATTTCCTCGCAGCGGCAAAGAAACTTCAGCAGGCCGAATTTCAGCATATGGCGCTCCAGGCTGCCAATACGATCCGCCTGGGTCATGCTTTCGGGTCCTGCTGTCAGTGTCATGGTCTGGCGGGCGAGGGGGATTATCTGCTGCAAGTCAGCAGGGAGTTCGCCAGCAGTGAAATGGAGCAGGGCGCCTGGAAAATTGCCAACAAACTCTTTGCGCTCCGCTTTGTGCAGCGTCCCTGGTGGTTGTGGCCGGAAGAGACCCGGGGGCAACCTGCTCCTGATTACATGACGGGCTATTGCGGCGTGTACTCGTTCCTGCTGCGTCTCTTTTGCCAGGATATAGAACGGCCTTTCTTCCAGCATCAGACCAGAGCAGACTTAGAACCGATAACGGCAATGAAGAGAGGAGAGACACACTATGGTAATCGCTGACAGTGAACTGACGCTGAATGGGGTAGTAAAAATTAGCGTGGTGAGGTGTATGGATGATGTAGTGCAGGTGACAGTACACGACCAGAAGCCTCTGCTCACCTTCCGAATGGTTCCCGACAGTCCCACAGGGATCAGGCTGGAGCAATTTCAGCCGGAGGAGGCCGATCCGCAATTATCGGCCTGGGCAGTCATGGCATTGCAGGAGATCCTTCCACAAACGGAGTGGCAATACGCCGTTGCGCTGTATCCCTCCTCGTGGCGGAAGAGCTTTGAGGAACTGGGGTTTCGCCACCTGAGCGAACGTGTCCGCTGGGAGATGGCTCTAGGGCCAGAGCAGATCAGGCCGCGTCCTCTGCCTGAGGGCGTGCAGATCAAGCCTCTGACTGCATCGGCGGAGCGACTGGGCGAGCTACTGTACTCTGCTGAAGGGGAGCCAGCCATCCCCCTCCCCCGCTATACTGCCTTCTGCCAGACGATGCTAACAGGGGCGTACGGTCCATTGCTCGCGAGTGGCAGTCACGAAATTAGCGTACAGGGCGAAGTCTGCGGCGCGTGTCTCTTCACAAACTATTATGGAGAAGCGTTGCTAGCGCATATTTTCCTGGAGCGTGCGATGCAGGGCCGGGGATTAGCAAGCGCGCTCCTGCGACACAGCCTGAGCAGTCTTGCCCAGGCAGGGCATCCAAAGGCCATTGCCAGCATGGATACAACGAACCATGCCTCGCGGCTTTTGCATACGCGTGTAGGTTTTACAGAGATCAAGCCTGTCCTCACCTGTAGTATGGTCAAAAAAGCCAATTGGAGAAAGGAAGGATTATCATGATTCAGACATCTCCAGCAAGCTTTCAAGAGATCCTGCAATGCTTGAAACAAGACGGTCAACCAGGACAGTATCTGGTAGCTGGAACTTCAGGCGCTATTGATCCTTGCGTGCGGCAGCTTCTGGACACCTGTGCAAGCCAGGGGCACAGCATCTATTACTTCCTTTGTAGTGGGAGCCAGCCGTTTCACGTTCCATGCTATCTCTGCTATAGCGGTCTTTCCTCAACGGAGCAGCTCCCCTCACCGGATGCGATCCTGGATGCGCTCAGAAATAAGAGCTACACGCCGCAGAATGTGACAAAGCAGCTTGAACGAATCATTGTGGAGAACGCTTCCCACGCGCCTCCTATTATCATTATTGAATGTATCACTCCGCCGCAGACAAGCGATAGCGTTTTTATCGAGCAGCTTCTGGCTGTTTCTGCGACGCGAGGCGTTTTTCCGGTTGCTCTCTTTCTACATCAGTACGAGACGGATCAGCAAGTGGCATCTCAGCCCTGCCATAGTGATAGCCAGGAGAGCACGCTCCTGCTACATCTTTGTGGAGGACGGGTACGTGCAGCCGACTGGGAGCGTCTCACGGGCTTCCAGAGCAGCCTTTCGACCGGGAAAGATGTTCACCCCTTGATTACAACGCGCTCTGTCGGTGCGGAGACCTGGTTTTGCCACGCGGGACGTCAGGTGGCAGAGCAGGCCGCTGCGGCATTTAGTCGCCTGGAGCAGTGGGAGCGAGAGCGTTTAATTAGAAAAGTTTTGCAGGGAGTGCAATCTCCAACAGATTACCCTGCGCTAGCCCTTGCCATTGGTGTAGAGAACCTGGAACTGCCGCTTACCAGACGGGCGTTCCCGGCATTAGAGCGTGCGCTCACCGAGCCAAGAATGATGTCAAAGTACTTTTTTCATCTGCGCCGCTATGCCAAGCATGTCGGAGACACCGACCTTACCGCTACCGCAACGCTAAACTATATTGCCTCATTACTCTGTCTTCCTGATGTACAGGCAAACAGACTTTATAACGTTCTTTGCCATTACGAGGGCGCTCTGGATGGAAGGAGTCTGGCTCGTCTGTATGGCGAGTTAGGGCAGAGGCTGGTGAAGGGGAAGAAAGCGTCGCTGTTAGAGGCCGCGGCAGGAAGCTTCCAGCGCAGTCGCCGCTATCTTGATGAGATTGAGTACCTGAAAGACGAAGAGAGGCTATCAGCGACCGCGGCGATTGCCAATGGGGAGGCGCTGCTCGCCTGCAAGCGTGGACAACCTGAAATTGCCTGTCAGATCGAGACAGATGGTCTAGCAGGATTGCAGCAAGTAACTCATCCAACGGCGCAAGAAGTGCTCCTGAGAACCAATTTAGGGGATCTTTACCTGCGCATGCTGGGCAATCCAGACGCGGCAATGCAGCAATATCTGACGGCATACCGTTTAGCCATCAAAAGTTCTTCGATAGCGGTGCAATGTTACATCGCTCCAAAGCTGGCTGAATTACTCATCCAAAAAGGACAACAAGAGCAGGCCATAGAAATCCTTGAAATGTTTCTGGCCCGGCGCGCCGATGGTTCAGGCGCTACTCAAGTGATGGAGGAGCGGACTGCTTTAAAGGCGCAGCTCAATCTGGCTCAAGCGTATTGGCAGATCGGGCACTACCGCCGGGCAGCGTTCTGGTACTGGCGTCTCCTGCGCAGGCCGCATAGCCTGGCTCCTACGACATTACGCGGCATCGTGCTGAACTTACAACACTGCCGTCCAGCAATGTCACAACCGCTATCAGCGCGCATGGGCCGAATCATCGCTAACCAGGAGCATATGCTAGTTTCAATCAAGCAGATTCGCAATTACCTGATCAGAATGTCAAACCAAGAGAAAGAGGAACGAACATGCAGAAATATGATGTAGTAATCATTGGTGGCGGCCCTGCTGGCAGCACTGTGGGTACGCTGGTAAAACGTTACGCTCCACATCTGAAGGTACTTTTGTTGGAGAAGATGGTTTTCCCGCGCCACCATGTTGGAGAATCCCTGCTGGCCGGCGCCTCAACGATTCTCAAAGAGATGCAGGTCTATGAAAAAGTCAAAGACTATGGCTTCCTGGAGAAAGTGGGAGCGACCTACGTCTGGGGGCGGGATCGCAAGCCCTGGGGCTTTGCGTTCTCCGAGATTGTGAACACGTTTATCGCGAGAGGAGAACCGATTCCCGATTACTACACCAAAGCCTGGCAGGTTCGCCGCGCCGAATATGATCAGTTGCTCCTCGAACATACGGCTGAATGCGGCGTTGAGGTTCGTCAGGGCGCTCACGTCACGCGCATACTGCGTGCGCCGGGGAGTCAGCAGGTGGTCGGGGTAGAGTATCGCGACGAGCAGGGCACGCACACTGTAGCAAGCACCTGGTTAATGGATTGCAGCGGTCAGGGCGCTGTTCTCAGTCGCGAAATGCAGCTTCGCGAGTATGACGAGCAGATGAATAATTATGCCATCTGGGGATATTGGAAGGATGCGCAGTGGAAATTTGAGTTTGTTGGCTACCCCACTCTGACCCATATCTTCGTTGCCACAACGCCGCATGGCTGGATCTGGTATATACCGGTAAAGCAGGATACCGTGAGCGTAGGATTCGTGACGCACCGGCAGACCTTACAGAACATGCCCGACGGGCTGAAACAATTGTACATCAACGAGTTGCAGTCGTGTCCTGAGATCAGCGGTTTGTTAGACGGCGCCTCGCTAGTACGGATCGCCGCCGATCAGAAACATGATGTGTGCGCCATTCAAGATTGGTCTTATACCAGCAAACGGATGCAGGGACCAGGCTGGGCAATGTCAGGAGATGCCGCCGGCTTTGTCGATCCCATTCTTTCTTCCGGCGTCATGCTGGCACACGAGCTATCGCAAAAGGCCGCCTACACTATCGTATCCGCCTTTGCAGCCAACAGTGATGCGCAGGTGCAGTCCTATTGGGACTTTTACGATCAGACCTATCACACAGCTTTGCAGGCATACAAAGAGATGGCCCGCTTCTGGTATAGCAACAACTTTTCGATGGAGTCGTGGTGGTGGCAGGCCCGGCATTTCATTGATCAGCGAGATGGTGGGACTAACCTCACCGACAGAGACGCCTTCCTGCGCGTCGCTTTCGGCTATTCCACCAGAGCGGAGTCAACGGCCCTGTTCGGCAGTTATTCATTGAATGAAGCACTCGGCCTAGCTGATAAGCTATTTGGTGTGGGCGCTTCTCCAGCAGAGCTAGGTTCCAGATTTGCCGGTCGGCCTCTGCGACTGACAGCCGATACCCAGGTCACGCAAGGGATGCTTTACCATCGTGGGCGTATTCACGAAACGCTACGGATTGTTGGACGTGATAATCGTTCGCTCGATCTCCGCCCGGTGGAAGCGCATCTAACCAACCTTCTTGACGGCACGCATACGCTGGATGATTTAAACAGCGCGCTCCAGAGCATTGGCGCCCAGGACAAATATGCTCGTGGGGGCCTGGATTTTCTGATCCAGCTCGACACGATTGGAGCACTTGAGTATGCCTGAACTTGCCGCTGGACCGCCATTACTGCGCCTGGCTCTGAGTCCGGGAGTGCGCAATCTGGCTGTGCTATGTGAACACGCCCATCAGCACACGCTGGAGATCATCGGCATCCTTCCCGATGGCAGATTGCTAGAGACGCAGCGTATTACGCATCCCATTGAGCATGATATCAGTGCTCTCAAATGGGTCTCTCAGGAGGAGCTTCTCCTGGCTTGCAGCGAGGGGGAGACCACTCAGCTTATCCTCTACAGGCTGCATCAAGGGAAGCTCCAATGTATGCTGACGACGAAGCTTGCTATTCCCGCTCGCGTGGTTGCGGCAAGCTCGCGTACTGGTTTTTTACAGGTGTTGCTGGCTATCAGTACTGAGCAAGGCATTCGTTTTGGGCTTTTCTTCCCTGAGACAGGCCGTTACCAGATCATCAGCGGTTCCTGGACACGGGCAAACTTCGGCGCCTGGAATCCTGAAGCGCGCATTTTAGGCGTGAATGTCGCAACGGCCTCAGATGAACGCCTGCAAGGCATCATCTATCAGTACGGGGAGACTATTGATCAAACCAGGTTGATGAATCTCCTCTCCATCACCGGAAAACAAGGGACCATTAGCGCGTTTGATGGCGGCGGCCATGCCTGCATTACAGCCTGCTCTGATGATGGCTTCCTGCTCCCGGGAAGCCATACGCTGGCAACAGGAGAAACACGGTGGTTCAAGGACATCGGCTTTAGCGCAGAGGCGCTGGGGTTTTCGGCAAATGGGGAGCTGGTCATATGCGGTGGGCTGGTTGAAGCTAATCGGCGCTATGTGGTCGCAAAGATGGAGGGTGGGCTTGAACCTGTTGATGTTGACCATGCGCTCCTGCTGAATCCAGTTTTCTGTCAGGACCCGCGCTATCTGCTGGCGAATTATCAAACGCCAGGGATCGCCCCAACGTTATGCCGCTACGACCGACTGGCGCATACCTGCGAAATTGTACTCCATCATCCAGGGATAGAGCATGCTGCGTCGATTCAGGGACAGCACTGGTGGGCAAACGTTCCGACGTTAGAGCGTATGCCGGTCATCTCGTTTACTGCGCCTTCGACGAACTACGAACGTATCCTGATGTTTTTGCACGGGGGTCCCCATCTCAATATCTTGCAGTCGTACAGCCCGCTATTATCCCGTCTCGTAGAGCAAGGTTTCTGGGTGGTGGCGCCCAATTTCCCGGGCAGCACCGGCTATGGTGCGGAGTATGAGCAGATGATCAGAGGCGACTGGGGAGGGGTAGATGTCCATAGCGTGATTGAACTGGCTGAAATGCTCATACAACGCTGTCAGGACAGAGGGCAACAGATTTCGTTGTATGGAGTGAGTTATGGCGGTTACCTGGCTCTTCTGGCCGCCGGACTGCGCCCGGACCTCTGGAACTGTGTGATTGCCGGAGCGCCGTTCAGCGATTTGCAAGATCTCTATGTCGGGGCAAATAAACATCTCAAAGGCTCTTTGCAGCTAGAGCTTGGGCCATTACTGGAGAACGAGGCAGAGTTAGCTGCAAGAAGCCCGATTTCTTACGCGCACACGCTGAGCAGGCTGCCGATATTGCTCCTTCACGGAGCTGATGATGCCATCTGTCCCACCCGCCAATCGCGCCGGCTCGCGGCCATTCTTGCCGAGCAGGTTGAATGCAGAAGACAGTTTGAGTATTGCGAACTGACTAATCTCAAACATGAGCTGTACTCCGAGCGTTTTTGGGCTGAGATGGTGATCAACTTTCTTGCACGCCATGCACAGTAACGCCGGTCCTCTGGATGCGTTTGGCGTCAACAGAAGTACAGGCATAAAGAGACTTTGTGAGGTTACAATGGAACTTATAGAGACACATGCTACCGTGTCCGCTAGAAAAACGCCCTTTTACATTAATCGCAACTTTGCCCTTCTCTGGAGCGGAAGAACGGTTTCTGTCCTGGGCGACTTCGTGTTTAACACGACGCTTATTCTCTGGATCGCCTCGGATATTGCGCGTGGAGCGACATGGGCTCCCCTGGCTACCAGCGGTATCTTCCTGGCGATGGGCATCCCTGTCTTTCTGATTGGTCCGTTCGCGGGGGTTTTTGTAGATCGCTGGGACAAGCGTCAGACGATGCTGTGGGCCGACATCCTGAGGGCCGTTCTGGTTGCCTCGCTTTTGTTAGCTGCCAATCTGGTCCCTTTGCCCTGGATACAGGGGGGCAAATTGTCGGTCTTGTGGCAATTAGGGATCATCTATACCGTGCTTTTCTGCTGCAGTACCTGTAGTCAGTTTTTTAATTCTTCGCGCCTGGCCCTCATCGGCAACCTGGTTCCTACAAATGATCGATCACGCGCCATTGGTATGCTTCAGGCGACGCTGGGTATGGTTAGCGTCATTGGCCCTGTGCTCGCCGCGCTTGTTCTTTTTAGCCTGGGCGTACAATGGGCTTTGCTGCTCAATGCTAGTTCGTTTGCGATCTCATTTCTGACGTTGCGAGCCATTGATCTTCCCAGGCTGGAGAGTCGCCCGGGACAAGAAAATACCGGTCATTTCCTGGATGAGTTCCGAGAGGGCATCCGCTTCTTTACGAGCAGCGGGCGCCTTATTTCGCTGCTGATCGCGATTCTCATTGCGACATTCGGAGGGGTTTCGCTGACAACGCTTGGCGTCTACTTCGTCACTAATAATCTGCATATTGCTTCCAATTTCTTTGGCGTGCTGGACGCTGTGCTCGGCATCGGAGTTGTCGGCGGTGGCCTGTGCGTTGGCGTACTGACGAAGCGTATAGGTCTGGAACGCAATCTCGGGCTGGGCATGATGGCCGGGGGCCTCGCATTGTTCGTGTTCGCACGAATGACCATTCTGCTTCCTGCGCTCGTGTTCATCTTTCTCTTTGGCGTTTTCCTGAGCATTGTCAAAAGCGCCATCAATACCCTGTTACTACACCTCACCCCCCCGGAATTCATCGGGCGGATCATGTCTATCTTTATCCCTTTAGAAACATTAGCGTCGCTTTTTTCAACGGCGCTGGTGGGTTTCCTGGTCAGTACAGTGCTGCCAGGACAACTGGGGGGGCTGCTGGGGATGAGTTTTGGGCGCATCGATAGCATCTACACCGTAGCCGGAATTCTCTTTTTCTCGGGCGGGTGTTATGCTCTCATGAAGTTGCGCGCACGCGAGGCTCCTTCCATCTCGATATAGCGTATTGCGTCACGAGAATCTTACCCACGGGTAAGATTCTCATATGCCCTCCCTCCCGTTCTACCACTCCTCGCATGACATAACTCATCCTCCAAAAAAATCGCTGAGCGTAGTTTACTGGATAGAAGCGACTGAAGATGCGTAGGCTAGGGAAGAGGAATCTTTCTAGATGAACAGTGCCTGTTGGGCGAGATGCTCCCATATCGCCCAACAGAAAGGCTAATGTTATGAGCAGCGAGACCCTTCGTTCCACTTTGCAGAAACTTCTCCAGCAGGGGCAACTAACGCTTAGCAGCACCACCTTCGACTCGGCGAGTGTCAAGATGCTCATTGACACGTACTATACGGGCGCTCCCATCGTTCTCCAGCAGGCTCAAATCGCTCCCGACAGTCCCGGGGCAACGGCCATCGCGATCACTGGCGTATCGACGTTTCTGAACGTGGAGGACATACCCGTGACCGCCAATTTTGAAGAGGCCCCTGATGGCGTTGCCATCACCCTGCGCTACCATCTTCCTGCGGCCTGGACGTTTTCTCAGAGCTTTCCTCACCTGCCCGTATCGCTCGATTTTCGCAAACCGTTTGGGGCTGCTCAGCAATCGTATCTTGATCTGCTCACGCTAACCGACGCTCGTTTTATTGTGTCAACAAAAGATCACATAGATCAAGAATTCAACGTACCGCTGCGCCAGGGCCTGAATTTCGTCTGTCACATGTACCTGAATGGCTTACTGGGGAGCGTTGAGCAGGCGATTGGTACGACGGAGCCATTGATCCTCTCCGGCCCGATCCTGTTGCCCCCGCTCAACCCGACGCTCCCGCTGCCGATCTTGCCTCGTGTGTTACCTCGTCGCACAAGTATGCCGCTCATTGGTATCAACTTGCAAGCATTTACTCATGCTCAACTTGCTCGGGGATCGGTCAAGCTGGACAGTACTTACATTAACCTCTATAGCCCCCTGACCGCCGATTGGCTGACAAGTCATCCATCCTACACTCCAGGCATGTTTTTTGGCGGCGATATCCATGTGGGCGGACATGTGACAATGGATGCGGTGGCAGAGGTCCCGCCAGGACTCGTGGATACACTGACATTTAGCGGGATCTTTGAGGGGCTGACCCTGCCGAGCCTGAGCGAACTGGCTGACCTGGTGGGCGCCGATGATCTGGCGAGCCAGTTAGCCCCTCACTTCCCGCAGCTCAGCTCCTTGAGCCTTCAATCGGTGGCGCTCAGCGTCAGCTTTGATCCCCTTTCGCTTAATATCGTCTCGCTGCTGATTGGCCTGGACAATCAGCCGTGGCGGCCCATTGATGATACCATTGGCGGCCATCACCTCCTGGTCGAGATTAACCAGCTCTTTGTGCGCTTTACGGTTATCGACCCGTTGAGTATAGGCCGTAGCCTTTCAACCATGCTCCTCGGTTCCCTATCCGTTGCAGATGTTCCTATGACTATCATGGCCTCTCTGCCAGATTTTGTCATCACAGGCGATCTGGGCCCGCAAACGGCCTTACCACTTGCTTCCCTTTTACACACGTATCTGCCAGATGTTCCGCCCATTGGCGATTTGATGATTGATCAGGTGTTTTTTACGGCGGTACCAGGGCAATCCTTGAGCATCTGGGCTGCTATGGCGGATCAACCGCATCCGTGGATCATCGACTTGGGCAGCAAGCCTCTGACGATCAGTGACGTACAACTGCATATCGACTACGCCAGGGGCAGCGGTATCAACGGTGCTTTTAGCGGTACGCTGACGCTGGCTGGTGTCAGTCTGGCTCTTGCTTACCAGGTGCCTGGAGCCTTCAGCCTGCGTGGACAACTTCCTCCCATACATCTGCGCTCCCTGGTGGCAAGTCTCTGCGGGAATGTCATACCCGGTCCGCACGAGTTCGATATAGCGTTCACCAACGCGCAAATGCGCATCGAGAAGGACGCTATCGCCTATACGTTGCTGCTTGCTGCCCAGGTGGATGACTTTGGCAGCGTCGCCCTGCAAATCAAGCAAGTTAACGGCGCCTGGGGTTTTGCGGTCGGGATGGATCTGTCGCAGCAGTGGAAACTCTCCCGCCTCAGTCCTGCCCTCGCTCCCTTTGACAGCGGCTTTAGCTTCCAAAAGATGGCTCTGGTAATCTCATCGTTGCAAGATCCAGGGTTTACCTTTCCTGATCTGGCTGCCTTCAATACGCCAACAATCACTTCTCCCAGGATTAACCTGCCCTCCAGTGCCGTGGGCGTCGTTCCAGGCATCAACTTCTATGCCGAAATGGAGTTTGGCGGACAGAAGGGCCTGGAGCTACTGAAAAAGACGCTCAATATGAGCGCTGCCACGCTCCCTATCAGGCTACAGATCGGCGAAAACCCTGCTATGAATTCCCTTCTGACCGCCAGCATTGCCGGTCAGTTTAACAGTGCTGTGACGTTGAGTGGAACCCTGCGTCTTCAATTGAGCGCAGGCGTCGTGATCCTCAGCGTCCTGGCAAGTGCGACTGCTACAGTCCACAATCAACCGTTGACCTTCAGCGGCGAGTTGGATGTCACCGAAGGCGGCCTGTACTTCGCGGCGACGATGCAGGGGAGTTGGCGGCAGGCATTCACTATTCCATCGTTGACATTGAGCGATCTGGCCCTGCTCGTTGGCTGCAATTGGGAGGGCATCCCGACGCTGGGGCTGGCAGGCACGCTTGATCTGGACGGCTTTCGCGGAGCGACCGCCATTCTCTTCGACTCGGTGGCGCCGCAGAGGAGCCTTTTAGCTGGCAGCATCAGTGATTTGACGTTGGCAGAAGTCTTCTCGGCTCTAGTTAGCACGGTTGTCTCTCCGCCAACCGCCCTGGACAGGGTTCTCGCAGAAATTTCCCTCAAAGGAACGGCACTCTTTACCATTTCAGGCAATCTGGCGGCTGATCTGGATAAAAACATTGTCCCGCCAGGGCTGATTCAGGCTTTTGCCCAGGGGCGCGTCACTCTGCCTACTCGGGCCAGCGATGTGCTGCTGGTCACGGGGAAAGCGGGCAGTTTATGGTATCTGACCGACCGCACGACCTTGAAGCACTATACTATCACCCTGGTCGGCGATCACTTGCAGGTGGCGCTGGCTGTCCAGCTCTACCTCGCGCCCGAAGCGACCATGATCGGGCAACTGGCGTATCCACAGGGCATACGGCTCAATGCGGCGCTGGACTGTTTCGGGCTCAATGGCACCGCAAGCGTAGATGTCAGCACGAACCAGGGGATCGCGGTTGACGGAACCATCAGCCCCATCTCCATCGGCGGGATCTTTGCCCTGACCGGACATGGCGGACAAGGGGACCCGTTAATCTCTCTAGCAACATATGATGCGCCCACCTCCCGCTACCGGGGCATGCACTGCACCTTCTCCGGTGCAGTAACTATGCTGGGCTTTGCCAGAGATATCGATCTTCTGGTGACAAAAGATGGCTTTGCGTTTAGCGTCTCGGCCAGGCTGTTCAACGCGTTCCAGGCCAGCCTGACGGCCCAATGTCCCCTGAGTAACTTCGCTTCTGCCGACTTCATGATCACCGCTACGATGGACAACGATTTCTACCAGTACCTGAAGACGCAAGGGACGACAGCCATTGCGCAAGAGGCGCGTTCGGCTATCAGTTCGCTCTCGGATGCGCAACAGAAAGTGGATAGTGCCCAACAGGGGGTAGCTTCGCTTCAGGAGCAGATTAAAGCGGGAAGAGCCGCTATCCAGGGCGAGCGCGACCGTGCGCTGCAAAAGTTGAACGATGTGCGGGCCAAAGTTGCCAGCATTCAGAACACTATTAATGCCAATCAGAACACTATTGACCAGCTCCACCAGGAGATCCAGGCGCTGAAGAGCGATGCCAGCAAGCACTGGCTGCACGCTGCTGGCGACGGCGCGAAAATAACGGAGAAGGAGACGGAGGTCGGAGCCCACGATACAGCTATGAGCAGCGAAAAGGGAACCCTCGCCGCCGCGCAAGGGGAACTGAGTCTCGATAGCAAAGCGGTCCAGGCGACGCCCATCGAAGCTGATCCGCGTGTTGCTCCGCTCTATACTAAACTGGGCACCGCTATGGCAGGATTAGAGTCCGCGAAGGAGACGCTGGAGGGTTTTAAGAAGGCGGTAGGAGCGATGGCATCGGTAGGTGGCTGGATCAGCCAGCAAGGGACGAGTAGCCTGCTCAGCATCACACGCGCCTCATTCACCGGACAGCTCAGCCATCTGAATAGTGGCAGCGTATCAATGGCTATTGACCTTGTCTTTATGAACGCCAGCTATCACGAGGTGGTCGATTTCAACTTCTATCATCCTGATCAGACCGTTGGTAATCTCGTCGCGGCGCTCAAAAAACATCTCTAACGTCTGCGCGCGCCGGCCAGAGAGGTCGCCTTTAAGTGCTGCCTGTCAAATCGCCCCTCGCGAGAGGAAGGAAAATGAGCAATGCAAGTGTCAACGGAGAAATCACCCTATACGTTCGTGCAGTTCGTAGCTTATAATATCATCACTCATCCTCCTTTTGTCCCTTTTGCAGACCCATCGAGTCCTGCAAGACCCATGAGCCTCGAAGAAGACGCGCGGCTGAGAGCCTGGAACATCTGTAACGTCATTGATTTTTGTCAAAAATTTGTAGAAGATGATCCACAAGTGCTAAAAGTGTTCCTGGCGCCTGAATTCTTTTTCAGACCGGTTGTTGGCGTTGGCAAGCCGTCAGATGTCCGGTTGTATTCAAATGAGAGCTTCAATGAAATAGTAAATATCATCCTGAAGCACTGTCGGCAAAGGGCATACAACAACTGGTTCATTGTGCCTGGAAGCATTCTGTCGATGGAATTTAGTACAGGCTATATGCCGGTGACTGTCCCCTCGGCAACCGGGCCTGCCACGTTCCCGACGCCGGTCCCAGTCCCGGCCTACTTTAACACAGTAGCTTATTTCTATAACGAAGGGAAAGAGATCACCTCAGGGCTTGTTCATAAGTTGCATTTCTCTAACATTGATGGCCTCAATACCGCATACCAGGCTCCTGGTAAGGAGCTCTATACAAAATATATTATTGACACCAACAGGCCCATCTCGCTACTGGGGAAACTTCAGATCGGCATTGAGATTTGTCTTGATCATGCCCAACATGCTGTCGAAGGACAAATTCAGCAACAGGGACTTGGTTGGCAATGGCTCAATATACAGTTGCTAACCTCTTGCGGCATGATGGCAATACCAGCGAGCATCAGAGTCAGGAATGAAGGATATTTCTTCCGTTGTGATGGACATCCCAACATGGTGGGATCAAACCTCTACCGGGTTCTCTGGCGCGGTTACACCATAGACATGAGTCAGCAGGCAATGCCTCAGAGGAAACTCGATCTTCCACCGGAGTTGCAGATAAGAAGAGATCTTCATATCAACCGACCTGCTTACATGGATATCTATCCGAAACTAGTATTGCGTGGTAGTCAGTGATGTTTCCTTTGGCCCGGGATAGGAGCCAGGATGGCCCTTACGTCCATCCTGGCCTCCGCTTTGTCACTTACTGAGATGAGATCGCCTTAGCAGAGGACGGCAACGATGGTCCCTATTCCGGCATGGCCCGGATCAGGAGCGTAGCCCGGGTCTACTTTGACGATGACGACGCTGATGGTATTGCCAGAGATGCTGCTACCACTCTTCGTAATCATGCTTGAGACGATGACTGCGGTATATGTGGGAACGGACGAGGGCGGAGCCGAGCTATTCCCAGGACTGCTTGTCCAGGAGGTGCCGCAAACAGGCGGGGCGAGCGAGTCCTCAAAGCCTTTGAAAGAGCTAGGAGCCGAGCCGCCGCTAAGCTGATTGTTCTTCGCCCACTGCGCACCCCAGAAGGTGACGCTCTGACCGACCGGAGCATTGCCTGCGCTCTGGTCGCCGACGGTGAAGGCGCCGCCACTCGTGTAGGCAAAGACCAGAGGAGCGGGAAGGCCCGTGGTTGATGAGGCCAGGAAGGAATCATCACCAGCGAAAGAAGCTGTCGCGGTATTGGGGCCAAGCGGCTGCGATACCGTGATGCTGCACGAGACCGCGCCGGTCGCGTCAGAGGTGCCTGTACAGCTCTGAGTGTTGGGATCGCTGCCCAGAGTGAGCGTCACGCTCTCCCCGGCGATGGGATCGGAGTCCTGCGTGGTCAACTGCGCTGTCAGGGTTGCGGGCTGGCCGTTGGCGATAAGGCTCGGGCCGGTATAGACCAGCAGGGAAGGCGTCGGACCAACCGGACCATCGTTCAAGCTCGTCACCGTAATGCCGTCGTAATTATAGGTCGGATCGTCCTGGATGCTGGTAATCGTCACCCCGCCTGTGCCGTTGTTATCAGCGAGCTGATCGGTTTTACGGATATGCACGCCTCCCGTGGTGCCATTGTAGTTGCTGGTCCAGGTAAAGCCATTGCCCAGATTCTTCGCGGTCCCATCGAAATTTACCCCGGCCAGGCGTGTGCTATACCCTCCGAAGCTTCCTGCTGGTTCCGACGTATTGTCGCATTTGACGGTACCGGCATCAAATCCGTGGGGGAGGCAACCATCGGCTGGAGCGTCATGGAACGTCATCCCCGTGGCGGTCTGGTGCTGTGGCAGGTCATTATTGGGATCGTAGTAGAAAGGAAAGCTAAAATCGGGAGGGTTGCCATCATCGTACCCACCGCCTTGTGGGGGATCGCTATATGGGGTGGTCGCGCTCGTCAATCGCACATGGCCGTTGACGTTCGGGCGAAACGCTCCGCCGAGATTTCGCGCGAAGAACTCGCTGGGATCGGCCTGATGTGTCACTTTTTGAATCCAATCGAACGTCTTAAACCCGCACAACTCAGCCGCCTGTGCAAGGGTCAGGCCCAGATTGGGGGTGAAGGTCGCATCGATATTAGCGCCATTGGCCTGGACCTTCACAGACTTTTTGATGGCATCCTGACAGGAGATAGCGTTAGCAACCGCATCTTCAAGCGAGAAAAAGTCCGTACCGCCTTTGGCTGGGATGGGGTTGATGAACTTGACGGTCCCGCTTGTCTGAGAGGGGTCAATATTGGCAAAAAACGCGTTAGGACCGCCATAGCCGGTGCCATCCTGTGCATTGCCCGCGACCCCGAAGGTATCAATACCATCTCCATCAAAAGAGAAAATAGGTAGAGCCGACTTCAAGCCCAGCGCATGGATAGGAAGCTTGCTATTATTCACCACCCCCACCAGCGTGTCTTCAATACCATCAAATGGCCCCTGCCCCGTCGAGGCAACGGTGGCCCCGTCGTTGGTAATGGTAATGATAATCCCGCAATCGGTGTCCTGCCCAACGGCTGGACAGACCCCAGCGGCATGGGCGGCACCTCTGGGGATCGCTAAGACGCCAAGCAGCAAGATGACGATGGCGAATACTTTCGCGAGGTCTTTCACAGTTCTTTCTCCTTGTCTTCGAGTGTGTTCACGGGGGCTACATTCAATGGTGCGACAGGAAATCTCCAGCTTGACGACTAGTCATTTGCCTATATCTCCTGTTATCTGTGAGTAGATAAATATACATGCTAATTATATCTTATACGTCAACTATATGATCCGCTCTTTTTACATATTTAGCCTTCGACATTGATTACAGTTGTTTGTGCAAATCGCACTTGAGCAAAGGGCCATAGCGGAAGTTCTTCTTCCCCGCGCAATATGCGACCATTTTTCCTACAGAGGAGGCGCGACACAACTCCTTGTCTATAGCAGGACGAAGCGCCATGAAGAGCTGCTCTTTGCTGGCGAAATCTCAAAGACATGTGATACGCTAAAAATCCCTCGATTGGACCGGGGTGCGATGTCGTTTCTTTCAAGATATGGTTGAGCATGGCGATATGCTCTTAGATGGGATAAAACACATGAGCATGCCGTTTATTGAGATAGAGCAGCACGCGTTGAGTGCATTGGACGAAGCAGGGCTGCTAAACACCCTGCGCGAACTGCTGCGGATTCCTAGCGTGACGGGGCGCGAGGCTGAGGCGCAGCGCTGGCTGGGCGAGCAGATGCGCGTGGCAGGTCTGGCGGTGGATATGTGGACGATTGACGTCGAGCAGTTGCGCAGACGCGCTGATTTCCCAGGCATGGAAGTAGAGCGCGCAGGTCACGAGGCGCTAGGGCTGGTAGGAAGCTGGCAGGGGAGCGAGGGAACGGGCAAGCGCCTGATCTTTAACGGTCATATTGATGTGGTGCCTGAGGGTGATCATGCCAACTGGCAGCACGATCCCTGGGGTGGTGAGCTGGATGGCGCGTTGATTTATGGGCGTGGAGCCGGTGATATGAAGGGCGGGCTGATCGCTGCGTTTTACGCCATCAAGACGCTCAAGGATGCTGGCGTGCCGCTACACGGGTCGTTGTTGTTGCAGAGCGTTATCGGTGAGGAGGATGGCGGCCTGGGCACCTTCGCGACCCTGTTGCGGGGGCATAAAGGAGATGCGGCGATCATCTGCGAGCCGACCAGGCTGAACCTGATTCCTGCCCAGGCGGGTGCGCTGACTTTTACCCTGAGGATTGCTGGCAAGTCGGCGCACGCCAGCACGCGTCTGGAAGGAGTCAGTGCGATTGAGAAATATCTGGACGTTCATCATGCGCTCATCCAATTAGAGCAAGAGCGCAACCGAGATGTCAAACATCCACTGCTGAGTAAGCTAACACTGCCGTATCCCTTGAGCATCGGACGTGTGCAGGCGGGCAACTGGTCTTCCTCAGTGCCCGAAGAACTGACCTGTGAAGGGCGCATCGGCGTCGCAGTAGGAGAAAGCGTCAGGGAAGTGCGCGAACTCTTTGAGCGGACCCTGCACGACCTGGCAGAGGCCGATCCCTGGCTGAGAGAGCATCCTATAGAGGTTAGCTGGACCGGCGGGCAATTTGAGAGCGGAGAGATTGCGCCTGATCATTCCCTGGTACAACTCTGCGGAGAGGCCATGCGCGATCTGACCGGCGCGTCGCCAGAGATCGAAGGCGCGCTGTACGGCTCGGATTTACGCCTGCTCGTCAATATGGGGCATATTCCCGCGCTACTTTTTGGGCCGGGCGACGTGCGCGTCGCCCATATGCCCGATGAGCATGTGAGCAGCGCAGAGGTCATTCTAGCTGCACGAGCCTATATGCTAGCTGCGTTGCGCTATTTGAGATAAAGCAGGGCTTTTCCGTGTTCCTCTCCTCTTGCGAGCAGGGCCTCGCAAAAGTCGCTGCACGCGCTGACTGCTCGCGCCACAGGCGCTCACAGGGAGAGGAAGGTGCTGGCGGTGGGCACAGCCCACCGCCAGCACCTTCCTCTCCCCAACGGCTCGCTTGCGAGCCGTTCAGGATGAAAAGACCACTTTTGCGAAGCCCTATGTGAGATAAAGAGAATCGATTGACGCCTATCGGAATGACATGGTATCATAGGCCCATGAAATTGGTAGACACCCTCAATAACCAGAAATTTCAGGGATGGATGAGCCACCGCAGTCATATGCTCACAGGCATCCCCGCCGCATAAGCCCGGCACACTGATTGGCTTATGCGGCTGAACAACGGTGCCACTCCTCTTGCTTCCCTCGATGATCTTCTCATCGAGGAATAGAGCTGTGTGGCTCGTTTGCTTCCTCATTTCAAGACCACGTTCCTCTCTTGTGACCGGGCAGCGCGCCGTCTCTCTGCCTGCTGACCGGCTCGATCCACCTGCATGCATGTCCGTGTTCCTCTGACAGACGAGACCGCGTGCTTCTCGCTATGTTGTTCCACAAAATTGTCTGTTAGAGAAAGAGAGAAATCCATCATGACCCATGCACGCGATAGCACGAATCAGCCTGACTCATCTGAGATCATCATGAGCAGAAATAACCCTAAGATCAAGCAACTGCGGACGCTCCTCAAGCGATCAGCACGCGAACAAACCGGACTGGCTTTGATCGAGGGGTTGCGCCTGGTTACCGAGGCGCTACGCGTTCCTGATCGCGTTCGTCAGCTCATTGTAGCGCCACAGTTGCTGAAGAGTCCTCATGGACAGGAACTGGTGCGATTGCAGCAGACCACTAGAGGCGTCCCCATCCTCTTTGTCGGTCCAGAAGCCTTTGAGAGCTTGTCTCAGAAGGACGGTCCGCAGGGGATCGCCGCCGTAATCTCTCAGCGTTGGGAGCCACTTGACCAGGTCCGACTCTCCCCGGGAAGCTATTGGGTGGCCCTTGAGGCGATTCAAGACCCTGGCAACCTGGGAACGATCTTGCGGAGTTGTGATGCCACCGGCTGTCAGGGCGTCTTCCTGCTTGATGAGGCCACCGATCCCTATGATCCCACAGCGCTGCGAGCCAGTATGGGCGCCATCTTTTCCCTGCGCCTGGTGCAGACGAGTTTTCACGCGTTCATAGCGTGGAAAGACCGGCATCGCTATACTGTCGTTGGCACATCCGATGCCGCAGCACGGCATTATAGAGACATCGAGTATCCCTCTCCCGTCGTTCTACTCATGGGAAGCGAACGCCGGGGGCTTCTGCCTGAGCACCAGACAGACTGCGATCTCATGGTCAGTATTCCGATGCGTGGCGCCTGCGATTCGCTCAATGTCGCTATTGCCACTGCTATTGTTCTCTATGAAATTGTCGATCAACGACGGCAACAACGAAAAGGGTGAAAAGATATCAATATAAATGAGGAGAGAATGCCGCTGCATCCAAAGGATGCGCGTCCCGTGGGATAAAGGGCCGATTTCGCCCTCTTTCCATGATAAGATGTGAGGAGTGAACAATTCCCAAAGATGCAGCTCCAACTGGAGATAGAACAGGAAATGAAGGTAGCATGATGACTCTGGATATTGCACGGCAGCGGCTTTCTCACCAGCACCTCATGCAGCATACGTTGGAATCTCCTCAATCGCTCGTGGAGTGGTTCGGGGCAGTCCAGGCTCAGGATTTTGCGGCAGCTAAATGGGCACTCGGCCTGCGCCTGCCAGCGTTGACGGACGATGACCTTGAGCAGGCATTTGCCAGTGGGGCCATCCTGCGCACCCATGTGATGCGTCCCACCTGGCATCTGGTCTCCCCGGCTGATATTGGCTGGCTCCTCGCCCTCACCGCTCCGCGCGTACAGGCAGCTATAGCTTCCTATGATCGTCATATGGAATTAGACGAGATGACGTTCGGGCGAACAAATACCATACTGGCAGCGGCGCTACAGGGCGGCAAGCAGCTCACGCGCGACGAACTCGCCGCTGCGCTTGAGCAAGCCGGTATCGCCACTGCTAATAGGCAACGGCTCACTCAGATCATGATGCGAGCGGAACTGGATGGCGTGATCTGTAGTGGCGCGCGGCGAGGCAAGCAATTCACGTACGCGCTCCTGGCCGAGCGAGCGTCTCACACCCGTTCTTTCTCTCGCGAAGAAGCGCTGGCGGAACTGACCTTACGTTACTTTCGCAGTCATGGTCCCGCGACTGTACAGGATTGCGCCTGGTGGTCAGGACTGACCGGATTTGAGGTGAGAGCAGGTCTTGCATTGGTGGCATCCCACCTGCTGAATGAAACCATCGACGGACAGACCTACTGGTTTCCCCAATCTTCACACCCGACGCAGGTAGATGCCCAAACGGCCTACTTACTGCCAAATTATGACGAGTATACTGTTGGCTATACAGACCGCCGTGCCATCTTTGATGCTACACATGCCCATAAGCTCGACCCGCGTGGTGGCCTGCTGGCGAGCACAATGATGCTCGATGGTCAGGTCATCGGGACCTGGAAGCGCACGTTCAAGAAAAACATCGTTGTCATCACAGCCAATTCCTTTGTGCCTTTGAGTGATGCGGAGACGCACGCCTTCGCGGCAGCGGCCAACCGTTATGGGCAGTTTCTTCGGATGTCCGTTGATGCCTCCTGGCAGGCCGTTTAACCAACACCTTGAATAATCTGGGGCTTCAGACGCTGTATCGCTTGTTACACCTGGAGAAAGAGAGGCTAGAGCAGTTGCCATGCACGGGCAGCTATCAGCGCGGTTTCTCGGCTGTTTGCGTCCAGCTTGCGATACAGGCTTTGGAGTTGCGTCTTAATGGTATTGATGGAGACGACCAGTTCGTTAGCGATCTCCCGCGCGGAGAGACCAGCAGCCAGCAGGCGCAGCACCTTGTACTCTCTTGGCGTTAGCGGTGATCGCAGGGGAATACGCGTACCGGGAGAGGGCAAGGCGGAGGATATTGACCTGCCGGCAGGCATGGCGGCAAGCACATGCTCCAGGTACGACGCGCTCGCTTTCCCTCGCACCCGTGGCTCAAGCAGACGGAGGAGGCGAGAGAGGGCCGGGCCTTCCAGCACAAAGAGCTGGCAATATTGCCCCTCCGCGGCGAGCAAAAAGGATTGGTGCAGCAGCGAAACGGCTTCGGTCAGTTGCCCTTGCATATCGGCGGTCCGCGCAAGCAGCATCAGAATCTCCATCTGACTCTGGGTTCGGCCCTGCATAATGGCAAAGGCTAACCATCTTTCCAGGAGCCGCCTGGCTGTTGTTGTCTCCTCCTGGGCCAGCAGTACCCGGACCAACGTCAGCGCCACCTCCTCATGTTCATAATCAGGAGCTTCCTCACTGGTCAGGCCGCTGGTGGTCTGAAACTGCCGGACGGCCTCCAGATTCTCCTGGGACAGCCACCAGCGGACCTGGTAGGCATACGCGCTCGCCTGCAACTGCGGATGCTTACTTTGTCGTGCCAGGACCACGGCCCGCCAGAACGCTTCTTCTGTCTGTTCTCTCGATGCTGTTGCTTGCAGAAGGCGGGCCTGAAGCAGAACTGTTCGTGCGACCAGCGTGGTCTCTTCATACTGATGACTCAGGCTCAATGCGCGTTCGAGCTGCACAGCAGCTCCTTCGAGTTCGTTCCGTTCCAACAGGAGCGCCCCCAACGCCAGAGAGGCTTCAATCGCCAGATGCATCCAGGTCTCTCCAGCTTCAATGACCTGGCGGTAGCAACTGGCAGCCTGGGTGAGCTGTCCCTGGAGGGCTAATACCTCTCCCTGGAGCAGGGTTGCGCCCAGGAAAGCACTTTTGCTCTCAATCTGCTCGCTCAGCAGGCGAGCTTCGAGCAACTTTTGACGAGCCAGGGTCACCTCGCCTTGCAGTCGATACCCATAGCCGAGTGCGATCATGCTGAAGCAGCGCTGAGCCAGCTCCTTCTCAGTTAAGAGTGCCAGCGCCATTTGCCCCCATCGGATAGCGTCCTTGCCATTGCGCTCCAGGCGAGCAAGCAGAGCATATACCGTAGCTACCTGACCGAGTCCCCAATGCTCCTGACGGCTGGAGAAGCTCTGCTCTGCTTCCCGCAATGGCTCCAGAGCTAGCGTGCGTTGGCCCAGTAGCATTCGCGTCCAGGCCAGGCCCAGACAGAGCAACGGGCGTGAAGAACGCAGTGTATGCGGCACCTGTTCGATCCAGCGGGCAACGGTGGCATGTTGCCCGCTGAGCAAGAGCCGGGGAACCACGCTAAAACCAATACGCAGCGCCGTCTCGTAATCGGCGGCTGAGAGGGCCATTTCCACCGCCTCGAAGAGCATGCCGTGCTGCTCGTACCAGCCACTGGCCCGCCGAAAGAGGGTTGCGCGCTGTTCGTTCCCCATCTCTTGTACTGCACAAGCGCGCAGGGCTTCAGCAAAAAGGTGATGGTAGCGATACCAGCAACGCTGCTCATCAAGTGGCTGCACAAAAAGACCCGCACGTTCAAGAGTCTCGAGCATCGCCTGCCCATCGGATCGCTCGGTCAGGGCATCGCATAACGAACCCGTGAGCCGATCTAGAAATGCTGTAGCGAGCAGAAAAGAATACACCTCCTCGGGCTGGTGCGCAAGCACCTCTTCGATCAGGTAATCGATGACATGGCGATGGCTGCCGGTAAAGTCGACAAGCGTCTGTGAGAGGTTAGAGGAATCATGCAAGGAGAGGGCCGCCAGATGCAAAGCTGCTGCCCATCCTTCCGTACGAGCCAACAAGAGCGTCGTCTGCGTTGACGAAAGCGGCAGGTGTAACAGATGAGTGAACCACTCTGTCACCTCTTCCTGCGTGAAGCGTATATCGGCCATCCGTAGCTCGGCCAATTCGTGATGCACACGCCTGCGAGCCAGGGCCAGGGGAGGATCAGCCCGGCTGATAAGCACGAGATGTAGCGATGGCGGCAACTGATCGAGGAACCAGCGAAGCGTGTGGTGAATGGCCGACTCGGTGATGGTGTGGTAATCGTCCAGAGCCAGCACGAAAGGCTGCTGCACCGAGGCGAGATCATTGATCAGGAGCGGGAGTACTGCCTCAAGGGGCGGCGGTTCGGGCGATTGGAGCAGATCTATCATAGGTTTGCCAATCGCAGCCTGTATTCTTTGGCAGGCTGCCACAACGTAGCTCCAGAAGCGCATCGGGTCATTGTCGTCTTTCGTGAGAGACAGCCAGGTAACTGGCAGAGGAATTTGTGTGGCCCACTGGCATAGCAGGATGGTTTTGCCAGAACCTGCCGGGGCTGAGAGCAGCGTTAGCTTGTGCGAGAGGGCCTCGTTGAGTTTGTGCATGAGCTGGGGACGTGGCAGCAGCGTTGTGGGGAGCACCGGGATGGATAGTTTGGTGCTCACCAGATTATGGGACGAGAGATCAGGGATGCTCACGTTGCTCACTCTCTTCTAGCGGCTATAAAGGAACAAGAGCAAAAAGTGCTCCAACATGGCTACCTGACCTCACTGCCCAGGACCCATCTTGCTCCTCTCCAGGCAGAGGCGAACAGCGATGGCAGGCAAAGAGGAACCTGTAGGCCAGACAAGCATAGAGAGATAAAAGCAGTACCTCTTGTATGCTTCTTACAATACCACAAGACGTTTTTATCTTGCAAGAGCATCCTCTAGTTGCTGCAGGACTTTTCCGTTTTCGTCATGCTCGCAAGAGGAGAGAGGTGCTGGCAACGCCGCGACGCGGCGTTGCCAGCACCTCTCTCCTCTTGCCCAGCGCCCCGTTGGGGGCGCGAACCCAGGCGGCAGGAGTCAGAGGAGAGGAACACGGAAAAGCCCTGCTATCTGCTGCCAGGACAGTTCCCTGGGTTTGCGAACCTGAGCAGAGAAACGGGGCTAGAGCTGGCGCAGCGAGGCGGTGTGATGTTCAGGCTCGAAATAGAGACGAGGCTTGCCCTGAGGATTGTTGCCAAACAGCACCAGTTCATAGGCAGTCTGTCCATCATAGCCCTGCTGGGCATGGATATCCTGCGGAGGAGGAGGCATGATCGCCACATCGCCAGGCTCAAGGATGCGTTCCTCAACGAGTTGAACGTGGGCCTCTCCAGCACCACTGCCGGCATCGACGCGACGCCAGACTTGGTAGCGGTCTCGCCCGCGATACACCCCGACAATGCCCCAGCTATTGTGATTATGGATCGGCGTCAGCGCATCGGGGCTGAAGCCGGCGTCCATCAACGTCAAGCCGTTCTCTTCCTGATACAGCGGGACGGATGACTGGCCTCTATGGACATTGCCCCCTGGTTCTCCCTGCCATTGGCGAATGACAGGTTCAGCGAGCAGTTGGCGCATGCGCTCCGCAATGCGTTCCAGGTTCGGGCCACGATCACCGTCTTCGGCAAGGATGCGCTTGACATCCTGAAGAAAAGCCGCAATAGTTTCGCTGCGAGTCATCTGTTGCTCTCCTCATACACTATGGGATTCTTGCTCTCAAACACCGACACATTTCCTCTTCATTACAAGCAGAAGTGCCACCATTTTGTCAAGGAGCGGATTCTCCATCCTTACCAGGCCGATCCTGGCAGGGATGGATATCCAGCGATGAGTTTGTTTATCTGCCGTCTTTCACCAGTTCGGGGTGTGGATGGAGGAACTGATGATCGCCAGCGATATCTTCCAATGAACGCTGATTGGGCTCAGGCAACGTCAGGAACGTCAGGAGCAGACCAAGCAGCGACGTAATTGCAGCAACGGCCATTGCCCCTGGCAGATGCACAGCGGTAAGCAGGTAAGGAAAGGCAAAGGCTCCCAGGAAGGCGCCTACCTTGCCGAGAGCGGCGGCGATCCCGTGAGTAGAGCTGCGAATCATCACCGGGAAGATCTCGGAGGGATAGACAAAGGTGGTAACATTTGGCCCGAATTCGGTAAAAAAGTAAGAAACGGCATAGATCGTGAGGAAAGGAACCGTGAGAGCAGTAAAGCTGGGAACAAGTGCGAGTAAGCCGTAGGCGAGGGCCATCATCCCAAAGCCCAGGCATTGGATCGCTTTACGGCCCAAGCGATCAATCGTCAACGCCGCGACAGCGTAGCCAGGGAGGGCAGCTCCCGTAAAGATGAGCAGCGTATAGAGCATGTTGGTAATGGCGTCTGCATGAGCATTGAGGGATTTCAACACCAGGGGACTCGAAATGGTCGTTCCATAGTAGGCGATATCGAGCAAAAACCAGGTCCCTGCCGTTCCGATCAGCCAGCGCAGATAGCGGGGAGTCAGCAGCAGATGTAGCCACGATTTCTGCAGTTTGCGTACAGGCTGTGTCTGTCCTCTCTCACGCTGTTTCTGGCGGGTCGAACTCGTGACACGCTTGATGGTTTGACTTGCTGCCTCCGTATTGCCCTGCATCATTAAGGCAAAGCGCGGTGTTTCAGCGATTTGGCGGCGCAGGTAGAAGGTGGCTAACGCAGGGATCGCTCCCAGAGCCAGCATCAAGCGCCAGATCACTTGATGATCAAGGCCAGAGAGGAGTAAAACGATAGCGATAACTGGTCCGAGAACGAGGCCCAGACCTTGCATGGAGAAGACCATCGTAATCAGCTTGCCACGGTCTTTCCGATTGGCGTACTCGCTCATTAGGGTGGCGCTCAAGGGATAATCCCCGCCAATACCCAGCCCCATGATGAAGCGCAGGATCAGAAGCCAGTAGATATTGGGAGAGAGGGCCGAAAGAAGGGCTCCAACGGCGAGTACGACTAACGTCAAACCGTAGATCGCGTGGCGCCCGATGCGATCAGCCAGAGAGCCAAAAAGGTAAGAGCCTAAGGCGGCGGCAAGCAGAGAGGTACTGCCAACCAAAGAGATTTCTAAGGCATTGAGCTTCCAAAGAGGGATCAGGATAGAAAGAGCTGCTCCAATGATAAAGAGGTCATAGGCGTCGGTGAAGAAGCCCATTCCTGAGGTGATCATGGCTTTCCAATGAAAGCCAGAGAGTTCGCTGTTATCCAGTTCTGCTAAAATGTCTTTTGTACGTTGAGCCTGTAAGTGCAATGATGTGTGATCTTCAACTAACATAAATGAGATGTAGCTCCTTACGATTCCTTGCGATAAGGATAAGTGTGAAACATACTATCTACTACGTTTATCATAGCCTATCAATGTTATGGAGATGTTAACAGATGGTTAAATGATGAAGAAACACATCTTTCCTGGTCTTGCTTGAATGGGTCCTCAGGCTGTATAAGGCAAATGCCAGTGCAAGGGGCCGGGATGTGAGCGTGCGTACAATCTCACCAGGGCTATTGTTGTAAGTCCACAGGCTTGACGGGACTGCTGGATTCTCTCACGATCAATTCGGGTTGGTAGACAATGTGTTTGTGCTGGTGCAAGCTGGAATTTTGCGCCTCGTCGAGTAGCAGTTCAACTGCGGCACGCCCAAGTTCGTACTTAGGTTGCCGGATCGAGGTGAGAGGCGTTGCCAGGACGCTGGCAAACTCGACGTCATCGTAGCCCACCAGCGCCATATCCGCGGGAATGGAGATCCCACGCCTGATTAAGCCGCGCATCACTCCGAGCGCCAGCAGATCATTGGCGCAAAAAGCGGCGGTTGGCTTTCTTCCCACGCCTAGCAACCGCTCTATGCACCCCTCACCTTCCCTCGCACTTTGAGCGCGCGTGGCGATATCAATCACCACGCGTTCAGGATCAAGCCCTGCCGCTTTCACCGCCCGCAACATTCCCCGTCGCCGGTCAGCGATCTGGCGAATACTGAGTGGGCCATGCACAAAGCCGATTCGCTCGTGCCCCATTTCAAGTAGATGGGTCGTCGCAAGTTCTCCCCCCCGCACATCATCGACTGCGACCGAACAGAGATCCTTGATGCGGCTCGGACGATCCAGCAGCACGACAGCGATACCGCGTCGCCGCAGCCGTTGCAGGTGGCTGGCATCGTTCTGCACAGGCGTAATCAACACCCCCTGCGTGCGCTGCTCCTCAAGGACGTGCAGGTAGTGATTTTCCTTTTCTACCGAGTCGTCGGAATTACATAGAATGACGATAGAGCCTGCCTTGTTTGCCAGATCCTCAACGCCTCGCGCCACCTCGGTGAAGAAAGGGTTGGCTACATCAAGCACGATCAGACCGATGTGACGGCTGGTCCCCACGCGTAACTGGCGCGCCGATCCGTTACGCACGAAGCCGATTTCGTCAATCGCCTGTTGCACGCGCTGCCGCGTCTCCAGCGCCACCAGTTCAGGATGGTTGAGTACGTTGGAGACCGTCCCCAGCGAAACGCCCGCAAGCTTCGCCACTTCACGAATGCCTGATAGTGAACCCATCTGTGTCAGCTTCCTCATCTCTGTCGAAATCCAAAGCGTATCGCTCCAATGCTTGACTGCGCCGTATTGTGATGTACTTTGTACAAAACAATTGAGCGGAATAGAGCAAGCTGAGCCCTAAGCCTATAGTATGGCACAAACACCGTTACCTGCACCGAGTCCCGCTCCTCTTGACAATCGAGCAACTCATTAGGTACACTTGCTTTCATTGAAACGTTTCAATGAGCGAGAATGTCGGCATATTTCTAGAGAAACACGGACACGCGAGCAGAGTCGTTCATTCGACGTATCCTTTCCCTGGGCAACGCAATTTTTTCTTCGTCAATTGAAACGTTTCAATCTACATCTATTGTACTGTGGAGAAGCTCGTCCGTCAAGATTGCCCTTTGAGGAGCAGCGAGTGATGGAGCCTGTTGAACCTATTGTCGAACTTCAAGGGATTGTCAAGCATTTTGGGGGTGTGCAAACTCTGCATATGATTGGTTCATAGATGAGCGATATCTTAATCCGCGAAGTCGAGGAGTCTTCGGGCTTCCCGCCTGTGCTTGAGGAAGTCTTTCACCTCGATTAATACGAACCTGTATCGATATAACCATCAGCATAGTCAGGCAAGGTGTGCATGTGAGCTCAGAAATCGAAAATCGCTTGCAGGAGCAAGGCGCTCCCATCGACGGTGTGATTGCAGCCCTGCAACAGTTCCGCGTCGAGACTCCCTCCTGGGGATACGGAGATTCCGGGACGCGCTTCAAGGTATTTCACTGGCCCGGGGCAGCCAGCACGCTGCACGAGAAGTTGGAGGACGCTGCGCAGGTGCAGAAGGTCACCGGCATCTGTCCCAGCGTCGCTATTCACATCCCCTGGGATAAAGTAGACGACTGGTCAACCGTGAAAGAGTACGCCGGACAACTCGGTCTGCGCATCGGGGCGGTCAATCCAAACCTTTTTCAGGATGATGCTTATCGCTTCGGCAGCTTGTGCCATTTCGACAGGGCGGTGCGACAAAAGGCTATCGCGCATGTTATAGAGTGCATCCAGATCGCGCAATCGGTCGGCTCGAATATCATCAGCCTGTGGTTAGCCGATGGCACCAATTATCCCGGGCAGGATGACCTGCGCCGCCGCCGCCATCGCCTGCTGGATTCTCTGCAATCCATCTACGCTGCCATGCCTGCTGATATGCGCCTCCTCATCGAGTACAAGTTCTTCGAGCCGGCCTTCTACTCTACCGATCTGCCGGATTGGGGCACATCGCTGCTCATGGCGCAAAAGCTTGGTTCGCAGGCCGAAGTGCTGGTGGATACCGGTCATCACCCGATGGGAACCAACATTGCGCAGATCGTTGCACAACTGCTCGACGAAGATCGGCTCGGTGGGTTTCATTTCAACGACCGCCGCTATGCCGATGATGACCTGATCGTCGGCTCGCTCAATCCTTTTGAACTCTTTTGTATCTTCAATGAGATCGTTGGGGCAAGCGCCGATGGCAACGCTAATGCCGCTCGCATTGCCTACATGATCGATCAATCGCATAACATTGAGCCCAAAATCGAGGCTATGATCCAGAGCGTCCTTAATGTGCAGACAGCCTATGCGAAGGCGCTGCTGGTGGACCGCGCCGCGTTACAAAAGGCGCAGGAAGCCGGCGACGTGCTGGCAGCGTATTGCGTGTTACAGGCAGCCTATGAGACAGATGTGCGCCCGTTGCTCGCAGAAGCTCGCGTACGCCAGGGACTAGCTCCCGATCCCATCGCGGCATTTCGTGCTAGCGGTTACGCCGAACGCGTAGCGCATGAGCGCAGCGCAACCGCCACAGCGAGCGGCTATCCCGGATCGTAGGGACCCGCTTTAGCGCGTCCGACGCGCGATTTATCGCGTTACCCGAGTGATCGCATCCGGTCTAATCACAAAGGATTCACGGCAATGACAGGTATCACAACATCGGCCACGCTCGCACAACTCGTTGAACGCTCGCGCAAGCTGGGGGCGGATCGCTCCGTCTGCAACTGGGGAGGGGGCAATACCTCCGCCAAAGCGCACGAGATCGACTTTCGCGGTCGTCCGGCGAGTATTCTGTGGGTCAAAGGCTCCGGCTCCGATCTTGCAACGGTCACATCGGCCTCGTTTACCGGGTTATACCTGGACGATGTATTGCCCTTGCTGCAACGCGAGCGTATGAGCGATAGCGAGATGGTGGATTATCTTGCGCACTGCTTCTACGAGCCAGGTCGCCCGCGTCCTTCCATTGAGACCCTGTTGCATGCTTTCCTGCCCTTTGCCCACATTGATCACACCCATGCCGATGCGACAAACTACTTCGCCTGTGCTGCCAATGGTGAAGAACTGGCGCGGGCCTGCTTCGGTGATGACCTGATCTGGATACCGTACCGTCGTCCGGGCTTTGGACTGGCGCGCGAGGTCGCTTTAGCCGTCCGCGCCAATCCGTCCGCGAAGCTGGTGATCCTTGCCAAGCACGGCCTCATCACCTGGGGCGAGAGCGATGATGCCTGTTACTCCTCCACCCTCTTGACCATCTCACGGGCGCGTGACTATGTCGAGTCTCGCCTTGCTTATGCTGCTCGCTCGGTTTTCGGCGGCGCTCGTTTCGGCATGCTTCCCGCGCAGGAACGGCGTGCCATCGCAGCGCAGATCGCCCCCATCTTACGCGGGCTGGTCTCAGTAGAAACGCGGCAGATTTTGCGTTTCGAGCATGACGAAGATGTATTAATCTTTGGCGGGAGCCAGGATGCTCCACCCCTGACAACCATTGGTGCGGCCTGCCCCGATCATCTTGTTCACACCAAACCGTGGCCCCTGCTCGTCGCGTGGATGCCCGATCAGGATAGCGCATCGCTCATAACAGCTTTGCAAGCTGGCGTAACGGCGTACCGGGCAAAATACCATCACTACCTTGAGGTAAACGCGCGACAGAACCTCGATCCTGCTGCCGCCTCGCCTGTTTATCGTACGGAAGACGCCGGTATTGATCCATCTCCGCGCGTAATTCTGATCCCGGGGGTGGGCATGTTTACCACTGGTAAGGATGCCGCAATGGCCGATGTTTCCGCTCAACTTTACCATCGTGCCATTGCGGTAATGCGCGGTGCGGAGGCATGTGGCGGCTTTATCTCGCTCTCTGACGCCGAAAGTTACGCTGTCGAGTACTGGCCGCTTGAACAGTATAAGCTGAAGCTGGCTCCGCCCGAACGTGAGTTCGCTCGCCATATCGCGCTGGTCACGGGCGCGGCTGGCGGCATCGGCTCTGCTATCTGCCGCCGTCTCGCTCAGGATGGCGCGCATATCGTGGCGACCGACATTGACCTGGCCGGGGCAGAACAACTCGCAGCGTCCCTCAACCAGCACTTTGGTGCCGGCAGGGCTGTGGCGATACAAATGGATGTAACCAGCGAAATAAGCATACAGGAAGCTTTTGAGCAGGCGGCCCTGGCGTTCGGTGGCATTGATGTGATTGTCAGCAACGCCGGATTGGCCTCCAGCGCGCCGATTACTGAGACGACGCTCTCGCAGTGGAATACAAACTGGAATGTGCTGGCGACCGGCTACTTTTTGGTCGCGCGCCAGGGGTTCCGTCTCTGGCAGGCGCAGGGACGTGGCGGCAATCTGGTCTTCGTCGCCAGCAAGAACGCCCTGGTTGCTGGTAAGAATGCCGCCGCCTATTCGACAGCCAAAGCTGCTGAGGCGCACCTGGCACGCTGCCTGGCGGAAGAGGGCGGACAATTTGGCATTCGTGTCAATATAGTCAATCCTGACGCGGTACTGGCCGGATCGCGTATCTGGAATAGCGCGTGGCGACAGGAGCGGGCAGCAACGTACGGCGTTGCTCCCGAGCAGCTAGAGGACGTATACCGCAAACGGACAACGTTAGGCGTTAACATTTTGCCTGAAGACGTCGCCGAAGCCGTTGCCTTCTTCGCCTCGCCGACGCGTTCAATAAAAAGCACCGGCAATATCCTCAATGTCGATGGCGGCGTCGCCGCAGCCTATCCGCGCTGAGAAGGGAGAGAACATGGCGACACGCAATCTAGCTGCCGTCGATCTGGGCGCAGAAAGCGGACGCGTTATTCTGGCCCGCTTCGATGGACAAAATCTTGGCCTTGAAGAGGTTCATCGTTTCCCCAACCAGCCGGTAATGATGCGTGGGCATCGCTTCTGGAATATGCCGGGTCTATGGAACGAAGTCCTCGTCGGGCTGCGAAAGGCGAGGCAGCTTGCGGGGAGACTCGACAGTGTGGGCGTCGATACCTGGGGAGTCGATTATGGCCTGGTAGATAGGAACGGTCTCCTGCTCGGTCTGCCGTTTCAGTACCGCGATCAGCGCACACATGGCGTGATGGAGCAGGTCTTCGCCCGCGTTCCTCGCGATCTATTATACCAGCGCACAGGGATTCAGTTTTTGCCCATTAACACCCTCTATCAGCTCTATGCTCACGAACGTATGCAGCCCGGCGACTTGGGCCGCGCTCACCGCCTGTTGCTGATCCCCGACCTATTACACAACTGGCTCTGTGGCTCGGAACTGTCTGAATACACCAATGCCACCACAACGCAGTGCTGGGACCCGGTTGCCGGAGTCTGGGCGACTGACCTGCTCGATCAGCTAGCAATCCCGAGCGCGCTGCTACCGCCCGTGGTCGAAGCTGGTACGTTGCTCGGCGAGGTGCTGCCGGAATGGCGCGATGATTTTGGGGTGACGAAGGTCGTCGCGCCCGCGACGCATGATACCGGCTCGGCGATTGCCGCGCTTCCCGCTCAGCATGCTGATGGTTGGGGCTATATCAGCTCCGGTACCTGGTCACTGGTCGGGGTAGAACTTCCTCAGCCGGTAATGACGCAGGAGTCGCTCAGCGCCAACTTCACCAACGAAGGTGGCGTTTTTGGCACAACGCGCTACCTCAAAAACATTATGGGATTGTGGCTGCTGCAAGAGTGCCAGCGCATCTGGAGACGCGACGGCCATCCTGTTGACTATGACATGCTGCTAGCGGCTGTAGATGCAGTTCCGGCCTTTGCTGCTCTCATCGACCCTGATGATCCGCGTTTCCTGGCTCCCCAGGATATGCCGAAGTCTATCAATGCCTATCTACTTGAGCGTGGACGGGACCCGCTCACGGCTCCGGCGGCGTTTGCGCGCTGCATTATGGAAAGTCTCGTATTGCGCTATCGTCAGGTATTTCAGCAGATCAATCAGCTTACAGGAGTCAGCATTAAACAGATACATATAGTCGGCGGCGGTGCGCGCAATGCCCGGCTCAATCAATGGCTGGCTGATGCACTTGCCATGCCGGTGGTCGCCGGGCCGTTTGAAGCAACAGCGCGGGGAAACGCCCTGATGCAACTGGTGGGCCTGGGCGAACTGCACGGCTTGAGCGAGGTACGCACCATTGCGCAACATACGCCCACGCAGCTTTACATGCCTGACCTGAGCAGACGCGCCGCCTGGGATGAGGCCGAGCAGTGCTTGTGATGCTTCATATAACCTCCGAAGCGTTCTCGCGCTGCCAGCGTCCTGCCGTGCGGTCAAGACCCGGCCCGCTGTTTTCCTGAAAGAAGGCAGATATCATGAGGGGTTGCGCCGGAAAAATTTAGACCAGATGCCTGACTTGCGGCTTTCTAAGGGCTTTTGAGTCAAAAGCGAGGCGTAGCTATCTCGTATTTCTGAGGTGATGAAATGCTCAGTACCAAGATGCTCTTCACCTATCTGAAGAGCTCGTTGATACTGTGGTTCAGCCTGGGCTCTCAGGCCCAGCCTATGATAAAGGTGAGCCAGGTTATAGAGTGGAAAAACTAGGCCGGAGTGATTGGCTCCCATCAAATGTTCGGTGACTGCAATGGAACCCTGGTAAAATTGCTCTGCTGCATCGTATATCCTTTTTTCATCGGCGAGTAACCCGAGATTATTCAAAACGGGTGCCATATCCTGATGTATCTTTTGCCCCGGCTCCTGATAAATATTGAGCGCTCTGATCAACATTTGCTCAGCTTTTTTGCGCTTTTTGGCCTTTCTGTATAACTCACCCAGATTCGTGAGCGTTCGTGCGAGATCAAGCTTTTGCGGCCCGGGGAACTGCTCCTGGATTGCTAGCGCCTGTTGATACAGGCGTTCCGCTTTGGCGTATTTTCCTTGCATCTGGTAAAGTGCTGCCAGGTTGTTCAAACTCAACGCCAGTTTACCGTCCACGAACTCTGCTCGCGCAGAGATGGATTGTGCAAGGAATGTTTCAGCTTCAGCAAGATTGTCTTGATGCAGGCAACAGGTGCCCAGATCATTGAGCGTTGTTGCCAGATCAGGATGAGTATCGCCCAGATACTGCTTTTGCAGCTCCAGGGCTTCTCGCAGCACCGTTTCGCCTTTTGCGTACCTCCCCTGTTCAATGTAAAGCACTCCCAGACTAATCAGGCTTTGGGCGCGAAAGCGGTTTTCCGGTTGCTTTTCTCGGATCGCCAGCGCCTTTACGAGATAGTCCTCGGCCAGATCATACCGTCTCTGTAAGCGATACAATTCACCAAGATTATTGAGCGTGGTGGCTATTTCAGGATGATCTGCTCCGTAATGGCGCTCCAAGATGGTGAGGGCTTGTTGATAGTTTTGCTCTGCGTCGGCATAACGTCCCATGAGGTGGTATAGCCCTGCCAGGTTGTTGAGGCTGTTCGCAACGTCTGGATGATTATCAGCCAGCAATCGCTGGCGTATAGCCAATGCCCGCAGATAGAGCGCTTCTGCTTCTGCATACTTGCTCTGATTAGTGTAAAGGAGCGCACGATTGTTCAGTTCAGTTGCAGTTTCCAGCGTTGCCTCTTCTATGGAAGCCTGTTGTATCGGCGGATTTTCTCCATAAGAGTTTAATGCTGCCTGGAGGTTTCCCTGATCTCGGTACATTTCTGCTCTATTGCCCTTAATGGCAGACATAATCAGAGACACAGCCTCCGACTCCTCTGCCTGCGCTTCCAGTATCTCTTGAGCCTGTTGATAAAAGTCTTCAGCCTGCTGGTAATATCTCTGTACTTGATAAATCATTGCAAGCATATGCAAGATGACCGCAGCCATGATATCCTCTCCACAATCCTGGAATATGCGTAAAGCAAGGGTATAGAATTGCCTGGCCTCCTGATAGCGTGCTTGTTTTTGTGCGTAAATACCTGCTTTATAGAATAACGCTCCAATTGAAGAGAAAAAAAGTTCATGTTGTAAAATCCATTGCGTACATTCCAGAACGTGCGGCATATATTGTGCGCAGATTTGCCATTGCTGCGTATCTTCCGGGTCGGGAAACGTATCCCTGAGAGCTGGTACCACCTGCATGTTGATCATAACTTTTTTTTCCAAGTCGGTAGCGGCATCTCGAATAACAGATTGCACGAGCCGGTGAATACTAAAAAAACTTTTATCTCCCTGACGCGCGATAAGTGAATAGCGTAATAATATTTTCATGGAGCCATCAAAAGAGAGGGGATCACTGGCTATTTTTTTTAAGGGAGAGCTTACCCAGGGAGATTGAAACGTCTCAAATGCTCCATAAATCATTGCTTCAGGAATGGCATCTGGTGCTAGATAGGCACTGAAACGCAGCAACTCAGCCGCTGCGGTATCGGCCTCGCGCACCTTTTCAAAAGCGAGCGACCAGGTGGTAGCGACCGATTCGGGATAATCTTGTGCGAGGCTACCACGCTGGCCGAGCAGTTCATTACGACGGGTGCGATACAGTGCAAGATATTCTGGTAATGGGCAAGGAGCTTCCAGGATAAAGGCTCCGGCCTGATCTAAAGCGAGTGGAAGCCCATCCAGTTCCTGTGAGATAGCGCCCGCGAAGCTCTTATCTTCTGTATTAGCCATATCCAATGAGGCTGATGCATCAAGGAAGTGAGCCCTGCGTAGGAGGAGCAATGCGCCAGTCTCCGGGTCCATTTTCTCAAGATCAAGGTGTTGAGCAAGCCCGGCGAGCGCATAAGCGCGGGTGGTAAAGAGTAGATGACCAGGCCCTTTAGGCAGAAATAGTTCGGCAATAGTTAAGTCGTCGATGTTGTCGTAGATCAGTAGCCAGCCGCTATTGCTACGGAGCCAGCTTAAAACTGCCTGAACTCTTTTCATGTGATCCTGTTCATGGCGCTCAGGTAGTTCCAGCACATTAGCCAGTTCAATCATATCGTCAATGAGATTTGTTTTTGTATCTGCCCGGACCCAAAAGACTGCTGTATACTCTGAGCGGTAGCGATAGGCATATTCGAGTACAGTCTGCGTTTTTCCGATCCCTCCCAGACCACTGATGCCCAGGGGATGAGGAACAGAGGCTGCTTCATCGACCTCGAATGATTGATGAATCTGGGTAAGTATATCCTCTCGTCCTGTGAAGAGCGGATTGCGGTGATAGGGGACGCACCAGATATTTGGAGTTGGCATGCGTATACTCCTCCAATCAATCACAGTGCCATTTTTCCTAATATCCGGCATAAAATATATCTTTATCGATTTTATTATAGTATACTTTCTTATAGAAGAAAATAGCAACTGAAGATCGTATTTCGGGCAGGGCTTCGCAAAAGTTGTCTTTTCATCCTGAACGGCTCGCAAGCGAGCCGTTGGGGAGAGGAAGGTGCTGGCGGTGGGCACAGCCCACCGCCAGCACCTTCCTCTCCCTGTGAGCGCCTGTGGCGCGAGCAGTCAGAGCGTGCAGCGACGTTTGCGAAGCCCTGTATTTCGGGTGATAGGAAGTAGCAAGGGATTTGAAAAAGCCCGAGCCAGATATTCTTTCGTCTGGACAGGCTGATCCACCACTAAAAACCATTCACTTTTCTTATAGTAATGCTACCTCCTACAGGTATATCTTGTTGCTTGCAGCTTGGAGGTATTGCTCTTCTCTGGCCCACACTGCCGGGAGGTTTCTACCGGCACTTATCGGCTTAAAAACTTTCAATGAGCCAGAGAGGGCAGTAGGTGCTCCTGCTTTAAGATTACTGAATAATACTGTCAATCTCAATGAGCAAATTTGTCAATAAGTATTGACAATGGGAATGGGTTGGTGTAAAGAGATGAGCCAGAATCACAGAAAACGTTCCGATAGTCCTTTTGGGAAAGCACTCAAGGAGTTATTGCGACGCAAGGGTCTGACCCAGGCCGCTCTAGCTCAGGAGAGCCTGGTTCCGGCAGAAACACTGTCTCGCATGATCAAAGGCGAGCGGCTCAATGGCACAAATACGCGCATGCACCTGCGCAATATTGTGCGAGCCTGCTACGATCTTGGCGTGATTCGCTCGGTTGAAGAGGCAAATTATTTAATAACGCAGATCCCTAGCACGAAAGAACTTGACAGGCGCGACAAAGATGATCGGGCGTTGCTGCTAAAGTTAGAAACATCAACGGCAAAAGAACCGTCTGGTCCAGCAAAGTGGGATGGAGAACTGGCGAAAAGAAATCGTAAAGAAATGCTGACAATTGAGGATATTGCCTGGTCTCTTTATGTCGAATTGATGACCAGAATTGCCACTCAGCCTCTTGCCTCCGAGCAGGGCTTGCTGCGCGAGGCGTTGAATTCCTTGTACGCCCTTTTTATCGAAACGCGTATGACGCTCCACAACGCCGGAGCCCAGCTTGCTGCGGCGGGTGAGCAGCCCGTGGGCCTGATAGGGATTAGCATCCTCAACGAGGGATTAAGACCATTTATGACCAAGTGGCATCCGCTCTTGCAGCAGTATGAGAAGGAACGCCGGGAGAATAAAAGTGCGTACCAGCACGAAAAGGAGTGGAGACGAGCGGAAGAAATGCGCCAGGAATTAGCCAGACTTCAGGAGCGCCTGGATAAGTACGCTGAAGCCCTGGCGCAGATTATCGGTATTCCCCATAGAAAAGCTCTCGGGTTCAACCAGGATGCCGGTGACGCATGATGTAACAGTCGCGTGGGCAGCCCTCAAAGACTGGCACGAGCAAGCAGCGCTTGCAGGCCAACGCAGCGCGCCGTAAGGATCTGCGTCCGACTGATCCAATCGCAATAACCACCCTGCTCAAAGCGCGATCCGTCAGTTGGAGCTTTGCTTCGTGGCATATCGGTAATATCGATCATAAAAAAGTGGGCGATAGTATCGGCCTGTTTGGTCAGATAGCCCGAGCCAAGCGGAACAAGCTGAGCAGGGGCGGCCACAACGCCAGCTTCTTCATAAAGTTCTTTGAGAGCGACATGCAGCGGATCAGTCTCCGGCTCGCACTGACCGGTGATGGCACATAGCTCGATCTGCTGACCGTGGGCAGGACACGCTTCAAAACGACCAAGCAGGTAGGCATCTTGTTTGGGACAACGATAGGGCAGAAGATAAACAACGGAGTTGTGGGTGTGAGTAAAAATGTAATCATCACGGCTGATAACACTCAGTCGAGAATGTGTGAAAAGCACTGTTTCCACAATATCCTCCCTCTCACTATGCTCTGGTATCGCTCTAAACAGATTATCCGGTAAATATAAAGAGAAGAGCCTGAAAGCATGAAATCTTCCGCAATGTGGCGTAACTACGTTGATTGCTAACAACGTGGGCTATTTTACCCAGCGCTACAATGCGCTGTCAAGCATCCTGCATTGACACCTGGAAGCTATTCTGTCAACAATCATGCTTTAAATAAGACATTCTGACAATATTTTCCGTCCAAAATCGTAATTTCCACCATAAAGCCGTCAATTTCGCATTGACAAATTTCACTAATGAAATTGACAAAATTATTAAGTAATCTTACAGAAAAGGAGACGCTGCCGCTATATCTGGCATCTCCTCTCTGGATTTTTTATAACACAATCGTTTTTCATTCTATATAAACAGGATCATCTATCTTGTCGCCGATTTAAGAGCAATGCTTGCAAAGAGCAGTGAATTTCATATAGCCAGAATCATAGTATCGATGTCAGGTCGTTTGACCATTGATTACTTGTATATGGAGCTAAAAAGATGTCTGACCATGCTCATGACGCATCTGCACGGAAGCTACGCGTGTTTCTTTGTCATATTTCTGAAGATAAGTCTGTGGTCCGTGGTATCTATCAAAAGTTAAAAGGGTACAACATAGAGCCCTGGCTGGACGAAAAAGATTTATTGCCCGGGCAGAATTGGGAACAATTAATTCCTGAAGTCATACGCAAATGTGATATCGTCCTTATTTGCCTCTCTCGCAACTTCCTTGTCAAAGAGGGGTATAGTCACTACGAGGTTCGCCTCGTATTAGAAGTTGCAAAAAGAAAACCGCCCAATACCATCTATCATATTCCTTTTCGCCTGGATGATTGTGAGATGCCTTTCTATTTGGAAAGCGTGCATTATGCATCTAACTTTATCCCAGAAGATTTCGACAAACTGATTGCCGCGTGTGAACAAAGGCGAGAGTGGCTCAACACAGTGCAAGGCATGAATATAGAGCCCTTGCAGAAAAATACTTCCGAAGATGCCCTTGATTCCCACGCCACCTCCAGGAACTTTTCTGCTCAACCAGGTTTTCCCAACAAAGCTGCTGGTGAGGCAAATTTATCGGACAATGTTGCCTCTGCACACTATACGATTGATCGAGATATTAAAGTAGAGCATTTTGGTATGATAACGTCTCTGAACCCGGTCGATGTATTTTTGTCCTATGCGCATGCAGATCAGTTGCTGCTTGACCAGTTAGAAACCCATTTGAGCGGGCTCAAGCTAGAAGGGCGGATCTCGACCTGGTGTGATCGGCAGATTATGCCTGGCGCGAACTGGGCCGGGGTGATTGATCAGCGCCTGGAGCAAGCATCGCTGATTCTGCTGCTGGTGAGCGCCGACTTTCTGGCCTCTAATTATTGCTATCAAGTTGAGGTCAAGCGTGCCCTGGAACGGCATCAAGCAGGCAAAGCCGTCGTTATTCCAATTGTGCTGCGTCCCACCGACTGGAAGGGAACGCCTTTCGGGCAAATACAGGCTTTACCCACCGGAGCTAGAGCGATTACCGAATGGGACAACCCCGATGATGCTTTTGTAGATGTTGTGACTGGGATTCGTAAGGTTGTTGAGGCGCTTGCCTCACGCTCGTCAAGTTCGATGCCTGTGCCTGGTCCCCGCGACCGCTTTGGTGCGCCTTTTCCAAAGGTGTGGAACGTCCCCCGGCGCCACAATGCTTTTTTTACCGGTCGTGCCGCCGTCTTGCAACAGCTCGCGGCTGACTTTCAGGTGGAGCAAGGCGTAAAAACTGTCCGGCCTCAAGCTATTGCTGGTCTGGCGGGAATGGGCAAGACGCAGACCGCTGCCGAGTATGCCTATCGCTTTCGCGAAGACTATCATGGAGTACTTTGGGTACACGCTCAAACACGCGAGAGCATCATCCTCGGTTTTCAGACCATTGCTGGCTTACTCAAGCTCCCCCAGGAGCGCCTGGAAGACCCGGCAGTGCTGGTGCAGACGGTGAAAGAGTGGTTCAGGGATGAAAGAGGCTGGTTGCTTATCTTTGACAACGCCGATGATTTCGAGCTGGTTGCTCCATATATCCCTGTAGGTCCGGGACATGTGCTACTGACGACGAGAGTTGGCCCGGCCATTGAGCTAGCGCAGCCGCACGAGCTGCAATCGCTACAAGTTGAAGATGGAGCACTTTGTTTGCTGCGCCGGGCGGGTCTGCTCCGCTGGAATCAGTTCCTGGGAGATATCTCAGTCGAACTTGCAGATGCGGCCCGCAAGCTCGCAACTCAGATGAAGGGTCTGCCACTGGCATTAGAGCAGGCTGGAGCCTATATCAATGATACAAAGTGCGGCATGCTAAAGTATCTTGAACACTATGAACGCTATCGAGCGAGACTCCAGAAAATCAAATCTGGGGTGGTTCCCGATTATGCAATGCCGGTTGCACCTGCTTTGATGATAGCCAGCTTGATGATTGGACGCTCGTCTGCTGCCTTTGCCCTGTTGCAGCTCTGTGCCTTTCTTGCGCCTGAAGGCATTCCTGACGACTTTGTGGTACTGACCGCTCCGGTGCTCGGTGAGCTGCTGAGCCCAATAGCCGACGAGCCAATCTTGCTCGAACAGACGATCAGCCCCTTAATAAAGTATTCCCTGCTTGAGCGTGAGGAACAGAGTGGAACGACATTAACGACGCTTTCTATTCACCGCATCTTGCAACTGGTGCTGCTGGATGAGATGGATGCAGCAACGCGCCTGCTCTGGGCGCAAAGAGCGGCGCGCGCTCTTCTCCGCGCTCGAGAAACAGAAACCATGCCGCTCTCTATTCTCCAGCCTCATATACGGCAATGTCGCGATCACATAGCCGATTGGGGACTTTCGTTTCCCGAGGCCGCTATGCTTTAAACAAAGGGAAGAGAAATTTTTAAGGGAAGAAGAGTCTCTAAGTGTAAAAACTCATAGAGCAAAATATCCTGAGTATGTATTTGAATGTGATCTGTACTATCCTTATAAGCTTGTCAATACTGTTGACAAATTCTGCTAATGAAATTGACAATATTTTTGAGTAATATTTGAGAAAAATATAGCGTATCGCCGTTTATAAATTAGTTCGATCATTTCTTATCACTATACTTTGACTGAATGGCATAAGAGGGAGCAATTCAATGATGTTTGATGATATTTTCAAACGCTATACCGGTGAAGTGGCGGCGAACAGACAGAGCGAACACGATGACACTCCAGCTCCAGCGACAACCGACCAGAACATAGAGCCGTTGCCCAGGTCACTTCCCAACGACGTGTCAGCGATGATTGAACCCTGGTTCGCGCAAGTGGCAGACATGGCAGAAGCTTACCACGTTCAATCGGTCGCAGCAACGCTACAGCGTTTGCATGCACATTGGAACATCCCTGGCTTTCGACTGGCATTTGTGGGGGAGTTTAGCCGAGGCAAAAGCACACTGATCAATCGCTTACTCGACCGTATGCTGCTGCCGGTCGCCGTTTTGCCAACAACCGCCAGTATTGCCTCTATCATTCCTGGCGAGGAGGACCGTCTCACCGTAAATTTCCCAGATGGGCGCCAGGAGATTCGCCCACTGGAAACTGCCTCGTGGAACGACCTCATAGCCGCTAAAGAGGCGGAGAACAGTCGCACGAGAGAGACAACCACTCGTGTTACGCTGAAGCATTCCTGGTTACATGAAATAGGCATAGAAATCATTGATACGCCGGGGACAGGTGATGGCAATGAGCAGAGAACCGCGCGTATTCTCGATGTGCTGAGCCAGTGCGATGCTACCATTATCCTCATCAGCGCCGTTGTTCCGCTCAGCCTGACAGAAAAGCTGTTTATCGAACAGGAGATCCTGGGCAGGCACATCCCACAATTGCTGGTCGTTGTTTCTATGCTCGATACCATTCCCGCTCCAGAACGCTCCAATGTACTTGCCGCTATCAGCGAGCGCCTGAAACTCATTTCGCCTGACATTCCGCTCCTATCTGCGCACGGAGTAGGTGCTGGCGAAAGTGAGAAAGAGCCTTTGGAGGCGATAAAGAGGCAGATAGCAGACATGGCTGCGCGCTCTGACCGCCAACGCTGGCGTAGCAGACAGGTCGCTGGCCGTTTAGCTGATTGTCTGAAGCAACTAACGGAAGTTGGGCAGCAAATGCTGGCCGAGCAAGCGTTAAGTCAGGCTCAGCGAGAAGTGGAACGCCAAAAAGCGCATACAGCAATACAGGCAGAAGTTGCTCATTGGGATGCAATTAAGCGGAAGTTCCAGCAGCGGCGTCTCCAGGTTGACCTGGAATTTTGTCAGCAACTCCAGGTTTCTGGCAACCAGATTGTGCAGCGCCTTGTCAGCGATCTGAGCAAGAGCAACGATCCCAAGAACTGGTGGGAGCAACAGTTTCCCTTTTTGCTGCATCGTGAACTGCTGCTGCTCGCCCAGGCTTCTTCTAGCTTCTTTCTGCGTATCCTGGCACAGGATGTAGAGACATTACATGGGGAAATTTCCAGAACGTTCACGACCGATTTGACCAGGAGCGTTACCACAGTGGCAGACGTGCCGGAGCCTCTGCCAGTGATACCTGATCTGGCACTGACCGATGAGCATGAGTACCTCTTCCTTTCACGGCTTGGCAGCAGTGCAGCAGTTATTATTGGCTACTTGCTCGTTGGGCCAATTGGCAGCGCCATTACGATAGCTTTGAGTATCACCAGTGACCGTTTGCTGAGGCAAGCCATAGAAGATCAGCGGGATCAGGTCAAAAGGGAGGTCTTCAACTGCGTTAATAGCACACTCCAGGAGTATACCCACCTGCTCTCGCGGCGTCTCCAGGGCCTCTATGAAGAAGTTGCTCAAGAGATTGAAGACGGGCGGCAAGCATGGCTGGCAACCCATCAGGAGGTTTTAAAGCTGACAAATGAGGCTCAGCAGGAGCCTCTTGCCTGGTCGCGGCTGGTTGAGCAGGCATCTCTGCTGCACGCATCTATTCTGGCTGCCTTGCAGCATTAACAGCATATCATAGGAAGGTGGATGAGAGCCGTGATACAAAAAAAGAGTAGTAAACAGGATGATCAAATAGATCAAGATGACGCATTACAAATATGGGCAGATATTGCTGATCACCTGCGCTTTGCCGAGCAGGTGATACAGAAATCTGACCTGCCGTCCCACTCCCGCACAAAATTGCGCGAACGTACACAACGCATTCACAGCAGGCAAAGTGATCCTAATATGTATCTTGCCGTAGTTGGTGAGTTTAATGCGGGGAAAAGTACCTTTATCAATGCCCTGCTCCGCGAAGAGTTGTTACAGACTTCTGCCGTCGTTGCTACTGCAACCTCGACGCGCCTCTGCTACGGCCCACAGGTTGATCTCGAAGTGTGCTTCCGCCAGACAAAAAGCGCGTTACGTTATATGCAAGATGGCAAACAGCTCTGGCGACAGATACAGCAATATTCACCCAAACTTTCTCATCATAATCATGATATTCGCGCATATATTGCCGCAGTTACCGCCAATAATGATGTAGCTGCACATGTAGAAAGCGTGACCCTGTACCATCCGACGGCTTTTCTTAGCAACAAGACCATCATCATTGATACTCCTGGCATAAACGCCGAATATGATGCGCACAGGCAGGTTACCCGTGATGTGGTGGAGCACGAAGCTGACGCAGCAGTGATTATTATTCCGGCGCCGGTTCCATTATCCCAGACATTGACCACCTTCCTGATGGAATCGCTGCGCCCGTATATTCATCGCTGTTTGTTTGTGGTAACGCAAATGGATAAGGTCCAGGAACGGGAACGCAAACGCTTACTGGCCAATATTCAGACGCGGCTCACGAAAATGCTGGGGCTCAATCAGCCTGTAGTGCTTTACGAGTCCGCTCCTCAAATCGCCCTGGATATCTTACAGCGACAACCGGTCGCTGCCGGAGAGGAGCACTGGTGCAACGATTTTGAGCAGCTTGAGCAGGTGATCTGGGATCGTCTGCGCCAGGAGCGTGCATTAAACATTACGGAGAGTTTACTCAGGCTCATGACGGTGTTGTTTGAAGAGCTAGGGGCTCGTTTACGAGAGCGTCAGGCAGCATACGAAGCGCGCCAACAGGCCATTCGACGCGAAACCATTCAGGACATCTCCGCCTTTACGTTGCAGGAGCAACGCACATATCAAACACTGATCGACCGCGCAGCATTGAACGCCCGATACGAGCTTGAATCGTATATAGCGAGGCGAAGTAGTGATACTGAAGAGGCTGTGCATGATGCAATCTTCGGCGTAGATAGCGCCTCTGATCTCAAATCTACCGTAGAGCAGGCCGTTCAGGAGAAGATGGCGCGGGCTGGTCGGGTTTTCCAGAGAGAATTAGAGGAGCAGATAGAGAAGTTGAAGCTGGCAACCGTTAGAGCGAGTCAGGATTTTGATACACGCTTTGCTCAGGAGTATCGCAAGCTCCAGGCGCTGGCACAGACAGTATCATTCACGCATATGGAACAATTCGATAGCGATATCTCACTCAATACGTCCAACATCTCTTACTCGGCAAACAAAATTAATGATGAGCTAGATGGCATCGTAGGAAGATTAGGCTGGGGTGGAGCTGCCGTCGGTGCGGCTATTGGCACCGCCATTCTACCGGGAATTGGTACCTTCATCGGGCTATTTGCTGGCCCCTTGCTGATTGGCCTGTTTGGCCCATCTCTCCAGGAGCGCAAAACGCGGGTGTGGGATGCCGTAAGTCCGGCGCTACAAACAGCATTTCAGAATATGGAGGCACAGGGGCTAACCATTTTAGATCAATACGCAAGGGAGGTACAGCGCGTCTTTCAGCAGCACCTCAATACCTATATGCGGCATTATAAAGCAACTGTCGATACGATGATACAGCATCAGCAAACAGAATTGAAAACTATCCAAAGCATGCAACGCACTATCCAGTCAGACCAGCAAGAAATAGAGCGCAGACGCATCTCGCTACAAAAAAAGCAGCAGCAGATTGCGCAAAAGAAGGGTTAGGAGGAATCAGCTATGACACAAACAGCATCAGAAAATCAGCTTAACGACTTTCAAGAAAAACGTAAGGCGCTGATAGCCCTGGCGCAACGGCTGCAAAGGGTGTTACAAATGCTTAATATGTCAGGGTGGCAGGAAAAAGTCTCTCAATTAGAAGTGCGTGCTGCGGCGGACAACTTTAAAATCCTGGTAATGGGAGAGTTTAACCGTGGCAAAAGCACCTTTATTAATAGCTTACTGGGCGAGGAAATCCTGCCAAGCTATGCCTCACCTACCACAGCGATTATCAACGAGGTGAAGTGGGGCGAAAAACCGGAAGCGGTATTACATTTCCTTCCCGCGAAAAATGGTCAGACGCAAGCGCCGCAAAATATCCCTGTCGATCAGATAGAGCAGTATGTCACCATCAAAAATGAAGAGCAAGGCTATGGCGCTCAATCGGTCGTGTACGAAAATCCTTATGAAAAGGTTGAATTATTCTGGCCGCTTGAGCTCTGCCGCAATGGCATCGAGATCATCGATTCTCCTGGCCTCAACGAAGACATGGAACGGCAGAAAATCACGCTGGAATACCTCGCAGCCATCGATGCCGTCATTTTTGTCATTGCCTGTGACTTCCCGGTCTCTAAATCTGAGCGCGATACCATTGATACGGTCAAAGACGCGGGTCACGAAACGGTGTTTTTTGTCTGTAATCGTATCAATGTCATTCTCAAACAGGAAGATCGGATTCGGGTCAAAGAACGCTGTCTCTCCATGCTTGCCCCATTAACAAAACATGGAGCTCGGCATGTCTTTTTTGTCAATGCACTTGGCGCGCTGCAAGGACGTCTCCAGCACAATGCGTCCCAGGTAGATCAGTCGAATCTGCCATTACTGGAGGATGAATTGCGCCAGTTCTTAATCCACGAACGGGGACGCGTTAAGCTGATGGGACCGGCGCGAGGATTGCAGAAGGCCATCCATGAGGCGCGCATAGCCATCGCAGAGCAGCAGAAGATGCTGCACACGAATATAGAGACGCTACAGGCGAATTACGCGCAGGCAAAACAGGGCCTGGATACGCTCGAACGCGAGCGCCGTGACATCATCTTCTATGTAGAAGGTTCGCGGATGCGGTTGCGCAACGAGGTCAGTATGGCCGCGTCTCGCTTCTACGGTAACGCGGCTAATAATGTGGCAGGCTGGTTGAACGCCTATGATGTCAAAAAGCCGATGGGGTTGCACGAAGTGTTCTCTGGCAAGGCTCGTGAACGGGTAGTGGCGGAAGTGGTAGAGTATCTGGTTGATCAGGTCAGTGTGGCCTTCAAAGAGTGGCAGACAGCGACATTAGAGCCAATGATTGCCCGTCACATGAACAATATGGAGCAAGAGCTGGGCGAAAAAACTCGCCATTTTGCTGTCGGCCTCGACGAGGTGCGGGCAAACCTTGTGGCGCATTCCACGCTCGACATCGCGGTTGACAGTACGCAAACGGAGCAAATTTCCGGCACAGAGCGCATAGGGGCAACGGCAGTTGGTGTAGGCCTGGGCATTGTGTTGGGCGATCCTGCCCTGGCTATCATGGGCGGTATGTTTGGCTACAAGGAGATGATGAAGAATATTCTCCCGCAGATTGCAGTTGCTGTTGCCACGACGCTCATCTTTGGACCGGCCCTCATTATCCCGGCCATGCTCGCCGCCTCTCTCATCAGAGGTCTTTTCAAAGCTAATGCCATCAACAAGAAGATCAGAGATGCAGTTGGTCAGGAATATAGACAGAAACTATTGGACATGCAGGCTGATATGGCGGAGCAACTTGCTCAGACCATTGATCAGAGGATGGCGCAGTCTCAAGAAGAGCTCGATCAGGCTCTTGGACTAAAGCTGCGCAACGTCGATGAGCAGGTGCAGCCAATCCTCCAGGCGAAGACGCTTGGGCAGGCCAGGGTGGATCAGCAGCTTGTGGAGATTGAGCAGGCCCATAACGAGCTCAATCAAATCGATCACGAGCTTGGCGAGCTCGTTGGGCAGATCGCAATTTCATAAACGGCTAACGCTGAACAGTTTTTAGCTAACGCCGTGTGCAAGTTGTTGTGAATGGGGTCCAGGGGCGAAGCCCCTGGCGGGGTGTGGGGGGTCCCCACGCTCTTCCATACGCTCGCCGCCATAGGTGGCCACAGAAACTTACACATCGGGTTAGCCATGAGCCTGACGAAAGGATAACCGATGCATACAAATACGAATATGTCAGAAAAGAGAATTACCGATATTCTCAATCAGCGTGAGCCTTTCTCGCGGGAGATGCAGGCCAAACAATATAATTTGCGGCAACAGCTACACGCTTTAAGAGCGTTAGAAGGACAATATCGGAAGATCGAGCGGCAGGGTCCCCAGGGAATGTTCAGCTTGATCCAACATCTTCCTCTTCCTCAGTTGATAAGAAAGATGGAAGCACTGGAGCGAGAGCTGGACAAGCCGGTACGCCGTTTTGCGCGCCAGACGCTCAATATCGGGGTGGTTGGGCGTGCCGGTCAGGGGAAAAGCACGTTGCTACAAAAGCTAAGCGGCGTAGGATCAGAGGTTATTCCAGCCGGCAATCGCGGCTTTTGTACCGGCGTACGCAGCGTTATCCAGCACAATGCCGATCTCGCTCAAAAAGGAGGGCTGATCAGCTTTTATACGCGAGAGGAATTCCTCCGCGACGTATTAGCTCCCTACTATCAACGGTTGAGTCTCGGTGATGAGCCGCGCGCTCTGGAAAGTTTCATTGCTCAACCTTTGCCGAGATCGCTGAAAAAGGATGCGCTCTCGCGGGCGATGTATCAGCATCTGGAGGAATATAAACAGCGTGCGCCGATTTATGAAAAACTGCTTGGCTCGGCTGATTTGCCTGTGCCGATTCAGAATGTGCGCCGATACGTGGCGCAGGACTCGCTGGATGGCAGTCAACGGTACTACGAATTTATGGCGGTAAAAGAGGCGATCATCACTACCGACTTTCACCAGAAAGATGTCGCAAAAATTGCGCTTGTTGACATGCCGGGACTGGGTGATACCGGCGTAGGCGACGATACACGTTTGATGCGGGGGTTGGGCGAGGAGGTCGATGTGGTGATTTTTGTCCTGATGCCTCATATGCGCGCTGAATTGCAGGATGTTGATTTTCAGCTTTACGACCTGGCGCATGATGCTATGGGGGGAATCATACCGATAGAAGACTGGTCATTTATGGTGCTCAACCATAAAACGACGCCGGGCGATGATAATGGGGTGCGTTGCGAAGATATCAAGGGCAAGATAGAAAGCGGCGTCTCAGGTCACGGTGACCATCCAATCAAAGTAGTGCAGTGCATCGTCGCGGATTGTAGCAACGAAGCTGCCGCAGGCTCGCAAGTGCTGATGCCGGTGCTTGAGTATCTGGCCCATGAAATGCGTGCGCTCGATGAGAAATATATCGCTGGCTGGCGTCTAAAGCTTTGCACCCTTGACCAGGAGATTGAACAACTACTTGAGCAGATGTCCTCAATACTTGACGAAAGGGCGGCGGAGCACAAAGAGGATCAGGCATTCGAAGAGTGTTTTGGTGCATTATGGCCGCAACTCACTACTGCTTCGTTCAATCTCGTTGAGCAACTCAAGCAAGAAAATACTAATCCCAACGAGCAGTTTGTTTTACACCTGCGCGAGATTATCACAGCCTGCCGCCAGGATCAGGGCCTGCCCACCATCGACGAGATCCCGCAGCGGGTCGGAGCTTATGGCGCTCCCATCAATGCTTTTAACGATTACCTGCATCATATGCGTACGCATCTCACCCGGCACTTCATAAACATTGATGAGTATACCAATTTCACGATGGATGAAGTAAAGACCAAGATCGCGCATCTTTTCCTCTCTGCTGGTCGCCTGGACTACCTTTTTTCGCGGCTAGGGGAAGAGAAAGAGTTGCTGGCGGTGATGGCAACCCAGCCTTTGCTGGCTGAAGCGTTGCGCGGGACGTTTCGTATGCTTGGGAACTACCAGCTCTCTTTGCGTGGGGTGTTTCTCCATCGTATCCGCGAAGCTGATACGTTAGCGGATATCTCACCTTTCTATGGAACGCGCGTCCCGCCACGCGACTTTAGCCCGCAGAGTATGCTACAGACGCTGGATATGTTGCAGAAGGCAGCGGTGGACAAAATCGAGCAGCGCCTGAGCAATTTTATCAGCATTCCCGGCAGTGCCGCCTGCGCGCTTGGTGAAGAATTTATCGACCAGACATTACGCTCGCAAAACGCGAAGAGAGACTGGCGTTTATTCTACAAGGCGCACCGGGCAACGATCTGGCCGGAGGTTTTTGAGCAAAGTATCGCCTGGAGCGAACTGCAACATACGTGGCAAATGGCCTGTCAGACGGCTAAGAGCGTGCATCTCGCCGCTCCCATCTGTACCCTTAATCAGATTTGAGGAAGGAAAAACATATGCAAGAGAAATGTCCTGAGTGCGGCAAGCCGCTCCGCTTTGTCGGCCAGAAATGGGAATGCTCTGGCGACCCTTTCCATAAGATCCCTTTTAGTGGGAATAGAGGCTATACGGGAACTACATCCAGCCCTATACCTCGCAATCCTGCTACCAACCAGAAGGGAAATATTCAGGTCGTGCCGCTACGCTATCCAGTTCTGAGATCGCCAGGAGAGAGTAGCGGCATCATCGCGCCGAAACTCAGATGTCCATTTTGCGATTACGAGTTTCCTCTGAATGAGGCGACGGTCATGTCCACAGTCAATCCGGGGAAAGTGCTGCGTTCCGGCCAAACGGGGACGCTCGGAAGAATCTTTGGACCTAGAGGTCGCCTTGATAAGGAGATTTTCACCTCAGAGATGGCTGGTTATCAATGTCCACGCTGTCTGCTTGTTTTACCATATCACTATGAGTCCAGCACGAACATTTATATTGGCGTCGTAGGCGATACGTTTAGCGGGAAAACGCATTACCTGGCCGCGCTCCTGAGCCTGATGGAAGAAGGGGGGATGGCGCACAACGCTGTGTTTAGCTCGGTGCGTTTTGTTCCTCAGACTGAATATACAACGAAAATGCTCGAAGAATACCGTCAGGTATTCGAAGAGCAACAAGAATTCGCAATCACGAGACCATTTCTGTCAGGAAAAAAGGACGAGATTCCTCTATGGAGCCCATTGATATTCAATATGCTTATTCGGCAATCCAACTCAGTACAAGAATCGCGTTCCGTTAATCTCGTTTTTTATGATCTCTCTGGCGAAGATATCGCGAATGAACCGCGTCTGGCACAATATGGCTGGCCTGTTTTGCGCGCCCACGCGTTTATCTACCTCGCAGATCCTCTGAGCATGAAGGGTGTAGTGAATCTTTTGCCGACTGACAAAAAACCAAGAGCAGATTACCTCTCTTTCTATGCCCATCGATCCTCAAATGAGGTTCTGGACAACGTCATTAGTGTGGTTCGTCGCTGGCGCGGTCTGGCCCCAGATGCACAGTTATCGATGCCAGTCGCGATTACGATTTCAAAATCGGATCTGCTTGAGGAGATTATTCCTGCCGCTGAGCGTCAAAGCATGCCCTTCCTGAGTCCAGTACAATACGATGGATTTGTGCATATTGATGACTTTATGCGCAATCATGAAGCGATCAGTAAATGGCTTATCACCATGAAAGAAATGCAACTGAGACAATCAGCTCTTTATGTGCCGAATAGCAGCTTCTTTGCCGTGTCAGCTACGGGCGGCTCGGCTAATAGTGTCGGAAAATTCGCGCCTATGCAGTCACGACGCTGCCTTGATCCTTTGCTCTGGATACTCTGGCGTTTCGCAACAGGAGCGTATTAATACAGGCGTTTTGTTTCGTTAGAAGGATATGAGGCTATGGAAAGAATCGATCAACTCATCTATACATGGTCTGAGGTTGGGCTGAGTGGCCGCACGGCGGGATTTCGTATTCGCGCCGCCTCGCGAGGATTAAGTGATGATCGAAGTCCACGCTACAGAAATCTGGAGCGTTATCTCCCCTATGATCTTCCGCCTGGGATACGTGCAATCTCTATCCGTGCGGCGGACGCTCCCATCTGTCTGGCGCTGATAGATGCAGAGGAGGAACGTATCCTGGTGCGTAAAGAACTGCTGGATGTGGAGAGCGTGGGCAGGCCAGGAGCCTATCTGACGCATCTGCTGGCGGGTTTGCCCGCGCATTTTTCCGCCCGCGATGCGATTCTGCTCTGGCACGATGATTTGTGGGTGACGACGAAGAATCCGCTTGACCCGCGACAACTCATGTTGGACCCGCTCCCTGAGCAGAGGCTCTTCTCGCGCAAAACTCCAGCCTGGCAAATTGCTTCGATGGAAGATTTTCGGGCCTCGTTGTGCCTGGCCCTGGCCCACTTTTTGCGCACTTCATCTCCTGGGCAGCTTGCTTTGTCCGGCTCTTCCGAGACGATTGCTGCGCTGATCTGGGGCGTTACTCAGAGTTTGCCGCTCGCACTGCTGGCCGGGATGACGTTTAGCACGTACACAGATGGTCGCGACGCCAGTGAAAAAACAATTGCCGGTTTTTTCTCTGAACGCTTCCTGCCGCCCGCTGAAAGCTCTTTTGATGTGGATACGGCAGCCGCATTGCCGCGTCCAAAGGTAGATGGTATTGTTGAACACTATATCAACTTTTCCGTTACCGAGCTCTGCCGACGGGTACAGGTTCCGAGCCAGCGTGAAGATCAGCTCGCCTCATTGATTGAGCAAGCGGACAAGCAGAACGTCAGGGATGTTGCGGCTTTGCTCCAATTGTTCGAGGTATATCAACAGGAGCAGGAGCAGAAACGCCTCGCGGCGGAGCAACAAAAAATCAGGGAGCAAGAGCGTTACAAGCCCGTTATGCCATCGATTCAACCTGTCCCGGTGGTTGAGCGGGAAATACAGAGCGATCAACCGGCTACCGCCAGACCGTATCGCCAACAACCGGCGGCACTTGCGCCGCAAAATTCGCCGCAGCAGGATGTCCGAACCCGGGGTTTTACTTCAGAGCCACCGCAACGACCTGAACCCATTGGTATACGCGCAAGAGACGCAACGGGCGCGCTTGTCTCGCAGTTTCAGCAAGAATTAGAGCAGATTCGTCCGCGGCGTGTGCTGTATCGCGTCGTCCTGCTTTCACTTTGCCTGAATGTGCTCCTGCTTGCCGGGCTGTTTATCTCGCTGATCGCTCGTGTTCCGCAACCCAACTCTCTTGGACTGGTCGCATCTACACATACGCCGTCTGTATCGAAACATACACCGACGGTTCCAACTCGTAAAACTGTCACTCCGACCCCGATACTGATGGATGACGTCACGTTTTCTGCGATAAGCTCTCCCTCGGCAGCAAAAAATGCAGCTTTCACATTTTCCGTAGCAGTAAAAAATAGTGGCTCAAGTACCTGGAATGTGCAACAACACTATCAACTGAAGTGTATTCCTAATCCTGATCCGGGGACGACAACAGATCAGGATTGCCCGGTGGAACAGCAGCTTGCCCTCATCACTTCATCTGTAGCGCCAGGTTCTGTCTACACATTTACCTTTCAATTTCAGTCGCCTGGCCCTGTTGGTTCACATACCATCAAGGTCCAGATGTTTAGAGATCAGACGCCGTTTGGCGGGTCCGAACTTTTATCATTCAAGATTACTTCGTAAATTATAGTGTAAATAGCACAGATCCAGAGGGAGAAACTCAGCAATGGAACGGCGCACACCATTCTCTTTTTTCGTTCGGTTGATCTTTATTGTGTTGGTGATAGCCCTTATTGGCACAGGAGCTTATACCGCCTATAATCTGCTACAAAAGCCCACTCTTTACTTGCCGACAAATGCAACCGTCATCACGCAAGTGCAACGTATCGGCAAGTTGGAGACTGCCTCTTACACGCTGCAACAAATTATTGCGTACGACCCGGATGCGAATTCCTGGTGGCATTTTCTTGGCGATTCCCAGAAATTGTTCGTGGTGTATGGCAACGTCACTGCCGGTATCGATCTCTCTAAGCTCAGCAGCAGCGATATACAGATACAGGGAAAAGAGCCTGGCAAAGCTTCGCTAACGTTCAATGCGCCAGCACCGCAAATTCTGAACTCAGCCGTTGATACCAGCCGGACACAAGTCTATGACGCGGGTAGTGGCATCATTGGATTATGGAATCAAAATCTCGATGAGAACACAACCCTGAAAATACTGTCAGCCGCGAAGGACTCGCTGCAAGGTGAAGCCTGTAAGGGAGGCATCCTCCAGCAAGCATCTGATAGCGCCAGAACCCAATTAACATCACTGTTTACGACTATAGGCTTTTCAACGGTGGTTATCAATATACCGAGCGGTACGTGTAGCTAAACAGATGTTGCAACGTTACATACCGCAACTTTTGCGCCGGGCTGTTCTCGCAGAGCCAGCCCGGCTTGCTTCCCTGGCTCATCAGCAGGCGTGGAAGAGGATATGCAAAAGATGGTCGAAGTAATACTGAGAAGTTGTTTGCCGGATGATTGTCTTTGATGGTATTTTATAAATAATTGAATCGCAGTTACTTCCCCCTTTAGAGAACTATCAATTTCTCATTTTAATTGTATCATGATTGTCAATCATTCACACCGTTCCAAAGAACGGTGTTTTTTTGGCTTCATTTCCGGTACACTTGCTCTCCAATCTGTTGAAAAGATGAGAAAGGAATCTTCCAATGATGACTGATGGAAAGACTGCTCAACCTGCCGATCTCCATGAGGAGACGCGTCGGATCTGGAACCAGAAAGCCGCATTTTGGGACGAGAGGATGGGTGAAGGCAACCAGTTCCAGCGCCTGCTGATCGGTCCTGCGTGCGAGCGGTTGCTCAACTTGCAGCCAGGTGAAACCGTCCTGGAGATTGGCTGTGGCAACGGCGTCTTTGCACGCCGTATGGCCCAGCTCGGTGTGAATGTGATCGCCACGGACTTCAGCTCTCAATTCCTCGAACGCGCCCGTACACGCTCTTCTGAGCATTCCGACCGTATCGACTACCGCCAGGTGGATGCCACCCGAGAGGAGGAGATTGTGGCTCTGGGAGCACAATGCTTTGATGCTGCTGTCTGCAATCAGGCTATCATGGATATGACCGAAATCGAGCCGCTGATGCGCGGCATCCGGCAGGTGGTCAAGCCTGGTGGGCGCTTTGTCTTCTCGTTGAGCCATCCCTGCTTTAACCAGGCTGGCACGACATTCAGCGTGGAAGAGACCACCATCAATGGCGAAATCGTCAGGACCTATGCAATTAAAACCACCAGCTATCTGCATTTCAGCCCTCAGAAAGGGGTAGGGATGCTGGGTGAGCCTGTTCCTCACTACTACTTTGATCGTCCCTTGCACGTTCTCTTCAACGCCTGTTTTCAAGCGGGCCTGATGCTTGATGGGCTGGAAGAGCCAGCCTTCGATCCTCCTCATGATGGCTCACAGCCGGGGAACGTATTGAGCTGGGCCAACTATCGCGAGATCCCGCCTGTACTGGTCGCTCGCTGGCGTATTCCGCACTGAATGTTGTCGCGGCTTTGGACTGCGAAAATCGCGGATCAAGCTCTCTCGTCACGGGAGAGCTTGCATACCTTAACAACCTCATCTGTAATACTTGCAGAGGGAATGCTCCCGATAATGTGTGTTTTATTCCATAAGACCGCCGCTTTCGTTTCTTCGAAGCTAAATGGGTTGGGATCTAACGTCACCCCAAAGTGCCAGAGACTGGAAGCCCAGACTTGCTTTGAATAGACATTTCCAGGAAAGTAGGGAACTATTGTAGGAATGTGTAAAGCTCCTGAAATGTGAGCAGGCCCGGTATCATTCGATAGAACGAATGCGGCATGCTTGATAATTACCGCGAGATCTCGTAACGAGTCTATTGTATGTACCAATATTCGAGCGTTAGTCTGTCCTTTAAGAAGATCACCATAATCATCCTGCAAATCTGACTTTTTTAAGCCCTCTGGCTGCTGGTCATCAGGGCCAGATGCTATCAGGAAATCAAGTTTCTGAGTTGGAAAGTTGCGCGCAAAATAATCATGGATCAATACGATTACCTCATCCCATCGCGGATAACATTTAGCAATAACGACAGATTGAAAAAAACATACTATCTGCATTGCTTCTGGATTGAGACCTAAAGTCTCTACGAGATAAGGATATCGCGCCTCATCGTGCGCGGAAAGCAATATATTGGGCTGAGCTTTGTCGCTGTCGATGGAACCTTCTGGCAGGCTCAATAACTCTTCTATGAAATCAGCATATCTTCTATAAGGACCACGATGAACATAACTTCTCACTGCTACCCGGAAAAGATGCGATAACGTTGTTACTGTACGAATGCGGCTGCTGGGTTCATTGCTATGGATAAGCATTTCCTGCTCTATGTGCAAATAAGGAGCGCCATCATTTGCACCATTAAAATCCATGATCATAATATTGTCTTGCCCAGGATGATAAGCTGGTAATTTCCAGATATTATTGGTTGCATCTGATGGTGCCTGAAAGACGTTAATCTGCCGGGAATATCGTGCTTGATAAAGCTTCTCATCAAATAACTCTACAACGTTTTCATCGACGACGATGCTAATATCTACATCATTAATATGAAGACAATCCAGTGCAAGCAGGATACCTTCAAGAAAAGCTGTACCCACAATGGACTCCCCTAACCTTCCAGCCTTACCACCCAAACGTATAAGTATGCCATTGGCTTCTTTAAATATCTTGCTCACATAGTCTAATGTTTCTTGATCCTGTCTTGATATTACAAGATGCTTATGCAAAGCAAGCTCTTGTAAGAAAGACATGTCACCGATTCTGGTTGTCAAACCTTGATCCTTTCATCATTTCCTTTTCCTCTGTCCAGGATACCACAGACTGAACATGTCGGCACCTGGATATGCGGTAAGAGGTGGGGGAGTGGTAGCAGACAAAACATTTCCAATAGATGCATCATATATGTTATAATTCGTATGATGATTATCATATAATTTTTCCATCAAAGACAAATTTTTTTAAAATAAAATGGTATATCAATACTTCTATCGCAAAATTTTGTTTTGAGTTGTTCACGGGAGGATAAGAATGGCAGAAGCGACCGTTGTGGAATTAGGTTTCTCCGTTGTAGCGAAAGTTGGTCCAGCCGGTATCAGGCGAGGAATGCAATGGCTGCTCGGGAAAGTTATCCTTGTCGTGGGGCCGCCTCGTTCGGGAAAGACGACCTTCATCAATTATCTCTGCTTGCAGCAGTTCCAACGTCAACATGATACTGATGTGACAACACGGTTCGAAGATAGTGGCAAGTTCGACATTAAGATGGGGCGAGATGATATGCTGCGTGTGAGTGTCAAAAAAGTGGTGGATTTTCCAGGAGATATAGGTGCTGTGGCTCACGCTGAAGAAGTGTTCAAACGGAGACCCCATGCGATCATTATCTTTACTGATCTTGCTGTACCAGCAGAGGAAGACCCAAATGGTGCTGCTGTCTGGCTGGCAAAGTTTTGCAGTCATCTTGAATCGCTATGGCGCAGGAATGGGAGCATAAGAGGTAACCGAACAAAAGCCGTACTGGTTGTCATGAACAAACACGACAAGATAACAGATGAGCAAGTCCTGATCGACCGAAAAAGACAGCTGCGAACGATTCTTCATGATGAGCTGCGACAGGCTCGTGGGCGAATGAGGCGTGAAATAGCCATTCTGCCATGTACGCTCGTGAAAAACGCTGAAGGACATGACGAAGTAGATAATGTCGTCACCTCATTAGTGAAAGGGCTGGCAAAATGGTAAATGATCGTAGCTCCAAGAACAATCCCCTCTCATCAAAAGGTGAGGTCAGTCCTCATTCACTGGTTCATACTGTGTTGTTTGAACAGTATCGGCTGCTCTTGATGAAACAAACTGTTCTCTTGCTCTTGAATCGCGTGATTGCTTTCGTAATCGTAGGATTTATCGTGATCTCCCCACGTTTATCATTCATTCAGGCATGTGCTGCGGTGTTTATCTCTGTTGTCGTAACAAATATCTGGCTGTATGAACGGCGGGTAGGAAATAGCCAGACTCAAGCACTGGCGGACGATCTTGCTCGGCAGAGCGAAAAGGGAGAATTGGACTTCTATATTCGATCAGAATACAACGTTGATCGGAAAACATCACCCCGAGCGCTGGCTGCTTATGAACCCCAGGTGTGGTTCCTCCTGACACTGGCTTTCGCAATTTTTCAATATGCGCTCGGGCCTCTATTGCTTCGTTAACATACTATCCCGCTTTTCGGGGGCCGTTCTGGAGAGGAAGGTGCTGGCTGTGGACGCAGTCCACAGCCAGCACCTTCCTCTCCAGTGAGCGCCTTGGGCGCGAGTAGTCCGAGCGTGGGGTGGCTTTTGCAAAGCCCTGTCTTGCGTTACGGTTGACATTGCGCGATGCCGCCGCATATACTACCTCTGACAATATATTTATCTTCACCGGGTGGCCTGGAGCCGCAGAGGCTTGGGCAGAATAGGGAAGTCGGTGCGAATCCGACGCAGTCGCGCTACTGTAACTGGTGAGCATCTCATCCTCTCGCATCATGCGAGACGTTGTCACTGTCCTACGGGTGTATACCACCATTAAGGATGGGAAGGCTGGATGGGCCGCGCTAGCAACCAGGAGTCAGGAGACCTGCCCGGTGGGTATGCTCACGTTCCTTCGCGTAAAAGGAGCGAACCGAGACGCCGGTACTGCGTGTGGCAGCACACATTTTCCCGCAATCTGTCCGGCTCAATCTCCATTCGCGCGGGGTGACTGCGGCATCTATTATTATGATTTGGAGGTCACCGCATGCGTACTCAACCATCCCGTGTCTTTTTAGCGACGCTATTTTTCCTGTTGTTATTAGCAGCTTGCGGCCAACAAACCACCGCAACCCCATCTGCGTCCGCGACCCCCACTGCCGCACCGGATTTCTATGGCACGCCAATCGCCTTCCCCTCCACGCCACCTCAGCGCATTGTCTCGCTCATCCCAAGCATCAGCGAGGAACTGGGTGCGCTGGGTCTGGCTAAGCGGGTAGTGGCAGTTGATTACTACACGAATTTTCCAGCGGACATGCTCTCACTGCCAAAAGTCTCAGATGCCAATGGCAAGTATAATACGGAGCAGATCGTATCACTGAAGCCAGACCTTGTTCTGAGCTATGGCGGTGAGACCAAGCAGTATGATGGGCAACTGACAGGTCTGGGCCTGCACGTCGTAGACCTGCCAATCGCCAATTTTGCGCAATCGCTGCAACAGATATTGCTACTGGGTCGTCTCACCTTTACCCAGGATGCCGCTACTAAGCTGGTGAATCAGCTTCAACAGCAGATTGATCAGATTAAAGCGGCGGTTGCAGGTACCACGGCTCCTAAAGTAATGATTGAGCTGGACTACAGCACTCCTGGCAAGCCGTTCGTCTTCGGCGGCGGCTCCTTTGGCGATGATCTCTTACAGGATGCTAACGCCATCAACATCTTCCACGACAATACCGGCGGCCAGGGCTATCCCCAGGTCACTGACGAGGCCGTGATCGCCGCCAATCCGCAATTTATCGTGCTGACAGAAGATCCCAAATTTGGCGGCGATGCGGCCTCCGTTGGTAAGCGTGCCAACTGGGGAAATATTGAGGCCGTGAAAACGAACCATGTCTACAACGTCAATGGCGATCTGCTGTCGCGGCCCGGCCCTCGTCTCGTCGAAGGGCTGCGCTGCGTCGCGCAACTCGTCCATCCCGATAAATTTCCTGGTTCATTGCCTGCTTATTGTAGTGCGGCTGCATAATCTGGCAGCGTGTGCCAGAGTTAGCGTACAATAGACAATATTATGAAACTTGCGACTCGCACAGCTCAACCGGAACTGCGACGCGGAGAAAAACGGCGATGGTTCTCCGCGCCGCTGGCTATTCCTCTATTCTGCCTGTTGCTATTTGCAGCCATTGTGCTGGCTGTCAGCTTCGGCTCAACCGCGATCCCGTTCAGCACTATCGTTCAGATCCTGCTCAACGGGACGGGGCTGTTTCATTTTGCGCGTCAATGGGACCCGTCAGCCGAGTTGATTGTGTGGCAGGTGCGTATGCCCACGGTTATTGGCTCGGTGCTCGTTGGCGCGGCCCTGGCAGTGGCGGGCGTGATCTTTCAGGGCATGTTGCGCAACCCGCTCGCCGACCCTTTCCTGATCGGCACCTCGTCTGGAGCTGCGCTGGGAGCGGTCATCGCCTTTATCCTGCCGTTGGACACCATCTATGGCTCCCTTTTCTCGCTTACTCCGGTGCTGGCCTTTGTGGGTGCAATCACGACCGTCTTTTTTGTCTATGCCGTCGCTCGCACCGATGGACATACGCCCGTGGTGACGCTGCTGCTGGCTGGCGTTGTGGTCAATGCCGTAGTGGTGGCGTTGCAGACGCTCATCCTCACGATCTGCCCACATGCCCAGTTCGGCGTGCAGGGATTATTCAACTGGCTATCAGGCGGCATCGCCGTCACAAGCTGGCCGCCGATCCTGATCGTCGGCGTGGTGATTATCATCGGCGTCATTTTCTCGTTCAGCTTTTCCGGCGTGCTCGATGCTCTTACATTGGGGGAAGAGGGGGCTGCGCATCTAGGCTTACACGTCGAGCGTTCCAAGCTTATGCTCATTGCCATCGCATCGCTCATCACGGCGGCGGCTGTCTCCATTAGCGGCCTGATCGGCTTTGTCGGCCTTGTGACCCCCCATGTCATGCGCCTCTTGCTCGGACCCGGGCACCGCCTGCTACTGCCAACCTCGGCGCTGGGGGGAGCGATTTTCCTGGTCCTGGCGGATCTACTGGGACGCATAGTGATAGCCCCCGCCGTTTTACCGGTCGGTATTTTTACCGCGCTGGTCGGCGCGCCATTTTTCTTGTTCCTCTTGAGGAATAGCAAGCGAGAATATCGATGGTAAAAGCCGATCAGACAAGGATAAAAGCTTCAGAGGGCGAGCCTGTGCTGGAACTGCACAACGTCGTCTTTGGCTACGGGCGACAATTGCTCTTATACGATATTTCGCTCGCGATCAAGGCCGGCGAAATGGTGGGCTTGCTAGGTCCCAATGGTTCTGGTAAAACAACGCTACTGCGCCTGCTGAGCGGCGTACTCCAGCCCTGGCAGGGACAGGTATTGCTGCAAGGGCGAGCTTTAGAACAGTGGGGCAGGCGCGGCGTTGCCCGGCGCATTGCCGTTGTACCTCAGGAGTTCCATGTCCCCTTCGCTTTTACCGTTGAGCAGATGGTCAATCTAGGGCGTACCCCGTTTATGAGCTCTTTTTTCGGCTCCCCTGGCAAAGATGATCAGGCGCTGGTGCAGGATGCCATGAATGCGGCTGGCATCTCTGCGCTCGCCAGTCGCGTTTTCAACGAGCTAAGCGGTGGGGAACGTCAGCGTGTCATGATCGCTATGGCGCTGGCTCAGCAACCACTGGTGTTATTGCTGGATGAACCCACATCGCATCTCGATATCAAATATCAAATTGAGACGCTGGAACTGGTAAAGCGGCTCAATCGCGAGCGGGGCGTCACCGTTGTTGCAGCTATGCACGATCTCAATCTTGCTGCCCGCTATTTCCCGCGCCTCCTGCTCTTTCAGCGCGGCATCGTCGCCGATGCTGGACCCGCCGAAGTGCTGGAGCCTGGCCTGCTCAGCCGCGTCTACGGAACCAGTGTGCAGGTCGGCATCCTGCGAGGAGCCGAGCATCTCAGTGTCCTGCCCCCTGCTGGTAACGAAAGAGGTGAGGCGCGAGCGGATCATCTCCAGGCGCAGGTCCATATCATTGCTGGCGGTGGCTCCGGCGAACTGATGATGCGAGCATTGGCGGATGCTCACATCCCCTTTATCGCGGGCGCATTAAACGTGGGCGACAGCGACCACACCCTCGCATTGCGGCTGGCAAGCGAAGTTATCACGGAGCAGCCTTACGCCCCCATTGCACCCGCGACCCTGGAGCAGGTGCGCGCCAGCCTCGCCCACGCAGCTCTCCTGATCCTTTGCCCGGCTCCAATAGGCCCTGGCAATTTAGCGTTGCTTCAAGAAGCGCTGTATGCGGCCCAGTACGGGCTACCTGTTATCGTACTGGCACCATCTTCTCGTGAAGGAGAAAATGCACAGATTGGTTTTGCTGCCCATGATTATACCGATGGTGAGGGAGAGAAATTGCTGGAGCGGCTATTGCAGGTAGGAGCGATGGCTGTGGGATCGGTAAAGGAGGCGCTTGACATAGTAAAACGAGAGATTGACAGCAAAAAAAGCTCTAGCATAAATAGAACAAATTTCTAGAGACTAGCGAGATAAGCTAAGCAGTGGGAATAAAATACTCTGCTCTACATGTTTTTGCTGTATGTAACAGAGGTTACCTTTAGAGCGGCAAGTCGTCTCTAAGACCTTATCGTTTACGGGCTAACTACTCCTGGCTGTCCGAACTTCGTGAAGGTGATGTGCTGCGCTCAGCGGCGTTTGACGGCTGGATAGTTAATAATTATTTCATTAATGTTTGGGAGGACATGTATGTCTGAGGACAAGGGTTATAAGCATCCTGAGGTCCTGGTGGATGCAGATTGGGTGCAAAGTCATCTCAATGATCCCAATGTACGGCTAATCGAAGTGGATGTGGATACAAAGGCGTATGAGCAGGGCCATATCCCAGGAGCTGTGGGCTTCAACTGGCAGAAGGAGCTGCAGGATCAGGTTGTACGCGCACCCGTGAGCAAAGCTCAGCTAGAAGGGTTGCTGAGTAATGCCGGGGTAAGCAACGATACAACCATTGTGCTCTATGGCGATAATAACAACTGGTTTGCAGCCTGGGCACTCTGGATTCTCAAGTACTACGGGCATAAAGATGTGCGTTTGCTTGATGGCGGACGTATCAAGTGGTTAGCTGATAAGCGTGAGATTACCACCGACGTTCCATCCTATCCGCGCACAACGTACCGGGCGCAAGAGCCCCGTGCCGAGATCCGCGCTTTCCGCGACCAGGTCATGTCTTCGTTGGGGCATGGCAACTTCGCCACCGTCGATGTGCGCTCCCCTGGCGAATATAGCGGCGAGCTGCTTGCTCCGGCAAATCTGCCCCAGGAAGGTGCGCAGCGCGGCGGCCACATCCCTGGCGCTGCTAATGTTCCCTGGTCGATGGCGGTACGCGAGGACGCAACCTTTAAGTCCGCCGATGAATTGCGCGCGCTTTACGAGAGCAAGGGCGTCACTCCTGATAAGGATGTCGTCGCGTACTGTCGCATCGGCGAGCGCAGCAGCCATACCTGGTTTGTGCTTACCTACCTGCTCGGCTATCCTCATGTGCGCAACTATGACGGCTCATGGACGGAGTGGGGCAGCCTGATCGGCGCTCCCATAGAAAAATGATCTAAGCAAACTCGGACTTAAAAGGCATATTTGTTCTCCATTGCTAGAAGGGACAAATATGCCTTTTGTGCTTGTGCTATACTAAGACACAAAAGCGTGTAAGTCCTTTGGTGAGGGCTTTTCCGTTGTCCTCTCCTCTGACTCCTGCCGCCTGGATTCGCGCCCCCAACGGGGCGCAGGGCAAGAGGAGAGAGGTGCAAGCAACCCCGCGACGCGGCGTTGCCTGCACCTCTCTCCTCTTGCGAGCAGGGCTTCGCCCTGCGAGCATGACGAACACGGAAAAGCCCTGGTCCTTTGGTGAGGCGTGTAGCTATCTTAGTGCGGGGCGTGGTACACTAAATAGGATAGCGAAATATGGTTGGTTGCATCAATATCATTTTGGGATGGATGGCCTGATGGGAAGCCTCAGGTTGTGATGGAGTATGCTAGAGGGGATGTTCAAGGGATAAAATATGAGTGATGAAGAGAAGCCGACTGTGACTTTGCGCCTCCCGTCAACGTTGAGCGCCTATAGTGGCGGCAAAAGCCAGATTGTGCTAAAAGCGAAAACGGTGGAGGAAATGCTGACATTGCTGGGGCAATTACATCCACCGGTATGGCAGCACCTCTGTACCGAGCAGGGACATATCCGCGAGCACGTCAAGATTTTTGTCAACAATGAGATGATCAGCGGCCACAGCGGACTGGAAACGATACTCAAACCCGGCCAGGAAATCATCGTCCTGCCAACCGCGTCAGGCACATAACCGTAGGGACAGGTCTCGCACCTGCCCAGACCTATCCTGCCGGACCTGTCCCGTGCTGGACTGCCCAGATCGCTTATATAATCGGTGCGTAGGTTGTCATACATATTTTTAGGGAGCACATGAAAACAGAGCCATCTCAAGACTCAGTAATTGATCCTATTGATCCCAGCGTAACTGCAACAGGCGCAACCCCTTTAGAAGAAAAGCTTCCCAACCAATGGAGCGTATTGCGTAACCGCAACTACGCGCTGCTTTTCTGGGGGCAGTTGATCTCCGCTGCCGGCACTCAGATGCAGATCGTTGCCGTAGCCTGGCAGGTCTATCTGTTGACCCATTCCGCTATTGCTCTGGGCCTGATCGGACTGGTGCAGGCGGTGCCGCGCCTGGTGTTTTCGCTGGTGGGCGGCGTCTTCGCCGACGTGTTTGACCGGCGCAAATTGCTGCTCTTCATAGAAGTGACGATGGCATTGATGTCGGCTGTGCTGGCCCTTTGCACATTCTTCAATGTCATCAATATGTATATTATTTACCTCGTCGTTCTTATTTCAGCCTGCGTCTCAGCCTTTGAGTTCCCGACGCGCCAGGCCATCATTCCCACACTCGTACCCCGCAGGCAACTGGTCAATGCCGTCTCGTTAAGCATGGTGATGATGCAACTCACGTTCGTCATTGGCTCAACTCTGGGTGGTTACGTCATTGCCTGGTTCGGGGTGGTCAATACCTATTGGATCGATGTATTCTCCTATTTTGTGGTTATCGGCTCGCTACTGCTCATGATAGTGCCGCGAGTCCCTGTCGATAGGCGCGCTCAGGCCGGATTTAGCGCGCTGCGGGATGGTATGCGTTTCCTGCGATCTCATCCCGTCATTCTGGCGGTGCTCTCGCTCGACTTCTTTGCCACCTTCTTTGGCTCGCCCAGAGCCCTCCTTCCGGTGTATGCCAGCGATATCCTGCATGTGGGACCGCAGGGCCTCGGTATCTTGCTGGGCGCAACCTCCATTGGCGCGGTTCTGTTAACGCCCCTTACCGGTCGCATCAATCGCATTGCCCGGCAGGGATTGGGCGTGGTGCTGGCTATCGTAGCCTGGGGACTGTGTATCGTCGTTTTTGGCTTCCTCCCAGGACCGCTCTGGCTCTCATCTCTCTTCCTTGCGGGCGCGGGCGCTGCTGATATGGTGAGCATGATATTGCGCGGCGTTGTGGTGCAGGTCACCACGCCTGACGAGTTCCGGGGCCGTATCAGCGCGGTAAACGCCATGTTTGTCATCGGCGGTCCCATGCTGGGCCAGTTTGAATCAGGCATGGTTGCGGGTTTCAGCACGCCCCAGTTCTCCGTTGTCAGCGGCGGCATCGCCTGCATTGTTGCCACGCTGGTGGTCGCCGCATTGGTTCCAGGATTGTTGCGTGTAAAGGTAAAGTAGATATGGCAATGTGTTTACTAATAATAGATGCGGTGACAATCTACTAACTGATTATTAGTGTCATCGATCTTCTTCTGTCAGACGTGATAGCTAAAGGTGAGATTATTCGCCTGTCGAAGTGGAAAGTGTAGGGAGAAAAACGTGTGAAATAGCATAGCTTTCACGTCTGGAAACGTGGAGGAGAGAACGTATGTCGAAGCAGTTCGGAGCATCCGATGAGCGCAATGTGTCTCGTAGAACATTTCTAAGCGCCTCCCTTATCAGTGCAGTCGTTGTTCCGGCGAATTTGCTGGTGGTGAACACTGCTCAGGCTGCCCAGAGAACGGCAGTCGCTTTAAGTCCTCAGCAAGCGTTCAGGGAAATCAGAGACGATGAGGATGCCCACGTCTCCTTTTTGAAAACCGCGCTGGGCAGTGCTGCTCGCCCCATGCCGTCCTTCAAAGGCTTGCAGCAGCAAAATGTTGATGCCTTTATCAATCTCTCTCAGACTTTTGAGAATGTGGGTGTTGGTGCTTATCTGATGGCGGCTCCTGCGATCAGCAGCAAAAGCACCTTAGCGGCAGCCGGGTCGATTCTCACAGTTGAAGCTCGTCATGCAGGCTACTTGAATGGCCTGAGGGGCGCGCCTCTGGTTCCCACTGGAGCATTCGACAAGCCCATTCCGCAGGCACAGATCGTCAAAGATGTGATGCCGTTTATTGCCAGTCTTAATGGAGGACCAGATCCCACAAAACCATTGCGCAATGATACTGATATTCTAAACTTTGCTCTGTTACTGGAGTACCTCGAAGCCTCATTCTATAATGCCAATGTCCCTAAGTTTTATGGCTAATGTAGCTTTCTCGCATTTAGCACATTTTGTTCTACCTATGTGTTCTATCGCGAAATCCTGGCTCAAAAAGGGCTGGGATTTCGATTTATTTGGGGCGAAGAAGTTTTTGGTGGACAGAGTGGCTTTGCAATTACCTGAACTCTTGCTACAATAGAGAGGAATATATACATAGCTAAATTTTATTTTCAAGGGGATCTTTATGGATGAAGAAAAAGCAATGACTTCCTCATCGACCGATCTTATGGAATCGCAGGAAGAAGCCGTGGCGCTGGCGGAGCCTGAACCGCCAGCCCCTCGGAGACGTATGATTATTCCATCTCTATGGGTACTACTGAGTACCATTATTATTGTCGGTGTAGTCATCCTTGTCGTTGTCAGCTCGGTTGCCGGTTACTGGATTCAGAATATTCAGCTTGGTATCAATCAGTCGCCCACGCCTTTGCCTGTAACAACGCTGGATGTGCAGCGCACCGCTTTGTATGCCGGGCTAGATATGACCGTAATCAACGCGCAATATGCTCCCGTTTTTCCTGATGATAATATTCACTTTGGACCTGCGACTCTGCGCCTCAATATGCGGGTCGCGAATCATAGCGGCGAACAGGCGCGAGTTTTGTATTATACTATTGCTCATCTGCTGATACCTGCGCAAAAGCCAATCATGCCCTCCAATGTATATCTCTCCGATGGCCCGAAGTCGGGCAGCAGTGAAACAGGCTGGATCGATTTTGCGGTGCCAAAGGGGCTGAATCTCGATACGCTGGCGCTCCAGCTCGGTTCGACCGTTACTAATGAGGCGCTGGTAACGATCCCTTTCAAAGGCGCTTTTGATCCCGGTCGCTATGCCAATAAGGTATCACACCCGAATGCCACCATCAATTATTACTATTATGGTCACACCTTGATCTATCATCTCAGTAGCGTCGAGGTGCGTTATGCGTATCAGGGGGTGCAATGCAAGACGGGGCAGCAATTCTACGTGCTCAATTTCCAGGTGGATAATGGTAGCGGCCAGGATGTGACTCCTGGTTTTGGCTTCGACTATCTGCGACTGGTTGTCAACGGTTACAGTCAACCGCCCATTGATAACACGTTGCCAGCTACCTTCAAAAATGGTGCCAGGGGCGTCTCTGGCCGCGTCGTTTTTGCGGCTCCTGCTGGTATGAGAACGTTGACGATAGGCTTTTTGCCCCAGACGGGGGGAGTGCAACAAAACACCGATGTCGGCATTTAGTTGCGCTCTGCTTCTGCCGAAAGCGTTGTGCGAACGCTCCTCGCAGTGATTCGTGAGGATGCTCAAGATGGTCATGTGTTAAATGGAGGACTTATAGTAAAGGAGAGGGAGGATAATTTATGCATTCTCAGCACCTGTCAGATAAATCTGAGAAGCACGGGCGCAAATCGAACAAAAGGCCATCCTTGAGCTTCAAGGTCGTTGCCACACTTGGCATCGTTATAGAAATCATTTTGGTCGTTATCATTATATGGATATTGGTAACTCAAGGGATAACCCAGGGAATCATCACACTCACTGTAATTGCAACCATTCTTGGTATTCTGGGGGGTATCCCTGCAATTATTCTAGCTTATTTTCAATGGTATCACCCCAAATCTTCTGATGATCATGTCCCACCTACAGTCCCTGGCTCCATACCCGAAGCGCGACAGCCGACAAGCCCTTCCCAACCATCATCTCACGAGGCTGGATGGACAGACTTGATGGAAGTTCCACGGGCCGATAGGTTTTATGGACGTGCAGGAGAAACGACCAGGTTGCAGCAATGGATTACGGAGGATCGTTGCCGCGTGATTGCGGTGGTGGGGATTGGAGGTATCGGCAAGACAACCCTCATAGCAAAGGTTTCAGAGCAGCTAAAGGGTGGATTTGAATACCTCCTCTGGCGTTCTCTCCAAAATGCTCCGCCCCTAGAGAGCGTGCTGAAAAACTGGGTCCAATCTCTATCCGGTCAAAAGCGAATTGACCTGCCCGAGGGTGTAGATAATCAGATAGCATTGCTAGTCGCTTATCTGTGCGAACGCCGTTGTCTTTTAGTATTAGATAACCTCGAGTCCATTCTGCTAAGTGGACACCGTGCCGGGGAGTACCGGGAAGGATACGAAGGATATGGTAGGCTGATAGAGTTAGTTGGGAAAACCCATCATCAGAGTTGCCTTGTGCTGACTAGCCGCGAGAAGCCGAAAGAGATTGCACACCTGGAGGGCACAGCATCTCTAGTGCGTTCATTGCAGCTCTTGGGATTGCAAAGAGCAGAGGGGCAGGAGATTTTAAAAGATGAAGGTCTATTTGGCTCAGAAGCCATCGAGGGGACGTTGATCACCCTGTACTCAGGCAATCCGCTCGCCTTGAAGCTGGTCTCTGAACCCATCCGAGAACTATTCGGTGGTAATATTGCTGGATTCCTTGAGGAAGAAGAAGCTGTCGTCGGAGATATACAGCAGCTCTTGGATCAACAATTCAACCGCCTTTCAGACAGGGAACAAGAAATTATGTACTGGCTAGCCGTAGAGCGCGAGGCTATTTCACTCGACGACTTATGGGGAGAAATTATGCATCCTGGCTCCAAAGCAGTACTGTTGGAGGATCTGAAATCTCTGCGGCGAAGGTCTATGGTCGAAGTTACCGGTGTGGCCCATTTCACTATGCAGCCGGTAATCATGGAGTATGTGACAAACAGGTTCATCGAGGGAGGGTTTGAAGAAATCAATGCGGAAGTCATGAGTCTGTTAGACAGGCACGCTTTGATTAAAGCCCAAACGAAAGACTACGTGAGGAATAGCCAGGTTAGTTTAATACTCAAACCTCTTGCTGATCGCCTGATCACTAGTAATGGGAAAGAAGGCACTGAAAAGAAGCTGAAGAATATACTTTCTCTGTTGCGCAAAAATCGCCCGCACATGCCAGGATATGCCGCTGGGAATCTGCTCAATCTCCTGATCCAGCTAAGATGTAATCTTCGTGGTTATGATTTTTCTCATCTCGTAGTTTGGCAAGCCTATCTGCAAGACGCCTCTCTTCCTGAGGTTAACTTTGCCCATGCAGAACTTGCGAAATCTGTATTTATCGACACCTTTGGTAGTATTCTCTCGGTTGCTTTTAGCCCGGATGGTGAACTGCTGGCAGCAGGCGTTGCCAATGGGGAGGTTCGTCTCTGGCAGGCTGATAGTGGGACACCCTGGCGTACCTTCCAAGGGCATAAGGATTGGCTCAGGTCAGTAGCCTTCAGCCCAGATGGGAGTATCATTGTCAGCGGCGGTGAAGATTATACTGTGCGACTATGGGACGTCAACAGCGGTCAGTGTCTCAAAACTCTTCGAGAGCATACAGGTTGGGTCTACTCAGTTGCTTTCAATTCCGACAGAAAGATCATCGCGAGTACAGGCGAGGACAGGACTGTGCGACTATGGGATGTCAGCAGCGGCGAGTGCCTCAAAACGCTGCAAGGACATTCTGATCGTATTTGGTCAGTGGCCTTTAGCCCAGATGGGACGATCCTGGCCAGCGGTAGTGAGGACAGGACTGTGCGACTATGGGATGTCAGCAGCGGCGAGTGCCTCAAAACCCTACAAGGACATTCTGATTTGGTGAGAGCGGTGGCTTTTAGCCCAGATGGGAAGACACTGATCAGCGGTAGTGAAGACTGCAACGCGTACTTGTGGGACGTGAGCAATGGTCAATATCAAAAGACGCTACAAGGACATACCAGGAGAATCTACTCGGTTGCTTTCAGTCCCGACGGGCGAACTGCGGCTAGCGGTAGTGAAGACCAAAGTGTTCGCTTATGGGATGTCAGTAGCGGAGAGTGCCTCAAGACCTTAAAAGAACACACCGGCTGGGTCAGGTCTATTGTTTTCCGCCCCGATGGCAAAGTGCTTGCCAGTGGCAGCGAAGACTATACATTGCGCTTATGGGATGTCAGTAGCGGAGAGTGCCTCAAGATGCTACAAGGATACACGGACTGGGTCAGGTGTGTCGCTTTCAATCCCAAAGGCACACTACTGGCAAGTAGCAGCGAAGATCAAACGATACACCTGTGGGATATCGGCAGTGGCTTGAGCATAAAGACTTTGCAAGAATATACCAGCAGGGTCTACGCGGTTGCTTTCAGTCCGCCCGATGGCAAAATCCTCGCCAGTGGCAACGAGGATCAAACGGTGCGCCTATGGGACGTTAATAGCGGTCAGTGCCTCAAAACGCTGTGCGGGCACACCAGCAGAGTTCGATCTATTGCCTTTAGCCCTGATGGCAAAATGCTTGCTACTGGAAGTCAAGATTGTACCGTGCGTCTATGGGATGTCAATAGCGGCGAATATCTCAAAACGTTGCAACATCTAAATACCTGGGTCAGGTGCGTAGCATACAGTCCCGATGGAAAGATTGTAGCCAGTGGTAACGAAGACTATACGTTGCGCTTATGGGATACTAGCAGTGGAGAGTGCCTCAAGATCCTGCGCGGGCACACGAAAAGGGTGAGAGATACTGCCTTTAGCCCTGATGGCAGTACTATCGTGAGCGGGAGTGAAGATGATACGTTGCGTTTGTGGGATGTGAGCAGCGGAGAATGCCTCAAAGTGCTGCAAGGGCATACCAATTGGATTAGGAGTGTAGCATACAGCCCCGATGGGAGGACTGTGGCCAGCGGGGGCGAGGACTTTACAGTGCGCATATGGGATGTGAGCAGCGGCGAGTGTCTTAAAACGTTACTTGAGCATAGTGATAGAGCAAACTCCGTTGCTTACCATCCTGATAGCAGCATCCTTGCCAGTTGCAGCAATGATGGAACGATCAAACTCTGGGATGTACACACGGGTGAGCCCTCGCAAACATTGAGAAGCGACAGACCATACGAACGTATGAACATCCTGGGAGTGACTGGGCTAACGATGGCTCAGAAAGCCACGCTTAGGGCCTTGGGGGCAATCGAGGATCGAGGGTGACTGTCCCCGACGCTGCAGATACCAACATTAGCAAGCATGCCAATCAGCCTATGCTTAGCCTCATCCTATTAAGTTTAGGATTTGGTCACTTTGGTTCCCGGGATGAAGCGATCATACTCGCAGGAGGGATACATACAAGCCACGCCTAATACACAGTTAGATTTCACGGCCCTGCAAAGGCTTATCGATGAGGTGATAGAACCCAGCGCCTCTATTGTGGATCAGAATAAACTCTTTCCAAAAGAGGGGTTAAAGGCACTTGCGGAAGCTGGCTTTTTCAAACTTACTATTCCCACTGTTTACGGAGGTTGGGACGCGAAACCAACAGATGTCTCCAGAGCAATTGCTATGATCGCTAAGGCATGTGCTTCAACAGCCATGGTTTACGTAATGCACCTGACAACTGTCAACTCTCTTATATTTTATTGCAATGAGCGCCAAAGGGAGAAATATTTACAGCCCGTCGTTGATGGGAAATGGCTAGCAACCGAAGCGATCAGCGAACCAGGATCAGGTTCGCAATGGTGGTCGCTCATAAGCACTGCGGAAAGGCTTGACAGCGGACAGTATCATATTTGCGCGAAGAAAAGCTTCTGTACATCAGCGGGCTTTGCCGATCTCTACACGGTATCCACTGTCGCCCCGAACTCTGGTGATCACAAAGAGCATGCTCTATTCATCGTCACAGCCGATACACCAGGAATACGCCCCGGTGAGTGGAACGGTGTCGGCCTTGTTGGCAATATGAGTGGCACTATAGACTTCGATTGCATTATTGATCCTGACTGCCTGCTCTTCGGTGGTTCAGGTGATGGACTTCGCCTGTATAACGAGGCTAATCAGCCAATATATCACCTGGGCGTGGCATCTGTTTACATCGGCATTGCCAGAGCAGCATACGAGAAAGCGGTTGAAAGGGTCAGAACCAGGAGATATTCCAGGGATGCAACCGTATATAGTAAAAATTTGAGCAATTATCCTGCCGCCCAAAGACATATTGGCAGTATGGCGATCAGGCTATTGCAGGCAGAAAGTCTGGTGAATGATTTTGCCCGTTCAATGGAGAATAAGGAGAGCTTTCACGACCTGGCAATAAAGATGACCGCGGTAAAAGTGGCAACAGCGGAAGCGGCTTTTGCAGTGGCCCATGAAGCAATGTTGACGAGTGGAGGGAGTTCGTATATAAAAGGGCTCATGCCGCTAGAAAGATACTTGCGGGATGCTCTGGCTGCCTCGTTGATGGGTCCGAACGACGACTTCTGCAAGGAATTAATTGGAAGGCTCGCATTGGGTCTTGGAACCTACCACGATTTATAGCAGGCAAAGGAGCCACATATCATGGGTGCATTTTCGACCACGGAAATCGGCTTAGGGCTTGACATCGGGGGGACGAGTCTGCGAGCGGCACTTGTGAACTCCAATGGTGAGATCATTGGCCCTTTTATTGATGAAAAAAGAGATAGCAAAACAATTGCCCAGGTTGATAGAACAATTCGTTACCTTTTGAAGCTGGCTTCCGAGCAAAATTTGGCGATCTCCCACATAGGAGTAGGATTAGCAGGATTAGTAGATCCAGAAACGCGCATTCTCGTCAGTTCGGCATCAATGACTGAGATGGAAGGCATCAATTTTGAACAAGAGATAGCCTTGATGGCAAATCTTCCTGTCGTTGTCAACAACGACGCCAATGCAGCCGGCTATGGAGAATGGAGGTTTGGGGCTGGTATAGGCAGCAAAAGCTGTGTTGCAGTCTTTATAGGTACTGGCGTAGGAGGAGCTATTATTCTCGATGGCCGTTTGTTAACAGGGGTTGACGGAGTCGCCGGAGAGATAGGACATATGATATTGGACGTTGATGGTCCGGTCTGCCCCTGCGGAGGAAGAGGCTGCCTGGAACAGCTTGGTTCTGGCGGTGCTATCGTCAAAGCTACTATGAGGAAAATAGAGTCGGGAGAGAGAACATCTTTAAGAGAGAAGTTTCTTCAAGAAGGGCATCTCTCTGGCGAGGACATTGCTCAAGCTGCAATCAACGGAGATGAGCTTGCCTCTAGGGTCTATAAAGAAGCTGGCACATGGATCGGTGTAGGAATCGCTACTTTAGCTAACGTACTGAACATGGAAGTTGTTATGCTCGGTGGCGGAGTTATGGCTGTGAGCCAATTGATCATGCCATCAGTGTTGCAAGCGAAAAATACATATACAATGGGCGTACAAAAGAAGCGGCTCAGGATCGTAAAAGGCTATTTAGGTAGACAGGCTGGGACCATAGGAGCTGCTACGCTGGCGCAGGTTCAAAAAAAGTTCGTGCAATAACATCTTCCTCGTGGCCCCTATTGATGGGGGAAATGCCTTCATTTTTCCGCTCATTGCGCTTCTATCCTGGCTTCAGGTATGGTACAATGGGGAAGGTCAGGGCAATAGAAGACATACGTGAGTTCATCAGGTACAACAGCCAGAGAGTCCATCCGTTCGCCAAACCACTTGACAGCAGTATTTGTTTGGTAACTCTCTAGTGGTGCTTGATTTCATTGGGAGCTTTATCACTTACTAATATAATGAAAGTGATTGACCCGGTTACTGCCTTAGACACGAACGGGTAGCACACTGCTACTATTTTAGAATAAAACGGGAGATCAAATATGTCACAGATTGAACACACTATGTTCCGCGAGTATGATCTTCGCGGACGTGAGAATGAACAAGAATTGAACTCAAGGTCGGCATTACTCATCGGGAAAGGTTACGGTACCTTCCTGAGAAGAAAAGGCATTAAGATGACCGTACTCGGTCACGATAACCGTCGAACGTCGGAAGAGATGCACGCAGCGATACGTGACGGATTGATCAGTTGTGGCATTCATGTCATCGATATTGGCCTCGTGACAACGCCCATGATGTATTGGGCTCAGCTTTTCTTCAATAGGCAAGAGAAACTAGATACGCGGGGTGGGGTCATGGTGACGGCAAGCCACAACCCTGTGGGTTGGAACGGTGTGAAGTTGGCAGATGACTACGCCTCGACCCTTTTAAGTGATGACTTGCAGTGGATTTATCGTTTGATTGTTGACGATGATTTTGACCAGGGAAATGGCTCCTTTGAAACAAGGAACATCTTTGACGCATACTGTGATGACCTGGTCAGTCGGGTCCACATATCCAGGCCTCTCACCGTTGTGGTGAACACGGGCAATGGCACTGCGGGTGCCTTTGCTCCTACCATACTACGGCGGGCTGGCTGCACTGTTGTCGAGCACTTAACCGAACTTGATCCGAGCTATCCCCACTACACTCCCAATCCGGCGGAAGTGGAAATGATGGAGGATACCGGTCGCATCGTACAAAAGAGCCATGCCCAGATAGGAATCGCTATCGACGCTGACGGAGATAGACTCGGCATCACCGACGAAAAGGGCGAAATTATCTGGCCCGACCGATACATGATCCTCCTGTCAAGGCAGATATTGGCACAACACCCGGGCGCAAAAATTGTGTTCGATGTCAAGACCTCAAACGCTTTGCCAGAAGATATTCTGGCACACGGCGGGAAACCCATCATGTGGAAGACGGGGCATTCATACATCAAGTCAAAGTTGCGAGAGGAGCAAGGCGCCCTGGCAGGGGAGATGAGCGGGCATGTTTTTTATGCTGAAGGCTACTATGGCTTTGACGATGCTGCTTTTGTGGCGCTGAAACTCCTTGAGTATCTCTCAAAGCAGGACAGGCCCCTGAGCAAGATTATCGCAGAGACCCCTTACTATGTCTCAACGCCAACGTATAGTGCCGAGGTCCACGATACGAATGGGCAAAGAGCCGACACATATAAGTACCAGATCGTCGATGAGCTGACTCAGCACTTTAGATCGCAAGGCGATAATGTCATAGACATTAACGGCGCCAGAGTCTCATTTCCTGATGGGAGCTGGGGACTCGTGAGAGCTTCCTCTAACTTGCCTACGCTCGTAATGCGGTTCGAGGCAAAGTCCCAGGAGCGACTGGAAGAGATCATTCAGCAGTTCCGTGAGCAGCTTGACCGCTTCCCAGGCGTGAGCAAAGAATGGCATACAGCCTAGCAATGAGGGTAACCATCATGGTTGCCCTTTAATCAATCTCTTGAGCGTGTCTGCTTCCCATTGCCAGAGGAATCATGTCGTTCCTTGCCATATGCATGCCTTCGGCGCGCCACGCGTGTATATGAGTCATCCCAGATTTTTCTAGAACCCGAAAAGCTGTATTCGCCCGTTCTCCAATCGGGAGTGCAGAGGGCCGCCCTCTGCTGGGGTTCGGGGTACGTCGCGATCTAGCGAATTGTCCCCGAAAAACTCCTTTCTTCTCTTCTCGCCGCCTGCGGCGGCGAGAAAAAAAGGGAAAGAATGGGGAGACCCCATACCTCCAAAGGGGGTGGCCGCCCCTTTGAACCCCGCAAGAGATGTTTTCCGGGCATCTTAAAAATTCAGGATGACTCATGTACACCTATAGTGAGCGGCCAAGCCGCGCGCACCAGGCGGAGCAGATGGGAGTGGGATGATGCAACAGATTAGCTAACGACTTCAGTCAGAAGGAGCAATACATGATGTCTAAGCCCGTAGATCTCATATTATTTGATATAGATGGTACTCTTCTACAAAGCCACAAAGTAACAAGATACGGTATGAGTATAGCTCTTAAAGAAGTTTTCGGTGGGGATGGACCCATTGATCAATATTCGATGAGCGGAAAGACTGATCCACAGATAATGAGGGAGCTCATGCTGCTCAACGGCATCAGTGACGACGAAATAAATGAGAAACTACCCCAGGCTTGCCAATTATATGTGAAAATAGTATGTGAGTCTATTTCTCAATTCGATCTCCATACTTGTGTTGGTATACCCGAATTGCTACGAATATTACAAAGGAAAAAGCACGTAATGCTGGGCTTGTTGACGGGAAACCTGGAGGGTATCGTCGAAGCCAAGTTAAGCCAGGCCGGGCTGTGGAAGGATATCTTTGCGGTCGGTGCCTTTGGGAGCGATGCGGAAGACCGTAATTTGCTTCCCAAGATAGCCATTTCAAGGGCAGAAAAACTTCTCCAAAGAGAGATTGACGCCTCTTTGACAGTTCTTGTGGGTGATACACCGCGCGATATCGGCTGCGCCCGTGCTGCGGGAACTAGAATCATGGCGGTAGCTACGGGCAATTATAGCGTGGAGGAATTAGGGGAGTATCACCCCGATTATCTTTTTGAGAATTTCAGCGACCCTGCTCCGGCCCTGGAAGCTTTAGAATTATCCTAAGCTGTCGGTACCGCAAGCAGGTGCTCTTTTGAAACGACCATCGTTACATAATATCTGACTTCCACCGTTCCAGCAGAATCCACGGTTCTCCGGTGCTGCGTGGATCGTAGATCTGCCCGACCTCGCTGAAATGCGCTTTGATGAAGGCGCTTCGGGCCGGATGATTAGCCAGCGCCGTTTCGGCATAGATGCGTATGATGCCGGGAAATGTGAAGAGGTAGCGCACCAGCGTACGAATCGCGTCGGGTCCGTAGCCTTTGCCCCAGCGCGTTTTCTCGCCCAATCCTAACCCTACTTCCACATGGCCCAGGCGATAGTCGATATTGAAATAGGTGATCGTGCCGATGGGAATGTGCTGCTCGTCCTCAATGATGAACCAGAATTGTCGCCCATTGCCACGCACATAGTTGCGCTCAAACGTTGGAAGGAACTCGGCAAGCGTCTGTGAGTAAGGGCGATGAGGATCGTAGCGCCAGACCTCATCATCGCGTTCCCAGTTAAAAACCCTGGAGGCATCGCTGGTTATGGGCGGACGTAGATAGACTCGTTCGCCATGCAAAAGCAGTTTTTGCTCTATTTTATTGCTGCGCTGTGTTTCTGTCATCGAATCCCCACTTCATGTGCGAAACTTGTTCCTGCTGCCAGCGGGCCAACGCTAAACGCCTCGGCTAACGTTTGGCCAAGATCGGCAAAGGTGTTGCGTACGCCAAGATTAACCGCCGGTCGGATAGGCTCTCCATAAGCCAGTAACGGTACACGTTCGCGTGTATGATCGGTACCGCGATAAGTGGGGTCAACGCCGTGATCGGCAGTGAAGAAAATAGCATCATCCGCCTGCATCCTCTGCTGAACCTGCCCAAACCAGTGATCCACGTCCCGTAACGCCTGAGCATAGCCCTGACTATCACGGCGGTGGCCCCATAGCATATCGAATTCTACCAGATTCACGAATAACAGACCATCAAAGTCTCGCTCAAGCCAGCGCAACGTGGCGACCATGCCTTCGCGATTCGTTTCAGTGTGGTCGCGCTGCGTCAACCCACGGCCCGCGAACAGATCCTCGATTTTGCCGATCCCGATGACCTCTTTCCCGGCATCTTTCAACAGGTCGAGCAGGGTGGTGCCGAGAGGTGCCAGCGAGAAGTCACGCCGGTGATCTGTGCGTTTAAATGCGCCCGGTGTGCCGATGAATGGGCGAGCGATGATGCGTCCCACGGCGTTATCGCCTGTGAGCAGGCCGCGAGCGATCTCGCACATATGATAAAGTTCCTCCAGAGGAATAATCTCCTGATGGGTCGCGATCTGGAAGACGCTATCGACGGATGTGTAGATAATGGGGAAGCCGGTGCGCATATGTTCCTCGCCCAGCTCTTTGATAATCTCTGTGCCGGAGGCCGCTTTATTGCCAATCGTCTTTCGCCCAATCGCACGTTCAAATGCGACGACGAGGTCGGCGGGGAAGCCATGCGGATAGGTTGGCAGCGGGTTTGACAGCAGCACGCCGGTAATCTCCCAATGCCCCGCGACGCTATCCTTCCCGGCGCTTGCGGCGTTCATACGTCCATATGCTCCTCTGGCATCCGCCTGCGGAGGCGTGCCCAGAATCGGTGTGATGTTGCCCAGACCAATGGTGCCCAGGTGAGGCAGCTCAAGGCCGCCAATGGCCTGAGCGCAATGTTCAAGCGAGCTGGCGCCTTCATCACCGTATGCCGGGGCATCGGAATTGGCGCCAGCGCCAACGCCATCCAGCACGACCAGGATGGCCCGTTTTAACTTTGTCATGGTTTAACCTTGATCATTTCTAGTGGCATGTAGCTTTGTAATGGACCACCAATCAGCGGGAAAGCGTAGTCATGAAATGCCTGCGTGACCATTGTCTTGCTGTCATCCAGGTATTCAGCAGGCAGCAGGCGCTGGACATTGGCTATCTCGGTCAGATCGACCAGGCCGGTGGTGCAGTGATAATGGGGCTTATCGTGGCGCACCAGCGTTATCATTTTATCACTTTCACCCTGGAGTAGTGCCAGTACTCCCTGCTCTCCGACGAGATAGGCTTCGTCGCGATCAACAGGCGAGACGCTGGTTGAGGCCATGCGTTGCAGGTCTCCCGGTTTATCAAAGCGGGCGCGTATTTTTAGTTGTTGCATGACCAGGTCTATCAGGTGTTGCGCGGCCCCACTGAGCAGTGGATGCTGGAAGGCATCCAGCCCTACCTGTCCGATAGCGCCGAGCGCCTGACCGTTGGCATCGCGCACCGTTTCGGCGGTCACAATAATGACGTATCCGAGACGCCGGTAAACCTCCTCGACCTGCTGTAAAAACCGCTCCGGGACGAATTTTTGTTCCGGCACGAGGATGATATGTGGGGGATCTGCATCGGTGCGTTTGCCCAGGGCTGAGGAAGCTGCCAGCCAGCCGGCATCACGTCCCATTGTCTCAATGACTTTGACGGGATAGTGCCAGGGGATAGAGAGCGTGTTCATCGTTGAGTCAATCGTGGCCTGAGCGATAAAACGGGCTGCGCTCCCGTATCCCGGGCAATGATCGGTAAAGGGCAGGTCGTTGTCGATGGTTTTGGGAACGCTGATAATATGAAATTTGTAGCTGCTCTGTTGTGCAGCTTGCGCCAGACGATGGGCAGTATCCGCCGAATCATTACCACCGATATAGAGCATGTGACGGATGTTGTAGCGTTGCAGGATGGAGAGGATGCGTTCAGGATCGTTCTCCTGCAATTTATAGCGGCAGGAGCCGAGAGCAGCCGAAGGAGTATGCAACAGTTGTGACCATATTGCGGCGGGCTGCCGACGCAGGTCCACCAGGTCTTCCTTGAGCAAGCCTTCGATGCCGTAGCGCATCCCATAAATGCCATCGATGCGGCTATCGGCCAGAGCAGCCTTAACTGCGCCAACAAGACTTGCATTGATAACGGCGGTCGCGCCGCCCGACTGTCCGATAAGCAAGTTGCCGTGTGTTGTGAATGACAATGAAATCCCCCGAAATCAAAAAGTAGCGGCCTCACTAACTAGCCTCTTTGAGCATTATAACAAGGCAAACCGAAAGCGTCGAGAGGCGATGTGAGGGCAAACGGGAGCAATCCGCCTTACAAGCGAATTGTCGCGCATGGACGATCATCTCTGTCATATTCACGGACGGCAGGTGATGAAAGTGTCGCTATCGGGTCTTTACCCGCCTCCGACCAGCGTGACGAGATCCAGCCGATCTCCCTCGTGAAGAACGGTCGTTGCAAAAGCTTCACGATAGACAATCTCACCGTTCATCTGTGCGACGACACGCGTGGGACTGATATCCAGTGTACGCAAGAGGTCTGTGATGCTGCTACCGTCCTTTAGCGAATGTGGCTGGCCGTTCGCTATGATGGTAATCGTATTTTGATTGGAGGTATGCATGTCATTCATTTTAGGAATCCTTCGCTTGTCTGGCCGCCTGTCCGGCCAGGATGGCCGCGTATAATGCTTTCGTGGCCTGCTCGACATCGGGCGCTACCAAAATGGCCGAAATAACGGCGATCCCATCGGCCCCGGCCTCTATGACCTGAGCTGCATTGGCGGCGGTGATGCCTCCTATGGCGATAATGGGAACGCTGGGTAGCGCCTGCTTGATTGCGCGCACCAGGTGCGTGCCGCGACCTGGTTCGTCGGGGTGGCTGCGCGAGGGGTAGATGGTCCCGACCAGCAGGAAATCAGCCCCATTTTTTAACGCATGTTGCGCCTTAGTGCGGCTATGGACCGAGGCTCCGAGTAAGTGGCGCTCCCCCACAAGCTGTCGCGCCACTGACAACGGGAGGCTGCGTGAGCCAAGTTGAAGTCCGTCAGCCCCTACCGCCTGCCCGACGTCGAGGCGATCATTGACGATGAATGCGGCCTGATAACGCCGGCAGAGTGGCTGTATGGACAGGGCCAGCGTGTACAACTCGCGCGCGGCAAGGCGATGCCCGCGCAGTTGCACCATGTTTACCCCGGCAGCAAGAGCCGCTTCTATGCGTGCCACCAGATCGGGTACAGCCGGATCGGTGACAAGGGCCAGCAGGGGAAGCACCAGCCTGAGCTTGTCCACGGGTTTAATCTCCCATGCTGACCAGCCCCGTTTGCGGGCTGCTGGCGCTGGCGTGTGCCTGGCGTGGAATGCGACCAGCCAGGAACGCAGCTCGTCCGGCCTCTACGCCCAGTTTCATCGCGTGAGCCATGCGCTCCGGCTCTCTGGCGCGGGCCACTGCGGTATTCACCAGGCAGGCATCGGCCCCCAGTTCCATTGCCAGTGCTGCATCCGATGGCGCACCGATGCCGGCGTCAACGACCACCGGAACCCGCGCCTGCTCGATGATAATCTGAATCTGGGGCATGTTGAGCAGCCCCTGACCGGAGCCAATCGGCGAGCCCAGAGGCATGACAGTAGCTGCACCAACATCCTGGAGACGCTGAGCCAGTACGGGATCGGCATTGATATAAGGCAGAACGTCAAAACCTTCTCTCACCAGCGCCTCTGTAGCCCGCAAGGTCGCAATGGGGTCGGGCAGCAGGTAGCGTGGATCGGGAATGACCTCCAGCTTGACCCAGCGTGGTAGCCCCAGAGCCGCCGCCAGCCGAGCCACGCGTAGCGCATCCTCTGCCGTTTTGCAGCCAGCAGTGTTGGGCAGGATCGTATAGCGCGCAGGATCGATATAGTCGAGCAAGCCTGGCTGATGGGAATTGGCAAGGTCCAGCCGCCCTAACGCCACCGTAATAATCTCAGCTCCGCTAGTCTGCAAACTGGCCCGCATCACTTCAAAGTTATCATATTTCCCCGTACCCAGCATCAGGCGCGAATGGAACTCGCGAGCCCCGATTTTGAGCGTATCGTTCATCTCTCGTATTACCTTTCTCTGTTTTCTACCACGACGCCACCATCCCGTTCCGGCCTGCTATTCAGACAGCCAACGCCGCTATCGGTCTTGCAATTCCGAAGGTCAACGCCGCTCTCGCGGCTAGCTTCGCTCAGCCCCTCGAAGCGGAAGCGTCTAGCTTTCGCTCAGGCTGTCTGCAAGGAATGGTCCGCGTACAGCTTCAGCAAGTTCACGGGCGGCGGCGCTGATATCTGTTGCTGCCACAACTGCTGTAATGACAGCTACCCCCACTGCGCCCGCGCGTATAACTGCCGCCGCATTTTCCGCTGTAATGCCGCCAATGCCAATCACTGGCACCTGAGTGCTAGCTGCTACCTCGGTCAGCAAGCGCAGACCTATGGCGGAGCCAGCATCCGCTTTAGCCTGAGTTGGATAGATGGGGCCAATACTGAGGTAGTCTGGATCTGCTGCCAGCGCGGTGGCAACTTCCGCAGGATTGCCCGCAGAGATGCCCAGCAGGCGTCCAGGCCCTAACAGTTGCCGGGCCAGGTGAACCGGCATATCATCATCCTGACCGAGATGAACGCCATCGGCATCCACCGCCAGGGCAACATCGACGCGATCATTGACGATAAGAAGCGCGTCGCGTTCGCGCGTCAATTTGCGCAACAGCAGCCCTTGCTCTATCAGAGAGCGCGTGCTTGCCTGCTTATCGCGTAGTTGAATGACCGTTGCCCCGCCGTCAATAGCCGCGCCAGCCACCGCTAGCAGGTCGCGCCCGCCGGATAGTTCGCGGTCGGTGAGAACGTGCAGGGCAAGGCGTGGGATGAGCTGTTTGCGCGCGAGTCTGGCGGATTGTTCCTGCTCCCATTGCCAGAAATGCCCAACGGGACCATGTCCATGCCCCAGACCCGGAGCGTGCCGGATAGCTCCCGTGATATAGCGTTTGGCTCCGGCGACGGCCTCCTCGACGGAAAGGCCGCGTGCCAGAAAGGCCGCGATGGCGGCAGAGAAAGTGCAGCCGGTGCCATGAGTGTGCATCGTCTGAATGCGCTCGGCGCGCAGTTCGCTGAAATTTTTGCCATCGAAATAAATATCGACCGGTTCGGTCGCGCGATGTCCTCCTTTGATCACGACATGACGGGGTCCTATCTCATAGAGCGCGCTGGCTGCGTCGCGCATCTCGTCAAGCGTCTCGATGCGGCGGCCAAGCAGCACTTCAGCTTCAGGCAGATTCGGCGTTACCACTTCGGCAAGGGGCAATAATTCGCTGCGCAGGGTAGCGACCGCTTCTGGCTGGAGCAGGAGATCGCCACCTTTAGCCGTCATGACCGGGTCCACCACCAGGCGCAGATGCCACTTGCGCACACGACCGGCAACCGCTCTGATAATAGCCGGGCTGGAGAGCATCCCTGTCTTGGCTGCGCCTGCTCCGATATCCTCAAGAACCGCATCTATCTGCGCCTCGACAAATTCCGGCGTTGCATCCATGATGGCGCTCACGCCCAGCGTATTCTGAGCTGTCAGGGCTGTTAGAGCCGAGAGACCGTAGACGCCCAGAGCCGCGAACGTTTTCAGGTCTGCCTGGATGCCCGCCCCCGCTCCTGAGTCGGAGCCTGCGATGGTCAGGGCTCGTGGCTGACTGATGTGATCTGATGGAGAGAGATTGTCGATGTTCGTCATGACGGCCACTCCTCCAGGCGCCAGGCCATTTCCCAGAACAACCACTCGTAACGCGTGCTGGTAAGAAAAATATCGAGCAGGCGAGCCTCTTCCTGGGGAGTGATGGCAGCGCAGTGCGTATCCAGCCGTCCGCGCAGCCAGGCCCCCACGGCATCGAAGTCCGGCGAGGCGTAGGTGGCTAGCCAGTCGGCGTAGGGGTGATCGGCTGAAGGTGGGCCAGCAGCGATCAGGTGACGACCAATTTCGGCATAAATCCAGGCGCAGGGAAGGACCGCCGTAAGGATCTCCGGCAGCGAGCCGGTGGTCGCAATCGCCAGCAGATGGCGTGTGTAGGCGTAGGCGCTCGGAGCCATAGGGATAGCCGCCATCTGAGCGGGCGTAAGCCCAAAGCGCGCGCCGTAATTACGATGTAACTCGGCTTCAACCAGCAGGGTATCCAGGGCATATTTATTAAACTGTTCCATCTCGTGCTGATCGGATGCTCGGGTGGCGGCATACGCGAATGTTTTTGAGAGGATATCCAGGAAAAGAGCATCCTGGCAGATGTAGAACTGAAAATTGCTTTGTGGCAGCGTGCCATCCCCTAGAGCGACGACGAAGGGATGATGGAATTGACGCCGCCAGAGCGGCTCTACGCTTGCGCGCATGCGTTCGCTCAGTCCAGACTGCTTTACCTGTGGGGTAGTGGCAAGGATTTCAGATGACATTATTGGCCTCCGCTTGATTGAATACGGGGAGCCAGGCGTGCAAAAGGATGAGAGGCAGATGGTGTGGCACAAAGAAGGTATCACTGTCCACAAGTCCCTTCCGTGCAGGTGGGAATATTTGATTGTGAGTAGCGAATGATCCATGCGTTCCCTTCGCTGGCATTACCCAGATCAGGTGTTCAGGGTATCCCACACATGTACGGTGGTGCTCTCAGCCCGGCTGCACCGAGCTCCCCTAGTGCATTTCCACTTGACATCTTCGGGTGAGATGTCTATACTCCCCTCAAGGGAGGCGGTGTGAGTTGATAGCTATCTCGACTCCGCTTGAGGGTACTGAAAACAAACGACAAAATCTTTCCTTTAGTATACGCTATATTCTTTGGAGATGACAAACAAAGAATGTAGCTGTTATCGAGTTGCACCGCAGATGCCCTGTTGGCCTGTTATTTTCCCTCGCAGGTGGATGGGCTAAATCTGGTAATCCATCTCCCAGGGATCTTTGCCATTCCAGCCCTGCGTCAGCTCCTGGTGCTGCTCCAGCGGCTGACCGCCCTTCATCAGCAGTTCCGCGGGCTTGGATGCCACCACCGAATTGGGGGGAACCGACTCAAGCACCAGCGTCATCGCGCCAATGCGGCTGCCCCGACCAACGGTGATGGGCCCCAGCACAGCAGCTCCCACTCCGATGGTCACGTCGTCCTCAATAGTTGGGTGGCGCTTCTGCCTGCGGCCAGGGCTGGGTCGCCACCAACCGGTTGCGCCAAGCGTGACCTGGTGATAGAGCATCACATTATTGCCAATGACCGCAGTTTCGCCGATGACCACGCCTGCGCCATGATCGATGAAGAAGCGTTTGCCGATCTGCGCCCCTGGATGAATTTCAATGCCACTGGTGGCGAAGCGAGCAATCTGCGAAATCAGGCGTGGCAGAAAGGGGATATGAGCTTTGTAGAGGGCGTGGGCAATGCGGTGAAAGAAGATCGCCCATAGCCCCTGGTAGACCAGCGCCTCGAAGATATTGCGGCAGGCGGGATCTTTCTCGAAAATCACATCAATTGCATCGGGCCACCGCGTCCTGTGCCGTGGAGTCTTGCCGGGAGCGGCAATGACAATGCCAGGAGGGAGTTCAGGTAGATGCGAAAGATCGGTTTCGATATTCTGCTGCTCCTCGTTGTCGGCGGATTCCTCTGAAATACTGCGTGGTCCGTGTGACATGCTCAGCTTCATCCTTTTCACTTGCTAGCCTGAAAAAACACTGCTATTTGTTCTGTTCTAACTTAGGATAGGACAGGAGTACCGCCTTGTCAAGGGAAAATAACCGGCAAACTTCCAGGTCGAAGGGATCGCAGGGCGAAAACCCTCTTGTCAGAATCGCTATGTAATGGTAATCTCAACCTGCTATTATTCTGCCAACAATCCAAGAGGAGAAGGGACTTCAATGACACAGACTGCGAAAGGTCAGAATAAGGATCAAAAAGATGCCGTGCAGAGGCGAAATCGTCCAGGGCAGCGTCAGCAGGAGCGTTTAATGCGCCAGGCCCGCCGGCAAAAGCGTCAGCGAATAATCATCAGTATTGTAACAATTGTATTACTGGCGGGTGCGATAGGTTTCGGTATCTGGCAATATCAGCTTTATGCGACCGCTCAGGCTACCACTACTACGAGACTCAATAACCAGCATGCAACTGCAACAGCCCGTGCTGCAATCACCCCCACGCCTTCGGCTGGTCCGGCCACCCCGCCACCGGTAACCGCCGCTCCCGTGAAGCTTCCCGATGGCCTCCAGTATATTGATATCAAGCAAGGAACAGGCCCGGCGGCTCAGACAGGGAGTAATGTCTCTGTCCAATATACCGGCTGGCTGCAAAGCAATGGCAAGAAGTTTGACAGCTCTTATGATCATGGTGGGCAACCTTTCCAGGTGACTATTGGGCAGCAGCAGGTTATCCCAGGTTGGGAGGAAGGGCTTGTTGGCATGAAGGCCGGTGGTACGCGCCGCCTGATCATTCCAGCAGCATTAGGTTATGGAGCTCAGGGACAACCCCCCACAATCCCCGCCAACGCGACGCTCATTTTTGATATAACGGTTGTTAGTGTTCAGTAATAGAGATGCTTGAAAAACCAAAACACCTTGCGCCGGAGTATGGGGCGCAATTTAAGGATCGCAGCATTGTAGAAGCTTACCGGCATCGGCCACCGTATCCTGCTGAGGTCTTCGACATTCTGGCCGGGTTGATCAGTGCGGAGCCGCGACGTGTGCTGGATGTTGGCTGTGGCATCGGCTATCTTGCGCGCCATTTTGTGGAACATGTCGAGCAGCTTGACGCGGTAGATTTTTCTCAGCATATGATCGAGACTGGCAAACAGCTCCCTAATGGCGATCATCCGCGCTTGCGCTGGTTTTATGGGGCTGTTGAAGACATTGCACTCGACCCGCCTTATGCGCTGGTGACAGCCGGAGAGAGCCTGCACTGGATGGACTGGCACTTCGTGTTACCGCGTTTCAAGGAATCGCTGGTGCCGGGAGGGTATCTGGCGATTGTATCGCATGATAATACGCTGCCAGAACCCTGGTACGATGTGCTACGCGATATCATTCCACAATACTCGACCAATAAAGATTTTGAACCTTATGATTTGATTGAAGAATTGGAGCTGCGTGGCCTGTTTCAAAAGGTTGGAGAAAAGACGACCGCTCCCGTTCCTTTTGTGCAATCGGTTGATGATTATATTGAATCGTACCATTCCCGCAATGGCTTCTCCAGAGACCGCATGGAGCCAGACCAGGCTGCGGCCTTTGATCAGGAGGCGAGAAAGATACTGCTCAAGACTCATAAGGATGGTGTCATGCATTTGCAGGTCATCGGCACTGTTATATGGGGGTTGCCGATGGGCTAGAGCGGTTCTATGCGTACGCTCTCCAGCTCGAACCACTGCGGCCCACTTGCTACCGTCCCGAAGCGGAGGACGCCACGCGGTGAGGCAATGGCAAACTGGTTATCGAGCCAGGCCACGAAGCCCAACGGTCGTGTAGGAGGGTTGAGGACGCGGAGCACAGTTTCGCCGTTAACCTGAAAAGTAGCTGCGTGTGGTTGCCACTCCAGTACATAGTCGTGCCATGCTGTCATATCGACCGTGAGCAGTGCCTCGTGAGCGCCGCTGAGGCGCTGCATCCAGCGGGCAGCCGGTCGCGTATTGCCGGTCAACAACGCCCATCCAGTGGTTACTGCTGTGGGAATGGTGGCAAGCAATGTTCCTGCTCGCATACTGTGAACCACCTGGGCCTTCCATCCCCAACCGGGAACGCCAGGGACCAGGGCCATGTTGGACGGAGGGGAGGCGTAGAAGAACCAGATAGCTTCTGGCAGCATCAGGATGTCACCGCGGACCGAGAAAGGGTAGTTCCAGAAGCCGAAGCCTGCTGTCCCGCGTAGAATGTTGCTACTCTCAGCGGTATCGGCGCTGGTGGCCGCGGGCAGCGAAGAGCGTGCGCGTACCTCCATACGCAGGGGAGGCTTCCAGGGGAATTTGGAGCGGGCCCGTGTGCCATAATCATCGACCTGGGCGTCGCTATACTCTCCCTGCGTGGCCGATGGAAGGGTCATCCGCAGGACCGAGTCAGCGATGGAGAGCAAGCCCGAGCCGATGCAGGTTTGCGTCCAACGCTGGCCAAGCGGGCGAGTAAAGTCGTCAAAGATTGGTTCAGGGGTATTGATGGTTGTTCTCGTTTTCTAGCAGATCCTTTTTGAGCGTAGGAATTTTCAGTAAATCCTCTTCTAGTTTTCGCCACACTATTTGATCTGCCGTAATATTATTCACCGGCTGATTCCTTTTGGCCGCCTCTAACATCGTCTCGGCAACGAGTTGGCGGAATTGCGCAAAATATTTCTTCTGCTCAGAATGGAATGGCATAACGTTGAGCGCAATCTGCTCCGGCTCGTAGAAGTCTTCCGGCTCGAATGCCAGGGCGATCAGGTCCGCGTAGTGCTGCACAAGCGTCGTGCGGGCCTGCGAAAGAAAGTGGTGATACTGCGCGCTAGAAACAAGGAACACGCCCGCGATCCGCCCTGCGTAAAGAATAGGATAGATAGCGGCGCTTTTCTCCGGGCCTACGCGATGGACCGGCATCAGGCTCTGTTCCTCGTCAATGTTCTGGATAATGCCCGGGCGGCACAGCGTAACGACGTTGCCTGCCAGCGACTCCGCTCCCAGGAACATCGCCGTCTGTTCCAGGTTGCCGGGCCAGGGCGGCGTTCCCAATCCGACGCTTTCGCGCAGGCTTCGTACCTTGTGATATGGTCCTGATGGTGGCATGCAGCGTACCACCCAGATAGCCATGCCGGAGCGCTCCGGGTCTAACTGGCCGATGGCCTGCTGTAAAATAAGGTGGCAAATGGACCAGAAGCGCAAATGCTCTGTTGTTGATGCTCGCGCCACAAAGACCCTGGCGTAAAATTCGGCTGGAATGTCTTTTGAAGTGTCTTCCTGGATAGGATGAGCGAAGTCACCGAATTCCTTTTCTTCTTTCAGCAGATCCAGCATTTGTTCACGATGTTGTGGAATAACATTCAGCAAATGCCGAAGGTTAGCTGGGCGTGGGTCCGATTGTCCATTGACCCAACGAGCCAGGGTAATAGGCGTTATACTTAACTCATCGAGGATACGTTGCTTTTCTTTGCTATCGCTAATAATCATCCCCAGCAACTCGCGCCAAGTACGTGCTTCTTGCATGTCTTTCACCGCCGCTAAAATAGCCGTAAAATGCCCCGTACATTTCATCATATCAGCTCTTAGGGGCAAAGTCAACCATTTCGAGCAAGAATCACAGGGCTGTTGCAAAGTCTTTTTTGCCGCCTTCGGCGGTGGGGAGAAGAGGAAAAAGTGGGGACACCCCACCCCCCGCAAGGAGGCTGCCGCCCCCTTGACCCCCGCTTGGCAGACTTTATTCCCGACTTTGCAACAGCCCTGGCAAGAATCCAGGGCTTCGCAAACGTTGTCTTTTCATCCTGAACGGCTCGCTTGCGAGCCGTTGGGGAGAGGAAGGTGCTGGC
>DASRHT010000019.1:0-39458 GCA_035650355.1 Ktedonobacteraceae bacterium
GCCTATACGCGACAATGGCGCAATCTTTTGCTGGTCGATGTCGGCAGTTGCGGGCTGCCGCGTGATAAGGACCTGCGCGCAGCATACGCGATCCTCACCTGGCAGGATAACGCGTGGCTGGCTGAACATTGCCGCGTGGAGTATGATGTGAAGGCGGTTATCAAGCAAATGGAGTCCAGCGGCATGCCGAGAGCTAAGAAATATATCAAAACGCTCACCGAGGCAACATATTAATCTTGTTGCCTGAAAGGGGAAACAGGATGGTCACAATCGCGGTTGTGCAGTTTGCAATTGCCCAGTTTGCAGTAGCGAAAAATCTTGAGCGCATGGAAAGCTTTATTAAAGCTGCGGCAACCGCCGGAGCGGAGATCATTGTTTTTCCCGAGGATGTTGTCACAGGTCCGGTGTGCGGCAATCAAGAGTATGTTGACTTTACAGGCAGGTACGTCCAGCACTTTCAGCAATTAGCCAGCCGTTATGCAATTGATATTGTGCCTGGCTCTATCATTGAAGGAACTCCGCAGGGGTGGTATAACACGGCCTATTATATAGATCGTGCGGGCGAGATCAGGGGAAAATATCGCAAAAATAACCTCTGGCATCCAGAGCGGCCCTATTTGACGGCTGGCGACGCTGTGCATGTGTTTGATACCGCCTATGGCAGGATTGGCCTTATTATTTGCTGGGATCTGATATTCCCGGAAGTGTTTCGAGCAATGGTCGGGCAGAATGTTGATATCGTCATCTGCCCCAGCTACTGGTGCTTTGTGGACGCGGGCATAGGGCTTCAGCACGACCCCGCCGCTGAGGTCCACGCCGTAAACGCCCTCTGTGTTGCGCGCGCCTTTGAAAACGAGATCGCTATCGTATTTGCCAACGCGGCTTCTCAAGGCGAAGACAATGCGGAGGTGGATGACCTCATCGGCAGATCGCAGGTCGCGGTGCCGTTCAAGGGAGTGCTCAAGCGGCTCGATCATACCCGTGAAGAGATGTTTATCCAATCGATAGATACGAGCATTCTCAGAGATGCCGAGACCGCGTATAAGATCAGGGATGATTTAGCGCGTGAAGTCCCTAGATTGACGTAGCCATCTCACTGAACGCGCCTGAATGACGTTGCGTTTGCTCTTTTCCCCTTTGACTATAATCTCCTCTCCCTCTTGCAAGTCCAGCACGGCTGCTGGAGGGAGGTGGGTGCCGTCGCTGTTGAACACGAATGTATTGTTGTTGACACGTACGGCAAAGACCTCGGTTGCCTCTGTATTCGGGTCTTTATGGTTGCCTGCAATGATAGAGGTATGGTGTTTCTCTGGATGGGGAACGGCCCCAATGACGGCGATTACATATTCTGTTCCAGACGCATCCAGGGAGCTAGGCTGTTGGGCTTGTTCGTTCCGCGTAGCCGGGTGATGAAGGAGCGCATAGCGTTTGTCGTCCGGCTGTTGCGCTGATTGTTGATGATTTGATCCGGTGAATAGCGATCCATCATAGGTGCGGGGAATTGCCATTGGCAGAGCTTCAGGTCTGGCATCGAAGTGGTAGGTAACCATGAACTGGCTGGCATCAGTAGTATGGTGAAGGGTATCGCGTTCGGCTTTGCGTAGAAAATCCTCAAGTTTTACGATGCTCCCATCCACATGCACATCAATAGTGGCTGGAATGCGAATGGAGAAGTGGGTCCCTTTGAATCGCTTTGTTGTCTCCTCCTGGAGCTTATGTTGCAAAACTATTGATGCGGCCTGCTCAATGGTTTTGAGCGGACCGTTAGTGGTAATCACAGAGACGTACAGAAGCCCATCGTCCACGCGGGCCTCCGGCTCAATATTGATCGATCCGCCAAATAAAGGCACCTTGCTGATAATTACTTCCCAGGCTTCGCCCTGCCAGGATATTGCTCCAGCGTCTGAATGACCTGTTACCTGAACCTCAACCGGAAAAGGGCGCTGTTCCGGCAGTGTTTTAAGGGCGGCGAGATCAAATGCCAGTGGGCCAACGTGATATTTGAGCGGCTTTGAGATATGCGCCATCATTGCTGCTTCTATACCCATACCAACATGCAATAGAAAGTATTGCCTGGTATTGGCTAACTGCTTTGGCTTCTTGCCATTTTTTGTGCTATTGGCTGCTTGCTGATCGTCTTCCTTCCCATTGAGAGGAGTGAGGCTCTGCACCTCCATATGGCCGAGATCAATTTTGTGTATCTGGCTATTAACGATAGCCAGTGCTGCTTTGACTGGATCATCGGGTATGCCGATTGCTCCGGCCCATACATTGTAGGTGCCCCCGGGAATATCCGCTACGGGACTTTTGCCGCCCGCGTTCATGACGCCATTAAAAATGGCATTGAGTGTGCCATCGCCACCATAGCTGAGAATGAGATCATAGCCGTCGCGAGCCGCTTTCTGTGCCAGTTTCAACGTCTCGCCGCCATATTCTTTCAATGAGACATCGACCTTCCAGCCCGCGGCAGCCAGGACCGCAACGATATCGGGGATTTTCACCAGATGTTGACCAGTTCTCAGATCAACAACAATACACGCATTTTTGCCAGGCATGACAACTCCTCGTATATTACTGATAGCTTTCTTTGAGGCAGATACGGGACAAATGTTAATCGAGTTTCAATACCTTTTTTACTTACCCGCTTATGGCTAACAGGTAAAGCGTTTCTCAATCTATTTCCCATTTTCAAGAGTCTGATAGGCAGGGTCTTACGTGTTATAGGAAGATGTCCTTTTCTAAATTTATTACATTGCAGTATATAGTAAGGGGAAAAAAATGAGTACTTCTCCCGATCCACGCATGCCGGGCTATGAGCAGCCCACAGTTTCAGATCGTGCTTATGATAGACAAGAGTATAGTGATGCCGTTCGCTCTGGTCAAAGCCAGCGTGAAAACTATGTTGATCCTGCGGGCAACCGGGTAGAGCAACGGGTCGATGTTTTTGAGGATAAGAACCAGAGTCGTGCCAATACGCGTTACTGGATTACCCGAGTGACCTACTTTGTGCTGGGCGTATTGGAAGTTATTCTGGGGTTGCGCCTGGTTTTCCGTCTGCTGGGGGCAAACGAGGGAAATGACTTTATTACGTTCCTGTACAATCTGAGTCACATTTTTGTCGTGGCCTTTAACGGCATTTTCAATGACCAGGCCCTGGGAAGAAGCGTGTTCGAGGTTTCGACACTGATAGCGATGCTCGTCTATGCCTTGATTGCCTGGGGAATCGTCTCGCTGGGCCGGGTGTTGTTCGCGCCCGTCTTGACGGATCGGCAAAGCGTTACAACGACCCGTCGGGATCGCGTCCTGTAATGGTTGGGGTGGGCCTCGCGTCTGCCCTTTTATTTTTTAACTGGCGCAAGTAGTTTGCGAGATGTGCGTTGAACGTGACTCCATCATACCATTCGGGATGGACTGGATGAAGCGACTGGAAGGCCAGTGGGATGACGTACTGAGCAAACACATGGACATCCATCGCGGTAAGCAGGACGCGCAATTGCTCCGGCAAAGGAGGCTGCCATTGTGCCAGGACAGGGAGTACATCTTCTGCTGAGAGCATTTCTATACGGGTATATCCAAGCGTAGTAAGTGTATCTTCTATAACCTCAAGCGACAACGTAGATACATTTCTTCCCCCCACCCACTGATGAACCGTTTGGAACAGGTCGGTATCACCAAGCGCCAGCAAGTCTACCTGGACCTGCTTAACAAATGATCGAGATTGGCTGTTCATCTTCATGGGCAGTCCTTTCTAAACCCATGTTTACGCTACGGGGAGAGAACCCATGTGGCGATAAAGTAGAGAGCAATGGTCAGCAGCGATCTTCTCACAAAACATCTCTTGTGATGGAAAGATCGCTGCCGTTATGCATGATCCTACGAAATCTGCTCTATGATGGGCCTGACTAACGTGTCTGACGACGCCTACGGCGTTGCGATTCGGCTTTGCGTTTGCGACGAGCTTGTGGACTCTCATAATGACGTCGTCGCCGCGCTTCTGACAGGATGCCAGCTTCCTGCACTTTGCGGCTAAATCGTTTTAGGGCCCACTCAAACGAATCGCCCTGTTTTACTAAAATCTCTGTCATGGAGATTACCAGCGGGACCGTCGGTCGTTGGAGCGGCCTGTGCGTTGCGATTGGAAGCAATCGCTGCAATAGACGGGCCGGTCATCGCGTGGCTGGAAAGGTACCTGGGCCTCGTTGCCACAACTGGCACAGGTCGTGGTATACATCTGGCGTGCATCACGATCTCGGTATCCACCACCACCGCCGTAGGAGTCTCTGCGGCCACCGCCCGACTGCTTGCGAGCGGCGCGGCACTCGGGGCAGCGGCTGGGTGCATTGGTTAGCCCCCGACTTGCATAAAATTCCTGTTCACCAACCGTAAAGGTAAATTCTTGATTGCAATCGCGGCAATACAAGGTTTGATCACTTAATGCCATTAATCTTTCTCAATTCTGGGGTCTTCCCCCTCAAAATCCCTGTATCGCGCAATTCCTAATAGACAATCTACTCAGAGCAACAATGCACCATACAGTATCCATTCATTATACCACATGTAGTCACCCCCTGGGAGAGGGAGATAAAAAGAGACTGTACTGCCCGTTATAACTCTTTTTCGGGCGGCTCGACTCTGATCCCTATCCCCCGAACAAAGGCTAATGCCTGCCCTGGATCAAGGATCGCCCCTTTCAGTTCATTGAGACCAGCTCGCAAGCCATCAATCTTTGAGCCACGCAGGTCAACTCTGGCGAGTTTTGCGCCGGACATTTCCACATCATGCAGATTACAGCCGATAAAAGTCACATCGGAAAGATTGGCCTCCTGAAAATCGGCCTCGCTCAGATCGCAATGTTCAAATCGAACTTGCTTGAGCGTGGCGAAACGGAACTGGGCGAAGCTGCCTTTACACCCCTTGAACAGCGTATCTTGCGCGACCGCCTCGATGGCATGAAATCCGGTCAACTGACAGTCAATGAGCTCGACGCGGCGAAAATTTGCCTCAGCCCATTCCGCATTAGCCAGATCGCACGTTGTGAAGCGGCTATCCAGTAGCTGCACTTTCTTAAACTGGGTATTGCTTATCCTGATGTATTGGAACAGGACCTGATCAAAGGTAAGATGGCTTGCAACCTGACCAATCAGGTTTTCATACGCGAGGATGAGCCGGGTATAATATGCCTGGTCCTGGATAGTGTCGTCAGGCAGTCCTTTAGCCAACCCATTCTTTGGTATCTTAGGCGCCCTTAATTGCTTCTCAGGCTTATTCTCATGATTTGTCATAAGGTCCTTTTACCAGTCTTTCTCTAGAGAAGATAGATTGCAAGAGTATCTTATGTGGTTTTGGCGAGATAGGCAAGTTTTTATCGCACAGGGCTTCTCCAAAGTCGCTGCTCGCGCCTTAGGCGCTCACAGGGAGAGGAAGGTGCAGGCGGTGGGCAGCGCCCACCGCCTGCACCTTCCTCTCCAGAACGGCTCGCTTGCGAGCCGTTCGTATGAAAAGGCGACTTTGGAGAAGCCCTGTTTATCGCAGGCAAGTCCTTGCAGACGGCCTGAGCGCAGCTAGACGCGGTAGCTCCCCGCTTCATCGTGGGAGCGTTGGCCGTCTGATGAGCAAGCTGAATTCTGAAAATATGTCGATGTTGTGATTATAGAAAGTCCAACATATGGTATACTCTTGTTACTACGTTTGAGGGAGCAGAAAAAAGGCGTTAAAATTACCAGAATGTTTTTTCTTACTATCGCGGTCTATACCACTACTTTACTTAAATTTGGCAGGAGAAGAGAGAATGATTAATGAGGCAGTAAATCCAGAGATGCGGGAAAAGATTGCAGAGAAGCCGGGGCATATACCATTTACTTTTTCACATTATAGCGTCGTGAGCGAAAACCATAGCCGCAATGAGGATCGGGTCCTGGTGGATCGAGCGCGAGGGTTGGCGGCTGTTTTTGATGGGGTGGGAGGGAGTATCGCGGGCGATATCGCTTCACGTATTGCGGCGTATAGCATCCGTCGTGGCTGGAAGCAGGTTTTTCAGCAGGTGTACCAGGGAAGTGACGTTGCTGCTATTCTAGAACCTTGCGATTGCCTAGACCTGCGCTCGACGCTGCTGCGCCTGATAGAAGACGCGCACGAACGAGTACGCACAAAAGGATGGAAGCAGGCAAGGAAAGAGGCGCTGCAAGAGCTGATTGACGGGCCTGCAACGACGGTGGCGGTGGTGGCATTCTGTCAGCAGCCCGGTGAAGATGGGTATCTTATGACGTATGCCCATGTTGGCGATAGCCGCATTTACCTGCTGCGAGGAGAAGATACCCTCAGACCCTTGACGCGTGATGATGGCTTTCTCTCAATATTGCTGGATGAGCAAATAATTAATGATGAAGATGCTTTACGTATAGAACAGGCTACAGAGTCCGATCAATTAACTGAAACCGAGCAGGAGTATTTCGATAGACGCAATGGAATTACGCAGGCATTGGGCGATCCTCAAGCGCCAACCATTCACTGTGACCAGATCGCGATCCAGCCCACCGACCGTATTCTCCTCTGCTCCGATGGTATCCATGATAATCTCACCAATAGCGAGCTTGAGGCGCTATTGAGGAAGGGCGCGCGTACAACCGTCGCCCGCGATATTGTACGCCAGGCCGTCAATCGTTCACAACAAGATGCATTGCGCTCCAAAGCAGATGATATGAGCGCAGTCGTTATTACCTATCATAATTGAAGATTGGTAACATAGCGGTGGTGGATGTCAATTCAATCGCGGTAAATAATTTTAAACGCTCTTTGCAACAAAATCCTTATCCGGGGCGCGGTTTTGATATGCGGGTAACCGAAAAAACATTGAGGGTAACATCCGCGTTATCCTCAATGTTTCTGTCAGATCTGCTGCTACCGAAGCTTACCAGCGGGAATCGCGATCATTGCGCCGACCACCGCGGCCTCGGCCACGAGAATCGCTGCTATAGCTGTACGAATCCTCGCGCCCACGGGCGGGACGCTGCGACTGGAAGCAATCACTGCAATAAACGGGCCGGTCATCGCGCGGCTGGAAGGGTACCTGGGCCTCATTGCCACAACTGGCACAGGTCGCGGTATACATCTGGCGTGGCGCGCGATCCCGGTATTCATAGCTGCTGTCGCCGTAGGAGGAGTTTCTACGTCCACCACCGGACTGCTTGCGAGCGGCGCGGCACTCGGGGCAGCGTCCCGGCTCATTGGTCAGCCCACGGCTGGCATAAAACTCCTGCTCACCGGCAGTAAAGGTAAACTCCTGACCGCAATCGCGGCAGGTAAGGGTTCGGTCCTGGTAATTGTCAGCGGACATCATGGATAACTATTTCCTCTTCTTTGTCTTCGCTCCGCAAAAAAACGTCTTTGAGATGGGATGGCTCAGAGCAGGAGATCCTTTTATCAAAGCATCTGACAGCAGAATCTATCTCAATGTGATCATCAGGTAGTGGTTGCTTCATATTCCGGTTAGCGGAGCGAAACCTGGGACTGAATTTCCGTACCTTTGACTGATCCCCACATCACACATTCATCATAACACAGATACGCAAGACCATATTCCCTTTTTCCATACCAATCTTCCTGCCTACTCCTCAGGGTAATGTTTACAAATAGTAGAAAACCAGCTATAACACCACAGACAGGACATATATTTTCTCACTATTATTGTAGCATAGTTGTCAAGTAGGAGGCATCGTCCATCTGGACGGTGTTTTTGTATGATCTGAAATATATACTCTCTATGCCTGTGAGGCTCCTTATGAGGATAAAAGAAACCTAGTAGCCGTCATGTGAAGCAAAAAAAGGAAAGCGAGCCCACCTTGACAACGTTCGAGAAACCCGTCTCGTTGTGGCGCAACCGCGATTATCTCTTATTGTGGAGCGGTCAATTAATCTCCACGGCTGGCAGCGGCATTTCGCAGATTGCCTTCCCGCTGCTAATCCTGGCTAGTACCGGATCGCCTGTTCAAGCGGGATTGGTCGGCGCTCTGCGTTCGCTCACCTATATCCTCTTCACCCTGCCGGCTGGTGCGCTGCTGGACCGCTGGGATCGCAAGCGGGTGATGATGTATTGCGACATCGGGCGTGCGCTAAGCCTGGTCAGTATTCCTATAGCCATTGCATTGGGCCAACTCACCATCATCCAGCTCTATTTGGTAACCGTTGTCTCCGGCATGTTGGAAGTCTTTTTTGATATCGCCGAATTGGCCTGTCTGCCGCAGGTAGTAACAAAAGAGCACCTACCGGAGGCGTTAGGGCGAACGCAGGCGTCCACCGGGGTCGTCAATCTCATTAGCCCGCCATTGGGCGGCGTACTTTTCTCATTGCGCCCCCTGCTGCCGTTCTTGGTGGATGCGCTTTCCTACGCCATTTCTGTCTGTTCTCTGCTACTGATCCGCGTGCCATTTCAGGAGCAACGTGCAGCGCCTGTGCGCAACTTGCGAGCGGAGATAGGTGAGGGGTTGCGCTGGCTCTGGCACCAGCCACTTTTGCGCACAATGGCTTTAGTAACCAGTGGAAACATCTTTGCTGGCGCGGGCTTTCCTCTGATCGTGATCATTATCGCACAACTGCACCATGCTTCGGCTGTTACCATCGGCCTGATTTTTGGCATTGGCGGCGTTGGTGGTGTTATGGGGGCCGCGATTGTTGGCCGGGTGCAACAACGTTTCAGTTTCGCGCAGGTGATCGTATGCGTATTGTGGCTGTATGTCTTATTGTGGTTGCCACTGGCGATCCTGCCATCGCCCTTCTCACTTGGCCTGATGACGGCCCTGCTCTTTTTTATCGGGCCATTCTATAACGTGGTATATGTCAGCCGACGCTTAGCCATGACGCCCGACGCGCTGCAAAGCCGTGTGAACAGCGTCGCGCGCCTGATCGGTCTGGGCTCCGCTCCGCTCGGCCTCGCCCTGACCGGCCTCCTTTTGCAATATTATGGTCCCCAGGTAACAGTATTGCTCTCCGTCGGGGTGCAGACCCTCCTGGCGCTCGCCGCAAGCATAAACCCGCATATTCGCGCTGCTCGCCCACTCAAAGAGTAAAGCCCCAGGGCTTCGCAAAAGTCGCTGCACGCTCTGACTGCTCGCGCCAAAGGCGCTCACAGGGAGAGGAAGGTGCTGGCTGTGGGCACACCCACAGCCAGCACCTTCCTCTCCCCAACGGCTCGCTTGCGAGCCGTTCAGGATGAAAAGACAACGTTTGCGAAGCCCTGAGTAAAGCCCCAGGGCTGTTGCAAAGTCGGGCATACAGTCTGCCAAGCGGGGGTCAAGGGGGCGGCAGCCTCCTTGCGGGGGGTGGGGTACGTCGCGATCTCGCGAATTGTCCCCACTTTTTCCTCTTCTCTCCGCCGCCGAAGGCGGCAAAAAAGACGTTGCAACAGCCCTGAGTAAAGCCCTCCTTGTGCTACACAAACAGAAAAATGTATGTTATAATTGTTTCGGCCCTTTTCTTTTTGCAAACTTTTCATCATTAATGTAATCTGGAGAATGTTTTTCTCTGCTCTGTTATTCAAAGGATGGGCTCCCATTGGCAAAAATCTACACTCCAGAGATCGAACAAATCCAGGAATTGGATGCTCCGCCAACGGAGACACAAACGTTGCGGCAGAGAGGCGGCTGGTCGCCGCGACCGCAGCCGCGTATCGGCCTTGATCTTGGCAGCGACGACGAATTGCTGCTGGTCGTGAATGTCACTGCGGTGCGCTGGATTATCTACCACAACTACCATCGTTTGGGGATTATCGATGTTGATGAGTTGCTGGCCTTTCACATTGATAAACGCGGCTCGCTCAGCGCACGCCCCTACGAGGACAAGGGCGACGTGGTCGAATACCTCGTGCTTCCGCTCAATTACGATGTAACGTATGTCCATATCTACCGCCGCCTGATGGGGCTGGACATTGATGTGTTTGATATGCGCATCGTGTAGACGCAATGGAGCGAAATGTTAACCATGCTCATAACTTATACAAAGAAGCCTGAACATGTATAATGCTCAGGCTTCTTTATTATTAGCTTTATCAGTAATTAATCGACCACGTCACCGCAGGCGATGGGGTCGAAGCCAACCTGGGTGGACAGATCGGTGCTGAAGTGGACGTTGACATACCAGCCATGCTCTGGGATTTCGTTCATGTTCACGTTGTGGATCACCGTTGTTGACATGGCAACTCCGTTGGCATCGGCGGTCAAGGTGTTGAGCGGGAACATGACGTTGCCCGGTACCTGGCGCTCGCAACTGCCGAGATGAATGTGGGCTGCGTGCATCGAGCCAGGGACGAGTCCCTTAACCGTGACTTGAACTGTCAAAGTGCCATTATCCAGGCTAAGATGGGCGGTGCCAGATGCATTCTGGTTGGCGGCGGTGGTGGTGCCCAGTCTGAGAAATACGAACTGGAATTCATGTTCCCCCGCTTCACGATTCACGACATCGCCGCAGGTAATTGGTGTGGCCTGTCCGTCAGCCAGTGTGGGGCCAGCGTGGACGTTGACGAACCAGCCGGTCGCTGGAATGCCGTTCATCACGTTCGGGATCGTTGTGGTGGTGACGGCGTTGCCGCCCGCGTCTGCTTTTACGTCATTCAGAGGAATGATGATCGGTCCTCCTGCCGCGCAAGATCCCATATGAATGTGGGCCGGGTGGCTGCTATTATCCTGCAAGCCGGACACAATAGTGGTTACCGTCAATGTATGGGTCATCGGGGACCAGAACAGAACTGCTGCTCCATGTGGCATATGTCTCAACGTTGCCTGGGCCTGACTCCCTTCATCACGGCCCTGTGCAAAAACGGCGAAACTGGTAACAACTGTCAAAGTAAGAACGAGTAGGGCTGCCAAGAAGCCAGTCTTGATAATCTTGCTAGTAACGCGGTTCAAATTAAACCTCCTCTTACGAGTCTTGACCTTACTGCGTAACATCACACACCAGTACGAGCTTCTGGTGTGTTGCCCCCATGCTACCTGACCAGTATGTAATCGAGGAATGCTCCAGACGTAGCAAGTCTGTTCTGCGATCAGCAGGATGGAATTGTTGGCGTAATTCCCTGTTATTTCTGCTTCCACGTCATCAGTGCATCTAATGCTTCCAAATGAGAATTATAAAGCAAAAAAGGATTAATTTCCAGGGATTCAAGGTTATCTTTTAATCCCTGAGAAATTTGGGCTACTCGAAAAATGTTGTCCGCCAGCGCATCCATATTTACCGGCGCTTGCCCACGTACTCCGCGGAAAAGCGCCGCTCCCTGGAGTTCAAGCAGCATCTCCTTGACCTCCTCGCGCCGCACCGGCAGGACGCGTATGCTGGTATCCTTCAGCACTTCGACTAGAATGCCGCCCAGACCAACGGCCAGCACCTGTCCCCAGAGCGGGTCCTGGATCACGCCGACAAGTAGCTCGATGCCAGCCGGGCGCATCGGACTTACCAGGATGCCATCGACGGGCCTGGTCAGCGTTTGCGCGTTGGCGCTGCGCATGATAGCGCGAAAGCCCTGCCGCACCTCGTCTGCCGACGCAAGATTGAGCAATACGCCGCCGATATCGCTTTTATGCAGGATTTCGCTTGACTGGACTTTCAGCGCCACCGGGAAACCGAACGCTTGAGCGGCTGCGACCGCCTCCTCTTCATCAGTAGCCAGCTTCCCCGGCGCCACCGGGACGCCATGCGCCTGCAAAAACTCGCGCACTTTGTATTCGGGCCAGCTCCCCGAAGGCTTTTCGTTCAGCGTAATAACGGGGACCGCTTCCTGCTGTTGTGGACGTTCGCCTGCCCGGGCTACAATTTCATGCCACCATAGCGCCTTGCCCAGCGCCTTCATGCCATGTTCCATCCCGCCTACATAATGAATGCCCAGGCGGTCGGCCATGCTGCGTCCAAAGGGGGTCAGGTCGATGCTGGTATTGGACATCATCACCACGGGACGAGGCGCATTGCGGAGGGTTTCGCCGAAGCTATCATAGTACTCTAAAAGCGGTTCGAGCAGGGGAGGAGCTGGCTCAACACGCAGCGGCTCGCTGACAAAGATGGTGAAATCGAAGCCAGGGTCTTTCATCACCACCTCTAATGATCGTTGTTGCAATGTACGGTCAATGACAATGTAACCGGTCACGTCAAGCGGGTTGTGGATGGTGGAGAAATCAGGCAAGATTTGCTGCAAACGCCGAGTGGTATCGGGAGAGAACTCGGGCAATTCGATCCCCACATCGTGCGCGCGGTCGGAGAGAATATCGCAGGCTCCGCCCGAGGGCGTGACGATGCCCGCCCGGCGGCCAGGCAGCGACGGGTTATAGCCGAGCAGACCAGCAGTAATGATCAAATCTTCCAGCGAGTCAACGCGAATAATGCCCGTCTGCTTGAAAAGCGCGTCGTTGGCCGCGTCATTGCCGACCAGCGCCCCCGTATGCGCCATTGCTGCACGCGCCCCGACCTCGCTTTTGCCGACTTTAAGCGCGACAATCGGCTTTTTATATTCTAGAGCCTTGAGCGCAACCTGGCGGAAGACCTCGGGCTGGCGAATCGATTCCAGGAACACGGCTATCACTCGCGTTGCATCATCTTCGATGAAATAATTGATCATATCCGTGGCGGAGAGCATCGTCTCATTGCCCATCGAGACCAGCAGGCTCATGCCAACGTGACGCGCCTGTGCCAGCGCAATCACGACACTCACCAGCGCGCCGCTTTGCAGCACGATCCCGACCGGTCCCTTCGTCATTGGAGGCGTCAGAGGCAATCCATACGGCATAGTCTGATCGACAACGTTCACAAAGCCGTTGCCGTTGGGTCCCAGGATGACGATATCGTGCTTTTGCGCGAATTGCATAATTTGCTGCTCAAGCTGGCGGCCCTGCTCCCCCGTTTCGCTAAAGCCTGCCGTCAGGACGACGAGATTGCGAATGCCTAGCGCCGCAGCCTCTTCAACGATGGGATACACCTGACGCGTCGGCACCATGACATAGGCCATATCGACCCGCTCGGGCAGATCGCTCAGGCGCTTAAAAGCAGGTTCGCCATGAATTTGCTCGTAATTCGGGTTGATGCAATAAACGGGACCGGGGAAGTTGAAGTTTTTCAGGTTGAAGAAGGTGCTGAGAGACCAGCGGGAGCGATCAGTTGCGCCAACCAGGGCGATGCTGCGTGGATGGAAAAAGGCTCTGAGCCGCTCGGGGGCAATGGATGTTATCTGGTTCACGAGGGTACCTCCGTGGATAAGCGGGATAGTTAGCTGCAATGTACATAACGGCAAAAATATTTACTGGACTTTTCCTCTAGTCGCAACAGGCCAGATCGCCTCGATCCTGCCATCGCGATAGGCGTAATAGTAATCGTGCAGGTTGATGGTCGTATCAATGTGGCTGGGGATCAGCTTGATTCGGTCTCCAATTGCCAGATTGATGGTATTATCCTCCCAGCTCAAGATGCCATGCTCATCACCGCCTGGACGATACTTGACGGCTGGCAGCCCTTCCGCTTCGGGCATCCCGCTATCGGTGGAGAGCGACTTGAAGCCTGCGTCAACCACGGCTCTCTGAGGAGCGGGTCGGCTGATGACGGTCGAGAGGATTGTCAGCGCGTTGGCATAATCTGAGCCGATGGCGTTGCGATAATCGGTATCCATAAAAATAAAGGAGCCGGGCTGCACCTCGGTCACGCCTTCGTAGTGGGCGCATACCTCGATGGTGCCCGTCCCGCCAGTGGTCACGGTCTCGATTGGCATCCCCGCGTCTCTCAGCAAGTTAGCCGTATCGGTGAGCAACTTCATGCAGGCGCGGCAGCTTTGCTCACGCTCGGCCTGATCGTGGAGATGTTGCAGGTGGCCTTCGTAGCCCTGAACGCCAACGAGGTGCAGGTGAGGCAGTTCTGTCGCGATCAGCTTTGCCAGCTTGAGCGCAGGCTCTCCCGGCTGGATGCCACAGCGATTTTGCCCAACGTTGAGCTCTATCAGGACATTAATGTGAAGCTGAGCCTCCTGCATGGCCTGGTTTAGCGCCCTGGCTCCGACTTCGCTATCCACCACCGTCTTTACCTTTGGATGGTGGCGCGCCAGCTCTACCAGGCGAGCCAGCTTGGGTTTGCCTACAATCTCGCTGGTAATCAACAGGTCCTCGATGCCTGTCTGAGCCATCACCTCAGCCTCGCTCACTTTGGCGACGCAGCCGCCGATAGCGCCAGCCGCGATCAGAATGCGGGCCAGATCGGGACTTTTGACCGTCTTGAGATGCGGCCTGATGTTGACCTTGCTCTGCCGCAGCCGCTCCTTTAGACGCGCGATGTTGGCCTCCATCAAGTTGAGATCGACAATCATCGACGGGGTATCCAGGGCGGTCAGTGGCTCCCCCACTTGAGGGCTATACATAAACATGCCTCCTCTGCTCTGTTTAGTCGTTCGCTCTGCAATATACGCACTATAGAATTTTGGAGGGGGCGATTGCAAATGTTTAGCTGCCCGCAAGGAAACCTTAGATGATGTGATAGTATCAAAACTAGTTTTTAGTCTTAACTCTATGGTAAAATGACATTCATTAGAACATGTTTTTTAAAAAATTCAGCGCAGAGGGTTTCCATGAGGAGTCAAGACAACCCGCCGAACTGGCATTTACAAGCGGATAGGTTTATCTGGTATGATTCAGGTGCTTTATCATTAATACCGGAAGAAATTTCTGACGAAGAGATACAGCAGTATCTTTATGTCTACCACGGCGATACTATCTCCATTGACGAAATCAAAAAATGGAGAAGAGAAACTGTAAAAGATTGTGATTTACTTTGAGGAGAGGTTATTATTCACTTCTTCATGATACTTGTCTTTAAAGCTTTTTACGGCTGACAAATTCGCATAACCTGATTCTTCTAGAAGGGATAGATGCTTTTCTACAGTACTATGTAGTCTTGCTGATTTAAAATCTTTTATGCTAGCATAAAAGATCTCCAACCATTTAACGCTTGTTTCTATTTCGCCCATCAGCGTAAAGCTCTGTGCGTAGTCTAAAGGCATCCACATTTTTAGATATGTATTACCTTCTTTTGCAATCTCCAAATCTATTTCGCATAATTCATTGAGTGCGTCTTTCCCTCTTCCCAGTGATATCAAACCGTTTGATTTCTCCTCTAATACAGCACTAAAGGCATGAAAAACGTAATCTTTCGTTACTACAGGTAAGCCTTTCATGTTATCTGCCAATGCAATGGCAGTATTAACCGCTTGTAAAAATCTTTTTTCGTCTCCAAATGTTGCATACCCTCTTGCCAGAAACGAATAACTGTAAGCGGCTACTTCTTTTGAAGCTGTGCTAAATGATAAATCCCTAGCTTGCTCCAAGTAATCTAAAGCATTGCGATCTTCGTTTCTCAGTAATTCTACCCCTATTCTTGTCATCGCTAGACATTCGGATACAGTGTCTCCTGATTGCTTTGCCAGGTCTAGCATGTCAAGGCTACATTTTAAAGACATCTCATAATTATGCTGTTCGGTATAGACAACTTCTTGCAACCTTTTTACCTGCGCATATAACACCAAGAAATCACTATTTTTTAAAAGCCTCGAATTGTCTTTTACCAGATTATTAAATGTATTTGACAAGGAGATGATTTTCTTCTCCGTGATATCGCTGGGCATATTTAATCTGATATACCATATGTTTTCTATAAGCTCGAATAGGCTATTCATATCTATAAAAGGATGTAGTAAAATGTCTTTTTCGTGAAATGGATCATACTCGCTTAGCCCTAATTTCCATAATGGGATATCTAGAAGAGACGCGAGTTTGCGTAAAGTTTCCATGTTAACTATTTGCTTGTTCCCCGCTTCTACATCCTGCACATAGCGAATGTTAACTCCGATTTCCTTAGACGGCCATTTAGAGGCCAATTGCGCTAATGTCATTTTTTTCGCTATTCTGTGCTCTTTTATTGTTTTTCCATGATGGTACTGCATCTTTGTCCCCCCAACTTTTGTTATGTACCTATTGGATCATAATTCCTACATGTGAAAAGGCTTAATTACGCTCCTATATGAGCGTTCCTTAAATTCTGCTAGAAAGTTAATCTTTAGGTTGAAGAATACCATAAGAAAGAATAAGGGACAATAGCACACAAGGAAAGGACGTCATTATCATGGCTGAAAGCGAGATAGCTAGGTTCAGAGAACAGCAAGCATTACAAGAGCAAGCGGCGTATCAAGGGCTCTATGGGGTTGCGGCAGTGGCAAGACATGCCATCATTACTGCACGCATGGAGCGGAGTGCGCAATATTTGCTTAAACTGCTTGAGGAGGGAAAACATGGGGAAGTGATTCGCCTCATGGAGATGCCTACATGGGGGCTGGAAGAAGGAAAAAGCTCCTACCGTAGTACGATTTAGCATAAATTATCCAGGCAGGGCGTCAACAGCCAGAGAAGTGTGAAGAGGAATAGCGTATGAGCGAGTATCCAGGAGGGCCGGTTCCACAAGTTCCGTTTGCGATTACCGATTTGGAGGGGATAAATCAAGTGGTATGGGCCTATTGCAAGTATTTGCAAAAAGCTCCTGTATCTGCAAAGAATGCAAAACGCCTTCAAACCTTACAGCAGATCCATAGAAGATTAGGGGCGCAACTAGCATCAGAAACAAAAGAAGTACAAATGTTGCTTACTATGGAAGAAGTAGAAGACCTCTTACAGGCGATGCTCGATTTTATCAAGCTGGTAGAACAGCTCTTCCCCAAAAATCAGGAACGAGAAACGGTAGTAGCATCGGTTAACGCATGGCGGTTGCGCCTGATTCATATCATGAGTGAGTTTGATGTATGATCAGGTGGCTATGATAATTCGTCCCGGCTTCTTCTAGGCAAATGTCCCGCTTTGATCTATTGTTCCATCGACGAATATGCGGTACAATTGGCGAGATTTTGTAAAGGATTTGTTGATGTTGGATATCATAGATCACGCGCTAAAACAGTATTTTGGGTATGAGGCGTTTTTGCCGGGTCAGCGACAGGTAGTTGACCAGGTTCTGGCCGGGCGCGATTCGCTGGTCTTGATGCCGACCGGCGGCGGCAAATCGCTGATCTATCAATTGCCCGCGTTACTTTTGCCAGGGCTGACCATTGTCGTTTCGCCGTTGATTGCGCTGATGCAGGACCAGGTGGACCGTCTGGCCGCCAATGGCATCCCGGCTACTTTTGCCAATAGTTCGCTTAGCGCCATAGAGCGCGCCAGGAGAGAGCGGGCCGCTGCGAGCGGCGAGGTGAAGCTGCTCTATGTCGCGCCGGAACGTCTGATGAGTGAGAGCTTCCTCTCGCTACTGGATCAGGCGCAACAGCAAGTCGGGCTGTCTCTGCTGGCCGTTGATGAGGCGCATTGCGTCAGCGAATGGGGACACGATTTTCGGCCCGAGTACCGGCGGCTGGGCCATTTACGGGCGCGTTACCCGCAAACTCCCATGCTAGGGCTGACCGCGACAGCCACCGAACGCGTGCGCGACGATATCATTGCCCAGCTTCGATTGCGCCAGCCTTATGTCCACATCGCCAGCTTTAATCGTCCCAACCTCTATTACGAGGTGCGCTACAAAGATCGCGGCTCGTATAACGAACTGGTGCAATTGCTACGCCAGCATGCAGGCGAGCCGGTGATCATCTATTGCCACAGCCGCAAAAATGTTGATGATCTGGCGCTGTATCTGGAGCGTGCGAGGATTCAGGCACTGCCATATCATGCCGGGATGAGCAACGAGCAGCGAACGGAGAACCAGAGCCGCTTCATTCGCGATGATGTCAATGTGCTGGTGGCGACGATAGCCTTTGGAATGGGTATTGCAAAGCCGGATGTGCGGATGGTGATTCATTTTGATCTACCGCGCAACCTTGAGGGCTATTATCAGGAATCAGGGCGCGCTGGCCGTGATGGGTTGCCCGCCCAATGCATCCTCTTTTTCAATTATAGTGACCGGACGAAGATCGAGTATGTCATTGCTCAGAAAACGAGCGAGCAGGAGCAGCTCGTTGCTACGCAGCAGATCCAGCAGGTCGTAGCATATGCCGATAGCAGCAATTGTCGTCGCCAGGTGCTGCTGGGTTATTTTGGTGAAGCGTGGCAACGGGCAAACTGTGGCAATTGCGACAACTGTACACGTCCGGTGGTGATGGAGGATCGCACCATCGATGCCCAGAAGTTTTTATCGTGTGTGGCGAGAGTAAAAGAACGTTTCGGCATGCGCCATATCATAGATATCCTGCGGGGCGCGAATACTCAAAAGATACGCGATTATCAGCATGATCAGCTCTCGACATATGGCATTGGCAGAGAATATAGCGCCGACGAGTGGCAACAATTTGGGCGTGCGCTGGTGCAACAGGGGCTGCTCATTACAAGCGCCGACGGCATGCCGGTGCTGCGGTTGAACGCGCAATCCCTGGAGATATTGCGTGGGCAGCGCACCGTTCAGATACCCAGAATGGTCGAGAAGGCGCTCCCCGAAAAGGGGGCTGGTGCCGCGATGGCTATCGCTCCCACACCCGAGGCTATGGACCCGCTGGCGGTGACGCTCTTTCAGCGCCTGCGTACCCTGCGCAAGCGTCTGGCTGACGAGCAGGGTGTGCCGCCCTACGTGGTCTTTCCCGATACCAGCCTGCACGCTATGGCAATCTATCGTCCTGGCAGTCAGGAGAATTTTGCGTGCATCCCTGGTGTGGGCAGCCGCAAGCTTGAGGCATACTACGTCATCTTCTCCAGCGAGATTCGAGCCTTTTGCGAGGAACATGACCTGAATATGGATCTCCCGTTGCCCGAAGCCGAGAGGGTGAGAAACGGCATCCCACCTCCAGTAACGCCCACTACACCTGGTCCGACGCACCTGCGTACCCTGGAACTGTATCAACAGGGATTGGGCATAGGCGAGATTGCCAGAGAGCGCGGTCTCAGAACCACCACCATTTGCGACCATCTCTGTATGCTCATAGAGGCAGGCGAACCCGTTGAGCTTGAGCGCATCATCTCCCTGGCGCGCTATAAGATCATTGCGGACGCCTTTCAGCAAACCGGAGATGGTATGCTCAAGCCGATCAAAGATCTGCTGGGCGATGCGTATTCGTACGATGAGATCCGCCTGGCTCGGGCATTCATTAGACGCCAATAATAGCGCCTCGTTTCCCCTGGTCCTACTTATGCCATTTCTCTTCATCCTTTCAGTAGCCACGTTTTGCATGCGAGGATGGTGACAGGCTCTATGCGCGGGCTTATATCAGGGAACGGCTAGCTCTGGAGGGAGATGGGTCGCAGCGGCAAGGGCTGCCGTGATGGCTTCTCCGTCTGGCAGGATGGTGTGAAAAATACGGGCGGACTCCATTCTGGTCTCTTCGTTCCACTGCTCCTCGAAAAAGACGCTGGTGGTAAATGAGATCAGGTCTTGCGCGGCCCGCTCCCAGAGATAGTAGGTGAGCGCGCCCCAATCAATTTCTGTCTCCCCGTAGCCCTGGAAAAAGGGCGTTGTCCTGTCCCAGGATGGACCGTCCGCTCGCAGTTCCCTGGCAAAGATGAAGTCGCGCTCTTTGGGAGCCATTTTCACGTCATCCCAATCGATGACAAACACACGACCATCCTGCGTGCGTAACAGGTTGCTGGCGTGCAGGTCGGCGTGACAGATAACGTATGGCCCTGACCGTTGCTGAAGCGCCGCCCCTAGCTTCTCCAGGGAGGCTGCCGCCGTGTGAATTATGTCGCGGTACATGACCCAGTCGGAGAGAATGATCCGTTCCGCAGCATTTTTCCCTTCGGTGTGCGCATGCTGAGCATCAAAGGAGCGCAACCAGCGGCTGTACTCGCTCGGGTCAAAGGTTTCTTGGCGCACGTCCTCAAATCCTTCGGCGGGCAGCACAACCTGGTGAATCTGCTTGAGGGCGCGGCCCGCTTCCTGCCACTGTTGGGCCGTCATGCCTGTCCAACTGGTATCACCCTCGATGAAAGGAAATACCAGCGCGGTCCACGTTCCCACCTGCGTCCACAGGCTATCGCTTTTCGTAGGGATGGGTGCGACCACAGATGTAATCCCCTGCTCCCTGAGATAGCGCGAGACGAGATAGCCAGGCTCGTAAAGCGAACCAGTTTTGATTTTGAGCAAATAGCAGTTGCCATCCTCGCCCACCACACGATAGACCCCCGCGTCATAATCCAGGCCCAGGGGCAGAAATTCAAGCATGGTGGTGGCAATGCCGTACTGCTCCTGCAAACAGGCGATAAGGTGGTCCTCTACAACATTTGGTTTTTCACGCATTGAGTATATTCTCCATTTTTATGGAAACGGGTGACATCCAGACGGATGACATCCAATAGGGGTCGGGCCAGCAATGAGGATGGTAAGGATAAGCATCACCAGGGGCAACAATAGCAGCGCAGTCATAAACAGCCTGCCCCGAGGATGGCCGAGATTCACGGTCCAGCCTATACCGTAGCGTTTGGGGACAAACACATCAGGATCGTCGGGATTGTTGTAAAAGATGCCTCCATACCAGTACCGATCATCATCGCGGAACATGACAGGCGTTGACCTGCGGCTAGCCGGTGTATTCGCCCTTGTTTGAGATCGCGGAATTGGCAGGACCAAAATGAGAACTACGGCGATCAACATACCACAGGCTAACAAGAGAATGGGCCAGGATATATTCATAAGTATGACTCCTTTCACACAAAGCTATAGTGAGCATCAAACGTTTCACATTGAAAAACGCATATCTCCGACCATTCCCAAATTACGACGAAGTTCAGCCTGTGTCAATGATGATCCAGATCAGGCCAGATAGAGGGGTAATGGGCATAAGAGGAATAATGAGAGAAGGGGCCTCGCGCTTGCCCTTGCTCAGCCCCCTATGCATGAGATACGTTTCAGTTAGAACACCGCCGGTTCCATGTAGTCACCGAAGACGGCGCGGAAGACGTCCATCATCTCGCCGAGGGTGGCGTAGGCTTTGGCGGCTTCGATCAGCGCGGGCATGGTATTCTCGTTGCCTTCGGCGGCGCGGCGCAGGTTATCGAGGGCGCGCTGAACGGCGAGCTGGTTGCGTTCGCGACGAATGCTGTTGAGGCGCTCAATGTGCTTCTCCTGGCCCGCGTAGTCAACGTAGAGCGTGGGAACCTTGATGTTCTCTTCGATGATGTAATCATTGACGCCGACGATGGTACGCTTATGCAGGTCGATCTCCTGCTGGTAGCGGTAAGCCGATTCGGCGATTTCCCGCTGGAAGAAGCCGTTCTGGATGCAAGCGAGCACGCCGCCCAGGGCGTCGATGCGGTTGATATAGTCCATAGCCGCGCGCTCGGTCTCGTCGGTCAGCGCCTCGACGAAGTAGGAGCCGCCGAGCGGATCAACGGTGTTGACGATGCCGCTCTCGCTGGCGATGATCTGCTGCGTACGCAACGCGATCAAGGCGGCTTTTTCGGTGGGCAGGGCCAGCGCCTCGTCGAGCGAGTTGGTGTGCAGCGAGTTGGTGCCGCCCAATGTTGCTGCTAACGCCTGGATGGCTGTACGTACGATATTGTTCTCCGCCTGCTGAGCCGTCAATGAGACGCCAGCGGTCTGGGCGTGGCAGCGCATCATCCACGAGCGCGGGTCCTTCGCCCCGTAGCGTTCGCGCATCAGTTTGGCCCAGAGACGCCGGCCAGCGCGGAACTTGGCAATCTCTTCAAAGAAGTCGTTATGCACGTCGAAGAAGAAGGAGAGACGCGGCGCGAATTCATCGATCTTTAGACCGCGTTCCAGCGCAGCATTGACGTACGCCAAGCCGTCGGCGATGGTGAAGGCCAGCTCCTGCACCGCCGTCGCGCCCGCTTCGCGGATATGGTAGCCGCTGATGCTGATAGTATTCCAGCGCGGCATATGGCGCGTGCCAAACTCAATCGTGTCTACAACCAGGCGCATCGACGGTTCGGGTGGGAAGAGAAATTCTTTTTGCGCGATATATTCTTTCAGAATGTCATTCTGGAGCGTGCCACCTAGCTGCTCCATCTTGAAGCCCTGCTTCTCGGCATTAGCGATATACATGGCCCAGATGCCGGAGGCGGGGCTATTGATCGTCATGGAGGTGGTGATTTTATCCAGCGGCAGGTCGGCGAAGAGGATCTCCATATCGGCCAGCGATGAGACGGCCACGCCGCACTTGCCGAACTCGCCAGCCGCCATCGGATGGTCAGTATCGTAGCCGTAGAGCGTCGCCATGTCGAATGCTGTCGAGAGGCCGGTCTGGCCCTGCTTTAACAGATATTTGAAGCGGGAGTTGGTATCCTCTGCCGTGCCGAAGCCCGCGAACATGCGCATGGTCCAGGGGCGCGCGCGATACATGGTCGGCTGCACGCCACGGGTATAGGGATATTCGCCAGGCAAACCGATATCGCGGCTGTAGTCGAGCGCGGCATTATCTTCTGGCGTGTAGAGCCGATTGATGGGGACGCTGGAGGTGGTGACGAGATTATCGCGTTCGGGGATGCGCTCCACCGACTTTTTCACGGTCGTCGCTTCCCACTGCGAACGGTTGACGCTCAACCGTTCTAGTTCTGCTTTATCAAAAAGGGTGCCCTGTTCTATACCGCCCTGCTGGCCCGGTTTCTGCTCAATCATGCGGAAAAAGTCTCCTCATACTATGTAGGGGCAACCCCCACGATGAAGCAGGGAGTTGGGCAGGGGCCAGCCCTGCCCCTACCGGTTGCCCACCGATGCGGTTGCCTGCCCCCACACCGCGACTGCGACGTTGAAGCGCGGAATACACTGGTTTGACTGATTACCCATATTGTACCATATCGCGATGAACAGGGAGAGATGGGGCGAACCCATTGATGATCTCGTCCCATCAGGAGGGTAAGCGGAGCTGATATTGCTGCGCTTTTGCCACCATAGCAACGATCTCCTCACTCAGCCGCTGCATAGCGGCGAGCAGTTCCGACGGTTGCAGGATCAGAAAAGGGCAGCCCAGGTTTACAAGGAAGCGCGCCAGGTGATCTAAGTCATCGTCGTAGGCTCGCAGCAGCACACCCTCTGGCGTCTCCTCTAACGTCGCGAATCCGGCGGGTACCAGTAGACGCACGGCTTCGAGAGAGGCGTCCAGCAACACCTCAGCCAGCCAGCGCGAAGGGATAGCAGCAAACTCTTGCAGCGCGTAGGCGAAACAATCGAACTCCTGCGGACGTTGAAAGCGTTCTTCGCGTAGCTCGATACGCAGGATATGATCCAGGCGAAACACGCGTATAGCTTCACGTAAATGACAGTAACCAACGGCATACCAGCGTCCACTATGGTAGACCAGACCATAGCAATCCAGCTCCCGCTCCGTTCGCGCGCCTGCTTTCGTCTGGTAACGCAACCACACGCGCTGTTTCTGCTGGGTGGCTGTACTCAGCGTCACGATATGTTCTGTCAGGGAGGCGGCTGAAGACGGTGGCAGATCAAGGGTAACGGCCTCCTGCACAGCCTGCATGCGCGCGCGCAGGGCCAGCGGCAACACGCGCTCAACTTTCGCCAGCGCGCTCACAACGGCGGGGACCGCGCTCGTCAATCCGAGTTGTTGCACAGTCTGCAATCCGAGCGTAACCGCCAGGGCTTCCTCTTCCGTCCACATCAAAGGAGGCAACTTAAAGCCTGGACGCAGCCGATATCCGCCGTAGCGTCCCCGCTCAGCCTCGACCGGAATGCCAAGATCCTGCAGCATAGTAATATAACGGCGGGCACTGCGTGCATTGACCTCCAGGCGTTGCGCCAGTTCGCTCGCGGTAATGCTTGGACGAGCCTGAAGCAGATCAAGCACGGTCAGGAGACGCGTCACGGGCGAATACATCGAACGATCTTTCCTTCTAAAAATGCTCAAATAGGACCGATTCTAGCCACATTCTACCTTATACTGCTCTCATAAAGAAAGTTCGCAAACGAAGAAAACATAGGAGAAGGAGAAATGTCAGCGATGCCAAATAAGCCCGATCTCGCGAAGGCAACCGATTTCATCTGGCGCACAGCCCGTTTGCTTGACCGCCATCGTTTCAGTTACCAGTTCCTCAAAGGAGAGGCTCAGGCCGTCCTGGCTGCGCTTCGCCCGTATCAAAATCCTGATGGCGGTTTTGGCAATGCGCTCGAACCCGATCTACGGGGTCCGGTGAGCCTGCCGATGCCAACCTGGGTGGCGCTGGGGATACTTGACGAGATCAACGCCTTTACGGAGCCAATGGTCCAGCAAATTTGTGATTACCTGCTCACGATCACCACCACGGCGGGCGGCGTTCCCTTCGTGCTGGCCGAAGCTACGGCCTATCCACACGCTCCCTGGTGGGAGACAAATGAGCAACCGCCAGCCTCGCTCAACCCTACCGCCGCTATTGCCGCGCTGCTGCACAAACATCAGGTACGGCATCCCTGGCTGGACAGAGCCACCGAGTACTGCTGGCGTCAAATCGCCGCACTTGAGACAACCAGCTCGTATGAGATGCGTGCAGTGCTGCCCTTCCTGGACTTTGCCCCCGATAGAGCGCGCGCGGAACAGGCATTTGCGCACGTCGGCCAGAAGATCCTGGAGCAGAAGCTGGTCGCCATTGACCCCGTCAGGATGGCGGAAACCGATACGCATTCGCCGCTCAACTTTGCGCCTCGTCCCTCCAGCCTGGCCCGTCAACTCTTTGCCGATAACGTCATTGAGGCTCATTTAGACCATCTAGCAGCCGCACAGACAGAGGATGGCGGCTGGCCGATCAACTGGCTCGCCTGGACGCCGGCTGCGGGTCTGGAGTGGCGAGGATGGATGACCATCGACGCGCTTATGACACTGCAAGCTTACAACCGCTTTTAAGTAGGGGGAAAGAACAATAAATAACGGAGGCATCGCATGATGCCTCCATTGTTGTCTGCTTTCCGTTTTACGAGATCAATCTTATAGCGGACGACGAGTGGCTGTGCCGCGAGAAACGACGCGCAAGATCGCGATCAGGATACAGGCGCCAATAAAGGCGATGATGATAGTCCCGATCAGGCCGCTCGCGCCGAGGCCGAGCAAGCTGGCGAGGAAACCGCCGATAAATGCACCAACAATACCGACAATGATATCGCCAACAATACCGTAGCCGCCACCGCGCATCACCACGCTCGCCAGAAAGCCTGCAACCAAACCAACAAGCAACCACCAGAGAATGGCGGTTAAAGAAATGTCTGCCAGAACCATATTTGCAAACGTCATCGTTATACTCCTTCTCCTACTCAATACGAAAACAACAGGGTGTTTAGATTATTACACTATCTACTTCACAATCTCGCCGGTTTACCGGCGCATTTATACGATACCTGAACTGGTTGAATATTGCAAGTCAACAATAAAAACATTAAGTATAGGCTAAACTTGTGCTAATATATCTTTAATGTAATAAGCAATGTGTCCCCTTATACAGTGATGACTCTTATCTCAGTATAAGGAGACACAATCTTCAAAAGGAGTGACGATGTTACTGGCGAACTCGTCCCCGGTTGATGGGTACTGGAACAATGCGCCCGCTCTTAAAGAGGGCCATCAACGTTGTAAACAGGTAGATGCTGACCCCCACGGAGCAAAACATCATCAGGATCACCATGGTGGCGAACGGCGACCACCTGCCGGAGTAGAGCTGGATACCGGCGACTATGCCATCGATGACCAGGCTCAGCGCCACGATCAGCGCCCACTCGGCGGCGGGCGAGCGCAGGCGCAAGAAACGCACCACGACTATTCCTGGGCAGACGACGAGAAACCACAACACCAGCAGCGGGCGCACCGTCGCTGCGGGAAACATAAAGGTCACCAGGCCAACCAGATAAGTCGAGACAATCACTACTATCGGCCACACAAATGTTCGCATCAGCGTCTCCCTCCTGTTGTATCACCCACGAACTGAAGAACTTCCGCATCCTGGTTGGCATACACCAGCCTGAACTGTCCAGAAGCCTGCAAGGCATTCACAAAGCGGATCAGCGTTCCCGGCGGCTCCTGTGAATTGGCTTCAAAGGTTGCTTCGTCGCTGCGGGTGAAAAACACGTAGGCGTTCGCACCTTTGCGCCTCATTTTCTCGATAAACTGCGTCAGCGTATCCACATCGACTCTGCCCACTGCATCCGCCAGCGATTGGGTATCCGACAGGGTATAGTGGTCGTATATATCCATGCCCTGAAACTCCCAGGCGGCGCCATCCCATGCCTGTACAAGCATCGAGCCAGGAGTCGCGATGCTGTAGAGATAATGCATGCCTGCAAGCTCCTGGTTGGTCTTATAATCCATGCGCTCATTGCCGTAGCGGGTAAAGAGAAAGCCCGCCAGCAACACCAGGGACATGGCAACCAGACCCAGGCTTGCCCAGTGCGACCTTCCGCGAGGAGATGTGGGATAGAAGAGCGCAGCGGCGAAAAAGGCCATCAGTGGCAGCGCAAAGAGGTAGATGCGCAAAAACGCCTCGCCGCCATACGACTGCACCACAATCAAAGGGAACGGAGCCAGCGCCAGCAGCACATAGGTTGCATCGCGATGGCCTTCGATCAGGCGACGAATGCCGCCAAAGAGCGCCAATCCCCAGATAAGCATGGTCATCACAATGCGCAACTGGACAATAAAGGTATGCTCTGGATCGCCAACGACGCGGCTCGTCACGCTGGCCCCCAGATTGTTGCTGATCTGGCCGAAGCCATCGAAGATCGTCCCGCTATGACCGGCGACAAACACCTGCGCCATGAAGTAAATCCATGCAAACGTCATTACCGCCATCACAATTGGCAGCCACCAGAGGGAGCAGCGGCGGAAAACTACCAGCGCGGTCACAGAGGCAAGCACCAGGAACGGCGTCAAGGGGTGGCTATACACCACAAAGGCAAAGATGACCAGCACACAGGCGATCAAGGCTATGCGCTGCTTGCGCGTCGTGGGGGGAGCGAGCGGGTCGGATACGGTTAACCAGGTGAAGATGGCGCGGGAAAAACGGCGGAGCCGTCCATCGTTCACCGGAGCCAGAGGCTGTAAACGAGCCACGGGGGAGACTCTGAACCATGTTACCAGGATAGCAATGATCACAAGGTACATGAAAAAGTCGAGTCCCTGAGGCGAAAAGTAGTCCTGCCCGATCCAGTTGGAGAGATAGAAGAACCAGATTCCAAGCCAGACGAGGCGCTTATCACTGGTCGCCGCTGTAAAAATCATATACATCGGCGCGAGGTAGAGCAGGTTGAAAAACGCGGGCGCCCAGGCTGCCAGGCTCAGGATATCATGATAGCCGGTTATCTGTGTGACAAATGCGCTCAAGATAAAGAAGCCAGGCCAGCTAAAATACGCGTCCAGGTAGGGATTAACCGTGCCGGTGCGCATAATAAACTCGGTGTACCCGTTATGACGATAGACGATGCTAAAGCGCGTAGCCTCCTCCACCAGCGTTGTGACGCCATAGAGCATCAGGATCAGCAGGCCGACATGCAGCATGATCAACGGCACGCGCCACACTGGTCGCTGTAACAACAGGCAAAAACTGGTGGTAAGAACCACCAGCGCAACAATATTTGCCATTGGTAACACCGAAACCAGCCCCAGATCGTTCATCTGGCGCACATGCACGGCCTGGAGCGAAAATAGCCATAACATGAAAGCGCCGAGCGGCAACAGGACGCTTTGCACATCTCCAGGCTTGATTAACTTGACGACCCTACTGAGAAACGATCCCTTGACGCGCTCCTCCCTCCACCCCGGCACATCCAGCTCTTGCGTTTGCTTTATCTGCCCCATAAGTACACGTTCCCCTTTTACGTAAAACAGGTAATTTGCCCTCTCCATAGCTAAAACTATCGGCCATTTGACCCTTTATCTCTTCACGCTGGCACATCACCACCTTTCCAGGCAGGGCAGTCTCTATCGATAGACACAGCAATAAATTGGACGCGATCAATCACGTCGCCACAGCAATCGAATCGGGTTGGTACGACATTTTTGTGGTTTCCGGTATGTCGATGTAGGGGCAGGGCTAGCCCCTGCCCTGGGGGATGACTATTTAGAATGGAAAAGCTTATCCTTTCAAAGGAAGCATACAGAAAGCAGAAGGAAAATGTCAATGCGTTACAGAGTATCGATCACGCGCACACCGTAGGGGGCGAGGGGCACGCTCGTATCGTCAACGACCACTGTGAGCGCGCTATTCGTCTTGTTCACCAGCATCGTTTTCTGGGTAGAGGCTAACGCTTCAACGCGAGTGGATGACACGTTTGTATTGTAAATGACGGTGCCAGGGCCAAAGTAATCTTTGAATGCCTTGTAAGAGTAATACCAGTCCAGCGGACGACCACCGTTCACGCTGGCTGTAGAGGTCCAGAGCGACGAGCTATCCCAGGCCAGGACAACCGCGCCCCCCGCTTTCAGCAACTTCATCATGGCATAGGTCTTCAAGGCGTTATTGCTTGCATTAGCTGGCAACGCATACGGTTCGGCGTACCATTCAGCCCACCAGATAGGGAGCGTTGCGGCTCCTGGATAGAGGCTATTATCAAGGGAGCGAATCCAATGCACCATATCTGCGAATTTGTTCGCAGCAGTGAAAGCATCGGCCTGCACGATATTATCGTCGTTGGCAATGTCGCCATCAATCGTGATAAATTCCGCGCCAACCTTATATTTCAGCCAGGAGGTAACGGCATCCAGACTTCTTTGATCAAAGACGCCATAGGGTCGGACGAACCGCGAGGGGAAGCTCTGGGCTAGCGAGGAACGGGTATCAATCGTCGCGTAGGGACCGCCGACTTTGATGGTTGCCGGATCAATGCCAAGCTCGCTCGCCACCTGCTTGAGCATGGTATAGACGCGGTTGTACATGTAGGTATATCCATGTTTAGCATTAGGCCCACGAGGATCCCCCGCCGATGCGCTGGCATCCCAATTGTTTGTGATGGGATTGTAGTAGCCTTTGAACTCGTTCCACACCTGGAAGTAGCGAACGTGGTAGGGCGCGACCATATAGCGTTCGGCCACGCGCCGGACCAGCTTGAGCCAGGCGTCCATTTTGTTGTCAAGGATACGGGAGTCATAGGCAATGGGGGCGAAATCATCGCTGCTGGTAAGGAGCGTTGTGGTGCCATCGGCATTGAGGCGACCCTTCATCCACCAGGGGGCCTCGCAAAGGGTGAGTACGGGCGTTGTGTTTGTGCGCAGGGCAACCTGCATTTTCCTGTCCAGCGACCCCCAGTTGTCCGGCTCGCTCTTCGATGGGTCGGGCCAGGGATCGTCCGCGCCCCAGGCCATCATATGGACGTTCACAAAAGATATCCCCTGTCCGATCAACCCCAATGCGCGCTGAACCGCCGCATGACTATTGGTATCCCAGGGATCAAAAAGACTTGTATTTGAATCCGTCAACCCTGGCGCGAAATGGCTGACTCCGAGAGGCTCGTTTTTGTTGATAGTCACAGTGACATCTCCAAAATAGTGCCCTGCCAGATCTTGCGGGTACTGCTGATTTAAGAAAATGATGCATACAGCCGCGCCAATCAATGCAAGGGCCAGCACGGTGTACCCGGGGATAAGAAGTTTTGTTGCTGCTCTGGTCGTTGATGGCATGTACCTTGAAACCTTCCGCGTTCCAACACTCCCACAATGAATCGGGGAGCTACTGCGCTAGCAGGGCAGGGGCAAGCCCTGCCCTTACGGTCGGCAGCGTCGAAGTACGTTCCTGATATCACTAACTCTGCATTTTATCTACTTATAGTGTCCATGCTTCATGGGAACATGTCAAGGAAACAGATCAGGCAAAAAGAAGGGCAGGGGAACAGGGCAGGGGCAAGCCCTGCCCCTACAGCCGTTCGTGTGGGAAGGTAGAGGCAATCCTGGCGGTTGTCTGCCCCTACAGCGCGGCCCGATTATGCAGGTACGTTTGCATCTGTGTTGCCGCAAGTTCGCCATCGTGGACGCAGGCGGCGAGGCCGGAGCCGTGATAGGCCGAGCCTGCGAGAATGATGCCGGGCAGCTCTGCCAGTTTTGCCTCGACGCGCGCGATACGGGCCTTATGCCCCGGCTCATATTGCGCAAAGGAACGTTCCCAGCGAGCAACGCGCGTTTTGACTGGATATGCCTGTACTCCCATTGCCTCGACCAGCTCGCCATGCAGCCGTTTCACCAGTTCATCGTCGTCAAGCTTCATGGGTCGGTCATCGCCCAGGCGGCCTGTGGAGCAGCGCAAAATGATCAGGCCGGAACGACGCAGCTCAGGCCATTTGTTGGTGGCCCAGGAGCAGGCCGTATGCAGATGGTTATCGACGCGCGGCGCGAGGAAGCCGCTGCCATCCAGCGGACGCGGAAAGGCCGAAGGCGCGTAGCCAAGCATGACTACCGCGACGGAGGAATACTGCACCGCCCTCAACTCAGATGCCGCCTCCGGTACGCTGTTCTGTAGCATATTCGCAGCCTCCCATGCCGGAGCGCCGAGCACAATCCCATCAGCTAGCACGTCCGGCCCGTTGGCGCATTTGATACAGTAACGGCCATCCTGCCGTCGCGTGATAGATGTAGCGGGATTATTCAACTGCACATCAACGTCGCGCAGCTCCTCCCTGATACGCTCAACCAGTCGCTCAAGGCCGCCGGAGAGCGAGAGAAAGATGGCGGCATCGCTCGTATTAGCAGGCGCGCGCTGCATTCTCAGGCCCGCGATCAGGCTGCGATGTTGCTGTGTGGCCGCTACTAAATGAGGGGCAACAGCAGCCAGGCTCAGCCGGTCGGCTCGTCCGGCGTGGATGCCGCCCAGCAATGGCTCGACCAGCCGCTCGACCGCTTCACTGCCGAAACGTGAGCCGACGACCTGAGCCACAGAGGGATCTTCTGGCAGGCTGGTTCGTGGCAGCGCCAGATCAAGCCCGGCCCGCATCACGCCCCAGGGAGAGAGGATGCCGGAACGAGCAATCGGCAATATCCTGGTGGGGATGCCAAAGACCAGCCCCTCCGGCAGCTCACGCAACCGTCCCCTGGTCCAGATCCACGTTTTGCCGGTCGCCGGAGCGATAAGTTCATTTTCCATGCCCAGTGCGCGGCAGAGCTTTGTCACCCAGGGAACGCGCGCAAGGAAGGCATCCGGTCCACGATCAAGTGGCATATCGGCGAACGGTTCCGTACTGATCTTACCGCCCAGACGTCCGTCGGCCTCGATCAGTGTGATGTGCAGCGGGCTATTCTCGTTATGTCGCGTGAGATAATAGGCGGCGGACAATCCTGCAATCCCGCCGCCGATAACAGCGACCCGCAACGGCTCAGACATTAGCGTCCCTCAAATGGGAACGAATCACGTCGGCCAGCGTAGCAAAAAACTCTGGATCGTCGTGGGGCAGAGCCGTACGGGCAAAAGCCAACCCTAGCTTATCGGCGAGCTGCTTCGCTTCGATATCCAGATCATAGAGGATCTCCAGGTGCTCGGAGACAAAGCCAGCCGGGCAGACAACCACGCCTTTCACCCCTTGAGCGGCTAATTCGGGTAGCACATCCAGCAGGCTGGGACCGATCCAGGTCTCCGTCGTGCGTCCGGCGCTCTGCCAGGCAATCGACCAGCGAGAGAGGCCCGCGCGATCCGCCACCGCCTCGGCGGTTTCGCGCAACTGCTGCGGGTAGGGATCACCTATATCGAGGATACGCGTGGGCAGGCTATGGGCGGTAAATAAGACCTCGATGCTATCGGCCATAATGCCGGTCGTGGCAATCAAAGCGTCGCGCGTCTCTCGAACCTGCGCGGCCAGAAACTCGATATAGCCAGGCGCAAGATGCCAATCCTTAATCACCGTGAGCTTCACTCCAGACGGGCAGGCCGCCTGCGCGCGAGCGGTATACTCGCCCACGCTCATCGACGAATAGTGGGGAGCCAGTACCAGTCCGATAATGCGTTGCGCGCCGCTCTTCACCAGTTCAGCGACGCCATCCTCAATAAATGGTGGGGCATGCTTCATGCCGAGCGCCACACGAAACCTGCCCGGCTCCATTTGATCTAGCGCCGCCTGAATGCCATTGGCCTGCGCGCGAGTATGTTCGAGCAGTGGCGAACTGCCCCCGATAGCCTGGTAACGCTGCTGCAGCTCGGCCAGCAGTTCCGGCGGCGGGCGATGCCCGCGCCGTACATGCGTGTAATACGCTTCGATCTTGTCGGGTCCGGCTGGCGTGCCATAAGCCATTACGAGCACGCCAATTGGGGTGGTGTTATGTGATGTTGACATGGCTACTCTTCCGTTTCTCAATCTATGAATTCCTCAAATAGGCTCTTTCTCAAACGAGAGAGATTATCAAGACCATAAGGCATAATCATTTCCGTTGCAGGAAAGCGCCTCAGCCTTTGTCGTATCATCTTGCTATTGTCGAAACATATAGCCCCAACATGCACCAGATAGCCCAATTCATCGGCTACTTCTGATAATGTCGAAAGATTTGTACAATCCTCAGACATAATACCAGTAGATTTGAGCTTACAAGTATATCCCTCAACATATATCTCGGAAAGAACGGCAACATCAACCTGATCACTCTCGTATCGATTTGATCGCTTGATAAAGCGATGATTGCCCTGGCACTCGTTATCCTGACAGCGAGAACGAACTAGTTCGTATGCAAGCAGCTCAGCGATGGCACCCCTGCGAAAATTGACGGCAATTTGTGTTCCATTATACAGCCCTTCAAGGGCTTTGCAAATCTCATCAGATTGGGAAACATGAATAAATTGACCTTGTTCATCTAGTCGCCTCTGGCTATAAAGCCTTAGCGCCTGCAAATCTTCGAGAAAGCCGGTCGATGTGTTTTGTCCATGTTTTTTCAAAAACTGCGACACAAGTATAAAAAAGTCATCTGCTACGCATTGGAGAAGAATATCGACGATTATCTTCACATGTCGATTCGCAAGCGCATCCTGCATTTCCCGGCTCCCCGGAGCCGGTATAAGTGTCATTCCTATCTCAACTTTTCCCTAATTTATTACCCGTCTGATTGTAAAGGTGCAATTGGTAGCATTGGTATAAGGAGAATAGGCACCTGCATTCGTTGACAAAGGCTGGCGAGCAGTTCGCGTGCAAAGGGCAATAAAACGCTTAACGAGCCCTTTTCTAAATAGGAACGAACCATCTCTGGCGTGTAAGATGCTGTATAGGTAAAGATGCCAAGTAAGCCAAATGAAATTTCAAATAAGCGCGGCTCGGTCGGAAAACTTACGTTTATTTTTAGCACAACCTGGGCCTGAATATGCTCTTCATCCACTTGCACGTTATCAAGACTGATGTTCAGATTTGGTATTAAAACGTGATTTTCAGATACAGTAACAGGAAATAGTCTAGCGATTATTTCCACGGGAAAAGCGTTTTGGAGTTGTATCTCAAAAGGAAGGGGGAAAAGTCCTCCCGCGCTATGAGATGGATTATCATCTTCTGTCCTGTTTTGATCATCTGAATTACTAGCCGCCATCATCCCTAACCTCTATGCTGCTGTCCCCTGGATATGAATATTCTCGGGCTTAATAGAAAGTGAAAGGTTGCACCGATTTACAGGTAGCTCGACTGGAATGGTCTGCTCAAAGGTTACAAGCTTTTCTCCTTGAGTCCAGTCAATGAAGTCTTTTGCTATGAACTGCTCTTGCTTCAGTTGACGGTAATACATACCGGGAAGTTCATACAACCAGCTTTGCGCCTCTTCTGCTGAAGTAGTATTGCTGAGCGTTTGTAAGCTCCCCGTGATATTGCTTAATGCAACCAGATTATCAAAAGACTGGACGCAGATATACCTGTTTATATCGCTAATAACATGGAAAGCTTCAGGCAAAATCTGTTCAAACGTTTCCTGACAATCTTCAAGAAGGATATCTTCTTGTTGAGCATTACTTTGAAACGTTGCCATTAAAGCCAAGAGGTGAAGATTCATAGTACTGACCACATGTTCCGCGATTACCTTCATTGCTGCGCTTTTATACGGTTCCTGAAGGCCGAGGATAAACTCAGAGATACGTGCAACCTCTGCTGAGGAAGTGACTTGAAGAGATTGCCATGCCTCCTGAAGATGCTCGATGATCTTCTGGTTACGCTCTGTTCCACCGTTGCCTTCCATACTTCCTCCTCTTGACCTCTATCTTAATCAGCACTAGCTTCATCATACCATGAGATGACGAAAAAAAATAGCACCCTTTAAGAGAAAAATTGTAGGACAGATGTAAAAACTGCCCTACAGAATCACATTTTTATCTCCACGCACTCGCTTTATCAAGCTCCGCCAGCGCCTCATCGCTCAGGTGTAGATCCAATGCTCCGAGCAGTTCGCGAGTCTGTTCGACGGAGGTGGCGCTGGCAATGGGGGCGGTAATGCCTGGGCGAGCAATAATCCAGGCCAGAGCTACCTGCCCCATTGTCGCTTTCTGCGAGGCGGCTATGCGCTCAAGCTCATCAAGCAGCTTGAAGCCCTTCTCGTTCATGTAACGACGCTGGATATTCTGTGCGCGCGGCGTGGGCGGCATATCTTTATTCTGACCGTATTTCCCCGTCAGAAAGCCGCTTGCCAGCGAAGAGTAAGTGATGACGCCAATCCCCTGCTCGCGGCAGAGCGGCTCCAGCTCTTTCTCGTATGCTTCACGGTTCGCCAGGCTGTACGGCGGCTGCAAGCTCTCGTAGCGCGCATAGCCGTGCTGCTGACTGATCTTCAGCGCGTCAGCCAGTCGCGAGGAGGAATAGTTGGACGCGCCAATATAGCGAACTTTGCCCTGTTGCACCAGGTCGTTGAACGCTTGCAAGGTTTCTTCAAGCGGCGTGTCCTGGTCGTCGATGTGAGCCTGATAGAGGTCGATATAATCGGTCTGGAGACGACGCAGCGAGTTCTCGCACGATTGCATAATGTGGCGACGCGAGAGGCCCTGCTGGTTGGGATCGTTGTTCATGCGGCTCCCCACCTTCGTCGCGATAACCACGCGCTCGCGATTTTTGCGTTGCGCCATCCAGTTGCCCATGATAGCCTCGGACTCGCCTCCAACATGCCCGCTCACCCAGGTCGAATAGGTGTCTGCCGTATCAATAAAGTTACCGCCGCCGTGAACGTAGGCGTCAAGTACCGCGAAGGAGGTTGGTTCATCGCAGGTCCAACCAAATACATTGCCGCCCAGGCAGAGCGCCGCGACCTGTAATGGCGTTCGACCAAGATTACGCATCAGCATTTTTTCAAGCATCCCTTCGTTGATAACTATGATGGTTCGCGTGCTGCCGCTTTGCGCTTGCACTCTGGACCGGAGAAATTCTTGTTTGTGCGGGAGCATAGCAGGGCTTTGGCGAACTCTGCAATCTCGCTAGATAGTCACTCAGATAGATTATAGCACGCAATATGGGCTAGCCTCTTTTTGAGTGGAGGAACGCTAATCTGGTAGAGTTTGCGCAAAATGTGGTACTATGGTGGTACATCGAGCTATCAAGCTATTCATTACAGACGGCCTGAGCGAAGCTAGCCGCGAGAGCGGCGTTGGCCGTCTGCATAGCAAGCCAAGAAGGATAGCGCGAGAGCCGCGCCTCCACCACCAATACCGCTGGTGCCGCGGGAGTATTGGGCGCGTGGAGTCTACCACCGTTCCCACGCGAACACTCTCATAGACCCTTGTGAGTGTTGGCGTTACTATGCTACACTGAGTCAGTTAAAAATTCAGTCATTCGAGAAAATCGAATCGTAGAGGCAAACGCATGGCACAAAATGTACCGATCACAGTCGCCTATGGAGATGGCATCGGGCCGGAGATCATGGCCGCCACTCTCAAGATCATCAGAGCCGCGGGCGCGCACATCGACGTCGAAGAAATTGAAGTAGGCGAGAAAGTGTATCTGCGCGGTATCAGTTCAGGGATAGAACCGAGCGCATGGGAATCGCTGCGGCGCACAAAGGTGTTCCTCAAAGCTCCCATCACAACACCTCAAGGGGGAGGCTATAAGAGCTTAAATGTTACTGTCCGCACAGTCTTTGAACTCTACGCCAACGTACGCCCCTGTGTTTCCTACTACCCCTATGTTGATACCAAGAATCCTAACATGGATGTGGTTATTATTCGCGAAAACGAAGAAGACCTCTATACTGGCATTGAGTATCGCCAGACCCATGATATGGTGCAAAGTCTTAAATTGATCAGTCGTCCCGGTAGTGAGAAAATTGTACGTTACGCCTTTGAGTACGCTAGAAGCAATAACCGTAAAAAAGTTACCTGCTTTATCAAAGACAATATCATGAAGTTGACCGACGGTCTATTTCATCGCGTGTTTAACGAGCTCGCGGAAGAGTATCCCGATATCACCAGTGAAACATGGATCGTCGATATTGGCTCGGCCAAGCTGGCGGACACGCCGGAAGCCTTTGACGTGGTGGTCCTGCCCAATCTGTATGGAGATATTCTCTCGGATGTCGCCGCCCAGATCGCGGGTTCGGTCGGCCTGGCAGGCTCGGCCAACATTGGTGATCGTTGCGCCATGTTCGAGGCCATTCACGGCTCGGCGCCGCGCCGCGCAGGCCAGAATATCGCCAACCCCTCCGGCCTGCTGCTCGGCGCAGTGATGATGCTGGTCCACATCGGTCAACCGGATGTTGCCGCCCTCGTCCACAACGCCTGGCTGCGCACGCTTGAGGACGGCATTCACACCTACGACATTTTCGCTGAAGGCGTGAGCAAACAGAAGGTCAGCACCACCGAATTTGCCGAGGCCATCATCAATCGCCTGGGTCAACAACCCAAGACGCTCAAACCCGCCAATTACAGTTCCGCCCCCAAGCACATTCTGAGCAGGCCCCGGAGCAATAACCTGCCTGCCGAGAAGAAAGAGCTGGTGGGCGTCGATGTCTTTCTCGACTGGCACAGCGGAACCGCCGACGAGCTGGGCGAAGCCTTTAAACGGGTTAACGGCGACGGCCTGGAACTGAAAATGATTACCAACCGTGGAGCAAAGGTCTGGCCGGAAGGACTATCCGAGACCTTCTGCACCGACCACTGGCGTTGCCGCTTTATGGCGCCTCAGCCCAATCAGACGATCACCCACGACAAAATCGTCTCTCTACTACAGCGCGTCCACGAGGCCGGTTATGACTTCATCAAGACCGAGAACCTGTACAACTTCAATGGACGATCAGGCTATTCGGCAATCCAGGGCGAGTAACTTTTTCCTGAACGCAAGAAGCGATGCTCAGATGTCTAAGCGTCGCTTCTCTTGTTTTATGCCAGTATCACACAAGCGCCGAACATCCTCAAATAGTGCTTGATTCTCGTTGCTCCTGCGTGCCCGCGCCTATGGCGCTCACTTTCCGGGAGAGGTGTTGCAGAATATGCGCGAAGCGCATATTCTGCAACACCTCTCCCCTTTTGCGCGGCGAAGCCGCGCGACGCTGAGTCAAGAGAAGGTGAGAGCATCGAGCATCAGATACACCCTCAATTTATGATCATGGCATCGGGTGATTGATGAAGAAGGTGTACATGGCCTGGGTCGCGCTCGGCCCTTGCGGATCGGTAAAAGAGCCTGCGGTGCTACCACCGGACCAGGCGTGCCCCATGCCGTTTATCGTCCAGTATTCTTGAATCTCCCTGCCATTCGCATCATTCCAGCGCCTCACTTTGAAGGCATGTCCGCCCGGTACCTGCCCATTGGTCACGCTACTGGGGCTGCCGAAGCTGGCATTATACGAGCCGCTGGAGGCCAGCCTATCGGTCGTCATCCACTGCTGCACCGCCTGATCACCATTGATAGGGGCGACTACGTTATCGCTCGTGCCGTGAAAAACAATCGTCGGCACAACGCGGGCATTGCTCCCCATTGCATTGAAGGCCGCCTGCCCCTGCCCCGAAGGATTTGGCCCGCCAAATAGCAGCACCGAGCCAGCAGTGAAAGGGCTTACCGATGCCTGATACTCGGTCCCCGAATGAACGCCGATGGCCGCGTAGATATCGGGATAGGTCGCTCCCATGATCACGCTCATAGCCGCGCCCGCCGATATTCCCGTGACGTAGATGCGTCGTGCATCTATCGTCCACTGCGAGGTTGTCTGCTCCACAAACTGAGTGATGCCCGCGATCACCGAAGGCTCGCCGGAGCCACGTACCTGGTCCACAGGCAAGAACCAGTTCCAGCAGGATGAGGCATTGAAGGCCACCGTTTGCTGCGGATACACAACAATAAAGCGTTGCTGATCCGCCAGATCATCCATCTGCGTGCCCGCCGCCAGGTCGCCGGGCGTTTGCAAACAGCCATGCAGCATCACCACCATAGGAACAGGCGTGCCAGGATGATAATTTACCGGCGTATAGACAAAAAATGGGTGATTCCCTGCCGGACTGATGAAAACAAAGCTCTGCCATGTACCAGCGGCGGCACGCGCAGTCGCAGGGGCGCCCAGGAAGAGACTCCAGGCGAGCAAAGCAAGCATACAAGACAACAAAGCGAAACGTTTGAGCTGCGGGGACATCCTCGTACCCTCCTGCTGAACGAGCAGCACTAGAAGATCAGCCTTGACAGCGACGCACAAGAAACTGGTATATCAAACAAACAGGAGAAGATGTAATCCATATTCTCCTCCTGGACGCTGGCCCCGCAAAACATGACAGGTGAGTCATATATTTGTGATATAACAGATAAAAACTGCGTTGTCAAGCAAATTGGAAGGGGGTGACAGGGCTTCTCAAAAGTGGTCTTTTCAGACAGAACGGCTCGCAAGCGAGCCGTTCGAGAGGGAGGTGCTGGCTGTGGGCGCAGCCCACAGCCAGCACCTCCCTGTGAGCGCCGAAGGCGCGAGGAGTCAAAGCGTGCAGCGACGTTTGAGAAACCCTGAGGGGTGACGAGGAGGAAGGCAGAAAATTTATAACGTACTATTACTACGAAGGAGCATATCGATTTTTTGCAGGAGATCGGAGAAATCAAGGGGCTTGCATGCCCCCACAATCTTGCGCGGGGTCATCTCAGCATAAGGGAGGGGAGGCTGACCCATCAAAAGGGCGGGGATACCCCGGAGTTCTTTACGCAGACGCAGCCTATCGTACAGTTCGATACCATTGAGGGAAGGCAAACAATGCCCCAGGATGAAGAGGTGAGGCTTGAAATACTGAGTAAATTTCAAGGCTGCATAGCTATCGGAAGCATGAAAGACGCGATACGCTCGCTCGCGCGAAATCTGTTGCATCAGCAGTAAAGCGCTCGTCTCGTCGCTGTCAACAAGCAAGATCACTTTGCCAATCTCAAATTCTCTCATAGTATCATCTATTAGCTCTTCAATATCACGGCTCTACAATTTTATAAACTTTCCCATTATAGCAAACAGCACATGAGTTGTTAAGATATATTGCATAGATAAATAGACAAAGCTCCACAATATATCGCTTCACATCCACAGACCGCAAAAAGATTTTGCAGGCTCACCAGGGTTGGGATGCGGCTAAACAGAGCTCTATATATAACTACGTGACAACAGAGCCAAAAGTTGTCACGGCGGGATCACAGCCCGA
>DASRHT010000020.1:0-95227 GCA_035650355.1 Ktedonobacteraceae bacterium
ATCCTGAGTACCACGAGACACGCGAAATCTTGTGGGAAGCCGGGGGGACCACCCTCCAAGGCTCAATACGTTTGGCGACCGATAGTGAACAAGTACCGTGAGGGAAAGGTGAAAAGCACCCCGAGAGGGGGATGAAAGAGACCCTGAACCCCCGTACGCACCAGCAGTCAGAGGCCACTGTGCCCATGGGGCACTAAGGGCTGATGGCGTGCCTTTTGTAGAATGATCCGGCGAGTGCATCGTCGTCGCAGGTTAACCCTCGGTAAAGAGGGGGAGCCAGAGGGGAACCGAGTCTGAACAAGGCGCGGTGGCGGCGATGCGACCCGAAACCATGTGAGCTATCCATGACCAGAGTGAAGCGACGGTGAAACGTCGTCGAGGCTCGCACCCACCAGTGTTGCAAAACTGGGGGAGGAGTTGTGGATAGGGGTGAAATGCCAACCGAACATGGAGATAGCTGGTTCTCCCCGAAATGTATTGAGGTACAGCCACAGGAGGAAACTATCCTGGAGGTAGAGCGCTGGATGGGCTAGGGGCCAAGTGCTGGTTACCAACCCCAACCAAACTGCGAATGCCAGGACAGCATGCCTGTGAGTGAGACGGCGGGGGCTAAGCTTCGTCGTCGAAAGGGAAACAGCCCAGACCACCGGCTAAGGTCTCTAACTCGATGCTCAGTGTCAAAGGGAGTTCGTGCGCAAAAACAGCCAGGATGTTGGCTTAGAAGCAGCCACCATTGAAAGAGTGCGTAATAGCTCACTGGTCGAGTGCGCGGGCACCGACAACGTAGCGAGGCTCAAGCATCGGACCGAAGCCGTGGATCACATCCGCGAGGGTGTGATGGTAGGGGAGCGTTCTTGCATACCAGAGAAGCCAGACCGTGAGGACTGGTGGAGGGAAAAGAAGTGCGAATGCCGGAATGAGTAGCGTCATGTCTGTGAGAACCAGACACACCGAAAGCCTGAGGGTTCCTGGGCAACGTCAGACGTCCCAGGGTCAGTCGGGACCTAAGCCGAGGACGTAAGGTCGTAGGCGATGGAGAGCAGGTAAGATAGTCCTGCACCACAGCGGCTCGTGATGAGCGAGGGGGGGACGCGGTAGGGAAGGTGAACCCATCAATTGGACAGGATGGGCGTGCTGCGCGAAGTGCGTGACCCAGGAAAATCCGGGTCGCCCGAGCATGACGACAGCACCGAGTCCTCGCAAGAGGGCGGAAGTCATCGGCCCCCAGGCCGCCAAGAAAAGCCTCTAGCCAGAGCAAGCTGTGCCCGTACCGCAAACCGACACTGGTGGGCAGGGGGACATCTCCCCAGGTGAACGAGCGACCCTCTGTTAAGGAACTCGGCAAATTGACCCCGTACCTTTGGAAGAAGGGGGACCCTAGTAGCTTTCCTTTGGGGGGGCGAGGGGGGTGCAAGCAATCGGCTCAAGCGACTGTTTACCAAAAACACAGGTCTCTGCGAACGCGCAAGCGGAAGTATAGGGGCTGACTCCTGCCCAGTGCCGGAAGGTTACGAGGAGCGGTGAGCGTAGCCGCGAATCTAAGCCCCGGTGAACGGCGGCCGTAACTATAACGGTCCTAAGGTAGCGAAATTCCTTGTCGGGTAAGTTCCGACCCGCACGAAAGGAGTAACGACTTGAGCACTGTCTCAACAGGGGACTCGGCGAAATTGAAGTACCCGTGAAGATACGGGTTACCCACGACAGGACAAAAAGACCCCGTGGAGCTTTACTACAGCTTGGCCTGGAGGCGAGACGATGCGTGCGTAGGATAGGTGGGAGCCGAAGAACCCATCCTTGTGGGGGTGGGGGAGGCAGCGGTGAAATACCACTCTCGTATGGTGTTGTCTCTCATGGCTGGACCCTGATCGGGCAGCCAGACAGGGCCAGGTGGGTAGTTTGACTGGGGCGGTCGCCTCCCAAAGAGTAACGGAGGCGCTCAAAGGTTCCCTCAGGGTGAATGGACACCACCCGCAGAGAGTGTAAAGGCAGAAGGGAGCTTGACTGCAAGACGGACAGGTCGAGCAGGGACGAAAGTCGGACTTAGTGATCCCACATTCCCGAGTGGAAGGAGTGTGGCTCAACGGATAAAAGCTACCCCGGGGATAACAGGCTGATCTTGCCCAAGAGTTCACATCGACGGCAAGGTTTGGCACCTCGATGTCGGCTCGTCGCATCCTGGGGCTGGAGTAGGTCCCAAGGGTTGGGCTGTTCGCCCATGAAAGCGGCACGCGAGCTGGGTTCAGAACGTCGCGAGACAGTTCGGTCTCTATCCGTCGTGGGCGCAGGAAGAGTGAGGGGCGTCATCTTCAGTACGAGAGGACCGAGATGGCGTGACCGCTGGTGTGCCAGTTGGGATGCCAATTCCACCGCTGGATAGCTACGTCACGAAGGGATAAGCGCTGAAAGCATCTAAGCGCGAAGCCGCACCCAAGATGACTCTTCCCCTCTCCGTTGGTGAGAGCAAGATCCCAGGTAGAAGACCTGGTAGATAGACGGCAGGTGGACACCTGGTAACAGGTGCAGCTAAGCCGCCCTAATGATCGTACGGCTTGTTTTCATGCATGAGGAAGTATCTTTGAGGTGAGGTGCCAATCTGCCTGCGAAGGCGGATGGGTGCAAACGACGTCTGGTCTCTCTGCGAGGGTGGCAGGCTCGGCAAAATTGAGGTCCTACTCTTTTCGGTTCGTTAAAACACGGGATGTTCGAGAGAAGTCCTATGAAATTGATGTGTCCCTTCTTCCCAGGGGTGGTAGAGCAGTTCAGACAACTGCTCCCAACAACATAAGTGGTAACCTCTCCTCACTCATTTGTCGCGGCGGCGACGTCCTGCTGCTAGCGCACCAATCAGTATACCAATACCGATACCAAATAGCAGCATCTGTTGTTGCTTCTGTTTAGATGCAACATTGCTTACTGCTACGCTGTGTAGTCCGTTGGCCCGATAGGCTTCGTCGAGTAGCTCTATGGGATGCTTGACTGTCATCTTCAGGCCGCGCTCACGGATACCCATTGCAATTTGCATCATACAGCCCGGGTTGCCGGTCGCGATGATACTCGCTCCGGTCGCGATGATGTTATTCATTTTGCGTTCCAGGAGCTCAGTAGCCATCTCCTGATTTGTGATGTTATAGATACCTGCGCTGCCGCAGCACCAGTCGGACTCTTTCAGATCGACCAGGGTGAGGCCAGGAATGGCTTTCAAGAGCTGGCGCGGTTGCTGTTTGATCTTTTGTCCGTGGACAAGGTGGCAGGCATCGTGATAGGCTACGGTTCGTTTGACTTCGCCCATATCGCGATTCAATTCGATACTTGCCAGGAACTCGCTGATATCCTTGACCTTCGCGCTAAAAGCTTTCGCCCGTTGAGCGTAGATGGGATCGTCAAGGAGCAGGTGGGCGTACTCTTTGAGCGTTGAGCCACAGCCTGCTGAATTGATAATGATGGCGTCGCAGTCGTATTGCTCAAATACATCGATGTTATGACGGGCTAAAGCTCTGCCCTTTGCAGCCTCACCTGCGTGAATATGCAAGGCTCCGCAACAACCCTGCTGAGGGGGCGTAATAACCTCGCACCCATTCGCGGTTAGCACGCGGATGCTTGCTTCATTGACGTCGCGAAAAATCTGGTCCATCATGCAGCCGCTAATAAAGCCGACGCGGTAACGCCTGGGGCCGATAGCGGGTGTGATTTCTGGCAGGCGCTCGGGTATCAGTTCCCCTGTAGCGGCCTCCATCAAGGCTTCAGGGACCAGGAGTTTGCCCTGAAATGGCGTTGGAAGATTGTTGATGAGGTCCAGTACGCCTGTCCGATGAGCAAGCGCCTGTAATCCGCTGCGTTGATAGAGCTTCAAGCCCGCGAAGACCAGGGAAGTGACCAGACGTGAAGGTAACATCAGGTCAAAGAAAAAGCGGCGCAGCAGTCCCGTGGCGATAATATTGATTGCAGGTTGAGTTTCGGTGAGCGATGCCGTAGTTACGGCGCGTTGCTCGTTGGTAGCAAGTTGCTCCGTCGGCGCTGCGAGCTGGATCTGCTCGCGCGCGGCTTCGATCAGCTTGCCGAATTGCACACCGGATGGGCAGGCGGTTTCGCATGCTCGACAGCCGACGCAACAATACATGTGCTCGATGAAATCTTCAGAGATCTCAAGGCGTCCTTCAGCTACTGCCTGCATCTGATAAATCCGTCCGCGTGGCGAGTCCATCTCTACACCCAGGACTGCATAAGTGGGGCAGGTGGGTAGACAGAAGCCGCAGTGGATGCACTGGCGCATGAGATCATAGGTATGTGTGTGACGTTGCAATGGGCCGTGTGTGGGAGCGACGATCCCGGGCGCTAATGCTTGTGAGTGTCTGGACTCGGAAGACATATCAACCTCCATCAGTGTGTATGGTTATCTCTAAGCGAGAATGGCCGTGCTGCAAAAATAGTCACTTCCTGCCGATTATGAAAAAGCTGACGAGCCTGCACAACTCCGTATCGCTTGCTTAGTATGGATGTTGCCTCCTTCAAGATCGCCAAAGGATTGATTGTGTTGGTTGCATGTGGCAACTTGAGCGTGCTGATGATAAAGCCATCTGGACGTAAGCTGCGGGAGGCTTTTACCAGTAAACGCGCTGCCTCGCGTGCATCCATCCGCATATCATTGACAATTATATCAAATCGGCTATGTTTGTGCAGGGCCTCCTCAAGATAGCCCTCTGCATAGCCGTAATAATGTTGCAGGCGTTTATGCTTTGCCAGGCGCGGATCGAGATGGGCCGGGTCCACAGCTACGACCTGCAACCCTGCATCAAGCAGCAGGCGTGTCCAGCCTCCAGGAGCCGCACCCAGGTCAAGAGCATGTCCCTGAGCAGGAAGCTCAACATCGAATGTTTCCAGCGCCTCCAGCAGCTTGAATTCTGCCCGGCTGATCTGCTCCGGCGTTTGCGCATAATGGCGAGCTCCGCCGGGCCAGCTACTCAGATTTGCTTCGGCGGGCGAGATGCCAAGATAGCTTTTATGGCTTGTGCAGAGGATCGAGATGATAATTTGGGGCTTTTTGATCGATTCTATTGCCCTGGTCTCCTCCGTAAAAGCTTCTGCCAGCGCCTGGTTCAACTTGCCGGTACTGTATGGATGCTTGTCCGCATTTTTATCGGTCTGCGCAAAGCGCGATTGTACTGCGAAGCGTACGCCACGTTCGAGCATGGCAAATGATGGTAGTGCAGCAATGGCAATTGCCATCGTGCCGATGTCTAGCTCATCATTATGCAGGGAAATAACTGTTTGTACAGGGGCAAGATGACGTACAAAAACTGGTCGTTCTTTTGCGGCTTTTTGCGTCAAAACAGGAACATCAGGCGCACTGCCTAGCGTGATCCCCGGTATGAATTCTTCAATGCACACGAACTGTTTATCCAGACGCTCTATCTCAGCTAGTGCAGCCTGTGAAAATTCAGGTTGCGCTGTTACAATGATCATATGTTCTTTGCTCACAAACCTCCCAGAAACCGCCCTTTCACAAAAGTTCCCTTTGGATCAAATTGCTGTTTTAATCGTTGCATCATGGGGAAATCCGTCCCAGGGTCACCCCAGATGCTGATACGGCGTTTGAGATCAACGGGGCAGCGTTCAACTACCAGACTACCCCTTGCTTCTTGCGCGTAGAGACGCAGTTCAGCTATCGCTTCGACTACGCGTTGTCCAGCGTCGCCCGGGCGCAGCTCAATATAAAGGATACCGTTGCCAGCATGGGCTACAATGGCAGTTTCAAGTTCATGGCGTCGGCAGATTTGCTCAACATGCTGGAGGTATGGTGCTATCTGAGATACCAGTATGGCGACTTTGCAAGTCAGCGTACCCTGCATGCGCTCGCGAACAACGCCCCAGAAACGTTCCTGCTCCTCTCCTGCCAGATCTTCGCCCATAAGAGCATTATACTTGCGCGCCATCAGACGTGCCTCGTTCAACTGGCGATCAATGGAGGCGAAGCTGCCTTCGAAGTTAACTGCTAACGTATAACCGTTGCCTGGAAGATTCAGGCCAAAGAAGTCCGTCATATCGCTGGCAGCTCCGGCATCGATCAATTCTAACGCGGCAGGCGTCAGCAGAGAGCCGCGAATGGCCGTAACTGTTTGCATGGCGTCAGACGCGTTGGTATAGGTGAGCAGGAGCGTCCGTTCGGCAGCCGGGAGAGGATGAAGCTTGAAATTGGCTTCGACGATGATGCCCAGCGTTCCTAGCGAGCCGATGTAGAGTTTGTTGAGATCGTACCCGGCGACATTCTTGACAACGCGACCGCCGCTGCGTGAGATTTCGCCGTTAGCTTGCACTACCCGCAGACCGATGACCAGGTCGCGCGCGGTGCCATAGCGTAGACGTTTTGGGCCGCTGACATTTGAGGCCAGTAAGCCGCCAATCGTAGCCTGTTGGGCATTTGGGGGGTCCAGAGCTAATCTCTGGCCTTTGGTGGCCAGGCGGGCCTGTAGATCGGCTAAGGTGATGCCTGCCTCAACATGACAGGTAAGGTCGGGACTTTCGTGCTCTAGTAGCGCAGTCAATTTATGCGTTTCGATTAACACATCAATGCGTTCTGGCAGGCCGCCCAGGTTCGTCGAGGAGCCGCCACCGCGCACCGTTACTGTGAGATTATGCTCATCGGCCAGGGCAACGACATGTGCAAGGTCGTCAATGCTAGAGGGTGTGACCATCAGGCGGGGTAAGACACCGTCTATCGTGTAATCGCGCAAAATGCTCGTATCTGTCACTAGCGAAGCTGCCGGGACATGATTTTGCAACAACGTGGCCAGTGCTTCAATCTCACCCATCATACAAACTCCAGTATTGTTACAGTTGTTTTATATCAGCGCAGCGTCCAGGCAGAGGAAAGAGTTTCCCAGGATTAAAGAGTTCCTGGGGGTTCCAGGCTTTGCGTACCTGTTGCATGATGCGCAGATCAACTTCGTTAAAAATCAGCGCCATCTCTGCCTGCTTTTCTACGCCGATCCCATGTTCGCCTGTAATCGAGCCGCCGACCTCCGCGCAAACCTGAAGGATTTCGTGACCCGCCTGCCGGACGCGCTCGACCTCGCCGGGAATTTGTGAGTCAAAAAGGATCAGGGGATGGAGGTTGCCATCGCCCGCGTGAAAGACATTGCCCACCTTGAGGTTGTAGTGAGCGCAAATCTCGCTTACGCGGCGCAATACGTAGGGGAGTCGCGTTCGTGGTACAACACCATCCTGTACATAAAATTCGGGGCTGATTCGTCCTACCGCACCGAAAGCATTCTTGCGTCCGGCCCAGAGCAACTGGCGCTCCGTCTCGTCGGCGGCGATACGTACCACCCGCGCGTGATGTTTGTTACAGACGCTTACGATCTGTTCAATCTGTTCTGCTACCGCCTCGCGCATGCCCTCTGCCTCTATCAACAGGACAGACGCCGCATCCATCGGGTAGCCTGCGTGGGTATCGGCCTCCACCGCTTGCAGGATCATCTGATCCATCATCTCGATAGCGGCAGGAATAACGCCATTGGCGATGATCTCGGAGACAGTATTTGAGGCGTCGTCCATCTCATCGAAGACCGCGATCATCGTCTTGACGGTTTCTGGCAGGTGAACGATGCGGACAATGATTTTGGTGACGACGCAGAGCGTGCCTTCGGAGCCGGTCAGTAAGCCTGTCAGATCATAGCCGGGGGTATCCATCGCCGGGCCTCCGACCTCGATAATCTCTCCATCGGGTGTGACAATCTCCAGACCCAGCACATGGTTGGTTGTCACGCCTGAGAGCAGCGTATGCGGCCCGCCCGCGTTTTCTCCCACGTTGCCCCCAATCGTGCAGGATCGCTGGCTGCTAGGATCGGGTACGTAGTAGAAGCCCTGAGGGTTAAGGGCCATGCTCAGGTGAAGGTTAACCAGACCTGGTTGAATCACGGCGTAGAGGTTCTCGTAGTCAACTTCCAGGATGCGATTCATGCGGGTGAAAACGATCACAATGCCGCCATAAATCGGGATCGCTCCGCCACTCAGCCCTGTGCCGGCGCCACGAGGCACCACCGGAACGTGGTAGCGAGCGGCTATTTTGACGATCTCTGCGATCTCCTGGCTGGTCGCTGGCAGTACGACAATATCGGGTTTGCCACGATCAATTGAGGCATCATACTCGTACAGTGTAAGATCATACGATGAATGCAGCACGTAACGGGCACCAAGTAGCTGCACTAGATCGCGTACCACTTCAACCTTTCTGGCTGACGTCATACGCTCATACGCTGGGGCGCTTGTGAGTGGAGGATGTTCTGTGATGCTCATCATCGTACCCTTCTGCTCGATTGTGCCATACTGGCTAACAAATAATCCTGGTCAACGCTTGCAGACAAGCCGTATCGATAACATTGTATTTATCCACATGATACCATGCAAACACACGCTTGTGAAGGATAAGGGTTGCTCATCCGCCTGTTTCCTTTTTTCTCTTTGTAAAGATCCGCCGCCAGCAAAATAGCAGCAGAGGTAGCACTACCGCTCCTGTTGTGAGCAGAATTTTTTGGGGAACGTTCCCAGTATCATTCGCTGGCGGAGTTACAACTGTTGGCGCAGGGGGGATGGGCTGTGTGAGGGGCGTAGCGGTAGGAGTGGGCAGTTGTAATGCCGTCCAGGTTGGTTGCGTGCCATTCACCACTGCCGGTTGGTTTGTTCCATCTGATGTATTGTTTGTTGTAGTTTTACTCGTCTTTCCCTTAGTACTTGTTTTGGTGGGCTGCCCGGTTGTTTTACGATGAGATCGCGGAGTAGGGGTAGGGATGCTGGCGTCATTGCTTGCGTCGATGGTGGGCTGGCTGGTAATTTGCCAACTCTTGCTGCCGTCCGGGACGCGAGCGTAGGATTGGTCTTCTCCCAGCGATGGAACCGTGATCTGGTCAATAATGACCCCGGCAATAAGCAGGCGCAGGGTTGACGTCTCCGTATTGGAGAATAACTGTGAGCTATGGGGAAAAACGACGAGAAAAGCATGGGGAGCAATGGCCGCGCCAAATGGAAAATAGAACGGCTGGCTATTGGGTCCGCTATCGATGGTGGTATGGACCGAGAAAAGATCGAACGCTTGAGCCTGGGGATTGTAGATCTCGACCCACATATCAGTATTTGGTGAGGGAGTTCCGGCATCGGGACAGCCCCAGAGTGAGCGGGAAGTTATGAGCACCTCATTGATTGACAACAGGCCCTGAACAGGGGGAGGCTGTGCCAGAGAGCCTGAAACTGCCGGAGGAGTGAGCGGAGCGCAACCATGCTTCGACGTTGCGAAGGCGTGAGAAATGGTCACGCTCATGACAAAGAGTACAAGACACAACACTACCAAATACCTCACGTACCACCTCTTTTATTGCGAATTTTTATACATCAATCTGGCAGATCGCGACCAATGCATGGCGTTTCGCCTGACACTTCCCGGGTTAGTGTTTGAAGTTTACAGGCGAATATGTTGTACTACTGGGAAAGATATTTGTAAGGCAGTTGGCGCCGACCCGGGAATCTTTCGTTAATGACTTTCCGTATAGCCTCGATACTGCTCTCTCCAAGAGTAAAAGCAATGATGGAGCCGATGATAATGCCGCAAATGCCTCCAAGCGCAATGCCTTCCAGGAACATGCGGTTGCGAAAAAATGTCATCTTCGTCACCTTTTCTATACGATTACTGCAGGTATACAACCGTCTTTGCTTCACTCCAAAGGCGCTCTAATCGGTAATATTCGCGTTCTTTTGTTCCGAATATATGCACGATGATATCGCCGAAGTCCAGCAGAAGCCAGCCATTATCGGCGTTGCCCTCGCGGTGCAGCAACCTGGCACCTTGTTTTGCCAACTCTTCGTCAATGGTCTCGGCGATAGCCTGGATCTGGCGCGGATTATTGCCGCTACAGATGACGAAGTAATCGGCGATGGTTGTAACCTCTCTGATGTCCAGTAGCAGGACGTCAGAAGCTTTTTTGTCCGATGCAATATCTACTGCTGCCCGTGCAATCTGGGCCGTATCTAGCAGAACTCCCTCCACAATCGCTCCCTGTTCAAAGTATCTTGACCTATCTACAAAAAAAAGTCAGTAGTTGTACAAAATCGTAACATATCCGCATTATAGCACGACGGAACCCCCCTTGTTAAGAGGATGGGAACAATGTTTTCCCGCTCGTAGATTAAGAATGTTCATCTGCTCGTAGCCGTCGCGGGCGAGAGCCATTCTTCCTTCGTAGTATGATGCTCGATCACTGCGTTTTGTAAAATCTCTGCCCGCAGCTCGCCCAATGTGCCCCATCCTTCAGCTTCTACATCGTACTTATGGATCGTCTCTTCGTTGCGCTGGTGGACCCAGACAAAGGTGTCATCTGGCAACTCGGTATATTTATCGACGATAGCGTCCAACACTTCGCGTACGACATCTTCGACAAAACGGGGGTTCGCGTGCGCCTTATTCACGATGTAGAGCTCGTCGGGGCGCTTGAGCAGGGCGTAGTTTTCCGAACTCATGGCGCTCTCAACCAGGGCAATCAGGTCGCCAGCCTCAATATCCTGCTCTGTACCGATGAGTAAAGTCGCGCGACCTCGCTGGTTATGCGTTGCGAGCGGAGTAACGCTGAGCATCTTGTCGATAGCCTCCTGGGGGAAGCCTTCTTCCTGCAAGCGCAAGCGGGCAAAGGAATACACCATATCTTGCGCGCATGGGCATGCAACCATCCCCTCTACTTCGACGCCGACGATGCGGCGGCTGCTTTGTGGCGTGGCGACGGCGATGGCGAGCAATCCATAGACCTCCTGCGTCCGGCGACCGGAGACGGGGGTCCATTTTTGCAAGGGGTAGGCGGTGCGAATATGCACCTCTGCCTGTGATACCTTCTGGCGCTCGACAATGGCTCTGGCAAGGGCTTCGGCCAGGATTTCGATCTTGGGCCAGGTGCTAGCCGCCATCTCTTCTAACACTTCCTCCAGCACATCACTGAAGCGGGACATATGCACGCCCGCCTGGGTTGTGCTGAGATTGGCATAGAGGTCAAAGGTGGCGTCAAACCAGCGCTGGTGTTCCGGCTGCCCTATCAAAAGCGATTTTTTGAGTCCGACCACCCCTGCTTGTCCAAGCCGTACATGCACCGCCGGATGCCCGTTCTGGATGTCGCGGTCAAGGGAGATGCGCAAACTGGGAGAGAGCTTTTTCACGCCCTGTTGCGAGATGGTCTCTAAGAGTTGCCGGGCTGTTTTCCCGCTCATTGGCTCAACCACATCTGGCGCGATCTCCGCCAGCGGCACCAGTACAAAAGCGCGCTCGTTCATGCGCGGATGTGGAATAGTTAACGCCTCCTGCTCCATCTGTATATTGTCATAGAGGAGAATGTCGATATCAATGGGACGCGGACCATTGCGGAAGGACGGTTGCCGTCCAATCGCCACTTCTATTTCCTTTGCAGCTTTTAAAAGCTCTTGCGCAGAAAGTCGAGTTTTTCCCTTGCAAACGATATTAAGAAAGCGTGGCTGTTCCAGATATCCGACGGGTTCAGTTTCATATACCGATGAAATTGTATCTATCTCTATTGCTGTGCGCAAACGTTGTAATGCGGCTGCGAGGTTCCCGCGCCTATCTCCCAGGTTGGAGCCTAGAGCCAGGTAAACAACCTGCATGGCTGCTGCTTGGTTAGATTGTGGGAACAGCGGCGAGACCGTAGTGTCAAGACTCATGAAAAGCAAACCTCTCTTTTAAAAACGTTCCGGTCCATCGTATATAATAACAAGCTATCAGGCAAATTTGTTTCCTGACAGCATTTCTGCTCGACTTCTTATCTTCCTACAAAGTGGTCTGTCAGAAGCAAACTGAACAAACAACATGAACAATTTTCCATGTATGAGATGATTTTTGATGCTACAAAGGAGCTAAAATGGCTATTTCTGGAAGATCCACATATTACTAAAAACAGCTTCTGTTCCCCCGGTACTATCGCCTCCCACGAGAAAGCCGACCAGGCCGCTTGGGTAGCCGCTATCGGTGAAGGCGGAAACGATTAATTGCTTGTTGATATAGAAGCGAAAATGGTTGCCGGTTGCTACTAACAGGAACGTATTGATATAGCCATAGCCACTCAGGATGGCGTTGGAGCGCGTCCAGTCGATCAATGTCAGCCATGTGAGCGGATTGCTTCCAAAGGCGCGTACAAAACGGTACTCCCCCCAGCTATTGAGTTCGAGAGCATAGAAGGCTTTGCTATCAGGATTAAGACGGAACACCAGCCCATAAATATCGCCATGTAACAGTCGCGCCTGCGCTGTAATAACGGCGTCGGCATACTGCTGTTGATTAGAATAGCACCAGGCAACGGTATGAGTCAGAGCTGTATGGACATGGTATCCCTGGGGAGAAAAATAGCATTGCGAGCCGTCATCGAGCCAGCCGCCGCCGTTGCTGGTCATGCTATTAGCATAAAGCACCTTTCCTGCCCCAATCGCTGCGGTAATGCCTGCTGTGGCCTGCGCCTGCGACTGCGCAGCCAGTGTTGCCTGGATGTTTATACGAGAGATAGCGGTGGCCGTTTCCCAGGAGAGCGTTGTCTGTGTGGGAGTAGGGGATTCGGGGGTGAGCCGGGGAGTGCCCTGTGCTTGCCAGGCACTTCCTAATGAGAGAGCCAGAGAGCCAAGCAAGATAAGACAGAGTGTGATCATCAATACTGTATAAACGCGCCATTTTTTTCTGCCGATAGCAGGCATAGAAGGAAAAGGCGGCGCATCGTTCCCCAAAGGGAAAAGCGGCGGCTTATCGGCCATATCCTCAAGTGGCCCCTGTGGAGGAATAGTAATTGCCGGCTCAGGAGGAGTTGTAATGGTATTGGCGTCTTCCACTTGTTGTTCACTTTGCTCTATGTCTAGAGATGTTTGCTTCATTGGTATGATGCTATTCAGGTTGCGCGTCCGCTCCTGGTAGATCGCTTTACGGCAGGCCAGAGAGAGCGCTTTTGCTTGCTGAAAACGGTCGTCGGGATCTTTAGCCAGTGCTTTGAGGATAACATCTTCTACCACTTGTGGAATTTCGGGATTAAGTTCTCCTGGTGGCACTGGCTGAGCCTGGATATGTTTCAAAGAAACGGCGACGGGTGATTCTGCTGTAAATGGGACGCGTCCGGTCAACATCTGGTAGAGAATGATGCCCAGCGAGTAAATATCGCTGCGGTAATCGTTCTGGCCGTTTGATTGTTCCGGGGCCATATATTCGGGGGTGCCTATCATTGTGCCTACGTGGGTGAGCGATTCTGCTTCCTGTTTGGCCTTAGCCAGGCCAAAATCGACCAGGTAAGCGTGCCCATCTGGCCGCAGGAGGATATTGGAGGGCTTGACGTCGCGATGGACCACGCCATGATCATGGGCGTACTGTAAGGCTGAGGCAATCTGATAAAGAAAACTTTCCGCTTCTTCCAGGGTCAATCGTTCCCGCTTGAGCAAATAGTCGCGTAAGGTGCCCCCTTCGACGAAAGGCATCACCAGATAGTACCAGGGGCGTTGTTCACCAAAGTCATAGAGCGGAAGAATATGGTCATGGGAGAGTGTGCCCACCGCGAGGGCTTCGCGCTCGAAACGGCGCACGAACGGCTCATCGCTGCCGTATAGTACTTTTACCGCAACCCGTCGTCGCACACGCCGATCATATCCAAGATACACCTCAGACATGCCACCATGAGCAATACGGCGGCGTAACTCATAGCGTCCTAGCGTTGAACCTTCTATCCCCTTCATACTCTCCTCACTTCCTACCTCTCCTCGACCCGCTTGAGGGTACTGAAACTATTCTAACCGTTAACAGCGGAAAAGGCAAGCATGCAATGTCGCTTGCCTTTTTACAGTTACGTGCTCTGACGACAGTCTATTGCAATTCCGCTTGACATCATCGGGTTTAACGTCTGTATTTCCCTTCAAGGGGCGGCGCCAGCAGATGGCGAGCCCGATCCGCATGGGGATACTGAAAGAAACTAGTAATTCGACCAGTACCGCTCAAGGTGAACCGTTTCGACCGGGCGAATGCCGTGGGTGTATCTCTCCATTTCCCTAAACATCTCCTCTTTGCTGCCAAAATTAGGGATGGTCTGCGAGGCGTACATATCCGACGCTTTCAGGCGCAAGGGGAGCATTTCTGACATCTCGACGAGGGTGGGTTCGAGCGAGAGGCCCAGCTCCTGCAAGCGTCGAGAGCGCGCATCTTCTTTGATCACATAGGGAAAATCTTCATAGAGGTTGACTTTGGCCCCATTTTGCGCCAGGCGATCAACGGCTGAACAGACAATCTGATGATCGATATGCCGACCGATACCAAGAGGAGCATACCACACGGTATCGGGCAGGCGTTGTTGCAGTGTGAGCATCTCTTGCGCCAGCTCTTTATCGATGTGAAGGTCCGTCGGATGAACATTGCCACCGATCAACTCTTCGATGCGCGTATAGTTAGCCGGAGTGCCACGATAAAGAGCTTCCGGGTAATCGAGCCAGAGGTAATCGACTTCCAGGAAATCGAGGGCGGCTGCGTCCTCCTTCCGTCGGGCTTCGACGACTTCCGCAGCACTTTGATTTGCGCTGAAACCCATATTACGATGTATTTGGGTGGCAAAAGTGCTTAGCTCTGTGCCTGAGGCGGGGGCGCCGCCAAAAACAGTGATAACGAGGGGGCGTAGCCCGCTGCTGACCTGCACCCCCAGAGTGCCACCGCAGGAGTAGACCACATCATCGAAATGTGGAGAGAGAAAAATGTGTCTATATCTGGTTGTGATATCGTTCATGCTTGTGAGTTGCATGCGTTATTCCTCCATACATAGGTCTGAGAGCAGCCAGAAATACCAGCCTTAGTATACACAACGTAGGCCAGGATGTCATCTTATGGCAAACAGGCTCCACTCTCGTTATAATCCAATAATCCGTCTTTTGCCAACCCCTCCACTAATTGTTGCAGCCAGGGAAGGTCTTGATGGGTAAATTCAGGTTTGATCCTGGCTCCCAGCGCCTCAAGTGGCATACGGTGCCCGGTAGGTAATGTGCGTAGCAAAGCAACGATGCGGCCACGAAAATAACGGTTGGTGCTAGTAAAGGGCTGAGATTGATAGCCGGTCTTCTTCTCAGCGACCTTGCGCAATTGACGCAGGACAGTACCCGATGGGAAGAGGCTGTACTGGCTCATGTCCGCGTAGGCCCGGCAGGGTTCCTGGAGAGGGCAGAGGGAGCATTGCGGATTGGCGCTGGTACAGATCGTTGCGCCCAGATCCATCAGCGCCTGATTCCAATTATAAGCTTCTTTTTCTGGCAAAACTTCTTCTGCGAGTGCAAGCATCTGGGCGTCATTGAGTTTTGGCGCTGGATGTTCCAGGCCGAGAAAAATGCGGTGCAGGACGCGACGTATATTGGTATCGACGGTGGCGACCTGTTTGTGGTAGGCGAAGCAGGCAATCGCTCCGGCAGTATAGCGCCCGATGCCCTTGAGTTTCAGTAACTCGTCTATCGTATCGGGAATGCGCCCATCGTATGCTGCGATAACCTGGCGCGCAATCGACTGCAAGCGGACCGCGCGCGTATTGTAGCCCAGAGGGACCCATGCTGAAATAACATCTGCGGTTGGCGCTGCCGCCAGGTCCGCCAGTGTGGGGAAGAGCGCAAGAAATTGCCGATATTTTGGCAGCACCCGCTCCACCTGTGTCTGTTGGAGCATAATCTCCGACACAAGAATCGCGTATGGATCGCTGGTGGCGCGCCAGGGCAGAGCGCGCTGCTCGGCAGCGTACCATTTTAGCAGAAAAATATGTACCTGTGCGACGAGATCGGGCGCGAGCTGGGAAGAAAAAGGCGAAGAGAGAACCTGTTTACGCATAGAGCCTCAAGATTTGCTTTTTTGAGCAGGGGCTGCATTTTGTAATGCCTGCCCATCATCATCTGCGGCTGCTTCGCGCGTCTCGCGGCGCTTGCGGGCTGCCAATGAAAATAGCGTATCCCCACCCTCTTGCCAGCATTTTGCGTCGGGGGCGGGCAAGTTTTCGCAAAGAATCCAGTCATTGGCGTCCTTGAGCACATGTCCTTTAATGCACTTGGCGTACATAATATGCTCGTTGATGGCGGGATCATCAGGTTTGATGTTGGGAGAAGCGATCTTAGGAATAAAAAATCTACACCAGGGCACGGCTATGTACCTTTCTTGTTCTGGATTGATAGGCTCTTTTATGAGCACGACTATTCCCCTGCGCAATTGTCAGGGTGGCTTAGCTGATTATAGCGCATTTCAGCCGTTTTAGCCAGGGGGAAATGCCCTCCTTTCCAGACCGGCAAGAGTAGCGATAGCAAAGGAGTTCAAGAGGCTTTGCGGCTAAGTATCACCAGGCGGCTATCCAATGTCAGCGCGTTGCCCTCAAGGTCTCCGTGATATGCTTCTACCTCCAGGCCAACAGAAGCCAGCATGCGGATCAGTTCGGTCAAGGTATAGATGCGGATCGATTGAAAATGCTCAACGCGTCGTCCGTCCGGGTAGAACATAGTGATGCGGACTTCGTTGCGGCTGGCGCGCAGGTCGATACGCCGCTCTTCCAGGACCATCAAACCATCTTCATAGCGAATAATGCCGTGCGGAGTAAAAGCTCGTATCACGCGTGGCTGATAGATGGTTTCCAGGAGGAAGAGGCCGCCCGGCTTGAGCGCCTGATGGACTTGTTGGAGGACGGTCAGATCGTCGTCTTCGTCCTCGAAATAGCCAAAGGATGTAAATATATTGATGACGGCGTCAAACTCGTTTTCAAACGGGATTGTTCGCATATCTCCCTGAAGCCAGCGCGCCTCGACCCCTTGCGCTTCAGCTTTTTCCCGCGCCCGCCTGAGAAAAGGCTCGCTGAGGTCCAGCCCTGTGACCTGATAGCCTTGCTGGGCCAAAGGGACGGCATGACGGCCATAGCCGCAGCAGAGATCGAGAATGGCTTTGCCAGCCGGAAGTTTGAGTAGTTTGATAATACCTTTAATCTCGCGCACCGTTCTATCAGGTGGGAGAAATGGGAGGTAAATACGCAGGTAATCCTCGCCGAAGAATGCCTCATACCAGGGAGTATTGCTCATCAGATCCAGCCCTTCCTCTATCAAAATAGCAATGTAAAAGAATAGATATTCACCAGCCCCGTCTCTGGCCAGGTTTTCCCCTTTTCTTCGAAAAAATGCTGTGTTGGCATTATAGCATGTTCGAGGGTGATATTATATAGGGGTAGGAGAGGAGGGAGAAGCCGCCTCCTCTTTTTGACTCGAAAAAAACGAGGAGCTGAGCGCATGTTAGCGGAAGAATTACTGGTGCTTGATGCCGATACGCCATTATGGGATGCAGTGCGGCCTCTTTTGCAGGCTGCCTTGAGGCTGGAACAGGGAGAAGACGCATATTCCTGGCATGGCTGGCGCAAAAAGCCTATCGAGGCGTTTCTACAGGGATTGCCTGCCCATTGCGCTTTGCTTGTCGGGGTATGGGAAACGACTACCGAGGGGCAGGATGTACTCATAGTAGGATGCATCTGCGAGGTGCGTAAGGGCCAGATCTGTACCGTTTGCACGTTTGAAGCTCTTACAGATGCGGACCTGCCCGTGGTGAAAGCAGTGGAGCCAGGAATAGAGCATGCGCAGGCGCTCATGCAGGCAACAAGGAAACAAATCGCTCCGGTTGCGTGGGCGCTTTTCACCGATAGAGCAACCTGGAACGAGTGGCTTTTTTCCTCGGGTGATAATGAAACTATGATTGACAAAGGTGAATTGCTGGCAGCACTGGCGCACCAGGGCCGTTGTGTACTCATGGGTGGTCAGGCCGCGTTTCACCATCTATAGAATACTGGTCAGGTAAAAAAGATGGAACAAACAACCTCTTTAGTCTGGAATCCCATCTTGCGGCAGTGCCTTGTCAACGCGCCGCATCGTATGAATCGACGTGAGGGAACGTCCGAGTGCCCCTTTTGCGCCGATATCAGCAGCGGTCGCGTCGATCCAGAAGCGCAGGTCTGGCTGCACCCGAACGATTTTCCACCATTGCAGCCGCCCGTGGGAGAGGCATACGTCGTTATTTACAGCCGCGATCATCATCGTACCTTGACCCAGCTTGCGGTCGATGAGGTCTGTAATGTGACGAGGCTCTGGCGTGATCTGTATTGCGACCTCTCCTCGCGTTACCCTGCCGTGATGATTTTTGAGAATAGCGGTGAGGCGATTGGGCAGACGCAACATCACCCGCATGGGCAGGCGTTTGGCGTCTCTGTTGTGCCGCCGACGCTTGAGCGTGAGATGGAGACGGTGATCCACGATAACGCCGTTGGGCGAGGCTGCCCCTTTTGTCGTGTGCAGGCGGAGCTGAGCGAGGGAGTGCATCAGGTCTTTGCCAATGAAACGTGGCAGGCGTTTTTGCCCCCCTATGTGCGCTATCCGTACGAAACCCATCTCTACCCACGCCGTCATGTCGCCAATCTCTCGCTGATGAACGATGATGAGTTGCGCGACCTGGCTGCTCTCTTGCTGGTAATGATTCGTGGCTATAATGCCCTTTACGATGGCGCTATGGCTCCGATGCCTTATCTTTTAGGCATACACCAGCTCGCGGACGAGCGGTTCCATTGCCATGTAGAGATTCTCACGATAGGGCGCGCCCCCGGCAAGCTCAAATACGCCGCCTCGGCTGAGAGCATCTGGGGATTGTGGACGAACGATTCTTCTCCTGAGCAGAAGGCGCAGGAGTTGCGTGCGGCCCTGGCAAAGGTGGAGGAGTGATGGATAGATCAACTTTACCACCACCGGCCAGCAATGCCGCAGCCCGATTTCCTATAGCCTTTCAGGATGATGTGGTCTATGAAAGCCCTCTCGGAGCTGCCTGGGCGCCCGGGCGAGTAAATCTGATTGGCGAGCATACCGATTACAACGATGGCTTTGTTTTGCCGCTGGCAGTGGATCGGGTCGTGGCGTTTGCCGGTCGGACGCGCCGCGATGTAACCATGCGCCTCTGGTCTGCTCATTTTCGTGAGTATGCGCAGTTTTCTCTGGACGGTCTGCCCGGAGCATTTGATCAGGTCAGGGAGACGCTGCCGGGTTGGGCGCGTTATATATTGGGCGTGATGACCGAACTCCTGCATGCCGGTGTGGTGCCGAGAGGGATTGACGCCGTGCTTGCTGGCGACGTGCCTCCAGGCGGTGGGATGAGTTCCTCCGCAGCGTTAGAGGTCGCCACCGCTCAAGCCTGCGCGCTGTTCTCCAGGGGAAGCTTTACGATTGGGGCAGAGGGTGCGACCCTGGCTCCAATGCAGGTCGCTGCCCTTTGCCAGCGGGCTGAGCATATTGCTTCAGGAGTTAAGTGCGGGATTCTCGATCAAGCGGCTTCATGCCTGGGCCGACCGGGGCAGGCCATATTGCTCGATTGTCGCTCGCTTGAGTATCGCTATCTGCCGTTCGATGCGCCTGATATCTCGCTCGTAGTCATTGATACCAATGTGAGGCGCGAACTGGCCTCGTCTGGCTATAACGAGCGACGTCAGCAGTGTGAAGAAGCCACCAGTATCTTACGTGACGTGATTGTGCAGCATGAACCGGATTATGTCCGAACGCACGAGATAAAAGCACTGCGGGATGTCTCGCAAGAGCAATTTGACCGCTATCAACAATCTCTCCCCGAAATTTTGCGGCGCCGCGCTGGCTACGTCATTGCTGAGAATGCGCGTGTCTATCAGGTGGTGCATTTGTTAGAACAGGGAAATATAGATGCTATTGGCCCTATTCTCTGGCAGGGTCACGCCGGATTACGCGATGAATACGAGGTAAGCTCTCCTGAACTGGATGCGCTGGTGGACATTGCCCACCAGATACCTGGCGTCCTGGGAGCGCGTATGCTCGGCGGTGGCTTTGGCGGCTGCACCATCAACCTTGTGCGTAAAGATGCTGTCGAAGCTCTGCGCCAGGCTATCGAGCAGCAATATCCAGCTCGAACGGGGCGTCAGGCCAGCATTGATATCTGCCGTGCGGCGGGCGGACCGGGCTATATATGGTTGGAGGACCATTGACTGTTGTTACAGCTAAAATAGCATGGTGTAGATTTTTCCTTTTAAGGAGCCTGTTGAATGGTACAATAATGCTAGCTCTTCTTTATTGCGAAACAAAGGAAAATACCACTTTTAAGGAGATCAATCCATGAAACTTTTCTTATCCACCGATTTTGAAGGGACCAGCGGGATTGTGGCCTGGGAACAGATCATCGAGGGCAATGCCGAATATGAGCAGGGACGACGACTGCTTACCAACGAGGTGAACGCGGTCATTCAGGGCGCGATAGAGGGGGGCGCGAGCGAGTTTGTGGTGAATGACGCACATCATTATATGCGCAACCTGCACCCGCAAGACCTCGCCGGTCGCGCCACTTTGATCACCGGCAAGCACAAACCTTTGTATATGATGGAAGGGCTGGATGGCAGCTTTGATGGCGTCTGTTTTGTGAGTTATCACGGCTCCATCGGTGCGGAACGTGCCATCCTCTCGCATACGTACAATCCGGGAGCGGTCTGGGAGGTGCGCATCAACGGCGAGGTGGTCGGCGAATCGGGCCTTAATGCGCTGGTGGCGGCCCATTATAACGTCCCGATTATTTTTGTCAGTGGTGACGCCGTGACGGCGCGTGAGGCGGAGTTTATCGCGCCCGAGGCCGAAAAGGTGGTTGTCAAGCAGTCAATTGGGCGTTTTGCCGCCTCGCATCTGCATCCTACAGTTGCCTGCGAGATGCTACAGGCTGGCGCTAGAAGTGCCGTGCAGCGGCTGGGGAGTATGCGACCGCCGCAATTTACGCAGCCCGTAACGCTGGAAATAACGTTTCTAGTCGCAGATATGGCGGAGATGGCGTTATGGGTGCGTGGCGTGGAGCGAGTTGCAGCTCGGACCGTGAAGGTTGTCAGCGCGAATCTGCTGGATCTCTATTGCACCTTTGTCACTATTATCACGTTAACCCGCTCCCTGGTTGATCGCTAGCGAGAAGACTGGCCTATCTCGCGGATTGGTTTCTGCTGTGTGTCCGCGAGATAGCAATCGTCCGGGTTTGGCGCTCTATTTGCGTGGTTGTTTGGGTTTAATGAGGAAGACACAGTGGCCTGTCAGTGTCTGACAACTGCATTCCTGCTCAACAATTTCCCAGGTCATATCAAGATCGAGTAGCTGTAAGGTCGTTTCCAGCGAGGCGATCCAGACGTGGCATGCTGGTTGTTGAGATTGGCCAATACGTCCATAGGCGTAAAGATTGCTGTAATGCACCAGGCAATAGGAGCCATCTTCTTGCTGCTCGCACAGGTGTAGCTCCTCACCGCGGATTTCGTTCATCTGACGGGCAAAAGTATTTAGGATCAGCCCCATTACCATCTCGCGCGGCAGTAGTTTGAGGGTTTGCTGCGTCAGCGTTGAGGGAGAGCGTTTCTTCAAAGAAATGGCCGTGCCCATCTGGCTCCACTGGCGTACCTGCTCGCAGGGGTCTTCGGGCCGTGAAAATGCCACTGCTTGATGGAGGCAGCTTATGTGTTCGGCTGGGATGGCACAGATATCGTTATCCAGTGGCCAGTTATTGAGCTGTTTGTATTGTGGCAGGCCAACGTCTCCTATGAGATTGGGCCATTGCTCTTCCCCTATCAGAGTATGGGCCGTCCGCAATATTTGTAGAAAATGGCTGTTACGAGAAAGCTTGAGTTGTGAGACGCGAGGGGCAAAACCTCTGGATGGGAGGGAAGTGAGAACTGCCGCATCTCGTGTCACTTTAATATTTTTCCTTAAAGAAGGTGTGAAGCTCCAGAGTGAATTAAGCAGTTGCAGGCATTCCTGCGAAAGCGTATGGGTAGAGCGGTTAGAGGCGTTGGCATAGAGCGGTAATTCTATTGCGGTGTGTATTTGTAAGAGCACGAGAGGTATTTCTCTGCCATGATCATGGCCCAGGCGACCTAAAAGCCGAGGAAAAAGAGGGTGCTGTGCCGTTTCTGCTTGTCCGAGTATGATGGCCTGTGGGCGAATATGTTCACGCAGAGATCGCTCAACTGCTTGATAAAGGCTATGGGCAACTATTGGTCGATAATCGACCAGGGTTAAGAGACGGGCGATCTGTTGAGCGCGTTCCTCCTGGGCGTCAATAATGAGAAATGTGGGATATATGGACGCAAAGTCCTTCACTGGAAACACGATAAAATTGCCCCTCTACTTTCGAGTATAGTTTTTATCAGGCACCGGTATAAGTATAAGATAACAGCCCGCCAGAAGGGAATCCTGGCAGGATCTGAAAAGACTACCTGTGGCATAGTATCGGTGAAGCTTAGGTAATATGTCAATATCTCACCAAAAGGGGCTATTTGTAGTTTTTGAGTAGCGGGAGGTTTTCGCCGCTACTCAAAAAGAAGAGCTAATGGATATGAATAGTTACTTCGGCGCTCATGCCAGGCATTAAGGTTCTACCGGTATCACCAACCAGCGTAATAATGACTGGGATGCGTTGTCCGACTTTGGTAAAGTTGCCGCTGGCATTATCCTGAGTCGGCAGCAGCGAGAATGAGCCAGCCGTGGCCTGCACAATCTGCTGCACTTTGCCGGTGAAAGTGGTGTCGCTGTAGGCGTCAACGTGAATATCAACATCCTGCCCGATTTTGATGGTGTTGATAGCCCCTTCATCGACAAAAGCTGTGATCGTGACATTGCTCAGGTCTGTAAGTTGAACAATGGTCAGCCCTGGAGCGACGCCCTGGCCCTGTATGGCCGGTACTTGCAGAATGGTGCCGCTGATCGGGCTGGTCACGTTGATAGCAGCAGGCGTGACGCGCGTGCCAGTGGGGCTTGTTGGGGCAGGCGTGATTTTCGCGATAGTCTGACCCGCCGTAACCTGATCGCCCTGTTTCACCGTAAGGTCGCTGAGCAGCCCGGTGGCAGGGGCGCTGATAGAGAGGATCGTGCCTGTCACCTGTGCATCGTCGGTGCGGTATGAGATATAGTTGGCATAGAGGTAGTAGGCTATGCCACCAGCGATAGCAAGTATCGCAAGGACAACCAGGGTTGGGACAAGAATCATGCGTCGCATGAGGTATTCTCCTTAATAAATCGATATCTATGCATGAAGAACATGCTCTATTACGTCTCTTAAAAATGTGGTAATGGCGTCACTATTCTACAAGGATCATTGGCATTGCTTCTAATGCCCCTTCCGCGGCTGACTGGGAATTTTGTGCCGGGATATGAGCAGGCTTACGACTGGCTCTCACAAAGAGGACGGCGATAACCGCCAGAACAGTCACCAGGGCAGTGAAAGTAAATGCATCCTGAAGCGCAAGAACAAACCCCTGTTCTTGTACGAGGCCAGCAATGACTTGCAATGCCGTGCTATGTGCTGCATCCAGACTGGCGCCATTCGCAACAAAAAGCGCCTGCAAACGTGGTAGCAGTTGACCGAGCGGGGAGCCGGGCGTGACCTGTTCAGCAAGATGCGTGTAATGTGCCTGGCTCTGCGTCTGTACCAGCGTTGCCAGCACGGCAATGCCCAGCGAGCTGGATACGGCCCGCGTCACTGTGTTGAGCGAAGATGCCTGTGCCAGTTGCCTGGGGCCAATTTCTGATAGCCCGGCTACAGTCAGTGGTTGGATACAGGCGCCAAGCGCCAATCCTCGTACAACCAGCATCGCTTGCAGCCACCAGAACGGCGAGTTCAGCGTGATCAGAGAAAGCTGCCAGCTCACGACAATGAGCGCAATCAGTCCAGGTACCATAACCGCTCGAACGCCAATACGGTCAACCAATCGCCCTCCTACGATGACGCTGACCATTGATGCCAGGGCCTGAGGCAGCAGGATGAGCCCGGCCTGGAAGGCGCTTTGTCCCCGAAGATTTTGCAAGTAGATGGGGAAGAGGAAGATGCCGCCAAAGAGGCCAAAGATGACAAATACGCTGGCAATCGTGCTGGCGCGGAATGGCCCGTTTCTAAAGAGGCGCAGGTCAAGCAATGGCTGTTTCTCCCGCCTCACACGCGAGAGTTCGATGGCGATGAAGATGGCGAGGGCGAGGAACCCTCCGATCATGAAGCTCAGGATCTTCGGCGATCCCCAGCCATCGGTGCTTGCGTCCGAGAGCGCGTACAGCACGGAGCCGAGGCCAAGAGCTGCAAAGAAAAAGCCGAAAAAATCGAAGCGTGTATTGGCTTCGATTGCCGTTTCGCGCAAAAGGGCGCTTGCGAGTATGACGGCCATAATGCCAATAGGCACATTGATATAGAAGATGGATTGCCAGTCCGCGAAAGTTACAAGGTAGCCACCCAGGGTAGGGCCTAGTGCGGGAGCGAGTAACGCGGGGATGCCAAAAAAGCCCATCGCCGTGCCGCGCTCGCGCGGGGGAAATTCGCGGAAAAGCAAGGTGATGGAAAGCGGAAACAACGCAGCTCCCCCCATCCCCTGCAAGATGCGAAAGAAGATGAGGACTGGCAAGTTCCATGCCAGACCACACAGCGCCGAGCCGAGAGTGAAGGCGGCCAGCGATAGTATGTAGAAGCGTTTGGTCCCCAGTCTGTCAGAGAAGAACGCGGCGGTCGGCGTAATAATGCCCTGGGTGAGAATGTAGGCAGTAAGCACCCACTGGACACTATGGATGTCCGCGCCAAAGGCTGTCTGCAGACGAGGGATAGCGATGTTGACAATGGTTTGATCGAGGATGCTCATAAACACCCCGATGATCACCACCATTGCCACGATCCACTTGTACTCCAGTCTTCCGCTTTGCCGTGTGGCTTGTGCGTTGACTTGCATGTGGATAGACTCCTTCTCTAGAGAAGACGAAATAGAGAAAAGTGGGCGCGTACCGGTAATTACAGCCCCTTCACCGGTTGGTCACGTCTCGTAATGCCGTACAATAACAAGGATACTAGCTGATCAATGGCTTCCTCGCGCGAAAGATGCGCAAATGGCAAAAGGTCGGTTAATCCCTGCCCCAGTGTGCGCATGATGAAGGACATGGCGAGAATCTGCACAAACAACGCAGCATCAATATCTTGCCGGAATTCTCCCTCCTCCTGTCGTTGCTTAATATAATTAGTAATACTTTGTCGGCCCTTCATGATTTTATCGGCAAGCATATGGGCTGCCTCTGGATGCGTATGAATGAGCAAGATGGTGAGGCGCATGATTGCACTCTGGGCAGTGGAGTCATAGAAGCCTCCTGCAATGCGGCGCAGGACAGTTTCATCGTCGAGCTTAGCCCCGCTTTGTAGCTCCTGCTCTATTTGCTCGATTGCCTGGCGTAGCGCTATGAAGGGCGTGGTCTGCTCAATGACGGCAGCGAGCAGATCATTCTTGTTATGGAAATGCCAGCAGAGCGCCCCCCGTGAAACCCCTGCTTCGGTCGCGATATCATCTAGCGTAGTGCCAGAGGCACCCGAGCGCGCGAAGACGCGGAGCGCAGCATCCATGATGACCTGGCGTGTATCCTGCATTGGCGTATCGCTGATCAGCCCGGCCCGTACAAGTTCTGCGCGCAGCTCCTCTTTTCCCCCTGGAAAGTGATAGTAGAAGGCCGGGCGCGAAAGCTCCGCCTCTTTTACTATCTCATCGATAGTGATGTCATCGAACAGGGTGGTATGGGTGAGGCTGCCTGCGGCCTGAATGAGCCGCTCTCTGCCGCTATTCTTCCCTTTATCGGGATGAGATTCTGCCATATAAACTCATTCCACGCACTTTGAAACATTCCGCGCTCCAACGCTCCCACGATGAAGCGGGGAGCGACAGGGCAACCGCAAGGGATGGCCCCTACGGAGCGCGGAGTCGAAGTACCTTGAAACATTCCGCGCTCCAACGCTGCTGGCGCGCTAGCTTCGCTCAGGAACGCGGAGTCGAAGTACAATTTTATACTAGACAAGATTCAGTAACTATACTGTCTAGTATCTGGTGTAAGTGTAGTAAAGATCCTGCAAACTGTCAAGATATGGGGACTATGCGGATGCCTGGAGGTGAAAGACAAGCTCGTACACGCCGATCTTGATGACGTCTCCATCTTCTAAGACGCATCCTTCCTCGTCGGTAATCTCCTGACCATTGACAAATGTGCCGCTAATGCTGCGTTTATCATAGAGCACATAATGGTCCCCTTCGCGTTTGAGCAGCGCATGGTGGCGCGATGTTTGATCATCGAAGTCGAGCAAGATATTACTTGAGCCTGCGCGTCCCAGCGTTGTCTCTTCTCGCTCTATCGCCACCTTACAAAATTCTGTGGTGTAGGGAGAGGCGATGATAAAGCAGGCGGGGTTAATGGATGAGTTTGTTGACGCTGGCGTCGTCACAGCATGGGCGTGGTGGTTATGGCTCTTTGCCTCTGATGCCAACCCGTTCAAAGATGACGGTGCTGGCAGGCCGGCTTCGCCGTGCGAGTGAAGCTCCGGCAACGTTTCCGGCTCAACATTCAGAGATGGAGGGGAGGCTGGTGTCGGTGAAGCGGCAGATTGATATGTCTCAATTACTGGTTCATGAGGAGGTGTAGAAAGAGGGAGGGGTTTGCTTAAAATCTCCTCCTGAGCAGGCTCGATGAGGGATATGAGTAGCGCGTCGGTAAAGGCGATAATGGAGGGGTGGCGTTCTTCTGGATAGACGCTCAAGGCCCGGCGTATGATAGCCTCTTGTTCGGCGGTAATGCGGGCGTTATGTCTGGTCAATGGAGGAATAGTTTCCGTCAGTTTGAGCTGTTCGATATTTTCTGGCGAACCCAGGAAAGGAAGCTGTCCCGCGAGCCAGAAATAGAGCATGACCGCTAAGGCATATTGATCGCTGGCGGGTGTGGAGCGTTTGCCTAATTGTTCAGGAGCGGCAGTAATGGGGAGAAGCGTCATCTTTGGTTGACCAAAGCGGCGCACGAAATGCGCAATGCCGATATCAGCGAGCAGCAATGGAGCTGAATGGTCCTGGCTTTGTGAATCGAGGCCATGCAGCGCCAGGATATTGGCGAGGGTGAGTGAGCCGTGAAGAAATCCGCTATTATGCACATATTGTAACGTCTGGGCGAGCTGGTGCGCGAGGCGTATGGCATCGATGACAGATAAGGGAGGCTGAAACCAGCGTCTGCCCTCGCTGCCCAATAGCGAGCCCGGGCCAACGAAGCGACGCGCAACGTAGATCTGTCCTCCCACCTCTCCATAGTCCAGCAGCGTAGCCAGATAAGGATGTGTCAGCGTGCTGATGTCCTGCATTTCGCGGAAGAACTGGCGTCTGGCGGCGTCCGATAGGGGCAACCAGGGGTGAATCAGTTTGAGGGTAACTTTCCGTTGGAGCCTGATATCCTCCGCCTCGTAACTATCGCCTGATATGCCGCTACCCAGTTTGCGTTGTATACGGTAGCGTTCAAATCTCTGACCCTCCTCCAGGGGTTGCATCCTACACCTCGCATTCTTACAAAGCCCTTGTGCTGGTTGCATTGTAGCATATTAGCCCGGCAAAGGAATAGAATTTGTGACTAAAAGCTGACCTCCCGCACAAACCTTTTCAGTTTAGAAAAGCTTGCGCAGGAGGTCAGGCTCAAATACGTGTGCGCGAGGATGATAGGACCCCTGCGATTCCTATTCCTCATTCTCAACATAAGAAAAGGTGTGTTGACCTGCCAGACAATAATACTGGAGATTATCCTCGCCATCTGTTTCGGGAATGGCTTCCTCGATATCGGTGAGTAAGATACCTTCCTCCTGGTCATACGGACATGTCTGGTACTTGAGCTGTTCTAGATTCATAACTTTTCCTCATTTCTTGTATTGCGATGATACTTCCCTAAGTGCATCTCCACTTGACATCTTAGGGTTTGATGTATACACTACCCCTCAAGGGAGGCGGCAGGAGTTCATGACTACCTCGACCCGCTTGAGGATACTGAAACAACAGGGAGGAACAACAGATCCCTACCATAACTGCCCCTCTCTCCACCCCTTCTAATTGGTGACTTTATAGACTGTTTTTCTGAGCCTCAATTTTTATGACCCGAGTGGATATTAAGTACTATCTTTTTGACGGGTCAACCTCTATCTCGATAAAAAGGCATAAGATGATGAAAGAAGATACAAGTTTTTTCTGCTGCTATCGCCATGAGAAGGGGCAAAGGCGTTTTTGTTTCTGGACAGTAGAGGCGTCTATAATTAGGGATGACACATCCTCTTATAAAAAAGGCAATGATCGCACCAAGAATGAGGTGTAGCATGGATGTTCGGCAGATCAAGAGGCAGATATGTTCATTAGACCGAGGAGAGGCTATTTTGCTGGTCGATATCGAAACCGAGACTATTCCCCAGACCGATGCACATGGAAATGCGCTCTACTATTGCCTGCAAGGCCATCATGTTTTTCCGGTCAAGGGAAATGCTATAATAATCCAGGAGCAGGCAGAGAGCACTATGCGGGAAAAAGAGCTTTCCTGAGCAATTGCTCACGGCCCTGGTATCAAAAAATGTAATTTGGAACTAATGAGCAATGATTACGCGTACTGAAATTGAAAACGCTGCTGAGCGTATAGCCGAGCGTGTGCGCATAACGCCTATTGTACATTTGGAAACCGGCATATGGGGGCTTGATGGACATATTCTACTCAAATTAGAGCTGTTACAACATACAGGATCATTTAAGCCGCGCGGAGCTTTCAACCGCATTCTCTCCCATACCGTGCCAGACTCCGGCGTGATTGCGGCATCGGGCGGCAATCATGGGCTGGCGGTGGCTTATGCCGCGCAGCAACTGGGGTGCCGGGCAGAGATATTTGTGCCGGAGTCCTGTCCAGCCGTCAAAGTGGAGAAGCTGCGCTACTATGGCGCTGACGTTCATAGTATCGGTTCGGTCTATGCCGAAGCTCTGATTGCCAGCGAGGCCCGTGCTGCCGAAACGGGGGCGCTGGTCGTGCATGCCTATGATCAGCCAGAGGTTGTCGCCGGCCAGGGAACGCTCGGGCGCGAGTTGATGCTGCAAGTTCCCAAACTGGATACCATCCTGATCGCAGTAGGAGGCGGGGGACTCATCGCGGGCGTGGCTGCTTGGTTCAGCGGAACCGCCCGCGTGATCGGGATCGAGCCCGAACATGCTCCCAGCTTAGCAACAGCTTTGAAAGCAGGCGAGCCCGTCGATGTGGATGTCAGCGGTGTGGCTGTGGACTCCCTGGGGGCCAGGCGCGTCGGCCATCTGGCATACTCCATCGCCCGCCACTATGTGGATAGGGTGATTCTGGTCAACGATGAAGCCATTCGCCAGGCCCAGCGCATCCTCTGGCGAGACCTGCGCCTGATTGCGGAACCAGGAGGCGCTACAGCTATCTCCGCCCTTTTGGGCGGATACTACCGCCCTTCCCCCGGCGAGCGTATTGGCGTTGTCGTGTGTGGGGGGAATGCTGATCTGGGGTATTTTGTGTAAAGGATTCATAATTGGGTTCGAGGGGGCTGTCTCACAATCGTTAGTTTCTTGCGACCCTCTCCCTCGCATATGCTTTTCCTGCTTCTCATCGACTGGAGCAAAAGGCAAATGCCTCAAAAGGGAACCGAGAAGGGACCCCGGCTCCTCTTTCTCAAAGGAATCCTTGACATAAGCTCTAACTTTGGGTATACTTTGTAAGGATTTACCTCTTTTCTCGTATTTTAAATAATCAGTCTTGCTTATCTCGTCTTACTACCTTGCGTATGCGTACTCCGTAGATGTTTTCATCCTCAAATTACACAGTTTCTAACTGAAACGCAGTTCATCTCACATTCTGAGCAATCTTCCTCATGCGCCCATGCGGCCTTTGTAGGATCAGATGGAGGTGTGTCCAGATCAGGCGAGAGCCACGACGACACCAGATTGATGCTTGCAGAAGCCGTCCCAAGACCTGAGAGGAGGTGTCTCTCGCGGCCCAAGCCGGTGCTGTGTCAGCCTTGCCCAGTCTGCAAGAGTTAAACCCCAAAGACTTCTTTGGGGGAAGTCCACCACACCCTCTGGCTTCACTCGTGTGAAAGCCGTTCTCGAAAGCAGGAAAGATATGCCACAAATTCCACTCACTTCACAAGATCAGCAGGCGATTGTCGATACTCACAATAAGTATCGATCCGAGCCTCAGATCAATACCCCCACTGTAGCCTGGGATGATACGTTGGTCGCTGGTGCTCAAGATTGGGCAAATCAACTGGCACAAACGGGTCAATGGGATCACAGTCCTGATGCCAAGACGGGGACAGTTGGAGAAAACATTGCGAAGGGAACAGGAAGCCCAACGGCGACACAATTGGCCGATGGGTGGAAAACGCAGGAACAACCAAATTTCAAGCCTGGGATCTTCCCTGATATTTCCAAAACAGGGGACTGGCACGCTGCTGGTCACTATAGCCAGATGATTTGGAGAAGCACTACCAGAGTTGGATGTGGGTTTGCTACCGATGGCACCACAACGTATCTGGTGTGTCGCTACATGGTGCCGGGAAACAAGGAGGGAATAGGCGTTCCCTCTCCTCAACCAGTCACTCTGGCGCAAATCTCCGCTTTAGGCGCAAACAACGTCTTTGGGGTGGATGCCGCAAAAAATGTCTACTGGTACAACTCCGATGATGGAACCACCTGGACTCGGATCTCGATCACTGGCAAGCAGATGCAACTGGTGAGTGTCGCCTCAGACCTCACGCTCTGCGGGCTTGACACGAGTGGGGCCATCTGGAAATGCGACCTCACCAGCTCGCCTCAGACCTGGACTCCGATGACGCCTGCCGGTCCCACTACCTTTAAACACGTTTCCTATGGATCGGCAACCAGCATCTGGGCAATCGGGACAGATAGCACGTTTTATCAGTACGATGGGACCAGTTGGAAGCAGATCACCAGCGGCATGGGGTCGGGAACGATGGTGAGTGTGGCCTCCGATGGAACAACAGTGTGGGAAATTGCTTACACGAAAGGTCTCTACTATTACACCCCTGCTGGCTGGGCGCAGCCAAGTGTCCCATCTGGGTTAGGGGGAGGTGCGACACACGTTTCCTGTGGATCGGCAACCAACATCTGGATAGTGGGCGCGGATGGCAAATACTACCAGTACAATGGGAGCACCTGGACGACACCTCCAGTCGGCAGCGGAGGAGCCAAACAGGTGAGTGTGGCCGCCTCCGACCAAACAGTATGGGCAATAGGGAAAGACAATCAGGTCTCTCGTCTGGTGAATAGCGCCTGGTCACCACTGCTTATGTAACCATGTGAACCAGCACCGAAAGCTCAGGCTCCAGCCCGGATCGCGTCTTTTGCGCTCCTGCAAGCTGATCCCGGACTACCTGGCATCTCACGTATGAGCGAATGAGACGCAACGTGGGCGAGTCTGCGCGCCACCACTCTCAGAAGTAGTTTCTGATCCGCAAGAGCCGATGAAGGTGCGTTTGCAGATCAGAAACCGCTTCTTGTTCCTGGGCTGAGCAGCACCACAAGAGTATCTCCAAGTTGTCTCACGAATCGTCATCTCTTCCTCTTTTATCAGAGATTGCTCTTCCGCTTTATTTTTGCCTCTCGATTCCTTATCATCGATATCAGCGAATCGAAGACAAGCAAGCTCAAGTATTCTGTCAACTCAGCAACGACTTTTTCAACAGGCTGGATTCATTTTTAGAACTCACGGAAAGTCAATCTCATCCAGTGAAATCAACCCTTTTTTCAACGCGTAAATCACCGCCTGGGTGCGGTGGGCCAGTTGCAGTTTCGTCAAGATGTTGCCCACATGCGTTTTCACGGTTTCGTCGCTAACCATCAAGGCTTCAGCGATCTCGTGGTTGGTACGACCGAGCGCAAGCTGGCGCAGCACTTCCTTTTCGCGCTCGGTTAGCTCTATACTGAGTTTGCCCACGCGGGTCAGTTCCTGCATGACCACGCTGGCGACCGCTGGATCGAGGAGCGATTGGCCGAGCGCGGCGGCGCGAATGGAGGAGAGCAGGACCTCCAGATTGGCCTCTTTGCGCACATAGCCAATGGCCCCAGCTCGCAAAGCCGCGCCCACCAGTGCGTCATCGGTGGAACTGGTCAGGGCGACAATGCGCGTATGGGGTAGCAGTGTACGAACCTGTTTGATGGTTTCAATGCCGTTGAGACCGCCCGGCATGAGTAGATCCATTACCACGACATCGGGCATCCACTGCTCAATCTTTTGCAATACCTCCTCGCCGCTGGTGGCCTCACCCACCACCTCCAGATCCTCAAATGCCTTGAGGTAGCTTTGCAGGCCATGTCGTGCTACCTGGTGATCGTCCACGAGAACCACGCGAATCGGATTAGCCATCGTATCCTTCCTCCTTTACCTGAGTGGACTGGTCGTTTATGCACTGGCGTAGCCGCAACTTCAAGTGTTGGATGAGCCGATAGTTCCATACTGTGCCCATCCCACCCAAAAGCAGGATGAGTGCCATGCCATAGGCGTTCTGTTGCGCCGGGGTGACCGCAGGCAGCACGAACAGGGAATGAGCGAAGATCAGGCCAACTGCAATAGTAATTCCCCAGATGATAAGCGCGCGGGTGAACCATTGTTGGCGCCTTTCCAGTTCTCTGCCGAGCTCCTGTGGGGAGAGCAGGCAGTAGTAGCGTTTCGTCCCTTGCACATAGCGCCAGAGCAACACCTGGATTGGTCCTCCCAGGCACAGCGCAATGCCAATGAAGAGCCAGAGGGTAGGGGTGGTACCCAGGGGTCCAACGAGTCTGACAAGGTACAAGACTGCCAGGCTAATCGGAAGCAACAGGCTCATGCTCATGTGATAGTGTTCTTGCGCGAGTTCTATCGCAGCCCGGCTTGCCCTTCCGGCGCTTGACGCCACTCTGGCACGATAAGAAACGCCACAGGCAAAGCCTGCGAGGGCGATCAACAGCGTTCCCAGCAGGCTCAGGCTCAAGAAGGCGTTCCACCACCCGTTGACGATGCCGACCCATCCCAGAGCCGTTCCCAGAAAGGCGGCGGTTGCACTGAGACGGTAGCCACGCCTGGTCAGTTCCTCAGCACGAGCCAGTTCGTAGCGCTCGCGGGCCTCTTCCGCAGGGCTGCGTAATGCCTCCAACAACGGAATGGTGATGAGCACCTCCGTACCCTGGCCTGGTCTGCTATTGACTTCCATGCTCCCATGCAACGCACGCGTCCGTTCGCGCAGGTTCGCCAGGCCCATCCCGCTGCGGGCGTGCGCCGGATCAAAGCCCTGGCCATCGTCGCGCACCGTGATGCGTAGTTCCTGCCCAACCGTGCGCACTGCAAGCCAGATCGTTCGCGCCCGCGCGTGACGGGCAATATTGGCGAAGGCTTCCTGTACCAGGCGGAAGATCGCTTCTTGCGTCCCAGGCAGGAGACGGTCATTATCGGGTAAGGTGGCAAGATCCACATGCACATCTGCTCCCGTGCGGAAGCCGAGCGCCTGCGCCTGGATGTACAGGGCGTCGATCAGGCTGGTGTTTTCCAGCGGGGCGGGACGCAGTTGCTGTAAGAGCGCCTCCATTTCCACCTGTGCCCCTCGTGTGCTGTGCTGGATATCTTCTACAGCTTTGCGTGCCTCCTCCATGTGTTCACGCTGCCAGTACGCCTGGGCTGCTGCCGCGCTCGCGTTGATACCGAAGATTTGCTGTTTGATCGAATCATGCAGTTCGCGGGCGATCCGATTGCGTTCGGCCAGAGCTGCTGCTGCGCGCGCTTGTTGCAGGGCCTGCTCACGCACGTCGGCAGTCAGCCGTTCGTTGGTGCGATAGCGCCGGATACGTTGCTCAACCTCCTGGGCGCGCAGGAACAGGGAGCCGAGCGGCCAGCGGTGTGCGGATGACGGTGTTTCGTTGCTCTCGTCGCGTGCCAGGTAGGGCGGCTGGTAAGCAAGGCGTGAGAGAGTCAGTCCCAGCAGGAAGAGACTGTACTGGAGATTGAGGGTGCAGAGGAACCCACTGATAACGGCTCCTGTCAGGGCAATCAGCAGTGCAGAGAACAGCGCAATGTGCAGGTGAGTCAGCCAGCTAGAGAGGCCCAACGCCACCGCTCCAGCGATGAGATGGCTCAGCACCAGGTGAATGACCGTGCCGCTCTGAGTGCGAGCCGCGTCCAGTAGTGTGATAAGATCGCTATATCTGTGCTGCGGTTTCGTCTCTTGCATCGTGCTTACTTACCTTTGCCAGTCCCATTGAAAGATCAGAGGTCGTGTCTCTAAAAGACAAACAGTCTCTTCATCATATTCTAATTCCTGCTGTTAGCGTTAACAATCTCCTCTATGGTCGTGACTCCTCGTATTTTAGAAGGGAGTAAGCTCTTTTTCTGGGGCTACCCGCTCTTCTGGTTCACGCAAACGCCAGATAAACCACACACCGATGAGCCCGAACACGCAGATCATCCCCTCGACCAGTAGTTCGCTAGTAGTGCTTTGTCCAAATGCCTGTGGCAGGGCAAGGCTCAGAAAATCGATCAGCGCATGAAACAGGATAGCCAGGAATAACCAGCGCATCTGCTGCCGACGAAACACTTGCAATACCGTGACAGAAAGCGCCACCTGTAGCGGGAAACTCCAGAATCGCTCCCAGGCAGCCAGCAAAGGGAACCAGATTGGTTGCGCATTGATGGCTGCAACCTGCTGGAGGATGGTCTGTCTCTGGGCTATTGGCAAGCTATTGATATTGATGGCAGAGAGGCTGATAACGGTGAGAAGGGTGAGTATGTGTCCACCGCCAACCACTACCATCGATTCCAGTCCCTCATGTCCCAGGCCATACATGACAGCTTTCGACCAGGTTTTTGGCTCCCGACGCATGAAAAGACGATATCCGATGTACCGCCCGATCTCCTCGAAGAGCCCGGCGGTCACAGCCTCAATGATTAACCAGCTCCAGGTGAAGGTAATCGAGGTACGCAATAAGGGGGCTAGCACTGTGCTGGTAAGCGCCAGGATAAGGGGCACACGCGTCAGAAGTTGGAACACCAGGAAGATGAGCGCGCCAAACCAGAAGTATTTCCAGCCTACTCCTAACCGTTTGCGGGCAATGCTTCCTAAAATGAAGGGATACACAATGACAAAGACTGTTGCCACGACGGTCAGCGCCGTCCAGGCAGCAGGGATATGTAGCGTTGAAGGCATTTGTTCCATTCCTCCCTGATGGAAAAGCAAGGATGAGCGTTGGAAGCGCTCATCAAGGTGGATTTTCCTTTTCTAGGGAGATTACAGGAAAACAAGATGCTTGCCATCACCTGAGATTGTGATCTTTGTTCTCCCCCGATTGGGGGAGAACTTTAAATGATGGTAGCAGCTATACCCCCAGGTCGTATAATTGCTCGAATTGCAGGTCCAGATCGTTGGTTGCCTGCCATATTGAGGAGAGCGCCTTGCGGACATTGCTGACGGCGCAGGGAGGAAGATCGGGCTGTGCCGCCAGTTTTTTAAGCGCCTGATATACGTTGAGCAACTCCTGCTCTTGCTCGGTAAGTGGTCTGCCCAGCAGGTCGGTTCCGGTCGTTGTCATAGCTTATTCCTTCCTGAAATTTATCGCTGATATTGTGCCACGGGTCGGGCATCAACCAGGCGCTTGGCTTTAAGCTCGAAACGCGGCAGGTTGCCGTGGTCCATGCGTTCAATGTTGAAGCGCAGCCCTTCATGCGCGTTTGCCAGGTCTTTGCGTAGTTTCTCCTGGAGAGCTTCCCATTCGCTCTCGTAGCCTGGTTTGACCTCTAGTTTGATCGTAATCTCGTCCTGGAGATCTTCTTTGCGCCAGAGGTAGATCTGGAATTCGTCGATGGCAACGTACTCACGGACAATCGCCTCGACCGCGCGTGGGTAGACGTTGGTGCCACGAATCAGCTTCATGTCATCCCAGCGCCCACGAATCCCGCCATCATAGATATCCCAGGTGCGACCGCAGCTACAGGTACTGCCCGGAACCTTCATAATCATATCTTTGGTGCGATAACGAATCACCGGAATGAAGCCGCGCCCGAAAGAGGTGACGACGCGCTCACCCAGCTCTCCATAGCCGGTCGGTTCGCCGGTGTCAGGATTAATGGATTCCTCGATATAGTGATCTTCGATGATATGTGTCCCGCCGGGCTGGTGCGAGCATTCGAAAATCACGATAGTCCCGACCTCCGTCATGCCTGCGGTATCGCCGCACTTTGCTCCCCATGCCTCCTCTAACTGGCGTTTGACCGCCGGTATGGAGCCAGCCGGTTCGCCGGAGAGGATCACCTTATCGACTTTCGAATCTTTCGCCAGATCGATCCCCATTTCCCGCGCCTTCTGCCAGAGGTGGAGCGCATACGTGGGAGTGGAACAGACGGTGGTGGCCTCCATTTCGATGATCTGCTTGATACGGCCCTCGGTGGTTTGCGCGCCGCCTGGGATGACCAGCGCCCCGATCTTCTCACAGGCGTAGTGCGCTCCCCAGAATCCGATGAACGAGCCGTAGCCAAAGGCGAAATAGACGATATCTTCGGGCCGCACGCCAAAGCCCCAGATGCCGTAGCACCACATCTCGCTGATCCAATCCCAGTCTTTCATGCTGTCCAGCACGCGAATAGGCGTGCGGCCTGTGGTGCCGGAGGTGAGGTGATAGCGGATGGCATTTCTCTGCTCGGTTGCCAGCATATCGCCGTAGAGCGGTTGGGCTAGCTGGGAGTCCATCCACTCTTCGCGGGTCATAAAGGGGATGCGCCGGATATCGTCGAGCGTTTTGAGCTGTTCCGGCTTGAAACCGGCGGCGTCGAAACGGTGGCGATGGAAGGGGGTGGTAGCGTATGCCCACTCGCATAAACGGCGCAATTTGAGGAGTTGCAGGGCTTGCAGATCCTCGCGTGCGAGCGTCTCATTTTTAGGATTCCAATACTCTGAATAGGCCATGATTGTTTCCTGCCTTTCAAGCTGAGCTACATTGCTCATGGGACGATAGCGAAAACTTAGCGATTACTCTTCGGAGCCAAGCACAGCGATGCCTTCTATCTCTAAGAGCGCCTCGTCCTGGAAGAAGCGCGATATTTCGAAGAGGGCGGTCGCCGGATAGTAACTGCCGAAATAAGAGCGATGAACCTGCCCTAGCTCGCGCAGATGTATCATATAGTCATCACGATTGCTCACAAAAATATTGATTTTCACGATATCCTGCATCTTGCCTCCGGCGGCTTCGACCACCGTTTTGAGGTTGCGCAGCACCTGTTCATATTGGGCTACAAGATTGCCAGGGGCTACAATCTGGCCTGTGGCATCGCTGGCCGTTTGCCCGGCTAAGAAGAGGAGTCGTCCACCTGTTGTAAGGATGCCATGACTATACCCCCTGGGTTGAGGGAGGTCTGAGGGATTGATCAGCGTTTTCCCCATAGCGTTACCTTCCTGTAAATCTGGGCTTTTCTTTCATCGTAAAGGCTTCGTAGAAGAGGCGATGGTCCTCTCCCATCAGCATCAGCGCCTGGGCCTGTGCTTCCGCTTCGATGGCCGAAGTCAGATCCATATGCAGTTCATTATTAATCATATGTTTGGTCATCGAAATTGCCAGCGTCGGACCCTGCACCAGCCGCCTGGCCCATTGGTACGCCGTGGGCAGCAGCTCATCGTGGGGAACGACGCGATTCGCCAGGCCGTAGCGTTCGGCGGTGGCGGCGTCAATCGTATCGCCGAGCAGCAGCAGCTCGAAGGCGCGTCCCATGCCGACCACCTTTGGCAGCAGATAGCCCGCGCCCATATCGGCTCCGGTCAGCCCCACTTTTGTGAAGAGGAAGGCAAAGCGCGCTTTTTCGGAGGCGAGACGTAGATCGGAGGCCAGCGCGATCACCGAGCCAGCGCCCGCCGTCATCCCGTTGAGCGCAGCGATAATGGGCTTATCCAGCAGCCGCATATTGCGCACCACTGCACCCGTCATGCGCGTAAATTCCAGGTGCCCCTTCATATCGCGCTTGAGCAGTTCGCCGATGATCAAATGCACATCGCCGCCGGAGCAAAAATTGTCTCCTGACCCCGTCAGCACCACCGCACGTACAGCGTCATCATAGCGCAGGGCTTCAAATAGATCGCGCAGTTGCGCATAGACCTCAAAGGTCAGGGCATTCATTACTTCGGGACGATTGAAGGTCAGGGTTGCAATGCCATCATTGACCTCGTAAAGAAAATCGTAGCCCATTCAGGGTGTCTCCTTGTAGCTCTTTTGAACGGTAGCTCCCCGATTCATCGTGGGAGTCGTAGCCCATTCAGGGTATCTCCTTGTGGCTATTATCAAGACATCACGCCGCCGCCATCAATATTGATGGCCTGTCCGGTAATGCCTTTGCTGCTATCCTGAGCGAGAAAAAGGGCTATCGCCGCTACCTCTTCCGGCTCGATCAAGCGTTGCTGCGGGCTCGACTTTGCCAGGGCCTCGCGCGCCTTCTCCTCCGTCATTCCCGTCAGGCTAGAAATATTGCTCACGTTGGTATCCGTCATGGGCGTGTCCACGTAGCCGGGGCAGATGGCGTTGACAGTAATATTATAAGGCATTAGCTCGGTTGCCAGGGAACGGGTCAGGCCAAGAGCTCCGTGCTTAGAGGCGGCGTAGGCCGCGATATAGCGTCCGCCAATGCGGGAAGTAATCGAGGCGATAGTGATGATGCGACCGTAACGCTGGGCTATCAACGTCGGCACGAAAGCTTTTGTGACATAGTAGACGCTGGTCAGGTTGATAGCAAGCATGCGATGCCAGAGTTCGTCGGGATGATCGACAAATTTGTGGCTACCAGCGTTGCCGGCGTTATTGACCAGGATATCTATCCCGCCAAGCCCCTCGCGCAATGTCGTTGCCATGTGCTGCACCTGAGCCGCATCGGTGACGTCGCATGCCACCGCCAGGCTATGGCGGCCTTTATCTTTAATCAGGGCTACTAATTGCTCGATGTCAGCAGAGGTGCGAGCCGTTACGCCGATGTCGGCGCCCGCCTCGGCCAGCGCCAGGGCGATGCTGCGGCCAATACCGCGTCCCGCCCCTGTTACTACCGCTCGTCGTCCTGCGAGTGGGAGATGATCTTTACCTGGCATAGATGGTTTCCTCTCCGTAACTATTCGGGTCAAAAGCACTCACCGCTGTATAGAGGAAGGCGCGATCTGCACATCTGCCTGCGGGTCCGCAAGATGCAAATCGGGGAGCTCGCCTGCATGGTTTTCCTGCTCTTTGAGAAGTGGCGACGACAGGATGCACAGGTCAGCCCGACCGGCGGCTATAACGGTGTTGATTTCATTGCTGGTGGTGAGATAGCCACCAACCATCGTCGGCATGCCCGCCTTATTGCGTATCTGGTCGCTCAACGCCGTCAAGAAACCGCGGTTGTAGGTCAGTTCGCTCTCGATTGTCGTCTGGCCTGCCAGCACCTCAATCATATCACATCCCTGATCCTGCAACAATTTGACGGCATGCACCGCATCTTCCATTGAAAGGCCGTTTCTTACACCATCGCTCAGGGAGAGCGCGACGCAGATGGGCTTGTCCTGGGGCCAGACGGCGCGAACGGCAGCGAATATTTCTAATGGGAAGCGCATGCGCCGCTCAATGTTGCCTCCGTATTCGTCGCTGCGCCGGTTCGTCAGCGGCGAAATGAAGCTGGCGAGCAGATAGCCGTGAGCAAAATTGATCTGTAGCATGTCAAAATTGGCGGCGCGGGCCATCTCGGTTGCTCGCATAAATTCCTCTTTTACCCGCTCCATATCGCTCTGCTCCATTGCTCTGGGCACCTGGCTGATCGGCGTGTAAGGAATGGGAGATGCCGAGAGCAGCGGCCAGTTTCCCTCGCGTAGTGGTCTGTCCAGTCCCTGCGTACGCGGCCTGGTTGAGCCACGACGCCCGGCGTGCCCCAGTTGAAGCGCGATCTTCGTCCCCGAGTGGGAATGGACGTAATCTACGATGCGGGTCCAGGTCGCTTGATGCTCCGCCGTATATAGTCCGATGCTCTCCGGTGAGATGCGCCCTTCGCTGGAAACGGCGACCTGCTCTGTCAAAATTAGTCCAGCCTCTCCTTGCGCGAGTCTGGCAATCTGAGTCGCGTCTTTGTCGCTGAACTGCCCATCTTGCGCAGGAGACGAAAATGGGGGGGAGAGGATGACGCGATTGGATAATGTGAGGTCACGTATGCATAGGGGCGTGAACATGGGAGGGGGAGCGACAATAATTGAGCGTCGAGTCTGTCCTTTGATCTCTTGAGACTTTTGCGCCCACCAGCGATCAACCGCATCGCCGAAGCGGGGATCGCGCAACCTGAGATCATCGTAGGAAATTCTGCCGCTGCGCGTCAGGAGCTGGAACGCGAACGGCATCGGCTCCAGGCCCAGGTAGCGTTTGATGGTCTCGAAATAGATGCGGCTCTCCTGCGCGGCCCTTTGAAATACTTCCACGACCGGCTTTCTCTCTACCTCGTATTCATTGAGCGCCGTTTCAATATCGTGATACTGTTCGAGCGCACTCGCCAGCGCAATCGCATCCTCCATTGCCAGCTTTGTACCTGAGCCAATCGAGAAATGCGCGGTATGAGCGGCATCCCCCAGCAAGACCATGTGCTGATGCTGCCAGGCTTTTGTTTTGAGAGTGGGGAAATTGATCCAATGCGAATTGTTGGAGAGCAATCGGCTGCCCGTGAGATGATCGGCCAGCAGTTGTTCGCAGTAGGCCATGCTGGCAGCTTCATCGGCCTTATCCAGGCCAGCGTTCAGCCAGGAGCTTTCATCACACTCAATAATAAAGGTACTCGTGGTGCCGCTAAATGGATAGGCGTGAACCTGGAAGAGCCCGTGTTCGTTTTCCTGAAAGATGAAGGTAAAGGCGTCGAGCACTTTATCGGCTCCCAGCCAGATATAGCGCGCCCTGCCAGGTTCTATGCTCGGCTGAAACTGCGCGGCGAATGTGCGGCGTACGAGGCTATTGAGGCCATCGGCGGCAATCAATAGATCATATTCGCCAAGCATTGCCAGGTCGTTTAGCTCGCAGTTGAATTGCAGTATGACACCCAGCTCTTCGCAGCGTTTTTGTAAGATGTTGAGCAGCCGTTTGCGCGCAATGCTGGCGATGACGTGGCCGCCGCAACGGATCGTTTCGCCGCGGTAATGCACATCAATGGCATCCCAGATTACAAAATGATTGGTAATCTGCTCATAGGTCTTGTAATCGGCTCGCTGGAACGAGCCAAGCGTGCGGTCAGAGAAGACGACACCCCAGCCATAGGTAATATCGGCGGGGTTGCGCTCAATAATCGTAATTTCATGGCGAGGATTGGCCTTTTTGATCAGCAAGCCGCTATAGAGGCCCGCGGGTCCGCCGCCGAGGATGACGATTTTCACACAATCCTCCTTACGCGCGGCTGCGTCTATCCAGCTTGATCAAGACGTCGGCTAGCCGATCAAACTGGGCGATGTCGGGGACAGCGGGAAAAAGGACCATCTCATCACAGCCCGCCTCCTCGTAGCCACGGATAAACTGGGCAATCGCCTGGGGGCTGGTCAGGAGGCCGGAGGCGATTCTCTCCGCGAATGGTCCGGTAAAGGCGTAGTAGTTCCTCATATAATTCAGACCTGCGTCAATCGTTGCTTCATTGCCAAGCGCGAAATAGCCTTGCGCCCAGAGTTGTGGTTTGCCAGGTCGTCCGGCGTCGCTCCAGGCGGCGTGCGCTTTGTCTGCGGCACGAGCGAATGCGCGTGGGGGACCGCCGCCGTGGACGTAGCCATCGGCATAACGCGCCACGCGGTTATATCCCTGGTCGCTCAATCCGCCAATCAACAACGTGGGACCGCCAGAGCGAGCCGCTTTTGGCGCGATATGCCCATCTTCCCAGAGGGTGCGCAAGGTAGCGAGTTGCTCCGAGAGCACCTTGCCTCTTGTCCGATACTCCACGCCGACCGCATCATAATCCTCTTTGCGCGCGCCCACCGCCAGCCCCAGAACCAGGCGACCGTTAGAAAGTGCATCGAGGGAAGCTGCCATTTTGGCAAGCATGGTGGTATTGTGCAGCGGGCCGATAACAATGGTAGTAGCCAGCAGCACGCGTCGCGTTACTGCTGCTGCGGCTGCGAGAGCTGTCAGGGGGTCGTAGCTATCGTAAATGATGCGGTCCACCACACCCAGGCTGGAAAACGGTCCTTCATCGGCCTTGTGCGCCCATGTGATAATAAGCTGCCCATCTGTCCCGGGAACGCCGTTAGGCAATCCTATTCCGACTCGCATATATACATCCCGTTATCGTTAATAGGGGCGGGTCATCTTGTAAGGGGGATAAGTTGTTCCTGTCCCTACAGATCCGCTCTGAACTGCTGAGATAGCGCCCATTGCTATCCCTGAATTTGCAAGGCTGCTTAGAGTATGGCACAAAGTAGCGACTATCTCAAGCGCGCGGATGCTATGTTTAATTTCTCGTCGAGAAATTAATTTGGGCCGTTAGCCGAGATTATTTTGTAAATGGCTCATTCTTGCATTGGCTTGTTAAAGGGATATGTAGTTATTTGCCTTGCATCTCATCGTCGAGAAAAAGCATGATTTCGTCGAGAAAATATGCTAGAATGTGGGGAGAACCTGGCTCTACCCAGGGCAAATCTAAGGGGGCGAATATGGATGAACAAGCGAAAATGGATGGGCGGTTGGTCAGAAGAATTGTCGAGAAAAAGAAGCGGCTGGACGAGTATCGACCGTTAGATCAGGGCATAGTGCGGCGGCTCCACGAGGATTTTCGTGTCGAAGCCACCTATCACTCTAATGCAATTGAAGGCAATACGCTGACCCTAGCCGAAACCGAACTGGTGCTTGAATATGGCATGACCATTGACGGTCACCCGTTGCGTGAACATTACGAAGTGACAAACCACGCCAAAGCATATGATGCGATGGAGCAGCTTGCAAAAAAAGCAATAGACATGGAGACGGTGCTTTCGCTGCATCGCCTGATCAAAGTCCAGATCGACGAAGACGCCGGGATGCTGCGTACCGGCGCAGTCCATATTCGCGGGGCAAGCTTTACCCCGCCTCCTGCAAAAGATATCCCGCGCTACCTGGCACAGTGGCTCGACTGGCTCACGAGCGAGCAGGCGCGACAGTATGATCCCGTGACCCGTGCAGCCATAGCTCATCACGATTTTGAGAGCCTGCATCCCTTCTTTGATGGCAATGGCAGAGTTGGTCGATTGTTGCTCAACATCATGCTTATGCAGGATGGCTACCCGCCGGCGATGGTGTTGCGCGACTGGCGACAACGTTACATCAAAGCCCTTCAGGCAGCTTCAGCAGGTGACTATCGAGATATTATTAATCTCATCGGTCAGGCGGTTGAACTGAGCCTTGACCGCTATCTGCAAGCATGTACCGATGCAACCGCGCATCTCTTATCAATGAAGGAACTGGCAACCATCTTCAACACAAGCGTTGATTACCTCGGCCAGCTTGCGCGTGCAGGTAAGTTCGAAGCGAAAAAACGGGGCCTCTACTGGTACGCCCCGGTCGAAGCGGTCGCTCGCTACTTCCACGAGGCGAACGAACAGCCGCGAGGACGCCCTCGTAAGAAGCTATCCTCCGACTAATTGCTTTGGTGATTGTTGGATAGCCAACAAGGGCAATACGGGGTAGAATGTAATCTGGCTGCTGCATTCGCCATCAGCAAAAAGCATGTTATACCTGCACAGGAGTCAAAAGATGCTGACGCTTTGCTATTCGCCGCATATGACCAGCGTTGATAATGAGGCAAAACGCGCCTCCGGCCATGCTGATGTGCCGCTGTCTGACGCCGGACGGCAGCAGGCGCAGGAGTTGGGGCAGCACTATGCGCCAGAAAAGTTTGATGCTGTCTTCCATTCTGATCTCCGGCGTGCGTCTGACACAGCGCATATTGCCTTTGCGACGCGCAACCTGCCCATTGTGCCTGATGCTCGACTGCGCGAGTACGATTATGGAGATATGACGCAATATCCGGTTGCTGAAGTCGAGCAGGAGTTTCCACGGCGCATCAGGGAGCCGTTTCCCAACGGGGAGAGCCTGCTGATGGTCGTGCAGAGGGTGGGCGCATTTTTGGGCGATGTTTTGCGCGACTATGATGAGAAAACGGTGGTTGTCATCGGGCATCGCGCGACCAGGTATGGGCTGGCGTACTGGTGTGATGGCGCATCGCTTGAAGACATTGTGCTGAAGCCCTGGGAGTGGCGTGATATTCCTATCTGGCGCTACGAGCTACACGCGCACAACCTTGAGCGGCCTTTGATTTCCAGCTAAAATGAGCGTTGATATACATAGATATTTAGTTTTCAAAAGAGAGGGTTGTTATGAAAAGAAAAAAGAAGATAGGTCCCTTAGGAATGTTGCTGACCACCGTGGGGACCTCGCTGGTGGTTGCCGCTATCCTTGATCAGTTGCGTCTGCCGCCGGAGCAGCGGACATGGCATGGTGAGGTCGCGGGGGTGCCGTACGACTTTCGTATGCCAACAATGGAGCGGTTGCAGGCCACCTTCTGGAATAAAGATACAGCGCGCGTTCTGGTTCCCCATGCCTTTGGCGTGGGTTGGGGCATCAATTTCTATCCTTTGTTCTATCCTGGCACTCGTGTAGACGAATAACGCTGCAACTCTTCTAAACTCCAGAAGGGACGCTTTATGGATAGCGAAGCAAACAAGGCGATAGTTAGACGCTATGTTGAACTATGGAGTACAGGAAATCTGGATCTTGCCGATGAGGTCCTGGCGGCTGATTTTGTCGATCACGCTCATCCAGAGTTTACTCCTGGCCCGGAAAGCGTGAAGCAGGCGGTTACAAACTTCCGTGCCGGCTTTCCTGACGCTCAGGTGACGATTGAACATCTGCTGTGCGAGGGGGATATCGTCGCCTTTCGCGCTGTGATACGTGGAACGCATCGCGCTGCTTATGCGGGCTTTCCTCCGACCGGCAAGGAGATCGTCTTTCGGGGCATGGACTTCATTCGTATCGCTGACGGTAAGATGGCCGAACTCTGGAATTGCCAGCAGGCGCTTGAGTTCGTTTTGCAAATGGGCGCGCAGCTTACGTTTCCTGAGGGGGCTAACGGGAGCTGATGGCCCTCCAGCACTTTGAATTGCCTTTTCAGCAAACCAGCCTTGAAATTTCAACCAGCCTCGCTATCCTTCATCAGTGGCGTGCAACAGGAAGAAAAGGTGATCCCACCGGAATAAACGAGGCGATGACGACAGTTAATGTATGGTAGCGTAAGTAACTGTTGTAGAGAGAAGGCAAACAGCTTTGGATATGGCCGAAGCTGTGTCTTCTGTCGAGTCAAAACCGGGAGGTTTTATGAAAAAATCTGTTTCCCGCGCACTCTACCTTCTCGCTATCCTTCTCTATATCGTAGGGATCGGGCTCTTCTATTATGGAGCTGGTGGCGGCAATATGAACACATTCAATGCTCTGGTCGCATCTGGTCACCTGTTTGTCGCTGCTGATATGAGCAATTCTACGTTCACTGGTATCGGAGCACTGCTCGTTGCCCTTGGCAGTCTTCTCGCGGTGATTGCCTGGCTCGGCGCATTGATCAAGACCGCGCGTTTGGGTCGCTGGGGATGGTTTGTCTTGCTGCTGATTTTCAGTGGTATTACGATGCTGGTCTACATTTTTGCCGGTCCCACAACGTCGACGCGTCCCTCGTTCTCAAATGCATCCTCTGGCGCTATGCCTCGCTAGTTTATAGGGATGCACTTGAGCTCACCCTTTGAGGTCCAGCGTGAAGGAACGGACCAGTTTGCTGCAAACTGGTCCGTTCCTTCACGCTGGACCTTGTACGTACGATCTAATTGCCCATCGTAGGACGAACGCACCGTCTGCGCTCAGGTAACACGCATAGGCAATACGCCAGCGGTATCTTCTGATACCGCTAACCGCGTTGGACGAGGCATCAAGCCGTTACGGATAGCTCACCACGGTGACCGGAACATCCGGGTTGGCGATGGTGGACGAGCCGCCGGTGTTGTTAACCACATTCAGGATGCCTCCCTTTCCAGCCGTGGAGAGGAAGATCGTGAGCAGATCATGCAGGCTCCCTGTCGGCAAGGTAGTGGGAACCTCAAACGCATTTGCGGCGAAGATGTCCACGCCGTGGTCGAAGAAGCTGTAACTGCCCAGACCGAAGCCGCTGAAGCTCTTTACGCGGTCAGTAATCTTGAAGGCCGCCCAGCCGTCAACGCCTGGAGCCTCCATCCACGCCGCCTGGCTGGGTGGGTCGTAGGGCATCTCGTTCTGGAAGAAGATGTCCGTGCCGCCGTTGCCGTTCCAGATCACCTCGAACTTCTGGTAGTGCTCGACGAACAGGCCGTACGCGGTGACGTTATCACCGTTGATGATGACGCCTGTGTCGGCAGTGTTGGTGGTCCAGCCCACGCCGTTACCGTGGTCGGCCCGCCATGCCCAGATATCATCGAGAATGACGTTGTCACTATTGACGACCAGGCTGCTCGTCGCGCTACCCGCCCCCGCGCCGCCGATACGGAAGAACACATCCTGAAGAGCTGATGGGTCGGAGGCATCACGGTCGCTGCGCTGGTCGTGCTCGTCGCTGCTGCCAACCTGTAGCAGCGCCGGAGAGGTCGTTGCGCCAGCGTCGAAAAGTATCCCCGAGATCAAAACGCCCTTTGCGCTGGCGACCCTCATTGAGACGATGCCGTTGTTGGGGATCAGGGTCGGAAAACCGAGACCGAGCACTACAGTATCGGGACGCCTGATCTCTATGCTCTGGTTCAGGTGATAGATGCCCGGGGTCAGAATGAGGTCCCTGCCAGCAGCTAACGCATCGTTGATCCTATCTGCCGAGTCCGTTGGCTGGGCAATGAAAAACCTCTTGATGGAGATAGACGTGCCAGGCGTTGCGCCGCTGGCCCATGTCGTGCCTACGGAGTTGCGCTGCACTGAAGGTACGAAGACGTTGAAGCGTCCCCTGGCATCCATGTACAGGAAGGGCGCCTCTCGTGTGATTGGGCTGCTCGCGAGTGTCGTATACGGGCCACCGCATGACGCCTGACCGGGGAAACATTGGGCAGGTGCGCCAACGACGCCTGAGAATACCTGGTTCCAGACGCCGTTGGTCCAGCCATCAAGCTGGCTGTTCCTGACAATCCACTGCTGCTGCGAACCGTTGAGCACGGTGCTGCCATCGAACTCTGAATCGGCGATGAAGCCGCCGCTAGCAAAGGATGGAGGGGTGCAAAAGTCCATCAGGGTGGTGAACCCGTTGATGTGGACCCGGCGCATCGGCGCGGCCTGCGACACTGCCCAGAATTCGCCGGTGGAGCAGCCTGCGTTCGGAGTAGTCACGTTGATAGTCAGGTTCGACAATGATCGCCAGAAGTTCACCAGCGCGGTGCAGTTGTTAGGGCCGAAGCACTGGTTGCGCACATCGATGGAGCCGTTGATGACAACGTCATTCGGAGAGAGACCGAGGCCCGCCACGCTGGTGTAGTAGCCAACCTGAAAGTTGAGCGGGTTCGTGCTGGACCCGTAGGTGCCAGGCTCAAACAGCAGCGCGTAACGCTGCGTTCCGAACTGGTTGGGGATCTGCTGGTTTGCCACCGCATCGACCGTTGCCTGGATATCGCTCTGCGCCATGCCAGGATTGAAGATGAAGACATTCGAGCCTAAGTCAGACTGGCTGGACGATGCCGACCGGGCCATCAATGCGCTGTGTGCCGCGCCTCCGCTGCTGGTTTGCGCGCTTTGCGTATCAGCATGAGCGATAGGAGAAAAATAAAAGAGTGGAGCGGCTGCGAAGGTTCCGATCATGCAACACAGTAGCGCGATCATTCGCAGCAGCCGTTGAACAGGTTTCCGGTGCCCCGGAGCACCATGAGGACGTGCATCCATGACATCTCCTTTTTTCATTGTCAAGAAGTCAGAATACTTCTTGATACAGTACGCCTGAGATGTTACTCCTGCTGTTAATGTTACAATATTAATACAATCCGAGAAGCCGCGCCAGGAGTTCTTACCGAACTTCCTGACGCAGCCACACAAAAGGAAGGGCCAGGGTAGCGTGAGAAGATTATGGCCCTTCTAAGGATGTGTCCAGGAGAACGAGCTAGTATCGAATTGTAGACCCCCTTTCTGGTAGGTGAACGAATAGCTAATCGTCTGCCCCGGACTCATGCCGCCTGCCGTGAGTTGCCATTGCCCCGTACCGCTATTGAAGCTCATAAACACGTTCTGCTGAACCTGACCAGGCACGATGTAATGCACGATCACATAGCCAGCCGTCCAGCCGCAGGGCTGGAACAGGAACTGCGCCTGACTGCTGCTGACGCTATTCACTCCCTGGATGAACGTACCGTTACAACCGCTCGGAGTAGGAGTGGGAGTGGGCGGTGCCGTGGTAGGCGTGGGTGTCACATTACCATTCGCCGTAAAGACATGCACATAGTCTACAATCATGCTGTTGCCGGATTGCGTGGAGCTGGTTGGGCCACCACCAAAGGCAGCAGGGAAACCTCCGCCCATAGCCAGGTCCAGGAGGATAAAGAATGAATGATCGATGGCGTTAGACCAGGTCGTCGGATCGACGGCGTTGGCGCTCAAGGTAAAGAAGTTAACGCCATCCAGGAACCAGCGCACCTGCTCCGGCGATACACTGCGGTCAATCTCCATGCGGTAAGTGTGAAACCCGGTCTGGCAGCCTGAGCAGGCGCGCTTCCCGCTTCCCAGGCCCGTTGTTTCGTTACACGGACCCCCGGGATTTACGCCACAGTGCAGGGTGCCGAACTCAGAACTTAATCCGTTGATATCTTCCATGATATCAATCTCGCCTATGCCGGGCCAGTTGAGGAAGTTGCCGCGGAAGGCCGAACCCAGCATCCAGAACGCGGGCCAGTACCCCGCCGCAGCCGCGCCGGAGACATTGGGCTGCTGAATAGAAGCCTCGACCGCCAGCTCGCCGCCGGGCGGGGCCGCGAAACTGGTACTCTGGGTCTCGATACGCCCGGAGGTCCAGGAGCCGCCATTATTGATAGCTTTAATGACCAGATGACCGTTGCCATCTTGAAAGACGTTCGCAGTGCTGGTCGTCATGGACTCGACCTCACCGGTGCCCCAGTTATTGGGACAGCCAGAGCAGCCATAGCCGGTGCCGGTATCATAGAGCCAGTTGGAAGTGTTGACGCCTGTGTTGGCGGGCCCGTTGAAGTCATCGCCCCAGATTTGGGTCCACGTTGCCGCGTGCGCTTTGGGAGTTGCGCCCGTGGAGAAAAAACTAAAAGCAGCCGCGAAGATCAGCGCGCTTGCACAGATAAACAGCGTCATAACGCGCAAGGAGAACCAGCGGCGTGGAGGAAAACGCACTGTGTTGTTGTCCATAGGTTTTGAAAAGCTCCTTTTCGAGGTCTGTGGCACGGAACATTACTCGATTCGCTCATGGTGAATCTGGCTGTCTCTACCAAAAACGGGGCAAAACAGTTGCTTACCCTTGCAGTGATCAGTAGCCGTATCACTCCTTTCTGAGAACCCATCTTTCCCTCCCATCATGAAAAACCGTTCTCCAGGCTGAAACCAGGAAGGTACAGGGACGACAGGAAATCAGTCTGCCTTCATGTTGGCGCATGCAAGCAGCTAATAAAGCAACACAGGAGCAATTGATGTATTTATTGGAACCGGTTTCATTACACATGATAATGATGAAACCGGTTTCTGTCAAGTTTTCACACCGGAATCGCTGATTTTCGTGAGAGAAGTGCTGAGAGGTATGTGTTGCAAAAGCATGTGCTGAAACTTTTAGGAGTAAATTGGAGAGCATAAGGGGTATTTTCTGGAAAGAGAGCGCCGGAGTGCTTGATTGAAACGGCTTTCTGGATTATAGTTTCTGAGGAAATCGGTTTCTTTATATACATTTTTACATTGAACAGTAGGAATATCGAATGCAAAAGAAGTTAACCATTCAGGATATTGCTCGTCTGGCAGGGGTTTCAAAAGCCACCGTCTCGCGCGTACTGAACCGCAACCCGGCGGTGAACGCGGAAACCAGCGAACGTGTGATGCGGGTCGTGCAGGAATACGACTTTGTACCTAACGTTACCGCCACCGGGCTGGCCGGTGGCAAGACGCGTCTGGTTGGTGTACTGGCGCCTCCTCTCGTGTGGGCGGGTATTTCAGAAATGTTGCTGGGAGTAGCAGGGTATATCGAGCATACCCCGTATGAGATCGTCCTCTACAGCATCAGCTTTTCGCGCAATCACACGGACATCCTTGATCGGATACTCTCCATGCGCATGGTTTCTGGATTACTCGCCATTCTGCCTGGCGCGCTTTCTCGCCACCTGACCGAGCGTTTCCACAAGGGATTACCATTGGTCATGATCGATGACCAGGAAAAGCCTATCAATATCCCCTGGGTGGGGATCGACAACGTTGCCGGGGCATCGACCGCTACCCGTCATCTGCTGGAGCTTGGGCACCGGCGTATTGCCTACATTCAAGGCCCGCAGGACTATATTTGCGCCGTTGAACGCTACCAGGGCTATATCCAGACATTGCAACAGGCCGGCATCACCCCCGACCCGACGCTGGTTTTCCAGGGGCGTTTTGACACAATGAGCGGGCGTGAATGCGCTTCAGCCCTCTTTTCGCTTGATCGTACAGCCTGGCCCAGCGCTATCTTCGCCGCCAATGACCAGATGGCCTATGGCGTATTGGAGGTTGCCGAAGAGCGCGGTATCCGCGTGCCGGAAGATGTTTCCCTTATCGGCTTTGATGATAATCCTCTCTCCTCGCATTTGCGCCCTGCCCTGACGACCATTCGGCAGCCGTTCTCTGAAATGGGCTACAAAGCCATTGAGCAGCTTTTGACGATGATCGATCCCAATCATCGCCTGAAGAGCGGGCATAAGGATGCAGATTCAATGCTTGCGATAGACCGTCTCTCACATATCCATATGGACGCTGCACAGCGTATCCAACTACCAACCAGCCTTGTCGTGCGGGCCTCCACCGCGACCCCGCAAAGAGAAGCAGCCCGGTCGTCCCCTCTTCCACAAGAGAATCCCTCTTCTCAATAGTCAGAGGCGGTGAAGAAAAATTTCGCGTAAGGCGCATATACTTGACAAGAAACCGGTTTCTCGGGTATAGTGCTTAATATGAAACCGGTTTCAATCTGGGCCCAACGATAGGCATCGACATTGGCAGCAGCGAGCATTGAGCCATTTTTGCGGAGCGGCACCCGGGTGCCAGGGGATTTTTGTTGCTACCGTCCAGTTATGTTGTCCTCATGCGCAGACCACTGGAGAAGGGGAACCATCATTTTGACACTTATTGTTTGATCGCAGCGAATCGGACACAAGGAGGTACACAGTGGCTTCTCACATGGATGAGTTGAAGCAGCGTGAAGGGAAGGCCCCCACGATGCGTCCTCGCTTTTGGCGAGCTGGAGCCTTGCTTGGCTTAGCAGTGCTGGTGGTATTATTAGCCGCGTGTGGCGGCGGGGGTACCCAGATCAAAACAAACAGGACGCATATTTTGACCGTAGGCGTTTCACCCACCGGGAATTTTGTTGAAAATTATAACCCATTCCTCAGTTCGACCAATCTCTATGGCACGATGGGCCTGCTTTACGAAACCCTGACATTTTTTAACCGCATGGGCAGCACACAAACCGCCATGCTTGCGCAGAGCTATGAGATGAACAGCGCGGCCACCAGCGTGACGTTTCATCTGCGACCGAACGTCCTCTGGTCCGATGGACAGCCGTTCAACAGCGCCGATGTTGTTTTCACGCTGAACCTGCTCAAACAATTTCCCGCGCTAGACAACAACGGTCTGTGGCAGACAATCCAGAGCGTAGCAGCTCCCGACCCTGCAACCGTCGTTGTGACGCTCAAACATCCGGCGCAGCCCTTCATCTGGTACCTGGCCGGACAGACCTACATCGTGCCCCAGCACATCTGGCAGGGGATCAGCGATCCGACCAAATTCACGAATACCTCGCCGGTTGGCACCGGTCCGTTCACCTTAAAATCCTTCACCCCTGCACTCTACAAGTATCAGAAGAACCCGAGATACTGGAACGCCAGCCAGGTGCAGGTAGATGAGGTAGATTACCCCGCCTTCAATTCCAATACCACCGGTGAGCTGCTGCTTTCTAATGGCTCGCTGGATTGGAACGGCGTCTTCGAGGCCAATATCCAGAAGGTATATGTCAGCCGTGACCCGGCGCATAACCACTACTGGTTCCCTGGCACGCAGACAACCATGCTTTACGTCAATCTAATGAAATTCCCATTCAGCGACCTGGGTGTGCGCAAGGCGATTGCCGAAACAATTGACCGCGCGCAGATTCAGAATCTAGCCGAGAGCGGCTATCAGATTCCGGCTAGTCCGACGGGTTTGGTGCTGCCTGCTAACCAGAGCTTCATGGACCCGCAGTATGGCTCGCTGGCGTTCGGCGTCAATACCAGTCAGGCGGCTCAGGATCTGCAAAGCGCGGGTTATACCAAAGACAGCAACGGCATCTGGGCGAAGAACGGTCAGGAGATTTCCTTCACCATTCAGGCGCCGACTGGCTGGAGTGACTGGGATACCGCCTGCCAGATCATCGCGAACGAACTGGGCGCGCTGGGCATGAAGGTCAAAGTGCTGGCGCCCTCGGTGGCTGATTACATCAGCTCGCTGCAAAACGGCAGCTTCGATACGGCGGTGAGCTGGACCAATCCGGGACCGACGCCCTTCTACCTCTACAACTCGCTGCTCAACAGCAACTTTACCGCCCCTATCGGGAAGGCCGCCGCCTCGAATTATGATCGCTGGAGCAATCCGGCTACCGACCAGTTATTGAGCGATTACGCCAGCACCACCGATCCCAGTCAGCAGCAGAAGGACCTCTACGGGCTGGAGCAAATCATGGTCAATCAATTGCCCTCCATCCCGCTGGTCTACGGCTCCAACTGGTACGAGTACAGCACGGCCCGCTTCACCGGCTGGCCGGACGCCACGAACGCGTATGCTTTGCCTGGCCCTTTCAACTATCCAGATGATGAAATCGTCATTCTACATCTGAAACCGGTTGCGTAGATAGGCGCAGCCTGCGCCTCAAAGGTCTGCCTTCGTCTACGCCGATAAATTCATTCAAGGGATTAGCGATCAGCGTAGATGGAGGTGGATCAAGCAGGGCTGAGGGGAAGGAGAGAACGATGCGTCATCTGCTGCGCCGGGTGGTGTTCTACCTGGTAGCCCTGTGGGCATCCCTGACCGTGAATTTTATTTTGCCGCGGCTCGCGCCCGGGGACCCCGCCTCGGTGCTGGTTGCGAACATGCAGGGCAGGGTCAATCCACAGCAATTGCAGGCGTTGAAAGAACTGCTGGGAGTAACCAATGAGAGCATCTGGACGCAATATACGCGCTACCTGGGAAACCTCTTCCACGGCGACCTGGGGATTTCAACCGCCTATTTTCCCGCTCCGGTCACTACGGTCATCGGTCAGGCGTTGCCCTGGACGCTGGCGCTGATAGGCTTCGCGACCGTCATCAGCTTTACTCTGGGCACGCTGATAGGCGCGCTCGTCGCCTGGAAGCGCGATACTGCGCTGGACAGCTCGGTTACTCCCCTACTCACCTTTTTATCGGCCATCCCGTACTTCTGGCTGGCGCTGCTTCTGCTTTATGTGCTGGGTTATTCGCTTAGCTGGTTTCCGCTGAGCGGCGCTTATGATGCCAATAACGTGGCGCCCGGTCTGAACAGCGATTTTCTGGTTAGCGCGGCCCAACATGCTGTTCTGCCTGTGCTGGCAATCGTCATCAGCTCTATTGCCGGCTGGCTACTGGCGATGCGCAATGCGATGATTACCACACTTTCCGAGGATTATGTGTTGATGGCCCAGGCGAAGGGCCTGGTGGAGTGGCGCGTGATGCTGGCCTATGCGGCGCGCAACGCTATATTGCCGAGCGTGACTGGCTTCGCGCTCTCGCTCGGGTTTGTTATTAGCGGCTCGCTGCTGACGGAAATAGTATTCTCGTATCCGGGGATCGGGTTCATCCTCCTGACGGCCTCGCAGCGCGAAGATTTTCCGCTGATGCAGGGAATTTTCCTGCTGATCGCCGTAGCCATCCTGGCGAGCAACTTCCTGACCGATCTCGCCTACGTCTATCTGGACCCACGCGTCAGGCATGAAAGGGGGTAAGCGATGAGTTTTTCTGCCGGGAAGGCATGGAGCTGGCTGCATGCACATCCCAAAGTTGCCGTTGGCCTGGGCATTGTTGGCTTTTTCCTGCTGGTAGGATTAATCGGGCCGCTCATCTTTCGCAATCCCAACGCGATGGATACAGCCAGCGCCATGGCTGCCCCATCGAGTACGCACTGGTTTGGCACCACGCAGACGGGACAGGATGTATTCCAGCAGGTCGTGGTCGGGACGCGCACCTCGCTGATTCTCTGCTTTGGCATCGGCCTGGTAGCGACCATGCTTTCGGTCGTGGTAGGGATGCTGGCGGGCTACTTTGGTGGCCTGGTAGATGATGTGTTGTCCTTGTTTATCAACATGTTTCTGGTCATCCCCGCGCTGCCACTGGCGGTTGTGCTCTCCGGCTACTTCCCGGCTGCCGGTACCACGGCCATCTTCATCGTACTGCTGTTGACGGGCTGGCCGTGGGGGGCGCGCGTGATTCGGGCGCAAACGCTCTCGCTGCGCGAGCGAGATTTCGTCACGTCCGCGAGTTGCTCTGGTGAGTCTTTTTGGCGTATCATCTTCTTTGAGATTTTTCCCAACGAGATCGCCATCGTGACTTCCAGTTTTGTGGGCACCGTCCTCTTTGCCATCCTGGCCGACGTGGGTCTGGAGTATATCGGGCTGGGCGATCCCACCGGTACAGGCTGGGGCACGATGCTTTACTGGGCGCAGAATAGCGACTCGCTGGTGCAGGGGATGTGGTGGTGGTTTGTGGCTCCCGGCGCCTGCGTTGCCCTGTTGGGCGCGGGCCTCTCACTGATCAATTTCGGTATTGATGAGCTGGCAAATCCCAAATTGCGCAAAGAGCGGCGGCCAAAAGTCAGGCGGCTCGCTCTCAGCAATAAAATTATCGAAGAACGCATTGAAAAGGTCGCAGTCTAAAGGACTACCTTTCCGCCGAGCAACGCTGCTGACGCGCTTTAGCTCCCCGATTGATCGTGGGAGCGCTCAGGTCGGCGGAATATGAAGGAGAAATAATGCAAACGCAACCAAGAACGCTAGAGGCAACTTTCATCTTTCCCACGGACTTCTTATGGGGAGTGTCCACCGCCGCCTATCAGATCGAGGGCGCGGCGTATGAAGACGGACGAGGACCATCAATCTGGGATACGTTTGCGCAAATCCCTGGCAAGGTCTATCAAAACCAGACCGGGGCGGTGGCGGCGGATCATTATCATCGCTATCTCGATGATATCGCGCTGATGAAATCGCTGAACCTGGGGGCGTATCGTTTCTCCATTGCCTGGCCACGCATCCTGCCGCAGGGGGTTGGAGCCATCAATCAGGCAGGGCTGGATTTTTATGATCGGCTGGTCGATAGTTTGCTCGCGCAAGAGATCGTGCCCGCGGCAACGCTTTACCATTGGGACCTGCCCCAGGCTCTTTCAGATAAAGGTGGCTGGGTGAATCGCGCTACCGCCGAGGCTTTCGCCGATTATGCCGAGGTGGTAGCGCGACGCCTGGGTGATCGGGTGGCATTGTGGCAAACGCATAATGAACCCTGGTGCGTCGCCTACCTGGGCTACGGAGTTGGAGAGCATGCGCCCGGGATTCGGAATCAGTCGGTGGTGGCGGCGGTGGCCCACCACTTGCTGCTTTCCCACGGGCTGGCCCTGCCCCGCCTGCGAGCCAACACAGCCGCGAGCGCGCAGCTTGGCATAACATTGAACTTTACTCCTGCCTACGCAGGCGACGACCAGCCCGCGACCCGCGTGGCGGTTGAAAAAGCCGAACGCGTAAATCGCTGGTTTGCCGATCCCATTTTCAAAGGCAGCTATCCCGAGGGCCTCTTCGATGATCTGGGCATTGCGCCCCCACCCGTGCAGGCGGGCGATATGGAAGTGATCTCTGCGCCCATCGACTTTCTGGGAGTGAATAACTACACGCGTTCGCTCTTCCAGGCCACGAGCGATGGCAGTCAGAGCGTACAGGTTGACCCGGTTCCTGGCGCGCTGTATACCGAGATGCACTGGGAAGTCTATCCCCGTGGGCTGGGCGATTTGCTGATCTGGCTACAAAACGAATATGCTCCGACTGCTTTGTTTGTCGTCGAGAATGGAGCGGCGTTCCCCGACGTCTGGGATGGACAGAGCGACCAGATCGCCGATCCCCTCCGCGTGTCCTACCTGCGCGACCATATTCAGTCAGTGGGGCGCGCCATCGAGCAGGGGGCGCATGTGAAAGGCTACTTCGCCTGGTCGCTGATGGATAACTACGAGTGGGCCTTTGGGTACAGCAAACGCTTCGGGATCGTCTATATTGACTATCCGAGTCAACGGCGCATCATCAAAGAAAGCGCCCGCTGGTATGCTGATTTCATCCGCAATCAGCGCCAACTATCGCGGAGATAAAAAGACCGGCAGGGTGATTCCTGCTATTTGTGAAGCGTTTCTGGCAAAGCGCGATCTTTGGGAAAGAAACGGATGGACAGAGAATTGACGCAATGACGTACATTTTTTGCGGTGAACCGTTCTCCTGTGAACACATGTCCCAGGTGGGCGCCGCAGTTGGCGCATTGAAGCTCTGTCCTTCTTCCATCAGGATCGGGTACGCGACTGACGGCATCAGGGTAATTTTCATCGAAACTGGGCCACCCGCAGCCGGCATCAAATTTACTTTTTGATGAAAACAGCGGCGCGTTGCATTGGCGACACAGAAAAGTGCCGTCTTCATAAAAATCCTCGTATTCACCGCTAAAAGGGGCTTCTGTGCCTTTGCCAAGAATAACCCGTTGCTCTTCGGGGGTTAATGGATTCATTAGTTCGTCCCTTTCATGTCAGTTCTCTATGATTCGCGCTGCTCCCTTTCCTGGAGCACACGCCGCCACAACGCGCGTACCTGCCCTTGCGGGTCATCGACCACCTGCGGAACGTCGTTGAAGATCATGGTGGCGCGCCTTTCCAGGTCGTAGGACGGCCAGGTCGGCAGGCTAGCAATGGCAGGATTGCCGCTGCGGATAAAAGCAGCCCATGTGGCGTGCATCAGGTCGGCCAGTGGCTGCCTGCTTGGCGAATCGCCGGTAAACATGCGCGAGAGTTCCGTATCGAGCGTATTCCAGACGAAGGGGAGTTCCACGGCGTGCGCGGCTCCCAGAACGCCGCCAAAGGCTGGCGATTCCCAGTCAAAACGATATATCCAGACCGGCGCTCCCTGCCGGACCTGCCCTTCAGCCAGGCGAAGCACCGGCATGCGGAAGACCATGTCGCTCATGATATCGATCCAGGCCAGCTCTGGCGACGCATCGGCTCGCGCTTGCGTGTACGTGGCGAGGGCTTGCTGTGCCTCATCGCCGAAGGTTTGCTTGAGCTGTGCCTCATCAACCTTTAGCTCTCCGCTCATCATCGCGAACAGGCGCCACTCATCGCGATTGGTTCCAGCCAGGATAGCAACATTGGCAGCCGATCCCTGGGCGATCATGGCTGATGGATGCTGCGGCAGCGTCTCGCCGTCGATGATCGGGCTGTAGGCTCGGATGCCGCCGAGCTCACGTCCCAGCTCTGGCTGAATCTTGAGCAGAGTCTCAAGCGGCACATCCGCCAGGGCTGACAGCTCAGAGGTCTGCAAGCCGAGCTTTGCTAGCAACGCGTGCGCGACTTTTGTGGCCTGTGGACGCGTCGTTAGATTGCTGCCAGCGCCGCTTTGCAGGATCGCGCGCTGGAAGAGACCGCGCGCCGCAGGCATTGCCAGCAGGGTTCCAATGCTCATCGCACCAGCCGACTCTCCCATCACTGTCACATTGTCGGGATCGCCTCCGAAGGCGGCGATATTCTCGCGCACCCACTTGAGGGCCGCAATCTGATCGAGCAGGCCGCAGTTACCTGTATAGGCCGCCTCTTCTCCGGCCAGGTCTTTCAAATAGACAAAGCCCAGAATTCCCAGCCGATAGTTGAGCGTCACCACGACGATGTTATGCATGGCAGCGAACGATGTCCCGTCATACCAGGAATCGGACGCCGAGCCGAGCGTGAAGGCTCCGCCGTGAATCCAGACCATCACCGGGCGCTTCTCCTGATCTGCCCCTGGCGACCAGATATTGAGAAACAGGCAGTCCTCGCTCATTGGGCGCGGATCTACGGCTCTCCCTGCGCCTATCATGCTCATCGGGCCCGTTGCCACCTGAGGCGCCATAGGGCCAAACGCGGTTGCGTCGAGCACGCCTGTCCATGACTCTGGTGGCTGTGGCGCTCGAAAACGCCGCTGGCCGGTGGGAGGCTGTGCGAAAGGAATGCCTTTCCAGACGCTGATCGAGCCTTGCTCGCTACCCTGGACTTTCCCATACTGCGTCTCGATGGTCAGATTGCTCATCTTTTTTTTGCTCCTGTTGTACGTCTTATCGTTCTATCAACCGCGTTGCCCAGGCACACACTCTGCTCAATCCATTATCCGCTTTGGCGTCGTGCCCGGTTGACAGCCTTTTTCACAAAATTGCGCTCATCTCATAGTATATCAGATAGAAAAGACAAACGGCTTGCTAGAAGCCGTTTGAAATGATGTCTTTCTAGTTTAGTCTGACCGGAAACGCTTTCTTATCCCTGCAGTACTTCATTGACCTTCCTCATCGCCTCCTTTTGTCGGATTATGCTCTGAATTCCTGTGTGTATGAGCATAATCTGACCTCTATGGCTGGGAGGCGACGAAAGAGGCATACCAGAGGCCGCTGTCTTTGATGATACGGCGCTGGGTCGGGTAATCGACGTAGACCAGCCCGAAGCGTTTGCGATAGCCCTCGGCCCATTCGAAATTATCCAGAAGAGACCAGACGATATAGCCCTTAACAGGCACGCCTTGCTGGACGACTCCGGCGACGGTTTGAATGTGCTCTTGCAGGTAATCTATCCGCCTCTGGTCGTGGACGCCGTTGCTGCCGTCCCATAAGTCCTCGAAGGCCGCGCCGCTCTCGGTCACGATCATCGCCTGTGGTGAATACTCCAGGTGAATGCGCGTCAAGATATTGGCGAGTCCTGCGGGAAAGACCTCCCAACCCGTTTCAGTGTAGGATGAGCCGGAGATCCGCTCAATCGTTTCGTAGCTGGCATCCGGCGCTACTGTAGCAGCCGTGCGTCCCCGCACAAGCATACGTGAGTAGTAATTGACACCGAGGAAATCGATAGGCGTGGAGATAATAGCAAAGTCATCTTCCTGGAGTGCCGGGGGATGCACGCCCATATCAGTGAAAAGGTCATCCGGGTAACGTCCGCGAAAGAGCGGCTCAAGGAACCAGCGATTGCGGAAGGTATCGGCCTGTCTGACGGCATGGAGAGTTTCCGGGCGGTTATCCGCAGCGTAGACGGGATAGAAGTCTACAGCAATGCCTACTTGTGCCTGTGAGGAAAGATGCGCGCGTAGCCGTGGTACTGCCAGACCGTGAGAAAGCAAGACGTGGTGCCCAACGCTCACCGCCAGTTGTTTGTCGCGCAAGCCGGGGGCATGAATACCTAAGGCGTGGCCGAGATAGGCGGTACACCAGGGCTCGTTATGGGTGAGCCACATGTCAATGCGATCTCCCAGCCGCTGCGCCACAACCTCGGCATAATCCGCGAAGGCGTAGGCGGTATCGCGGGAGAGCCAGCCACCGCGGTCCTGCAACGTTATGGGCAGGTCCCAGTGGTAGAGTGTAGCAATCGGACGGATATTTCTGGCGAGCAGATGATCGACCAGCCGATCATAAAAATCCAGGCCGCGTTCATTGACTGTCCCCGTTCCATGAGGCAGGATACGGGGCCAGGAGAGCGAGAAGCGATAGGCGTTCAGATTAAGCTGGGCCATGAGTGCAACATCTTCGGTCATATGGTGGTAGTGATCCGCTGCTATTTCGCCTGTCTGGCCCTGATACGTTGCGCCGGGCGTCGCGGCAAAGCAATCCCAAACGGAGGGTGCTCGTCCGTCTTCATGGACCGCACCTTCTATCTGATAAGCCGAAGTTGCGGCCCCCCAGAGGAAGTCCGGTGGGAAAAGTGTAATGGCTGCGGCTCGTTGCGCATCTATCTCGGTTGTTGCCTGGGATAGAGTTTTATTAGTAATACTCATCAAATCTCCTTTGTGCTATCTGGTTGCCCAGGTAGGGCAGGGGCGAGTCCAGCCCCTACTGTCGTTGTTTGCGTAATGGACGTTCGAGCCGCAGGCGAGGATTTGCCAGCTCGTCGATACCGAAGTTGATAAATGCCAGCCCTGAACACAACAGCGCAATGCATAAGCCTGCTGGAACAAACTGCCACCACTTGCCCGAGATAAGCGCCGTGTTATTCTGAGCCCAGAACAGTATCACGCCCCAACTGGCCTGCGACGTGTTGCCCAGCCCGAGGAACTCCAGCGCAACTTCGGCCCCTACGGCATAGACGAAGGTGCCGATGAAGGTCGAGGCTACCAGGGCTATTTCATTCGGCAGTATTTCGGCAAAGATGATGCGCAATGGCCCCTCGCCAGCGACGCAGGCTGCCGTCACGAACTCGCGCTCTTTGAGAGAGAGCGTTTGCGCCCGCAAGACGCGCGCCCCATAGCTCCAGGATGTGAAGAGCAGAACCAGCGCAATCACGAACTCGCTTTTATTGGCACTGCTGGCGCTGCTAGCCAGGGAAGCGAGCACAATGGCGAGCGGCAAGCCTGGCAGGACCAGGAAAACGTTGATAATCAGGGAGAGTACTTCATCGATAACGCCTCCAAAATAGGCTGAGGTCAGGCCGAAAAAGACCTGCAAGATGGTAGAGCCTATGGCGGCACAAAAACCAACAATCAGAGAGACACGCGCTCCATAGACGATTTGAGCGAACATATCCTGGCCCAGGCCCGTTGTGCCAAAGATATGGGCAAGAGATGGTGGGAGCGAGCCTCGCACCACCGTCGCATTGGGATCATAGGGCGTTAGCAATGGTGCGGCCAGCGCCATCAAGACGAATAGCATAACGATGCCCAGGCCCGTGGAGATTTTAGAATGAGCTGTAATAGTGCGCAGGCTTTCACGCGCCCATATCTTCACTTGCCTGAATAAAGGAGGAACATCAATATGCTGACCTCTTACATTTGTCACTTGCATGGTTTACCTTCTTCCCTGGCGTACGCGTGGATCGAGGAATGTATAGACCAGCTCAGACAGGAAATTCGCGGTCAGCACTGCCAGAGCGATTACCAGGAAACAGCCCTCGACCAGAGGATAATCATCGCCCTGGACGCCGTTATAGAGCGCGAAGCCGATCCCTGGATAGTTGAAGACAATCTCTGTTAGTAAAGAGCCGCTGACCACCAGACCCAACGAAATAGAGAAGCTGGTAATACTGGGCAAAATGGCGTTGCGTGCTGCGTAGCCGAACATCACCATCCTTTCCGGTAGCCCTTTGGCCTGTGCCATCAGCACGTAGTCTTCCGAAAGGGTGGTGATCATCGTATTGCGCATCGTCAGCACCCAGCCTGCCAGCGATCCGATGACCAGGGTGATAATCGGGAGAATGGCGTGCTGCGCGACGCTGGTAATAAAGTCGATATTCCAGCCGGGAACAGTATTAAATACATCATAGCCGCTATCGGTCGGAAACCAGTTCAGATTCACGCCAAAGATGTAGATAAGCGCCAGAGCCATCCAGAAATAAGGTACGGCGGAGAAAAATGTCAGTAGTGGCGGGATAGTGGTATCGTACCAGGAGTTGCGTCGCCAGGCGATCACTATGCCGACCAGGGTGCCGATCAGAAAACTTAGAAAGACTGCCATCCCAACCAGACCAATCGTCCAGGGGAGGCTTTGCGCTAGAATCGTTGAGACCTGCGAGGGAAATTGCGAGATAGAAATGCCCAGTTGCCCATGCAGGAGGGCGCTGATGTAGTCGATGTATTGCTTCCAGATGGGGATAGAAGGGTCAACGCCAAATTCTTGGAGCATCGCATTATATTGCGCCGTGGTGACATTCTGCGCATGAATTTTTGCTAAATATGCTAAAGCGGGATTCCCCGGCATCAAGCGTGGAATGATGAAATTGAACGTTACTGCCGCCCACAGAGCTACCAGGTAGAAGCTAGCTCGTCTCAAGAGGTGGCGCATTGGCTCTCTCCTTTTTCGTGCATGAACAGCAAGCACTGACTTGCGACGCTCTCCACGCACAACGCCGGATAGTTATCCTTCCACCATCCTGCTATGCAGGATGGTGGAAGGGCGACAACAAAAGGGGTGACAGTTAGGAGATCGGCTTCAGGTGTAGAATGACATTGGCGGCATCGGGCATATTGTAGGGTGCGCCAGAGTCATACGAGTCAGCCGCGCTCGGCCATCCTGTGAAGTGGGTCGTGGTATATTCGTCCCAATAGACGTTGACCGTGAGCGGGATGACCGGGAGCTGGCTGACGATAATATCCTCTATGCCCTGGATAGCCTGCATCTGAGCGTTCGGGTCGGAGGTCGATTGATACTGTGCAAGCAACTGGTCGGTCTTTGCGGCGTACCCCTTGCTGCTGCTCGCATCCCAGCGTTCAAAGTTGGTGCCGACAGCGACCTGTGGGGCGGCGTTGGCGCTGTTGAGCAGGGCCAGATAGGCGTAATAGGGGGTAGGGCCGCTATTGGTCCAGCTAATCGCGGCGTCGTAACTGCCGGTTGAGATGGCAGTGTAGTACGGAGTGTAGCCACTTTGCGCATTCATCGACGCTTTGATGCCTGCTTTATTCAGGTCGTTCACAATGAACTGAACGTCTTGATCCCAGTCGTTCCAGCCAGAGACAACATCGATTGGTAGAGAGAGTACCTGGCCGCTGGCGTCATGGTAGTAGCCATCGCTTCCCTTCGTAAAGCCAGCCTGGGTCAGGTAACTGTCAACCTTATTCTGCCCATTCTCGAAGCTCATGCTTTGATACTGCGGCGAGATCCAGCTTGTGTTAGTGGGGATGATGACGCCGGTGGGATTGGCGACGGCGGCATATTGCGCCACTCCCTGGGGCAGTTGACTGCGGTTAATGGCTGCGCTAATCGCCTTACGAACCAGCAGGTTATTGAAGGGAGCCTTGCGCAGGTTCAGGTAGAGCATCACGGTATTGCTGGCAGCAAACCAGGTGTGATTGTGTTGCGAATCTTTGCCGGTAAAAGCAGCGTCGTTGTCGGGACTCCAACCGATACCCGCCCAGTCGAGCTGACCTTTCACCATAGCAGTAATGGCCGTGGTGTTATCCTTGATTGAAGGAATCTGAATCGTCTGCACCTGGGGCTTTATTCCCCAATAGTGAGGGTTCGCCGTGTAGGTGATCAGATCAGGTGTGAAACTTTTGAGCATATAGGGACCGGTGCCAACGGGATTATGGTCGTTGGCAAATTTCGCCGGATCGCCGCTGACATTCGCCCAGATATGTTGTGGCACGATAAAGACGCTGTCGCCAATGCGGAAAAGCGCGGTGCTATCCGCGTGCTGAAGGTTGAAGACAACGGTGCTGCTATCAGGCGCATCGACGCTCTTGAGCAGCGTTGCCCATACGGAGCCTTGATCAAGAGCTGGATATTGCTTCATCAGATCAAAAGTGAATTTGACGTCATTGCTACTGAACGGCTGACCATCGCTCCATTTCACATCTGTACGCAGCTTGAACGTGAGCTGTGTCAGATCGTTCGAGTAGCTCTCGCTGCTGGCTAACCAGGCCGAAGCCTGACCGGTGTACAGGTTGGTGAAGTAGAGTTCTTCGTATAGCAGCCCCTGAGCACCGTAATCGCCCCCCTGATTGGTGTTAAAAAATGGGTTAAAGAGATCGGGGTTAGGCTGGCCTGGGGAGGAAAGGATACGCAATGCGCTTGTCGGCGTGGTGGTAGTGCTACCGCCTCCGCAGGCGGCGAGCGTCATACTTAACGCTAACAGGATCGCGAAGATTGCCACTACAAAGCGATAGCGATGCGGGGGAGATACAAAATTAGCAGGCATTTTAACCTCCTGACGCTAGATGCAATGATCTGCGCACGTTGAGAAACTTTGCAGGCACGGACACAATAAAGCTAGTTCCTACGAGGCTGTAAAAAGGACAAAAGGACAACCAGACAACGGTAATTCAAGCCGTTGAACCATAAAATTTCCGATACCTATGCTGCGATTTAGCCAGAGCTGGGCAGCCCCTGCCTTAACGTCTGTACAGAAACGTGGGGGCAAAGCTTTGCGCTTGCCCAGGAACTCTCACCTCTTTCTTATTGAATAGTGGCACGATGAGAAGCGCCACATGAAGTACGCACGATAAGACGGGCGGGCATTTTGATGCGAATTGGTTCAGAGAACGGTGATGAAGCTGCATCTCTGAAGTGTCCATTGGAGTTCAAACCACTGATATGACGTGGGGCGTCAACCAGGCTCAATAAGAGTTCGATAGCGCGGCGGCCCATCTCGTAAAGTGGCTGACGAACGGTTGTCAGGGGAGGCTCCATATGGGCGGATGAAGGGTTGTCGTCGAAGCCAACCACGGCTATATCCTCCGGTACGCGCAGTCCGCGCTGTTCCGCCGCCGCAATGACGCCATAGGCCATATAATCACTGCCCGCGAAAATAGCGGTCGGTCGTTGTTCGGCAGGCAGGTCAAAGAAGGCATTGGCGCAACTGCGTCCGGTTTGAGGCATGAAATCGCCCTCGCGCACCAGCATGGGATCGAGCGTAATACCAGCTTCGCTGAGGGCATCGCAGTAGCCCTGATAGCGGTCATGCGAAACCTGGTACTTGAGTGGTCCCTGGATATGGGCAATGCGCTGGTGGCCCAGGCGAATCAGGTGGCGGCTGGCTTCGTAAGCGCCGAGGCGATTATCGACGCTGAACCAGGGCGTTTCTTCGGGAGGGATGCCTTGATCGTCAATCAGCAAAACAGGAAAATCGGGTGAATGCAGCTCTGCCAGGTGCTTTGCCGAGGGACCGGGGAAAACAGCCAGCAGGCCCGCAACCAGACGCGTTCCAACGATGCGATCAATGACCTCGCTGCGATCTCTCTCGTGATTCACATCGGTGATGCTATACAGGATAAGCTCATAGGAGGTGTTACCCACAATCTCACCAATGCCGCGCATCAACTCGGGAATAAGCGGCCAGGTGAGAGACGGTACCAGGGCGCCGAGGAGGCGGCTGCGCTTTCTCAGGCCGGAGGCGGCAATGCTGGGAACGAAGCCATGCTCTTCCATGATGCGCAGAACGTGCTCACGCGTGGCTGGGTCCACATCTGGCTTCTGATTGAATACGCGCGAGACTGTTGCGGTAGAAACGCCCGCTATGCGCGCAATATCCCGAATCGTCAGCTTTCCGGTCATAGCAACCCTTCTTCAATACTAAAAATTTCTTGTAACAGCTTGTAAACGTTTCCGTAAACGATTACAGAAAGTATACCTCGTAAATAAGCATCTGTCAATAAGCAAATCATATTTATTCTATGCATTTTTTAGGCGAGAGTAACCATTCGGGTTTGTAGTAACCGACGCGCTGCAATTAACCTCAATAAGGTTTTTATGGCAGGACAGCGTGGGTGCCCTGACGGACAGATCTCGCTGGTAATGGAAAGTGAGTCATTTGGCGCTGGCACGTTTGCGCCGCCGGAAGTAAACAACAGCAAGAATAACAACAGCCGCTGCTATAATCAGGCCGGTGACGAGCCATGACAGGGTGCCTGCGAAGTGTTCTAATTGACTGAAGTTATCATGAAAGTAACGTCCGGCATAGTAGCCTAGCAGGCCATAGATGGTTGCCCATACGATGCCTCCTGCCGCGTTGTAAATAAAAAAAGTGCGCCAGTGCATCTGATTAACCCCGGCCAGAAATGCGGCCCAGGCTCGCAGCACGGCGACGAAGCGTCCTAAAAAGACAGTTTTATCGCCGTGGCGAGCAAAAAACTGTTCTGCTCGTGCGAGGTGCTCCGGCTTTAAGAAAACGTAGCGTCCATAGCGGTTAACCACAGCTTTTCCTCCGGTTTTCCCGACGTAGTAGCCAATGTTGTCACCGGTAATAGCGCCGAGAGCTGCGCAGGCGATGATGATGGGGATCTGTAACTGGTGATCAATTGCTGAATAGAAGGCGGCCAGTAATAGCATAGTCTCGCCGGGGAAGGGGATACCGGAACTCTCGATCATTACGAAGAGAAGGACGGCTGGATACCCCAGAATATGGAGCGCATTTTGTAAAACCTGTAAGATATCTATTGACATTTGCATTCGCCCGAGCACGGTCAGCAGCAACATGTACGGCGGAGTAAACTTATGCATGAAAAGAGCCTCCTGGAGAATTTGTCTTTCCTGAAATGGTAGTGTATGCGTAAATTATGGGCAATTCTCCCTTTACTCACTCGTTTATAATAATAAGTATCTGTGTTACTATGGGCAATATCACAGCCAAATACCCTATAAAAAAACTGTTTACTGTTGTTATGACGATGCCAGTGTTACAATATACGGGAACTGCCGCGCATTGTTGCAGCGGGGCACCTTGCTATTGCAGACGACCAATGCTGCTGTCGCGCCGTAGCTCCCTGATTCATCGTGGGAGCGCTCAGGTCGTCTGAAATGAATTGTATGCCAATGATAATCGATTAGCAGAATCCGGTGAAGGGGGTATAATTTCAGTGGCTGGATCGATGAAGAAGCTTGTAAGGAAATACTGGCTAGACGTTTTTGTTCTCCTGGCGATGTGCAGCCTCCTGTTCTATGGCGCCTCCTGGCAAATGTTTAGTTTATTTTCAGATGCTGCAAGATATCAGTGCTACGCTGAAGCGTTCTGGAACGGACAATCCGCGCTTAAAACGCTGCCCTCTCCTCAGTGTAATTTCATCCTATATCCCGATAAATCATCTATTTCTTCGGCCAAAGTCGCTCGTACGATGCGACAGCAGGGGCTGCCAAACTTTATGGCTCGCTATGTGGCCGCGCAATCTTCCACTCAACGTTTTCAAGCCTTGCCGTATGAATATCCCATTCTAACTCTAGCACCCTTTTCGCTTGGACTATCATCTATCGATCCTCATTGGTACCAGGTGGCTTTTGCTCTATGGATGTTACTCATCGCTGTCATTGTCTATATCATGCTGGCACGTTATCGTTCAAGAAGATCCGCCATCGTCTATGCCATCTACCTGACGGTTGCAGGCTGGGCAACGCTCGCGGGGCGTTTCGATATCATTCCGGCTGCCCTGACCTTAGGGGCTTTGCTCTGCGCGGTACGCGCGAGGTGGAAATGGAGTTTTGCGCTGCTGGCGCTGGCGACGATGTTTAAATTTTATCCTCTGGTGCTACTCATACCCTTTCTCCTGGCGCAACAGATGCAGGTGCAGAATACTAAATGGTATGCATGGCGACGCTGGGTTCCTCTTGGCACGTATGCGGCTGTCTGTGCGGCTATAGTCGTGGTATCGCTATTGCTCAATGTTGGAGGAACGCTGGCGCCGTTGAGCTACTTTGATGATCGTCCCATTCAGGTTGAGTCGCTGGCGGCATCTGTCATCTGGCTCTCGAACTTCTTTAATCATAGTTCGTATTATTTTGACTTTACTTTCGGTTCTCTCAATATTTTCAGTCCTCTTTCATCGGGCGTCTCGCTGGTCGGTACTCTTCTGTTGATCGCCGGGCTGCTCTATACATGCTGGCTGCAGTGGCAACGTAAAATCGATCTTGCTGTGTCCTGCCTTTTGATTTTGCTCATTGTGGTCGTGATGGGCAAGATCTTCAGCCCTCAATACCTTATCTGGCTCATCCCGTTTTTAGCGTATGTAGGAGAGTTTGATCTACGCTGGGTAGTTTCCTGGGTTATCATTGGGGTGTTGACCTCCTGGATCTATCCCTCCATGTATCTCACGACGACTATTGCTCAGAAGGTTCCTGAATACCCGCTATTTTTTCCTGTCATCACAGCCCGTAATTTCATCCTCCTGGCATTTGTCCTGATATTACTCTTTTATTGCTCGCGCAGGCGTCCCGTTGAACTGGTGAACTCTACCAACAGAGGGCTGCATCCCGTGCCCGCAAGCGCCGGAGTGTGAGGAAAAATCTACTCTTCTGCTGCGGCGTTCGCGGGGGCTGTCTCAGAATTGTTGCTATTGGTTGCAATGGGCAAAAATAGAAAAATGAGCAGGACGGCAATAGGAGGCCCGAGGGTCGTAAGGAAATCGAGGCCGATCCATTCTCCGAACGGAGCCTTCTTCTGATGGTAGAGATAGATGATAAGCGAAGTCGCGGAAAATGTGAAGGTTGCTGCTATCAGCGCCCGTCCCACGCGGTCATATTTGACGGGCAAGCAAACAATGGCCAGGCTGAGCACCCAGACAAGATACCAGGGGAAGAACCAGGGCGTCACCACCAGTAACGTCCCCAGCGTGGCAAGCGAGGCCACTGCCAGCGTTCGCGTGGTGGGCGTGCGCCATAGCCAGGTGATGCTGACGACCATCAACAGGGCTAAGGCCACAAGGTCGATTCTGTCCCATGTATCGTGGGAGCTAAATATCTGCAAAGGAAGATACGTCCAGTTATTAGCGGGCGGCAGGCCATATACCTGGACTATGCGTATGATTGCCCGGTGAATAGAGCCGTAGGACATGGTAGCAGAGGGAGGCGCGGTAAAACTCGTCACGATATCACCGATGCTATGTCCGATCCAATAGGGGACATACATTGCCAGGACCAGCATGATACTGATCAAACCAGCCAGTAGCGTTGTTCGTAATGCTGGTTTCCATTGTGGTTTTCGTTGCTGTGGGAACCCTGCTGCGGGATAGAGCTTTTTGCGAGCCAGCATTACCAGTGAGAGCACGATGAGCGGTAACGCTGTAAACTTAATCAATGCGGCCAGCGTGAATGCGAATAACGACGGAAGGTAGTTGCGCAAGCTGCCAGCCTTGCGTAGCTCGTAACGTATGCTAAAAAGCAGGCCAAGTAAAAAGAATGTGACCATGAATTCGTCATTATGGCCGCCAAGACTGCTTTCTTCCAGCAAAAGGGGATTCCAGGCGTAAAGGAGGGTGCCGAGCACGACTGTGCGCTCTGACTTCTCCATAGTACGCAACAGGCGCATGATAAGCAACGTATTGACGAGATGAACTGCGAACGCGAATATGCGGTAAGTGAGTAATGCCCGGTCGGTATTATCGCCAATGATTGGAGTAAAAATGGCGCTGAGCGTTAGCCAGAGCGGCCCGTAGGCGGCAATGGCTTTTTTCCAATCGTCGTAAGGCAGGAAATAGTCATGTGGGAATTGGATTAACGGGACGAAATAGGGGTTGGCATGATAAATGGTAATGATACGACCATAGCTTGTATAGACAAAAATATCGTGCGAGAGCATCGCCGGTGTCAGAATGAAAATAACCCCACAGATCGCTGCCCCGGCCCAGATCCATCGTAGCGTGGACTTACTGGTGCTTTGCGCAGGTTGACGCTGTATGAACCAGGCGAATAACCCATAGATGATGAAGGCTATAGCCATGCACGCAAGGAAAAGAAGAGCATGCGTTGAAATTTGGGAGGCGCGCGGATCGGCAGCCAGCCCAAAATCGATTGGTAGCCAGGCGCCGAAGAGCGTGAGAAAAAAATTAGTAGGGAGCTGATAAAAAACTACTCCTGCCAGACGCACCAGAGGCGCAATACTGATGAGAATGCACAAAATAAAAGCGCATGTGAAGATCATAGGCGCTTTCGTGCTTTTTGCTTGCGTCGCCCTCTGGCCATCAATATGGCCGGAAGCTGGTGGGATTGCTGCTACTGTTTTTCTCATTACGCAGATCTTTCTCTTATACCATCCAACGATTCATAATAAAAAGTATACTCAAGGTTGCAAGCAGGGCCTGGAAAACCAGCAGAAGTACCTGGTGCAATCTTGGGTGACGGATGCCAAGAATAGCCAGCGTCACAAAGCCGGGAAAAAGTTCGAGCACAAAACGCTGGTTTGAGATCAAAGGATCGTGTTGCCCGGTACTGGGACTGATAAGGATGTACAACAAAAGAAATCCCATCCACAAGGTATGACTTGTGCGTAGCCTGGACCTGCCCAGAATTGCCAGGGCAAGAAATGCCAGCGTGGCGCTGAGATCGAGCAGCACATGCGCCTGATTAAAGGAGCCAAACGGCTGATTCCAGAACAGCTCGAACAGCGCCTGCCATATTCCTTGCCAGGGCCAGGAAAGGTGGCGCGCCCAGTGGTCCTGCACGGTGGCGAAGGCAATGGGATCGCCAGTTGTATACCAACAGTAGAGGCTATAGAGTGCTGTTCCCAGCGGAATCAACACTACCGGCAGAAGCTTTGGCAGTGTTTGGCGCCAGGAAAACAACGTCTGACCCTCTCTTGTTTGCCATAGTTCATAAAGGTAGGGGATGACGAGCAGGATAGCTGCTGAGCGTGTCAATGCCGCCAGGAGGCCGCAGCAGCCCGCCCACCACCATTTTCTCCGTTGAAGCGCCAGAAATGTGCCAGCCGTCAACAGGAGAAACAGCGATTCGTTATAAGCCGCGAAAAAGAAAAAGGCCGTCGGGAAGATGCACAGGTAGAGGATGGTCCTGTATGCCACCTGTTCGCCTTCTGTCTCCACAACTAACTGGTAGATTACAAGCATGGCGCCTAGCAGTGCCGCATTGCTCAGGAGCGTGCCAACGGCCAGATAGCTCCAACTGGCAGATGAGTATGAGAAAGCGGAAATCAGCAGGGGGAACAGGGGAAAAAAGGCGAAATCAAACTTCGATTGATAGCCATATTGCGCTATTCTCACATAATTTGCGGCATCCCAGTGATTCCAGGTTGACAGTAGCGCCTGGATATCAACGGGCGTGTTCGAATATTTGGGGGCTGTCAGCAAAATATAGGCAAAGTAGGTAATCATTATCAAAAGCAGGCGCGTGATAATAAATAACCATACGATGCCTCTAATCCAGGAGCCCTTCATGGCAGAAAATAATTCCCTCTAGCCTAAAAGCTTATGGTTATCTAACCTGGCAAATTCATCGTCGCTGTGATTTCGAGACGAAATGCGATGGTGCGAAGTAACATAGTATGGCATCTCATGCTCCGCCAAATGATGTCCGTCAAGAGTCACTATAGCAGGAAGTGGGGTTTCAGGCAAGAGAAAGGTGAGTTTCCAGAAGCTCACAAAATGGGCACTTCTTGCGAAGTACCCGGAAAAACGCACGAGAATTATGGCCGTTGTTATACGCATTCTCGTAAGGCGACGCTGCCGCTAATGCCTCGTAACTTCATCAATGCAACCACTTCGAGTTGGCGCACGCGCTCTCGTGAGATGCCCAGCTCCTTGCCCACTTCCAGTAGTGTGCGGCTGCGGCCATCCCCGATACCATAACGTAATGTGATGACGGAACGCTCTCTGGGGGTCAACAGAGCCAGGGCGCGATGAAGTTCTTCGCCTAGTAAGTGCTGGGATGCAGTTTCAGCAGGGGCGGGCGTTGTGCTATCTTCCAGTGTGTCGGCGAGCGAATAACGCGCTTCGTCGTCTACTGGAGCGTCGAGGGAAACCGGTTGTTCAATTACACTGAGGAGATCTAAGACCTCGTCAACGTCGATATTGCAGGCGTCAGCGATCTGCTCGGGCAGGGGGTCCAGGCCGTTTTCTTGTGAGAGTTGTGCCGCGACCCGGCGCACTTTGCGTAAACGTGTCGCAACATGCTCAGGCAGGTGGATCAGGCGGGATTGCTCCCCTGCGGCTCTGCTCACTGCCTGTCTGATCCACCAGGTGGCGTACGTGCCGAAGTGGCAGCCGCGCTGGTAATCGAACTTTTCGGCGGCGCGCATCAGTCCCAGATTCCCTTCCTGGATCAGATCAATCAGCGGGACGCCAGTACTGGTATAGCGGCGCGCGATGGCAATGACGAGCCGCAAATTTGATTCGATGAGTTTGCGCCGGGCCAGTTCATCGCCCGCTGCGACCCGTCGGGCCAGCTCAATTTCTTCTGCGTGGGTTAGCAAGCCAAGACCGCGAATGTCGCGCAGGTAGCTCTGAAAAGCATCTTCAGCGCCCGTCGCGTGTTTGATCGATGAGGTATCTGCTTTTCTTGTGGGGGCATCCTCCAGGGCATCATCATCCCCATCTTCGTCTTCTTCATCGATGAGCGTATCTGCAATCTCATCCTCACCGAGCAGGGGCTCAATAGTGCGCCCTGGCATATGTCTATCCAACTCTATATTGAACTCAGACGCGATGACGCTAGGAAGCCTGTCCAACGTCGTAAAATTTGTGGCTGGCATGGTTCTAAGGTCGTCACTGACAGAATCAACAATTGCCATGACTCCACGCTCCCTTCAGGAAACTTACCGACAAAATCAGCGTCGGCCCCATATGGCCTCGTGGTCAGCTTTAACAGGCTGTGTTGCACGTTTATGCCGATGTGTACGTGTCCATTTCTCTTCTTTCTTTTCCTCTATTTTAAAGAATGGACCGGGGCCATAACATCGGGTGATTACCTTAAATACGATCAGGTTCTAACCTTATCTTCCCCTATGTGTGCTTGCTTTATATACGCTATCGTTGGATAGAAAGTTTTAGGTACATCCTTTCTCTTCACATCAATTACTGGATGTAAATATATAACTAATAAATTCTGCATAATTATGAGTACATTGCTGAATGAAGTCCCATTACCTGGACGCTGACTGCTGTCTCAGTAGGTAGAGGTAATTGCTATGTTCGATCAGGATTCGTTTCGTCGAAAGGATCATGTATGCCATGACCGCGGTCGTAGAAAAGTTGCAGCGGATCGCCCAGGTGGTCTTCGTAATCTGGGCGGACCTCCCATTCCTTTTCGTTGACTTCATCTGCGCTCATTGACAACTGTACCTGATCTCCATTGACATTCGCGATGGCGCTATAAGGGATATACCGCTTTTTTTTGAGAAGCACCCCTTCGTGGATCAGGAAAGAATCTTCATAGACCTCAGCAACTTTGCCGAGGGGTTGAGAATCAGATGAAGAGACCTGCATATGTTTATGAATGTTCTCCTGACTCCAGCGGACCATGTTCTCACTCCTACTTTCAGTTTTTATCAGGTATCCTATTCGCTTTCACGCGCCGCTATGCAGAAAAGTTTCAGGACTCCACGCGCTAATGGGTGGCACAACATACCTGGAACTGTGACAAAGTTAGAAGGAAGTTGGTAGTTTTAGTAGGACAAAAGGGTTTCTAGCACCATATTCCAGAAGCGTTCTACCTCCAGGCTATATCCAACCATTGCATTGGGGGATTGCTCAGAGATTATATCACCATCTCATGCTGGCAGTAGCGAGGCAGTAGACGGTAATCGATTAATGCTCTATAATAACCGGGAAGCAGAGAGGAAACGCGCTATTTTTAGCCCGCCAACCCTGCTCGCCAAACTCTCCTGAACAGAAGGAATTCCATGCCAGACGATTATAATGTGTTAATTGTGGGTGGTGGGCCGGCGGGGCTGGCGGCTGCCGAGTCTGCGGCGAAACAAGGTGTACGTGTGCTTGTGCTAGAGCGGCAGAACGAGATTGGCTATCCGATCCATACCAGCGGCGGCAGTTGGATCAGTGATATGCAGGCCCTATCAGTGCCAGAGCATCTCTATCATCCGATTACGAACGTTGTTTTTCTTTCTCCGCAGCGCGAGGTTTCCCTGCATTACGATCCGGCGGTGGCCTGCGTTGTGGACGTGCGCGGACTCTATCAACATCTGGCCCAGCGCGCCATTGCGGCGGGCGCCACGCTGCGGATGCGACATACGGTTGAGCAAACGCTGCTGGAGGATGGTCGCATTGTGGGCGTCACAGCGAAAAACCACGTCGGCGAACGAGTGAAACTGCGTTCAGCCGTGACTATCGATGCCAGCGGTTTCTCCCGCCATGTCGGCGTGCGTGCAGGCATGGGCGCTGCGTTTCACCGCTATGGCTATGGAGCCGAGTACGATCTGTATGCCCCCAACTATCCACAGGATGAGCTTTATTTAATTATGGGCAGCTCTTTCGCTCCTCGCGGCTACGCCTGGATCTTTCCGCGAGGAAAGGGACGCGTGCGTCTGGGTGTGGGCGTGATTCATCCTGACTGCGATGAGGATGCGCGTGTGTATCTGGAGCGCATTATGCATGATATTCCTCAGTTGAGCGAGAAATTCAAAGGGGCCAGCCCGATAGAATATCATACAGGGCTGTTTCCCTCGGAAGCCCCTCTTGAACGATTTTCGCGTGACGGCTTGCTGCTGGTTGGAGATGCGGGCGGCCAGGGCTCAACGCTGGTCGGGGAGGGCATTCGTTTCGCGATTTACTCAGGGCGAATGGGAGGGCAGGTCGCTGCGGAGGCCGTCAAAGCTGGCGATACGTCTGCGACATTTCTGGCGCGTTTTGATAAGCAATGGCGCGCCCGTTTCGGGCGTGATATGGATATCGCCTACATGATTAACAAGCGTATCTCGACCTATAACGACCTACAATGGGATAACTCCCTCGATTTAATGCAGCGCCTGACGCCCGATCAGATGGCACAGGCTCTGCGCGGCGATTTCAGTGCTGGCCTGGTGATGGGGATACTGGCGCGTAACCCTTCGCTGATTGTCAGCGGCGGCAAACGTTTTCTCGACGTGATGCTGGAGCGCATCAACAAGCCCACGCCAGCCTCGGCTGAAGGTTAGGCCATGTATGAAACCCTCAGGATCAGAGACACTCTAAAACGCCAGGGGTGGATGGAGCAGAAGCAGGCTGGGAAGTAGTGAGAGAGGGAATAGAATACCTTTGTGGCGTGTTATAGCATACAGACCTTTCAGTACCCTCAAGCGGGTCGAGATGGCCATTTGGCTCCCATCCCTCTTTGAGAGTAGTATAGGCATCAAATCCGAAGATATCAAGTGAAAATGTACTAAGGAGCTATTTGTGGCAGAATCCACGATACAATCACCGCAAACTGCTGAAAAGATTAAGATGTATGCAACCACCTGGTGTGGAGATTGCCGTTTTGCGAAGCGCTGGCTCGACTCGCATGGCATCCCCTACGAATACATCAATATTGAAGAGGATGAAAGCGCAGCCGAACTCGTTGTGCGGGTGAATAAGGGCGCCAAAAGCGTGCCGACCATTGTCTTCCCCGATGGCTCCGTCCTGGTCGAGCCAACCGCGCGCGAGCTTGCTGCCAAGTTTAGCGTATAGTTAGAGCAAAAAGAGAGACTTCTGTTCAAGGACAGGAGTCTCTCTTTTTACTGTTTCTCGACGCCCTTGAAAAATGGTTCCTTTTCCTCTATAGTGAGAGCCATTACTGTTGGTGGAGGAAGTATGTCTTCGTCGCATCCAGGGTTGCAAGGCAATCCCATTTATTTAGATTATAACGCGACCACACCCGTCGATCCGCGCGTGGTCGATGCCATGCTGCCCTATCTCGCAAGCCACTTTGGCAATCCTTCGAGTGCGCATTTTTATGGGCAGACCACCCATCAAGCGATCCAGGGAGCAAGAGAACAGGTGGCGCGCTTATTGCATTGCGCGTCCGATGAGATTGTTTTTACTGGCTGTGGCTCGGAGAGTGATACCCTGGCAATTCGTGGCGCGGCGCTGGCCTCTCAGGAGAGAGGTACCCATATCATCACCCAGGTAACTGAACATCCTGCGGTCTTGCGTGTCTGTCAGGCGCTGGAACGCTGGCATGGGTTTCGCGTCACTTATGTACCTGTGGATGGGGATGGACGGGTCAATCCGGCGGATGTGGCAGCGGCGATTGATGGCGAGACGACGCTGGTGACTATAATGCATGCGAACAATGAGACGGGAACGCTGCAACCCATTGCCGCAATCGCAGAGATTGCCCATCAACATGGTGCGTTGATGCACACGGATGCCTCCCAATCCGTTGGCAAGATAGCGGTCGATGTTGCCGCGCTTGGGGTCGATTTGTTGACGGTGGCGGGCCATAAGCTCTATGCCCCTAAAGGCATCGGTGCGCTCTATGTCCGGCGAGGGCTGCGACTGGAGCCGGCCATTTATGGCGGAGGTCAGGAAGCGGGACGTAGGGCAGGGACAGAGAATACAGCTTTTATAGTGGCGTTGGGGGCCGCTGCCGCCCTGGCATTTGAACAGCTTGCAGCCGGCCTGCACCATCAGCAAGCCTTGCGCGATCACCTGCATGCTCTGCTTGAGCGATACTTGCCGGGGACGGTTCATCTGAACGGGCATCCAGTCGAACGGCTGCCTAACACATTGAATGTCAGTATTGACGGTGTCGTTGGCGAAGAAGTGCTTGCAGCCACTCCGGCAATTGCCAGCTCGACCGGTTCTGCCTGCCATGAGGGGAGTACGGAGCCGTCCACGGTGTTGCTGGCGATGGGCTTATCGCGCGAGCGGGCGCTGGGAGCCTTGCGCCTGACCCTGGGGCGCTGGTCAACGACGCAAGAAGTAGAGTCTGCCGCAAGATCGCTTGCTCAGAGTGTGGACGCGCTGCGACAGAGAGCAAGATCGCGTCCGAGCAGGGCAACCGCGAGGGATTGCCCCTAGCCATTCGTCCTGCTGCCCACCACGCCCGTCCCGACCCGCATCATCGCGTCCGTGTGATCGCCCTGCCGTCTCCATCATCGTGCCAATCCTGGGGAGGTTGCCCTGACCGCCTGCGATGACCTTGCCCAACGCGGGAACGTCTGGGTAGGGGCAATCCCTCGCGGTTGTCCTGCTGTTCTCGCTGAGAGCAGCGCAATCATTCCGCTAACCCCCAGCGCCTGCGCACCAGGCGCTCCAGCGGTCCAAAGATACCTCCATCAATAGCTACTCCTATAATGATAATGATCAGCATGATGGCAAACATCTGGGAGATATCGTTGAGGTCGCGTCCGGTTTCGAGCAGGCCGCCAAGACTGACCGTGATATAGATTAATTCTGCCGCCATTAGTGAACGCCAGGCGAAGGTCCAGCCCTGCTTTAAGCCTGTCAGAATGGCTGGGAGCGCCGCCGGAAGAATCACCCGTGCCGCAAGGGCAACGCCGCTGGCTCCCATATTGCGGGCAGCTTTGAGGTAGAGTGGAGGAGTGTTTTTCACCCCGGCATCTACGCCAAGCGTGATCGAAAACAAAGCTCCCATGACAACAACAAAGATCATGGCCTGCTCGCTGGCGTGTAACCAGAGAATGGCAAGCGGAATCCAGCAGACGCTCGGTAAGGCTTGCAGACCCAGTACCAGCGAGCCCAGCGTTTCCTCAGCGTAACGATTGCGTCCAATCAGTAGACCAAGCGCGACCCCTACAATCAGCGAAATACCGTATCCGATCAGCAGGCGACTCAGGCTCACCAGAATGGCCGTCATAAATGTGCCATCTTGAAAGCCCTGGGCAATCCTGCTGGCTACGGCAAGCGGTCCCACAAACAGGTAATCAGGCCAGATGCCGCTGCGGGCCAGTAGCTCCCATATTACGAGTAGTAACACATAGAAGAGTACCTGGCGTGTTGTTTTCGCCCACCAGCGCGTTCCCGAACGCGATTTGGTGAGCTTAATGGCCTGTGCCATTTTCGCCCTCCTCGCTCGCTGTCATTCCGCTTTTGAGGACCTGCAAGATCTCGGCTGCGTAATCCACCAGTTGGTGATTTTCCAGGCTGCGTGGACGCGGGAGATCAATGCGGAATTCGTGTAGAATGCGTCCAGGACGTGGCGAGAAAACGATGACCCTATCTCCGAGGGCAACGGCCTCGCGCACATTATGCGTCACGAAGACGATAGTTTTGTTCGTTGCAGACCAGATCGCTTCCAGCTCGCTGTGTAAACGGTCTCGTGTCAGCGCATCCAGGGCGCCAAATGGCTCGTCCATCAACAGTACTGCTGGATTGATAGCCAGTGCGCGCGCGATTGCTACGCGCTGACGCATGCCGCCAGAAAGCTGGTGAATGTAACTGTGCTCGAAGCCGTTGAGATGCACCGTCCTGATCATTTTTTCGACAATGTCTTTGCGTTGGGACATCGGCAAACCTGCCAGGCGTAAGCCAAATTCAATGTTGTGTTGCACATCGAGCCAGGGAAACAGGGCCGCCTCCTGGAACAGAAGAATGCGATCCGTAGCAGGACCGGTTACCTCCTGCTCATGAGCCCAGACTTTGCCGCTGCTCGCGCTCTCCAGGCCCGCAATGATGCTCAGCAAGGTGGACTTGCCACAGCCACTGGGACCCAGGAAACAAACAAACTCGCCTGCTGCAACCTCCAGATCGATAGGACGCAGCGCTTCAACGCTCCGTCCGCCGTTGGTAAAAATCTTGCTCACCCCCTCGATGCGCAAGGAATTGCCGCCGCTGGCCGGTATGCGGGTGGACTCACTTGCGCGCTTGAGTTGTTGGGATATGTTCGCTTTTGCCATCTTTTCATTTCCTCTTATGCTGCTGCAACCACAGGTAATCCCTTGCTTGTCAGTACGCTGTTGAGCGGGCCGAGAGCATAGATGCCTTTGAGATCAGGTTTGCTGCTTCCCAGAAAACCAAGCGCATAGGCGCTATCTGCGGCTTTGAAAAGCGTTGACGCGAGTGGATCGTAGGTAATATCAAGATTCTTGAATGCCAGATCGATGACCTGGGGAGCTAAGCCCTGGCCTGTGAGTTGCTTCAGTTCGTCATTGATCGTTTGTTGGGCGCCACTGGGGTCGCTATTGATAGACTGAACCACTTCTACATGAGCCTGGAGAAACTTTGCTACCAGATCAGGATGCTGATCAAGGAATTGCTTACGGACAACGACATTGGTTGTAACAAACTTATTGTCGGGCCAGAGCATGCGTTCATCGACGAAAACGGTCCCTCGCGCTTCGACTATCAGCCGTGAAGCATAGGGTTCGGGAACCCATGCGCCATCGATCTGACCTTGCTTGAACAGGGTGATGATATTAGCGTTATCGGTAGGAATAATTTGCACCGTTCCGCCTTTATCGGTGGTCTTCAAGCCATGCTGTTGCAGGTAGAAGCGTAATGATACGTCTTGTGTCCCCCCAAGTTGAGGTGTCGCAAATTTTTTGCCGTTCAAGTCTTGCGGGGTTTCAATGTGGGCACCTGGGCGGACGATAAAGAGCGCCCCGCCGCTGGATGCTCCTGCGATAATGCGCAGCGCCTGTCCTTTACTCTTGACATAGCCGTTGATTGCCGGGTTGGGGCCGACATAGCCGATATCGATATCGCCGGCGAAAAGGGCCTCTATCAAGGCTGGTCCGGCATTAAATGTTTTGGTATCCAGCGTGACGTTTGGTCCAAGTGCTTGTTGAAAGGTGCCGCGCGCCACGCCCACGAGTGCGACGGCGTGGGTCAGGTTTGGAAAATAGCCAAGATGAACGGTAAGAGATGATCCATTGCTACTAATAGAGGTGTTACCGTTGCCGCACGCCGCGAACATGAACACGAGAAAGGTCAGAATCGTCGTGCTGTAAAAGAGATGCAGTGAGGACTTTTTCATCAAATTCTCCTTGTGTCAATTGAAAGGTCAGAGAAACACTATCGTAGTATCTACATTGATTTCACCTACGCACCTCTGTCTCACTAAAGACAGTAACATATTTAACTCATTCTTTCAAGTTATTTTTATCATTCCATAAATTCATATTATGAATAAAAGTTATCATTAGAATTACTAGGTATTATGATTTATCGGCAAAATGAAGAGAGTTGTACATAAAAATATCGCTCTCTGGATAAAAAAAATAGTCATGGTGATAGCAAAAACGCTGGGTTTTTTGGTATTATTGGAAGAAAGCTTGATTGCTCACATCTATCCTGGAACCATTCTCCTGAGCCTGGAAACGGATATATTTGGAGAAGAAGATGAATCTGCAAAATTTGCGGGTATTTTTAAAGGTTGCCGAGTTTGAACATATTACGCGTGCGTCAGAGGAATTGGGCTTGAGCCAGCCTGCGGTCACCAAAACCATTTCCAGTTTGGAACATGAGGTGCAGCTCAAGCTGGTAGAGCGCCAGGGGAGACGTATTGTTCTGACCCATGCAGGGCGGGTCTTGCAGGAATATGCGTACAAGATATTTGCCCTTGAACGGGAGATGGAGGAGGCGTTAGGAACGCTCCGTAATGGGGATGTAGGGGAGGTGACGCTTGCAGCCAACACGACGGCTGGCGTTTACCTGTTGCCTCCTGTCGTCGCACGCTTCCTGGCGCGTTTTCCTCAGGTGAGGCTCAACATTGCTATCCTGAACTCACATGAAATTATCGAAGGAACGCTCAACTGGTCCCTGGATTTTGGTCTAGTGGAGGGTGATGTTGCAAAGCTGCCGCCGCTGTTAAAAGTGCAGCCGTTCGCTCATGATGAACTGATTCTGGTGGTAGCGCCTGACCACAGGTGGAGTAAACAGGACATAGTCCAGCCAGATATGTTAGCTGATGCAGAATTGCTATTGCGTGAGCCGGGAAGTGGTATTCGTGAAGTCATTGAGAACAGGCTACAGCTTCATGGCGTGCGTGTACGGCCTTTGTTGACACTGCCAAACATAGAGGCCATCAAGCAAATGGTCATGAGCGGTGTGGGGGCTGCCATCATTTCTGCTCTCACGGTCCAGCGTGAACTGGCAAATGGCAGCCTGGTGCGTGTACCCCTCTTCGATCTGGATTTACATCCTCAACTGAGTTTGATTATGCGTGAAGATAAACAGTTATCCCAGGCGGCGCAAGCTTTTTGCTCATTTTTGCTGCTCGACTGTAACAAGATTGTGGAGTAACGATACCACAAAGGAAAACATTTTTTACGTCCGTGTCTGCAAACCGAAAAGCGTGGAGAGAAACTCAGGGCTTTTCCGTTTTCGTCATGCTCGCAGGGCGAAGTCCTGCTCGCAAGAGGAGAGAGGTGCAGGCAACCCCGCGTCGCGGGGTTGCCTGCACCTCTCTCCTCTTGCCCAGCGCCCCCAACGGGGCGCGAACCCAGGCGGCAGGAGTCAGAGGAGAGGACAACGGAAAAGCCGAGAGAAACTGTGCTTCAATTGACACTGAGAGCGCAATGTTCTACAATAATGAGACGTTGCAGGCATGAGCAGACATCAGGGGAGGCGGGGAGTGATTCGCAGGATACAAAATACGCTTGCATCCCACAAATCAGGGCTCCTGTCCCGTTCAGGGACGGGCTTGAGAACGGCTCTCCGCTCTAGCTTGCCTTCGGCATCCTTTCTTTCCTCCCGCCGCGTTAATGCAGGTGGACATCCAGAAAGGATTTTTGAGAACGGGTGTCGTTTTTGTAGAAAAACAGAAGCTTACTATGTTTTAAATACATTGAGGAAGGCAGTGAGCACAGATGACTTTAGGTGAAGCCAGAATGCAGTATCCAGCCCCCCCTGCCATTGAACATCCCGAACTCCTGTCTTACCGGGCGGAGTTCCCGATTCTGCAGCGGAAAACCTACCTGAACAGTTGCTCACTAGGGGCTTTGTCTGAGCGCTCAATGAGCAATGTCGCACAGTTTATGGAGATGTGGAATGAGTGGGGCGCGCACGCCTGGTATGAAATCTGGATGGGCGAGATTGCGAAGGCCCGCCAAAAATTTGCCTCGCTCATCGGGGCGCAGATCCACGAGGTCGCGATTGCCCCCAACGTCTCGGTAGCCCTCAGCTCTATTGCCTCCGCCATCGATTACGGTGAACGCAACAAAGTCGTGATGGCCGATATGGATTTTCCGACCCTGCCCTACCAGTGGTTAGTAAAAGAACGCCAGGGGGTCGAGTGCCTCTTTGTCGAAAGCCCTGATCGTATTTATGTCCCCGCGGAGCTATTTGAGCCTGTAATAGATAGTAAGACAGCCCTGGTCGCCACCTCGCGTGTGTTCTATACCAGCGGCTACATCCAGGATATCCGAGCCGTCGCCGATATCGCGCATAAGCACGGCGCCTATATCGTGGTGGACGATTACCAGGGAACGGGGCATATTCCGATCAATGTGAATGCCCTGGATATCGATTTTCTGGTAACCGGTACGCTAAAGTGGCTGATGGGCGGGCCGGGCTTGGCCTTCGTCTACGTTCGTGAGGGGCTGATCCCGGCACTCAAACCAACGATTACCGGCTGGTTTGGGCACCGCGACCAGTTTCAGTTTAAAACCAGGGAGTTCGATTTCCGCTCCGATGCAGCACGCGTAGAAATGGGGACGCCGGCAATGGCTGCGGTCTATGCCGCACATGGTGGCCTGGATATTGTGCAAGAAGTCAGCGTTGAAAGCATCTGCGAGCGCACCCGCTACCTCACTAACGATCTGATCGCCCGCGTTCGTGAACGAGGATGGAGCGCCCGCGTGCCTCAGGAGCCGGAATGTCGCACTTCCATTGTGATGCTGGAGTTTGATCAGCCGCAGGAAATTGTGAAAGCCCTGGCTGATAGGAATATTATCACCGATTCCCGCCCCGGCTTGTTGCGTCTCTCTCCATACTTCTATAATACGATAGAAGAGAATGCAATTGTGGTAGATGCAATTGCAGAGATACTGGAGAAGCGGAAAAAATAAGAAAAGTTTATTCTATCTCGAAGAGGAGAATGCAGATGCTATGTGCCAATTGCCACTCTGATCATGCGGAAGGGGATATCTATTGTCGGAGCTGTGGGGCTGAACTGCTAGAGGTAGAGCCTTCAAAAAGTATTGTACCAGTGGGGGCAAATTTACCGGCGATCCTGCACAATGCTCAGTTACCACGCAAGGTAGCGGCGGGTGTTGGCGCTCTTGCTGTAGGGGTTGGACTGGAACTGCTGCGACGCAACTTGCTATCTCGTTTGACACAATCAGCACCTCGTTCGGTTGAGCACGCTTTACCTACGTTATCGAGTGTGAGGGATATATTGCAGCCGCAGGATGAGAAGCCTCTCAAGCCTCCTAAGGGCTACGAGGTCCATGAGACAGTTGTCTATATGCGCAGGGTCATTCGTCGTTCGCATTAGCTTGCTATTGCAGACGGCCAACGCTGCTGGCGCGCTCCCACGATGAATCGGGGAGCTACCGCTCAGGCCGCCTGCAAAGAATGGCTTGCTGTAAAATTGGTAGGAGTGGATGGTAGGGGAGTATGGCATTAATTTTGCGTGAGCATCATGTGCGGGCTTTATTAAGCATGCGCGATGCGGTGGGGGCGTTGGAGGAAGGCTTCAATGCCCTGTCTCAAGGAGCGATCATCAATCCGCCTCGGTTGAGGCTCGCCTTTGCCAATGGCGTGTTTACCATCCTCGCGGCAGCGGCTCCCCTCTTTGGCGTCATGGGCTTGAAAACCTACACGGCGTTTCGTGAGGGGACGCGTTTTGTGGTGATGCTCTTTAGCGCCTACGACGGGCAGCTCCTGGCTATCATTGAGGCCGATTGGCTTGGCTGCATTCGTACGGGAGGGGTAAGCGCCGTTGCGACAAAATATCTGGCCCGCCCGGATGCGATGGTGGTGGGGGTGATCGGGGCGGGTAAGCAGGCAATCGCTCAACTTCTGGGCGTCTGTTCCGTTCGCCCAATCTCTAGCGTTTATGTCTATAGTCGCCGGGAACGTGAGCGCGAACGCTTTTGTCATGAAATGGCCCTTACGCTCGGCGTCGATGTCAGACCTGTTGCTACGGCGCGGCAGGCCGTAGAGACAGTCGATATTCTCATTACCGCGACCAATTCGTCCGAGCCAGTGTTATCAGGCGAGTGGCTTCCCCCTGGTTGTCATATTAATGCCATTGGCGCAAACTGGGTGCAGAAGCGCGAGCTGGACCTGGCGACGCTGCAACGCTGTGGGCTTATTTTCACCGATTCGGCGGCACAGGCGCATACTGAAGCTGGCGATTTTATTATCCCGGCGCGCGAGGGCCTGTTTGATTGGAACCGGGTGCATGAGTTGTCTGAAATCTTTAGCAATACCGGACTGGGGCGATTCGCGCCCCAGGAGATCACGCTTTATAAGGGGCTTGGCACCGCGTTAGAGGATATTATCGTTGCTGCCTATGTATATCAGCAGGCAAAAAAGATGGCTCTGGGCGATGAGATCGCGCTGATCGACTAACAACCTGAAGAGGATATTCTATGCATAAATCGTTGGCTGGCAATCAAGTATCATCGCATATACATGCGTTCATATCGCTGGCGTTCGCCCTCATTGGATTGCTCTTTGCCCTTTCCGCCTGTGCCACCAGTGTGGGCGTTTTCAGTGGCGGCGACTGGCAGGCAGCCGGATTGCAAGGGAAGGACGTGCGCGCTCTTACCGTGGACCCGAATGCTCCCCAAAAAATCTATGCCGGTACTGCTCAGGGGAACGTGTTTGTCAGCCTTAATGCCACCCAGAGCTGGACAGAGCATAGCGTGGGTCTGCCTCTGCCAGATGCTATTATCGATCTGGAGTTTGATGTTCCCGGCAAACGATTATATGCTGCTACCGATAAAGGTCTGTTTGTGAGCGAGGATGCGGCCCAACATTGGCAATCGTTGCATACTGCCGCCTCTGGCCTGCCGACCGATCAGTATACCACGCTGGCATTTGATCTTCACGCCACAACAGTGATTTACGCCGGAACTGCCGCTCATGGCGTTTTCAAAAGCAGCGATAATGGCGTCACCTGGCAGGCAATCAACGCGGACCTGCCTCAAGGGATCGCTATTAACAGCCTCGTCTATGATACTGATCAGCAGCACTTATGGGCCGCGACCTCTCTCGGCATCTATCGTTCTGACGATAAAGGGCTTTCCTGGAAGGCGCTGAGCAAGGGCTTGCCTGCTAATAGCGTTGTTAATGCCATAGAGCCGGCATCTATCGTTGGCGGCGATCAAAATCTTGTTTATGCAGGCACCAATCACGGCTTTTTTCTTTCTGGGAACGCGGGCGCTCAATGGGCCGCGGGCCGCGAGGCGCTGTCCGGTACAAGTATTCGCCACATCCTGATTGATTTCCGCGCAGCCAATAGCAACACTACGCTCTATGTCGCCGCCGATGCGGGCGCTTTTCGCAGTGATGATAGCGGGCAAACCTGGGGTAGCATAGCTGACGGACTCCCTAGAGGTAAGCCCGTTTATAGCATAACATTGGGGGCAGACAATTACTCGCAGCTATTGGTTGCCACCAACGATGTTTACCTGTTCCCCGGCACGAGTGGCGGATTTTCAGTGACGCGGATCATTCCCATTGTGCTGATCGGCCTGCTATTTTACCTGCTCTATCGCTTCTCAGCACGCAAGCGCACGCTCCACTCCAAACCGGATCGCATCGTCGAACCACCCGCTCCCAAAACGGAGACTTAGCCCGCCCTGTTCATCAACCACTGCATAATGCAGCGAACATTGTGATTGTGGGCCCAGGCATAGAATTTGCTATCGGCAAATTCGGCTAAACCTGCGCTTACTTCATCAAATGGATAGTTGATCAGCAGCGCAGGCTCTTCAAGTTCGGCATTGGAAGGGCGATAGCCAGGTCGAGCTGCTAACATGGCCCAGCCACGCCGCTCTACTTCACGCAGATAAGCCAGATTCCGCTTCACTGTATCAATACTGGTGGTTTTGCCATGAGAGCAGAGGACGCGTTGTGGCTGCATGCTGAGAAAGCGTTCCAGGGTCGCGGACATTGCTGCCACCGCTTCAGCATTTTCGATAATAGGGATGGGGTTTTCTACCGCATCAAAGGCCAGCAGCAGGCGTAGTTCCGGCAACCAGACGGCGATATGGTCCAGGTGATGGCCTGGCGCGGGAATAAGCTCAAGCGTCAGATCGCCGCCATAAATCGTGAACGTGCCGGTAAAAGTGATGGTTGGCGGCGTGAGCGTCGTGTTGCCAAAGGTCGGGTCGCGCTGCTGAAAATCTGCTAGCCCCGTTCTTGCTTCATCCGATAGCAGGCGCTCGCGGCAATGTCGATGCGCGATGATGGGAGCGGCGTGTGTTCCGGTGAAGTAGCCGTTGCCCCAGGCGTGATCCCAGTCGGCATGACTATCGATAACCAGTAGTTGTCGTCCGGCCAATTCGTCCTGTATCTCTTGTACCACTTGCGCCATATCTTCAGGACGGAGCAGCGTATCGCAGAGAATAATGTACCGCTCTGTCGATATCACGTACGCGTCTACCTCCATTGCTTCGGACTCTCCCTTTGGTACGAACGTGCGCCGGAATACGCGTATACGTTGGTCGCCGCTCATGCCTGGAATCTGTGCAATTTCATGAGATACGGACATAGAGGGTAACCCTTTCAAAATAGCAAAACGTTAATGGTGAACGTGACTGCCGATATAGGCTACCAGCAGATAGAGTCCATACAGGAGGACGCAGATCAGAATAAAGGTGCCGTAGCAGGTTAGCGACCAGGCGCGGCGCGTATTCAACGCCTGCCGGAGCTGCTCGCTCATATCAGGCGGATCAAGTTGCAGCTCTGGACAAAGCTCAAGCAGGTGGGGGAGCATGGCGCGAAAACCTCGCGCGTTAGACATCCCTTCCGCCAGGATAATCGTAGTATCGTCATCCAGGTCTGCCAGCAGGATCAGCTTGGACGGATTGGGATCACCCGGCATTAACGAAATACGCTTGATTTCGCTTAGCTGAACCGAGATCTCCTGATTTTCCTCCTGACCTGTTACTACCAGCGTATCGTAGTAGAGCTGTATCTCTTTTCCCATGCCGAAGCGTACAACGCTGATGGGATATTTTCTCAGGGTTTCCTTATCGCTCATCGTCAATTCGCATTCTATCTAAAGTTCGTGTCCTTTTGAGATTGTACCGCATCTGGCGCCAGGCGTCGAGAGCGCAACATGGTGGCATCAGGGCTTCTCAGTTTTCGTCATGCTCGCAGGGCGAAGCCCTGCTTGCAAGGGGAGAGAGGTGCAGACAACCCCGCGTCGCGGGGTTGTCTGCACCTCTCTCCCCTTGTCCGGCGCCCCGTTCGGAGCGCGAATCCCGTCGGTAGGAGTCAGAGGAGAGGAAAACTAAAAGGCCCTGCCCAAAGTCCCGTCAAAGGTTCACAGATTGGGGAAGATGTGCTATAACTTTGGAGAATCTTATGCATGAAAAACCGCATTTCGGCAAAATTTTATCGATCAAGGATGATTTAAGAGGAGGAAGGATATGGAATTGATTGAACGCTATCGAGGCAGCCTGTTGGGATTGGCCGTTGGTGATGCGCTGGGGACAACGCTAGAATTCGAAGCGCCGGGCACATTTGCGCCGATAGATGATATGATCGGGGGAGGCCCGTTTCATCTCAAAGTCGGCGAATGGACGGATGATACCTCTATGGCTCTCTGCCTTGCGGCCAGTCTGGTGGAGCGCAAGGGCTTTGACGCGCTCGATCAGGTCAGGCGTTACATTCGCTGGCGCGATCAGGGCTACATGGCAAGCAATGGCAGGTGTTTTGATATTGGTGGAACGGTCTCTGCGTCTTTGCGTCAATTTGAGCGCACTGGCGATCCGTTTGCTGGCTCTACCGATCCTCGTACGGCGGGGAACGGCTCCCTCATGCGCTTGACTCCCGTTCCTTTATTTTATGCCCGTAATCCTGCTGAGGCCATTGAAAAATCGGGAGAGAGTTCCCGTACAACACATGGAGCCGCAGCGGCAGTAGATGGCTGTCGATACCTGGGCGCTCTCATTGTGGGCGCGCTTGAGGGTCAGAGCAAGGAATTACTGCTCTCCTCGCGTTATAGCCCTATCCCCGACTACTGGCAGACGCATTCACTCATGCCTGCGATTGACGAGGTAGCTGCTGGCTCATTTAAGCGGCGCAATCCGCCAGATATTTGCGGCACCGGCTATGTCGTTGCATCGCTGGAAGCAGCTCTGTGGGCTTTCTTCCATAGCGATACCTTTCGCGACGGAGCCCTGCTTGCCATCAATCTGGGCGACGATGCGGACTCAACTGGTGCGGTCTACGGTCAGTTGGCAGGCGCTTTCTATGGGGAACAGCATATCCCGCAGCAATGGCGTATGCGTCTAGCTCAACGCCAACTGATAGAAGAACTGGCAGACCAGCTCTACCGGCTAGCAACGTCTTTCGCTCCATGAATAGAGAGCATCGCTCTTTGGCCTCAGTGGTTTGATGGCAGGCGATGTTGAGAAGATCTTCAAATTATTCCTCGCGCGGTGATCAGGTGTCAAATCTGACACCTTGGCTTGCGTTGGTTCGTGTTATTTTCGGTCAGCAGGATTGTCGATAAAGCAGAGTATATATATTTGTTTTCTTGCCTGTATAAGTGAAAATGGTAGTTTACGCGCTGCCATGATATGCTGGCTTGCGTACCTTGCCATTTGGATAGGCCATTCTCATGGCAGTGAAGACCTCGACGTTGATTATGCCGAGAAGAAGGGGTGAACCTATGGCACTTGAAGATTATCTGGAACCCGAGGTGGCTGTGACTGCTGCGGTGGCTGCGGCGATTTTTTCGCCCAAAGCGCGTAGCTGGCTACGGCGCGGCCTCGTCTACGGCACCGCCGGGGTGCTGATTGCGGGGGATGCGCTGGCCGGGCTGGCGCGTAATGTGAGCCAGGGCGTTCAGCGAGCAGGGACGCAGCAAGCTACAACGGAGCAAAGCGAGGAGACAAAGGGATAAATCGAATGGAACATACGTCGGAAGAGCAGCCTGGCCAGGCTGCAACAGCGCGTGCGGAGGCGCTGCTAGACGATCTGGGCCATCGTCTAAATCTTTTCGCTTCTCAGACGGCTCAGCGCGTGCAAAATGTTGCTATAGCCATATGTGATCAGGCTGATCGGCTGAATCGACCAGGTACGGAGCCAGGAGAGAAAATGCATTCGTCAACGGTTGCAGGGGCTGAGGAGCAAGGCAAACTTGCGCTGGTGAGGGCGGAGGGGCTGGTGAAGCGTTTTGAGCAGCAGCTTGGTCACTATACCTCGCGGGCAAGCTCCTATATCCAGCGGCAGACGGCTCGTATACGTGAGGAGGGCGAGGATATCTGGGCAGAGGCTCAGAATATCTATCGTGAAAAAACTCACACACCGTAATAGCTGAGGCGGAGCGGTTTTCGACCTCTGCCTCAGCTATTGAGTAATGGGAGCGGGGCGCATCTGTGCCAGAGAAACATGGCGTAGTTTTCAGTATCCTCAAGCGGATCGAGATAGCCATCAAGTCCCGCTACCACCCTTCAGGAGGGATAAGTATCACTCTCTAAGATGCCAGGTGGAAAGGGTATTAAGGAATAAATGAGTACCACTGTTGCAGAAGAACCGCGTGTCTTGCATACATTGCCGGGCCGGGTACGCATACATTTTCCGGCATGGTCGGGTCAGGGGAAGCGCAGGTTAGAAACGCAGCTCCGCCAGATGCGAGGAATTTGCAGTGTTCAGGCGAATGATCTGACGCACAATGTGCTCATCCAGTTTGATCCTGCTATGATAGACGAGCAGACTCTTCTGACACAGGTGTGTACGCTCGATTTGCGTATGCTTGAGGCAACTGAAGAAGCTGCACCTCCTCCCGTCCATCACGAAAAGCAGGGGCAGACGATTCGGGCTCGCATTGCGGTGCGTGGCCTGGAGCGCGATCCTCATCTGGCAAAACGCGTGATTGACCGCCTGCAAGGCTATGCGGGGGTCCGTGCAACCGCAAATGCGTTGACCGGTCGCGTGCTGGTTGAGTTCAGCGAACACGAGGTCGATCTGGAAGACCTGATTAGCGAGGTCGCCGATCTGGAATTGCCTGACCTCCCAGGAGAGAGCCGACCCGCGTATCCACTTGATCCAGGTCCACTGTTCCAGAGCATCTCGCGCACGCTAGGTTCCGCTCTTGGCCTGGGGCTGCTGGCTTTCCGCAGACTTTTTGCTTTTGAAGAGCCGCTTCCTGGTGCAACTATCGCTTTGCAAACCTCAAGCATCATCAGTATTGTTCAAAGTATTCCTCCTGTGCGTTATGGGCTCCGCAGGTTCCTGGGGCGAACAGTTGCTGATTTACTCATAAACATTCCTGGTATCATTGCCCAGACATTGGCCGGGAGTCCGCTGGGCCTGACTGTCACCCTGGGGGAATCGCTGCGCTTGCTGACCTCAGTCTACACGCAGCGAATCGCGTGGAAGCGGCATGAAGAGCGAATAGCCAATGTGCCCTCAGCGCAACCGCACGCTATTATCCGTCTGGAGGCGGGCGAACGCACGCCGCTTGCCGCGAAAGTGTTGGAGGGGATCGGTACCGGTATAGGACGCGACGCCATGCCTCAGCCCGTAGTGCAGGGCAATATCATTCCCCCTGGCATGCGGCTCTATGGCGGTCCCTTTATGTTACAGTTGCAGCAGGAAAAGACCTTTGACGCCTTCACCCCACAGCCTCGTCCAGCCTCACAAAATCCGTCGCTCTACGAGCGCTATCTGCGCTGGCAAGGGCCGTTTGTGCTGGCATATACAGCCCTCACAGCTATCCTGACCCGCTCTTTCAGCCGCATCGTAGCTGCATTGATGTTGGTCAATCCTCGTACCGCCCTGGTTGGCGTAGATATTGCGGAGCTGAGTGCTACAGCGCGCGTGATCCGGGCGGGATGTGTGATGGTAGGGACACGCCCAAATCGACCTCTGCGGCTTCCTCACCTGGTGCTTCTCGACGGCGCGCGTATACTCACCGACCGTCTTGAAGTAAGCAGCGCCCTTCCACTGCTTGAAGAGGAGGGCGACACAGCGACCCTGCTTGCGCAGGCTGCGAGCATCGCAGCCGCTGCTGGCTCACCCTGGGGAGGCGCTTTCAAAACGGTGAAGATCGTCGTGGCAAGTGACGGTAGCTTTGACGGTAAAATGGCGACCGCTCGTATTGAAGGTGTGAGCTACACGCTTGGTCCGGTCGATGATTGGCATGCGTTGCCTGGTGCTGCGCGCCTGCGACAGCGTGGCAACTACGTCCTGGTGTTGCGCCGCGAGGACCGGGAAAAGCCGCTGGGGCTCTTTGCGCTGCGGCCACAGCTTGCGTCAGGCGTATCCATACTGGTGCAAACATGCCAGCATTACGGAGTGGAGCTCGCAATAGTGGCGGGCGGCGACCAGCTTGCCTCACAGGCGCTGGCTCAGCGTGTACATATCCCTCTGATTGAGAGCAATACGGCCCTGGAAGCCATTCATGCGCGGCAGCAAGAGGGAGGATACGTTGCCTTTGTGTCGGATAATGCGGCAGCTCAGGCAGGATTTGCCGCCTGCGATCTGGCAATTGGCCTTTCTGATGATCGCAGCCGCTTCCCCGCTCGCGCTGATCTGCTTGCGCCCGACCTTGAGGCGCTGGCCGCCCTTATTGAGGCAGGTGCGCAACGAGAAGCCACAGTACGGGATTCTGTCTGGCTATCGGTACTCTCTAACCTCGTGGGGGCTATCTGGGGTTTCCGTGGCGCGCCAGGGATAGAGGCGGCTTCGCGCGTTGTTTATATCACTGTGCTTGCTGCGTTGGTAGATGGATGGGCCAGATTACGCGGTGGCAAACGTCCTGGCGCAACGATGATCAGGCTGACCGATCCTCGTCCAGAACGCTGGGGGCGACGCGGGATCGAGGAAACCCTGCATGCGCTGCGGACATCCAGAGAGGGGCTGAGCAGCGCCCAGGCTGCTCAACGCTGGCAGCGAGCTGTTCCCCAGACGCGGCGTAATCGCTTGCTGTCGGCGCTACTTGATCAGCTCCGTTCGCCTTTGCTGGGTATTCTTGCGGTTGGCGCTGGCCTTTCGCTCCTCCTCGGCTCAACCACGGATGTGCTGATTATTACCGCCACCATTGTAACCAATGTGGTGGTAGGGGTGTGGCAGGAGCATAAAGCCGATCAGGTTGCTGAGACCCTCAAGCATTTAGGAACATCGAGCGCAAAAGTGTTACGTGATGGGCATGCGCTGACGGTCTCTGCCGAGAAAGTCGTGCCTGGCGATATCCTCTTGCTGGCACCTGGAACCCGCGTTGCTGCCGATGCTCGGGTGCTGGATGCGCAGGGGCTGGAGGTAGATGAAGCAGCCCTCACAGGAGAATCGTTGCCGGTACCCAAAGCGCCAGATGGTGCCACGGATGCCAGCCGTATCGTCCTCGAAGGAAGTGACATTACGACCGGAGCGGGGCGCGCCGTTGTCTTTGCAGTGGGGCGACAGACGCGCATGGGAGCTACCGCCGCTGTGTTATCGGCGGAGGAGGAGCAACAAAGCCCGCTCGGAGTCCGCTTGAGCACGATGCTACGCGTGTTCATCCCGCTTTCAATAGTGGGCGGAGCTATCGTTGTGGGTTCAGGACTGCTCTGGGGCAAACCACTTGCAGCTCTACTGGCGACCGGGGCAACAGTGGCCCTGGCGGGTGTCCCTGAGGGATTACCGCTGCTGACGAGGGTCGGTGAATCCGGTGTCGCTCACCGTCTGGCTCAACGTGAAGCGGTGGTACGCCGCCTTTCCGCAATTGAGGCGCTGGGACGAGTCGATGTCGCCTGTGCAGATAAAACAGGTACGATGACAGAGGGACGCTTAGTGTTAAGTCTGGTGAAGGGTAGTGCTGATGAAGTACGACTGCCGGGCAAACTTACCAGCGGCACGCGCCATGTGTTGCTGACGGCTGCCCTTGCCAGCCCGCATCCCGATACCCCCGGCGCTCATGCCCATCCGACCGACGCAGCCGTCATCCTGGGGGCGCGGGAGGCTGGCCTCGGTGAAGCGATACAGGTGAAGCATGAGGAAGATCTGGCCTTTGATCCCGTGCGTTCATTCCATGCCACACTCGTTGATGGACGATGCTGCGTCAAAGGCGCGCCGGAAGTGTTGCTGCCCAGATGTACAGCGATGCTACAGCATGGCGAGAAAGCACTGCTTGACGAGAACGGTAGAGAACGTTGGCTGACACAGTCCAGGCAACTTGCGGCACGCGGCTTGCGGGTGCTCATGGTAGCTGAAGGAGTCCCTGACCTGCAACTTGAAGATCCTCAGGGGCTTACTGTGCTCGGTTTTGTCGGTATCAGTGATCCGCTGCGTGAGACCGTGCGGGCCGCGGTACGCCGTTGTCACGAAGCGGGCGTGCGGGTGATTATGATTACCGGCGATCATCCTGCCACTGCTCGTACCATTGCTCGTGAGGCCGGATTACTCAACAACGGCGGCGCAGTGCTCACGGCGACTGAGATTGCAGAACTGCAAAATGGCGAACTGGATGCGCGGCTGGAGCAGGCGGTGGTTGTTGCGCGGGCAACGCCGCTGGATAAGCTGCGGATCATCGAGAGCCTGCAACGTCATGGACATACCGTTGCCATGACTGGCGATGGTGTCAACGATGCGCCCGCTTTGCGGCTCGCTGATGTTGGCGTTGCGATGGGCCGGGGCGGCACAGAAGTGGCTCGTCAGACTGCCGATGTGGTGATTGCCGATGACGATTTTTCTACACTGGTGGAAACCTTCGTTGAGGGTCGCAGCTTCTGGCGCAATATTCGCCGCGCGCTCGGATTGCTGCTGGGTGGCAACCTGGGAGAACTGGGCCTGGTCGTGGGCGCGAGCCTGCTGGGCCGCAGTACGCCGCTAACGGTCAGCCAGATTCTGGCCGTGAACGCTATTACAGACATCTTACCCGCTTTAGCGGTTGCATTACAACAACCAGAACACCGTGTTCTGGCGACGTTGAGCAGAGAAGGGGAAGCCGCGCTCAATAAGCCACTGCGTAATGAGGTGTTCCTGCGCGGCATTGCCACCGCCGTTCCCTCGCTGGCGAGCTACCTCATGATGCTCGGGGCCGGTGCGCTGTCAGAGGCGCGCTCGGTGGCCTTTGCCAGCATCGTCACCACCCAACTGGCCCAGACGCTTGATGCTGGTCGCTCCGAAGGAACGCTGACCAGGCCCGTGCTGGGAGCAGTGGCAGGCTCTGCGGGGATATTGCTCGCCGCGTTTGCCGTACCACCCCTACGCAATTTCCTCCAACTCGTCGTGCCATCGCCGCTCGGATGGGCGTTGATAGGCTCTGGAACGCTGCTGGCTATTCTGCTGCACTACCTGCTTGCAGCCTCAGCGCATTTCCACTTGACACCTTCGGATTCAATAGTATACTGTTCCTCAAGGGAGAAGGCGGGAGTCGGTTGGCTATCACGACCCGCCTGAGGGTACTGAAATGACAACTTTTGCAGCGGATAATCTTACCATCTACTTCCAGTCTCAGCGAGCAGGCATCGAAGCGAACCTGACGGCCAGGCTGGTGGAATTTATCAAGGGCACGCAACAGAGGCTGGATTGCGCCATCTATGACCTGCGTTCTCCCGATGTGCTGGCCGCGCTACAAAGCGTCTCCAACAATCCCAATGTTACGTTGCGCATTGCTTATGATGGCGGGAAAGAGCGCGCAGGCGGCGCTATGGCCGATCCCAAGCCGGCGGGCACCCAGCAAGCTATTGAGAACGCGGGCCTGGGAAATGTGGCTACAGCCGTGCATAATCATGGTCACCTGATGCACAATAAATTCCTGGTTCGTGATGGCGCGACGGTATGGACCGGTTCGGCCAACTTTACCGTTGGTGGCCTTCAATTGCAAGATAACAATTGCCTGATCATCAATTCAGCCGATATTGCGCATGAGTATACTGCCGATTTCGAAAAGCTGCTTGTCGATGATCATCACGCTGATCCTTTAAGCCAGCCATCGAAGAATGGATTTGCTGTTAATGCAACAACAACCATTGCTCCGTTATTCTCACCTGCATCCGGCGAAGGCATTGAAGATGCTATCGTTTCAGTCCTCACCAATGCTCGTAAAATCCGCGTTTTAGCATTTCTGATCAGCGATCCGGGTATCCTTGCGGCCCTCGCGCAACTGCAAGGAAGCGATATCGCAGGCATCTACGATCCAAATGGCATGAAAGATGTCATGAGGGGGACGCACAAGGATCAATCGCTCTTCTGGTTTACCCGGGATTCGCGTTTTGTGGCTGCTCCGTCGCATGCCTTCGATCCAAAGCGAGAACAAAACTTTATGCACAACAAAGTGATGATCATCGATGACCACTACGTGGTAACGGGCAGCTACAACTTCTCAGAGAACGCCGAGTTCAACGACGAGAATATCCTGATCCTTGATGCGCAGGAGGTTGCCGCAGCTTATACCGCGTACTTTGATGCCATGTTCCGGCGTTATTCAGCATAACATGGAATACTGCTCAAAAGTGCCTTTTTGAGCATGTCTCTTGTTTGGCTCAGTGTTGCTCTTGCCCGTAAACAACGTGTTTGCCTCTCAAGAATGATGCTGCTGCTCCGATGAAGCAGAGTGCTGCCGAGATATAGAACACGAGGTGCAAACTCTGCATAAATGGCGTGGAGATCAAGTTCGGGAAAAACGACTTGCCCAACAGGATTGCTTGATGGGCGGGTGAAATGCTTTGTAGTGCC
>DASRHT010000021.1:0-45363 GCA_035650355.1 Ktedonobacteraceae bacterium
CTATGGAGGTCAAGAAGAAAATGCAGCCAATAGAAGAACGCCTGGATCTGGTACGCTTTAAAGTCGATAAAACGCCACATATTCGCCTGAATCGTGAGACGTGCAAAGATTGCGACACTACCCCCTGTGTCTACGTCTGCCCCGCCGGTCTCTTTGAATTGCTGGGCAACGAGATGCACTTCTCCTACGAGCATTGCCTGGAATGCGGCACATGTTATGTCGCCTGCGAACGCAAAGCGATTGAATGGGAATATCCGCGCGGCGGCTGGGGCGTGAGTTTCCGCGCATCATAAATTCATAAATATTGAGGTGACAGTTTTGCGTATTTACGTCTGTGTCAAACAAACGCCAGATAGCTCCTCGGTCTACATTGACCCCATTACCGGACAGGTCGATGGAGAGCGTTTCGTGCAAATCCTCAATCCAGCGGACGCCTGCGCCGTCGAAGCGGCTGTGCGGCTCAAAGAGCAATTTGGGGGCAACATTACGGTATTGACGCTTGGTCCACACGATGCCGAGGGAGCATTGCGCGCCTCGCTTGCGCTGGGAGCCGATAGCGCGGTGCGTCTCTGGACTCATCAGGCAACAGAGTGGGGGCCATTTACGGTTGCAACAGCCCTGACCGCCTATATCCAGCATGAAACGCCGCCCGCCGACCTGATCCTTTGTGGCGACGCTTCCAGCGATTGGGCTTCCGGCATCGTTGGACCTGCGCTCGCCCAATATCTCAATCTGCCACAAGTTACCGGGGTTGCGCAGCTCACAACCACCCAGGAGGGCAGCTCGATCATGCTGCGACTGACGCGCAAGCTCGAACGCGGCTATCGAGAGCTTATCGAGGCTGAGCCGCCATTGCTCATTACCGTCACAGGCGACTTAAACGAGCCGCGCTATCCCTCTTTGCCAGCCCATCTTACCGCGCTGAAAGCCAAAATCCCTGTTATTGACCCTTTAACATTAATGAAAAGCAACGCGTGGCAGAACGAAGCGGATGAAACCATCCTCGTCGAAATGCATACGCCACGCCCGCGCCCGCGCCATATCGCTGCACCCAACAGCAAGCACAGCCCCTATCAGCGCATCGGCGAGATCGTATCAGGGGGCACCGCCGCTCGCAAGGTGAGCCTGGTAGAAGGCACACCCGAAGAGCTGGCAAAAGCGTTAGTCGAGTTTTTACAGGACAAGGGGTTTGTGTAGAAACAACCCCCTTTTACGGGTCCATGCCTATCCCACTGCGGAACAATAGCGCCATATCATACGAGCCGTTGGTCGCGCCGATAGCTTTGCGGTCCCACCACCATTGCCAGACATTTTGCGCCGCCAATCCCAGATTAAAGGTCGCTCCGGGCGGCGGATTATCGCCATAGCTCAGCCAGAGCAGCGGACCAACGCCGATATATGGCTGCGGGTCTGTGCATGGATTCGTGCTCGATGGCACACATTTTGGCATCATATACCCCTGGTCCCACTGGGTACGCATATGGTATTGATGGTAGAGATAATCCTTGCTATATTGCGCGAACACGCCCGGCAAATTATCGCCTCCTGCAAGAATCACCGGCTCATTCGTGGGACAGTTAGCCGGAAAGTTATAGCAGACGCTGGTATAGTCACGCAGATACCAGGCAAAAGGCCAGGTGGCATCACCCATCACGCCAATTGGCAACTGGTGCCTGCCACCATACAGACGCTGGTCCAGCGCGTCTATTTTCGCCATCACGATGTTGACATCGGTTGTAGTCTGGACATAAATCATCATTTCATGCGGCGCATCGGCGGCGTGGACGTATGTAACCTCGTACATATTATGCAATGTCGGCAGCAGCAACAGTATTGCCATGACTGCACCGAAAATGGCGCTACCCCTGACAAATATGACATTCCTGGACGACCTCTGTAACGCCGGTGTCGCTAATACTCTTTCGCCGGAAGGAACGATGAAGCGGGCTGACCAGTCTTTGATCATCTGCCAGAGCGTCTTGACGATGGGTTCGAGTCCGACAGCAGCCAGCAGCATCATCGGCATGGTCATATGAATCATCAGCCAGGGCATCTTCTCCGCCGCCCACGAGTAGAGGAAAACGTTGCCGACGAACCAGTAGACCAGGAAGAGGCGGAAGCGCGTCGGTCGTAGTAGGCTGCGCACGATTCCTACCAGGCCGAAGACCAGCCCGATCTGCTCATAGAGCGGGATCAGCAAGAAGTAGTAGTACCAGGGCTGCCCACCACGCGCTACCTGTTGCTGCTGCAACCAGTAATAGATGCCTTGCCAGATACCGTCGCCGATGCCTCCGCGGATATTCGTAAACAGCACAGTGAACAGCACTACGAAGATTGTCCAGCCCAGCAGCAGCGCAAAAAACCAGTGCATCCAGGGCATGGTAACAATCGTATCAAGCAGCGGCTGCTTCTCTGGATCAATCCTGCTGGCAAGGCCATGCCGCCCTGACGGTGGATACTTCCCCTTGAGTTCGCGGATCAAAATAACCGTGAGATAGATGCCCAGCAGAATGCCGATCCAGGGCACAATCGCGACGGTGTTGTCTTTGAGGCCCTGTACATATAAGTCCGCGGCGTGCGCATTCTTCGGATTTGTAATATAGATGGAGAGATCCTTCAACCATCCAAAAAGCCACTTTGCGATAATGCCAGCCACAAGAAAATACATCACTAGAGCGATAGGAGCGCCTGTGCGCGGCAAATAGCGAGCAAGAGCCACACGAGCGCGCTCATCTATATGGAGCTGCCAGCGTAATCCAAGCTCCCAGACAATCAAAGCCCCGAGAAAACTGCCAAAAACCGCGACGGTCAAGAAGGTTGCCTCTTTGGTTGCATAGGAGAGCGCGAAAGCTGCTGCCGCGATCAGCAGCCAGTATCCGCGACGTGTTCGCAGGTAACGAGCCACGCCTACCACTATCAGCAGCGTAAAGCAGGCCATATAGATATCTTCGCGGGTGAAGCGCGAGAAGTAGACCATGCTGGGCGAGACGGCCAGGAGCAAGCAGGCCAGCCACGCGCCAAGATTGCCAAGCCGGTCGCGCAAGAAGTAGGGCAGCCCGACAATCACTGTTCCCAACGAGGCAGCGGCAAAGCGGGCAGTAAAATTGTTGACGCCATTATCGGGGGCGCCTAGCAGTTGAGCAACTTTGTAGACGAGGGCGATAATATGAAACTGGAACGGGCCATGCAATAAAGGATCATAACGGTAGCAGTTACTGGCAGGATTAAAACAACTGGCCCAGTTTTCGATGTTGTGCATCAGTTGCAAGGAGAAGTAGGCATGCATGCTCTCGTCGTGGTGCAGCGGCCTGTCTCCAAGCCCCCAGAAGCGCAATATCGCCCCCAGCAAGATCACGCCCCAGAAAGCCACCCCTACAAGAAGTTGCTCACGCGTCGGTGGGACAAATCTCCACTTTTGTGAAGATGCGAAGGCTTCTTGATCAACAGGAGTATCATCTATTTCTTCAGCTACATCATATTCCTGAGCTTCATCCGAGATTTCCGCGTCCAAGTTATCGATAGGAGTCTCTGCTCCCCGTACGATATTTTCTCTTTCGGTTTGCTGATCTGCCCGATGTTTGAAAATTTTCAACGTTCCTTGCTCCTATTGCACTTCTCCTTGACTCCTGTAGGGAGGACCTCCCACGATGAATCGGGGAGCCACAGCGCATCCGATGCATAATATTGTCCCTCCCGGGAGACTGCGGCGGTCGATGGTCATGCTCGACCCGCATGCGGGTACTAAAATTACGGAGATACTCCAAGATCTTTACGAATGAACAGTCCCATATCGTACGAGCCGGTTGTGCTGCCGATGGCCTTGCGCTGCCACCACCATTGCCAGACATTCTGCGCCGCCAATCCCAGATTAAAGGTTGCCCCAGGCGGCGGAGTATCGCCATATGATAGCCAGAGCAGCGGACCAACGCCACCCCCCGCCAGTGCATCGTCACACTTCTGTGTCGCGGTTTCTATGCAAGGAGGGGGCTTGTAACCCTCATCCCACCATGTCCGCATGTGGTACTGGTGAAATAGAAAATCCGCCGACTTATTTCCGTTGGCAGTGGCATACTGGGCCTGAGCGGCATCTAAATGATCTCCGCCAACGATAATTGCCTGCACATTCGCAGTACAACCGCTGGGAAAATTATAACAGACATTGGTATAGTCGCGTAGATACCAGTAAAAAGGCCAGGAAGCATCATCCATTACGCCAATTGGCAACAGGTGCTTGCCGCCATAGAGTCGCTGATCCAGCGCGTCTATTTTCGCCATCACGATATTGACATCGGTCGTGGTCTGGACGTACACCATCATCTCATGCGGCCCATCGGCGGCGTGAACGTATGATACCTGATACATATTCTCAAGCGTTGGTAACAAGAGCAATATGGCAAGCACAAGAGTCATGATAGCTATGCTCACCGTCCGCACTCCGACTTTGGAAGGTTGCAGTGCCCATCCTTGCGCAGTCCTCTCCGCCTGCATCGAATTGAACCGTCTCAACCGTTCTTTAGCGAACTGCCAGAGTGTGACAACCGCAGGCTCCAGCCCGATGGCAGCCAGCAGCATCATCGGCATGGTCATATGAATCATCAGCCAGGGCATCTTCTCTGCCGCCCAGGAGTAGATGAAGACATTGCCAACGAACCAGTAGACCAGGAAGAGGCGGAAGCGCGTCGGTCGCAATAAGCAGCGTACAATCCCCACCAGGGCAAAGACCAGCCCGATCTGCTCATAGAGCGGGATCAGCAAGAAGTAGTAGTACCAGGGCTGCCCACCGCGTGCCACCTGCTGCTGCTGTATCCAGTAATACAGCCCCTGCCAGATACCATCCGCAATGCCTGGAATGTTGGTAAACAGCACAGAGAACAGGAGCAAAAATATGGCCCAACCACTTAACAGGGCGAAAAACCAGTGCATCCAGGGCATAGTGAATATTGTATCCAGCAACGGCTGCTTCTCTGGATCAACCTTCCTGGCAAAGCCATGCCGCCCTGGCGCTGGAAGTTTCCCCCTCATCTCGCGGATCAGAATGCTCAATACGTATCCACACAGCAGAAAACCGATCAAGGGAATAACGATGGTGAGCGTAACGGCTTTGAGATTGGCGACGTAGGCATCGGACGCATGAACATTTGCGGGAGTAGTGATATAGATGGAGAGGTTCTTCAACCAGTCAAAAAATACTTTCGCCAACGCTCCCATGATCAAGAAGTAGAGCAGCAGCACGATTGGCGCTCCCGTGTGCGGAAGATACTTCGAATTCGCGTTCCGTAGGGGCTGGGCTGGCCCCTGCCCTGTAGGGACTCGATTGATCGCGTCCAACAGAGTTATTTTAAGATACTTACTGGCAGGCAAACGCCATTTGAGGCCGAGTTCCCAGACAAATAAAGCGCCAAAGAAGCTGCCAAAGACAGCTATCAATAAAAATATGGATTCTTTGGTCGCATAGGCGAGCGCGAACGCAACGCCAGCCATGATCAACCAGCCCATATGGCGGCTGCGCACATAACGCGTCACACTCACCACCAGCAGGAGGGTAAAGCAAGCCATATAGATATCCTCGCGGGCAAAGCGCGAGAAGTAGACCATACTGGGCGAGACAGCTAACAGCAGGCAAGCAAGCCATGCGCCGACCTTGCCGAGATAACCACGCAGGAAGTACGGCAATCCCACGATCACCGTTCCTAACGTAGCAGCGGCGATACGCACCGTCGTCGTATTGACGCCATTATCATACGCTCCCAGCAACTGGCTAATCTTGTAGACGAGCGCGATGGCATGAAATTGAAATGGGCCATGTAACAGGGGATCGTAACGATAATTTGCCGGGTTGAGCATGAGCTGCAAGGAGAAATAAGCGTGCAGGCTTTCATCATGGTGTAGCGGCTTATCTCCGAGTCCCCAGAAGCGCAAAATAGCCCCAAGCAAAACCACAGCCAGGTAAGGACTCCAGGCTATCAACTGTTTGCGAGTTGGCAGCGAAAAGCGGCGCCGCCGAGATACCTCAGGCTCCGCTACAAGCTCCCAATCCTCCTCGTCTTCCATCACAGTCTCTTCTTTTACCATCTCGTCGTCAATATTCTGCATCTCTTGCTTTTCCCTCACACATATTACTTGACCTTATATATCGTCACGCCGTTCGCATTATACACAATTTGCATAAAGGCACTAAAGCGGTGGAGATTCGCCGAAGCATATTTCGCGTATTCTAATGCCCCAACATATAGATACTGGGCATGGTAATGGCTCATAATCGCCAACACCACGTCAGGTTGAGTGGCGGTATAGATCGTCTCAACATCGGCGCTTCTCCGCTCAAACTCGCTGCCGTTATTGCCTTGATTGAGCCAGTTGACGCGCCACTGGTACTCGTGGCCCACCCAGCCCATTGGAGCGGGCAATCCCGTAAAGGTCGAGATACGCCCATAGAAACTATAATCATCACCCACCGCCTCAATAATGCCAGGGTCCCCCTGCACATTGGCATTAAGCCAGCGAATAGCAGCATAATCGCCGGAAGTGTCATAGCTACAGTCGGGCTGATGACAATTTTGCAGGTAGAGCATCCCATCCAGGCTGTTGGAGCGTTCCAGGTGAGAACCCTGCACGGTCGCATCGGGCCGTTGATAGCGAGCAGGCGTTGCCAGCAGCGGATAAACCATACTGGCAAGCAGCAATACCAGTAAGCCAACCCCCCACAACCCCTCTACCGTGCGCTGGAGCAAGCGTTCGACAGAAGCCGCATAGGTAGCGGGACGGAAGCTTTCCAGGATAAAGAACAGGCCCGCCCCGGAGGCAATCGAGAGCAGCGCCCACGCCTGAAAATAGAACTTAAAGACGGTATTCATGCGGGGAAAATTGCCCGCGAAGACGTCCTTGAGGAAAAAGATCTCGCAAACCGCCACCAGCCCGAAGGCAATAGCGCCCAGCAACAGGATAAACGCTTGAGCGCGATCACCGATATTGTAAAAGAGCAACACGACAGCCAGCGCGGCGGTGCTGGCGGCCAATAAAAAGGTGGTGCTATTGGGCAGAAATACTAACGAGGTAAAGGCTATTATTGCTAGAAGGGCGATGCTGGCAACGTCCGCTCGTATCCTGAATCTATTGCCCTGTCGCGGCAATTGCCCTCCGAACAAGGAACGCCGCGACGCGCTCGCCAGCAGCAGCGAGAGGAAGATAAAGGCAAATAAGCCGTAAATGAGTATTTCGCTGCCCAGTGAGGAGCGATCCGCCGGGCTTACTATCCCGATCCCCTGCGAGGGCGAGACGAAGTTAAGGTAGAACGGGAGATATAAAAGAAACGAGAGCGCGACCAGGCAGATGCTTGCCACAAGAATATCGAGCAGCAAAGCGAGGCAAAAGCGCGATTGGTACGCCAGCCACTGCTGCAAGCCGATACAGATAATCGCCAGTCCCACATACGTTGGAAAGTCCCAGCCATTCATGGTAAACAGGCCGCCCAGCACCAGCGCAGTACATCCCAACGTGAAAGGGATCTGCCAGCCGCGTCCGAAGACATAAAGGCCCTGCCCATCATGCTCTAGCAACAGATTGAAGGCTAGCCCTATCGCCAGGACGGTAAAGGCCAGCGCCAGCACATGCGCATGGAAGCAGGAAAGCAAAAAGCTAAATGCGGGGAATTCGTTAATAGTCTTGTCAATGACGCGGCTGGGCGCAAACCAGTCGTAATGGGCCACGTCGCCATGATTGAGCCACCATTGCTGAGTCGCTGCCAGATTGCCCAGTACCAGCCCCATCGCCACCGTGAGCAAGCCGTAGGGAATCGCTCCTAACAATGGGGGATGAGCGGTATCTGCTGGCTCAATCTGCTCGCCATCATGGCTGGCACGTCTGCGTAAATGTCGCGCCCAGGCGACGATGTTACAGGTAACGCTAAATAGATTGACAGCCGTTAAGCCAAAATACATGCAAATTCCGGTGTTAAAGGCGATGGAGGGAGTTTGTCCGAGTAGCTTTGCCAGCACGGCGACAGCAAAGTGGGCGTAATAATAATAGTTGATGCTATAGCCCGCAAACCATATATCATTGGGCGGCAAATGCGGGCTGCGCATAATCGCCGAGATGAAACCCTCATCCATAAACATTTCATAGGAACGAATGTCGGGTCCAAAAGAGCGTATCCAGCCCAGGAGGAAAACCATGCCCAGGAATACGATCTCACTTGCCACAATATAGCCCACATTGAGACGCATCATCTTCATGAGTGCATGTCGTGTGCGCACCAATCCAATCAGGCTAAAAGCCAGCAAAACAAGGACGGTTCCCAGAATATAGAGCTGGCTAAATGGCAGGGTATGCCATAGCATTAAAGGCAGCCAGACACAAAAGGCAAGGAGAGCTATAGCGAGCGCCTTGCTGAAGGCCCATCCCCGATCAGGCAAGTTATGAAATACCGTCACTGTGAGCGGCAAACATGCCAATCCCAACACCTCCACCAGCGCCCACATCTGCATCAATTCGATCATGATCTTCTCAAAAACTCATAAATGCTACTAAAAACGTGGGATGCTCTCACGTTTTTCTATAAAAAAATATCCTATTCTACAAACGAATTGCTCATCCAATTCGTTCCTAAAAGTGTATTTTTTCCCTACTATACCCAACGACGTATAAAAGGATACTCTACTAGTCTTCTATACAACTACTTCGTAGATAGTTACATTGCTCGGACGATACGCCACTTGTAACGCTCTACCCACCAACAAATACGCTACCAATAATAGCCCAAGCATTTTACTAAACAAGTAGCCACGATCCGAGAGCATGCGAAAAATCGAGAAGACCAGCGGACAGATGAGCAGGCCCAGCAGGGTAATCGCCAGCCACCAGAACAAGATCAGCGCTTGATTGGCGGGACTAGCGATGGGAAACTGCACAGCAAAAGGGGGAGATTGTTGATTATCTTCGATTTGCTGGGGAGTGAACATCAACGTGTGTTGCGCGCCGGAAAGACGCGCTCCTGGCGCTGGAAGTTGCACGCCATCCAATAATTTCTGGAAAAGCTGATCGGGCGTGTAGGGATAGGGGGTATCACGTTCGAAAATACGCGCGGTCGGATGATCAAATACGGAGTAGCTCTCATCTGCGTTGCTATCATCAAGCGTGATGCCAAAGAGATTGGGATGATTCTGAAAGGTGGCGACCAGGTGAAAACCCAGTTGACCGCTATACAGGAGCTGGTAATAGTGAATCGTCAAAGGATAACGCTGTGGGAGGCGCGGAATTGACTTATCAAGCCGGTCCGTTGCCATTGTAATCGCATTGACCGTTGGCAGAAAGTTTGCCAGTTGGCGCGCCTTCGCCGTTGTATCATCGCCATAGAGATCCAGTCCCGTCGTTGGCTGCCCATTGGCATCTGGATAAGACGCCTGGACAAATATCGATGGATCGTGTCCATCAACGGCGACTGGAAGAGGATCATCCCACTGCTCGTACGTCAACACGCTTCCCGGCTTTAAATGGCTATACATCCAGCGCGACGCCTGAATACGCGTATTTGGCTGGCTATACACGTTCATCAACGCCAGCCCCTGAAACATCGTACCCGCTACCACCAGCCCCACCACGGTAATGTAAGCAGCGGGCAGGACGCGCTCCCAGCGGGCCGATTTTTTCAACTCCCTTCCTCGCAGGTAGCGCCCCAATTCCTGCAACACAGCAGCCGCCATCAGCGCCAGCAAGGGGTAGACGGGAAGCATATAGCGCATATACTTGACGTAGAACAGGCAATTAATTGTTCCGTAGACAAGCACCCAGGAGAGCACGATCAGCCAGCAGCCAGCACGACGCTGCCATACCAGCCAGCAGAGCCAGAGCAACCCGGCAAACGCAGCCAGTCCCAGTGTCACCCCCATCCCCCACAACAGCATATTCTGCGCCTGATAGACAAAGGGAATAGTACCAGCGAACTGCCGCACATAAGGGAGATCGAGCGTGCCCCGCACCAGGCTCCCCTGTTCCGCCACCTGCTGAATATAGTTTGGAGCATCCAGGTAGGCATAGGGCTGGGCTATAAGAAATACCATTACGGTAACAACCAGGGAGAGCAGCAGAGAGCTGGCGGCGGTGAAGAAATCGCGCCGGTAATACCAGCTTAAAAGAGCTGATACAAACAACGGTACAGCCAGGGGGGCGGCGCTGAATTTGGTCGCAAGAGCCAGGCCGTAGCCCAGGCCAGCAATGAACGACCAGAGCATCAGGCGATTGGTTCGCACCAGCACCACACTGGCAAGGAGCGTGAGCATGACGAAGAAAAGCAGGATGGTATCAACCGCGTAGAAATGTGATAATTGCAATTGCAGCGGCGTAAACGTCACCAGCGCGGCAGCAAGTAACGCCACATTCCAGGCATTGCGCCGTCCGGGCGTCTCATCTTTCACCAGTAGCAGCGCCAGCCATCCGGTCAGCAGGATCGTCCCGCTATCGAACAGGGCTGAGAGCCCTCGTCCCACAAGCGTATATCTGACAAAAGCATCAGGGGCAGACGCAGGGACAACGAAGTGCCCGACGAAAGCCAGCAGGTAGAGCGGGAAGGAGCCATACGCGAAAAAATGCGGATTCAGCGGAGAATGAGCAGGATCGAGGAACTGCGCAAAGCTGGCGGGCCACCCCAGCGTCGTGACGTGAAACAGGATTTGTCGTTCATCAGGATGAAAGCTATTCCCCTGGTCCCAATTGAGATTGTACAAACGCAAAAACAGGCCAGGCAGCAGCAGACCATAAAAAGCCAGAGGTCGCCAATACATGACGAGTTTTCTAGACATCTCATCCCCTCTTGAGATGGCGGGTGGCACGCTACATTCATCACCATCTCAGCATGATTCCGCTCTAGTATACGGGGCGGCAGCGGTCAGGTCAAGAGGTTATCAACAAACAGAGCAGAATATTTGCACCTATGGCTCGTCTTTACAGGTCGAAGCTGGCGCACAACAGTTCTTCTTCTATTTGCTGCCATACCTTCCGCTCGGCTTGAATGATATCCAGGTGAAACCGGATCATCATCTCAGCCACACGCGATCTAAACTTCGCGAAATAAGGCTGCTGGTCCGTATAGGATGGTGTCCTTCCCAGATCAATATCTCCCAGGTCATAGAACGCATCAGGCTCGAATGCCACCGAGAGGAGTTCGGCGTAATTTTGAATGAGGGTCTGGCGGGCCGGGGAAACAAAATAATTCGGTTGTGTACAGGAAACCAGGAAACAGCCAGCGACACGATCTGAACGCATAATAGGGTAAGCCATTGCACTTTCCTCCCATTCTACCCACTCCACCGGGAAGAACTTCTCCCCTTCGTTGCGGCTCTCAATAGCGCGCATATGCCCCGAAGAAACAACGTAGCCAGATAGCGATTGTATGCCGAGGAACATCGTCCTCTGCTCCAGCTCGCGGCTCCAGGGCGGCGTTCCTCGCCCCATGCTTTCACGCAGACTGCGCACCTTATTCTCCTGCGAAGGGGGCATGCACTGCACCACCGTCACCTCCATGCCTACGCGGTTGGGATCGAGCTGCTTGAGAGCCTGCTGCAAAATGACATCACAGATGGAGTTAAAGTGCAAGACTTTTGGCAAAGTGCAGTGTGCATTCAAAACGCGGGCATAAAAGATTGAAGGAATCTCGCGGGAGACATTGATATCTTCGGCCTCTCGTCCCAAATCATAGCCCAGTTCTTTAGGAATCAAGTCTAAAAACTCTTGCCGATGTTCCGGCAGGGCGTTTATGAGCAGACGCAGGTTATGGGGCCGAGGTTTCGACTCGCCGCTCACCCAGCGCGTTAAAGTAATGGGCCTGACACTCAGTTCATTCGCGATTTGTTGTCTTTCCTGGGGATCTTTGATGATCTTTCCTAAGAGATCACGCCATTGTTGTGAATTTTCCACACCTTCAGCTCCCTGACTCACCTACAAACGAATGTTTTCTCAACAGTATGGTAGCAGCTACAGAAACAAACGTCAACTAAACCGCCTTTTTCTTTCGATATAGTTTCTTTCCGCTTTTATCGTATGGAATGGTATATAGGTAAGTAGAGAGGTTAGTGGGTACAAATAGAGTTGGAGGCAATATGTTCTTAACGCCGGGTTTTTATCCCCATGATAACGACGTGCCGCTGCGCCTGATCAACGGCGCCCCTTTCAACTTTGCTTCACCTGGGCCGGGGAGGCAAAACTCGCTGCTCGTCGATACTATTGAGTTATTTGGCCCTCGTTACGCTCCAAATAGCTTTATTCTTTACTTACAAGATGTATCTAACAATATCACTATCTGCGAACAAACATGGCTGTCGCAATGTAACATCGCCATCACCACTCCGAGACAGTTCCCAGATATTCTCCTCTATCACGAGGAGAAGCGCCTGCTCTTCTTCCTTGAGCTGATCACGATGCACGGCCCAATTTCTCAGCGCCGCAGAGATGAATTAGCGGATCTGTGCCGGGGAGCCGGTATACAACAGGCGTACATCTCGGTATTTTTCTCTTTCACCGACTTTCAACCGCACGCCGCCACTATAGCATGGGACAGTTGTGTCTGGATGGCACAGTTGCCGGACCACCTTATCTATTACCAATAGCCCTGTATAAACTGGCTGTATTATAGGAGACATATGCATCAATCTATACTCATCCCTTTCACGTCGCCAGATTGCCAAAATTATGCCACATGTGATTCGGGAGACGGACTATCTGGCTTGTGGACGGATATGCATGGCTTATCATCAAATACATCAACAATGACGCTATCCCCTTGAGTGAGCGATCCACTCAAGATTGCGTCGGCCAGCATATCCTCTAACAGAGTCTGCACGGTTCGGCGCAGTGGACGTACCCCGTACTCGGGATGGTAGCCGCGTCTCACCAGCAGGAGCCGCATCGCTTCCGTAATCTGGAGCGCGATTGACTGCTTAGCCAGTCGTTGCTGCGTGCGATTTATCAGCAGATTCACAATTTGCTGGAGATGCTCCAAACTCAGAGCATGGAATACGATTATCTCATCAACGCGATTGAGCAATTCGGGCCGAAACTGGCCTTTTAATGCCTGCAAGATCAATCCCCGCATATGCTCGTAAGATTCGATCTGTTGCTTTTTCTCATCGCGGCGCAAGGCAAAAGCCATTTTTTTATCTGGCATGATCTGCATGGTGCCAACATTCGAGGTGAGGATAATCATCGTATTTCTGAAATCGACTTTCTGGCCGTGTGAGTCGGTCAGACAACCATCTTCGAGTATTTGCAGCAAGAGGTCGAAGATGTTCGGATGCGCCTTCTCCACTTCATCAAACAGCACAACACTATACGGGCGACGCCGCACCATCTCGGTAAGCTGCCCCCCCTGGTCATAGCCAATATAGCCAGGAGCAGTGCCGATGAGCCGGGAAACATGATGGCTCTCCGCAAATTCCGACATATCGAACTTGAGTAAAGCATCTTCATTGCCGAAAAGCACTTCCGCTAGCGACCTGCCCAGTTCTGTCTTTCCCACCCCGGTTGGACCCACAAAGATGAAAGAGCCTATCGGGCGCTTACTATCACGTACATTCGTATATGAGCGCCGTAGCGCTCTCGCTACCGCCTGGATCGCTTCGTCCTGCCCTATAATCCTCTGGTGCAATGCATCTTCCAGGTGAAGCAAACGCTGGGCTTCGTCTTCAGCCAGGCGCATGACCGGAACACCAGTCCAGGCGGCAACGATGCGGGCAATATCCCATAGACCAATGGTCGGACTCTCCTGCTGATAGTGGGAGTACCATTCATACTCTTCCCGGATTAAATCTTGCCGTAACTGGCGTTCGCGTCTAAACAATGCTGCAGCATGCGAAAAGTTGCGCAGCACAATTGCGTGCTCCTTCTCAGATTGTGCCCGCACAATTTCATTGCGCAACAGGTGAACAGGTTCAGGCGCAACAGAACGCAGGACAGAGGCGCGAGAGGCAGCTTCATCAATCAGATCGAGCGCCTTATCAGGCTGATACCGGTTAGGTATATAGCGTGTGGACATCTGTACCGCCGCCACCAGAGCGTCATCGCTAATAATAACGTGGTGGAAATCCTCGTAGCGCGAACGCAAACCCTCTAACACCTCCAGGGTTTCTCTCGCGTTTGTCTCCATCACCAGGATAGGCTGAAATCTGCGTTCCAGAGCGGGATCGGCCTCTATGGACTTACGATACTTATCTAAGGTGGTGGCACCGATACATTGAAACTCGCCGCGAGCAAGCATTGGCTTGAAGAGATTGGAAGCATCCAGCGAGCCTTCCGCTACCCCGGTTTGGACCAGCGAGTGTAACTCGTCGATGACGATAATGATGCCCGGTGATTCAAGTATTTCCTGCATAATACGCTTTAGACGCTCCTCAAAGTCGCCACGGAATTTGGTTCCTATGGTGAGCAACCCCACATCCAATGCCACAACGCGGCGATCAAGCAGAATATCGGGCACCTGACCCTGAACGATGCGCAGGGCCAGGGCTTCCGCTATTGCAGTTTTGCCTACACCGGCTGGCCCGATCAGCACCGGATTATTTTTTGTGCGCCGCGTTAGAATCTGCATTGTCCGCTCCAGTTCCATGTCGCGCCCAATCATCGGATCGAGCGAGCCACTAAGAGCGGCCAACGTCAGGTCGCGACTGACCTGATTCAGGGTAGGGGTCATGTCACAAAGCAACTGGTACCTGACTGAATACAGCAAACTTTCACGCCCGCCGACCATCAACGTCTCCAACTGCTGCCGTACGCTATCGATGTTCATGCCGAAGCTTTCCAGCACTCCTATTGCAATACTGTCACTTTCGCCGAAAATAGCCAGAAGAATATGCTCAACGCCCACTAATTCGGACCGCATATGCCCGGCCTCTTCTTCGGCTCGCCCCAGTACCTCTCGCGCAGCTACACTGAAAGAGGGCTCGCTCAGCAGCGCCTTATTGCCGCGCCCAATGACGAAGTCGAGTGCTTGCAGCACACTGTGAGACTGCACCTGCATCGAGGCGAGCAGGGCCTCAACAACCGGATCTTTCAACCTCAGGATGCCCAGCAAGAGATGTTCAGTACCGACCAGCCGATGCCTTAACCGCCTGGCTTCCTCCCTGGCAAAAGTTAAAACCTGGCGCGCTTCATTCGTATATTTACTCGATCTGGCCATGCTTGACCCCTCTCTACAATCTATTCCTGACATCACTAGATAGATATCGGGCCGCCCACCGCCTTAAAGAGGTCCCTGGATTGATCAGAGGGCAAATAGAGGAAAAGGTCCCTTTTTAGTGAAGAATTGTCTCGTCAGGTGTCTCTAATAATGTGGTAGCGCCAACAATTGGTGCATTTTCGCCCAGCGTGGCCAGATATAATACCAGCGTCGCTCCGGTTATACGCTCACTGACTTTGCGTTGCAATAATGGCAAGAGAAAGGCATTCTTCAACGCGATGGCTCCGCTCACCACAACGGCCTCCACCCTTGTTAACTGAGCAAGGTTCACCAGCCCTATCGCCAGCTTGTCACAGAACAGCTCCCAGAAAGCCTGATCCGTTACTCCAGCGATGGCATGTCCCAGGCGCTGCTCAAGCTGCCTGCCACCGGTAAATGTCTCCAGGCAACCAACCTGGCCGCAGAGACAGGTGAGGGGATTACCATCAAGAATTTGATGCCCTATTTCTATCGAAATGGTCAGGGCCTTTTCCGCCTTTCGTAGCTGGATAGCCGCTCCTGTGCCGGTGGAAAGGGTGAGATACGCGCAGCGTTCAATATTACTAATACGGCCAAATTTTTTCTCACTCAGCAGGCCGCAGACGGGATCGTGAGCCAGGCGCACAGGGCAACCAAATGAACGCTCCAGTTCCTGAGCCAATGGCTTACCAACATAATCTGGCAGATTAGGGGCGACCAGCACCGAGCGCCCATCCTTCGCCAACCTGCCCCCAAAAGAGACACCAACGCCTGCGATCTCGCCTGCCGCACTATGCTGCACAGCGTTGATCATGGATACCAGTTGTTGCTCGTAGTTCTGCTGCGTAGAAAATTGGGCGAGGGAAGTAAAAGTGGGAGTGGCGAGCGTCCGAAAAAGCCCTATACGTGTATTGGTGCCCCCAATGTCGATACCGATAGACGCGTGTGGCATTTTCACCTTGCTCCGGGCAAAAAGAAGCGTTGCTGAGAGGATTCGAACCTCCGACTTCTTCCTCCGCAGGGAAGCGCTCTATCCACTGAGCTACAGCAACGTGTGAATACTGAAATTATCACTTGATCGTTTACCTGTTGTAAGATACAGGATTCTGGCGTATTTGTCAAGAGGTTCTGGCGGCTTTATCGCAAATTCGTTAGCAGTCTTCGCCTATCGCGCCTGTCAGGCAACAATCACTCTTGCTATCCTGGGCGTTAATGGTGGAGATAGGCACCTGTCGAAGCATGTTTTATGGCTTACACTATCTCCCACAAGCTACGTATCCCCACCACCAACCATCAGGCAGTTTCTCGAAATCAGGCCAGCCCGTCGATGACTTCGCGCGCTCGTCCCAGAGATTCCCGACGTACATAATAGTACGCCCACAGACCCTTTTTGCGACAATCCACTAAACCCGCGTCGCGCAAAATGCGTAGATGATGCGAAATAGTGGGCTGCTCCAATGTGAAGCTTTCCACGATTTCAAAGACGCACACCTCTCCCTCATGACGGCTGAGCAGACTCAGGATGCGCAAACGGGTCGGGTCCGCCAGCGCCTTGAGCAAACGCGCCTGGGAAACCGCATCGTCCTCGCTCAGTGTCGGCACAAACTTGGGAGCGATGCCAGTGGTCGTATTACTTATGGGGGCAGCCTGCCGACTTATCATACTGACTGGATTTGTGGAACTTGCTGCTGCGGATGCAGATCGACTGGTATTTCCGTGATTCATTGATGTCATTAACTTCTCCTTCCATCTTCCCAACCAAATGTTCAACCTGGATAAGGCCCGTGGTTAATCTATTTCTAGTATACTAAGATATCCAAATTTAGAGCTTCGGAAAATCTCCCACTACTGAGCAGGGCCGACAAAAAAAGAGCAAGGGGACGAATGTCCAGCTCCTTGCTCTGTCTATTGCCTGATGGCGCCTATCGCTTTGGCTCTTCAGAGCGTAATTGTAAATGCAATTCGCGCAATTGCTTATCGTCAACAGGCGACGGGGCGCCCATTAACAGGTCCATCGCGCTCTGCGTCTTGGGGAACGCGATAACCTCCCTGATATTATCTACGTCAGCCAGGAGCATGACAAAGCGGTCAACGCCGAGCGCGATCCCACCGTGCGGCGGCGCTCCATACTCAAAAGCTTCCAGTATATGCCCAAATTGCTCTTTGATCTGCTCGTCGCTCAGATTCATCAAAGAGAACACTTTATGCTGAAGCTCGGCAACATTGATGCGAACGCTGCCGCCTCCTACCTCGTAGCCATTGCAGATAATATCATATTGCTTCGCACGCACATTAAGCGGGTCGCTATCGAGACGGCTGATATGGTTCTCATCCATGCCAGAGAAAGGATTATGCTCAGCTTCGTAACGCTGTTCCTCTTCATCGTAGTGGAGCAGAGGAAAATCCACAACCCAGCATAAGGCCATCTCGTGCGGATCGATCAAATTCAACTGCTCGCCCAGCCTGGTGCGCAAGCGGAAGAGCACGTCATTACAGATCTTGGCGCTATCTGCGACAAAGAGTAGCAGATCGCCAGGCTGTCCCTCAAGACGATCAATGATCGCCTGCACCTCTGCGGTGGACATGAATTTAGTCAATGGAGATTTGACCTCGCCAGTCGCACTGATTGAGAGCGAAACCAGCCCTTTAGCGCCTAACGTCCGAGCAAATTCGGTCAACTCATCTACTTCTTTACGGCTATAGCTGCCGCCTCCGGGAACGCGAATGCCCTTGACCATGCCACCGGCTGCCAGAGCGCCGCGAAACACGCCAAAGTTGCCCGCTACCGCCAGGTCCGATATCTCCACCAGTGGTAGATCAAAACGCAGATCGGGATGGTCGGTCCCATAACGCGCCATCACATCTTGAAAGCGCAGGCGCGGGAAGGGGCGTTCCTTGATCCGTTTTGTCGTCGTCTGCTCAATCAGATAGATCAAAAGCCCTTCGATCAAGGACATCACATCGTCCTCTGAGACAAAGGCCATTTCCAGGTCCAGTTGAGTAAACTCGGGCTGGCGGTCCGAGCGTTGATCCTCATCACGGAAACAGCGAGCGATCTGGAAGTAGCGGTCCATTCCCGCCACCATCAATAGCTGCTTCAGTTGCTGCGGCGACTGAGGAAGGGCGTAGAAGTAACCGGGATAGAGGCGGCTCGGCACCAGATAATCGCGCGCACCCTCTGGCGTACTCTTCATCAAAATGGGAGTCTCAATCTCCAGGAAGCCGCGCTCATCAAGGTAATCGCGCATCGCCTTCACAACGCGATGGCGCAGAATCATATTTTCCCGCATCTTTGGCCGCCGTAGATCAAGATAGCGGTATTTCAGGCGCAGCGCCTCATCTACCTGGGTGGCATCATTGATAGGAAACGGCGTTGGACGGGAGGGGTTCAGGATAGCAATCTGCTCGGCAACCACCTCAATTTCCCCGGTACTGAGATTGGGATTCTCCGTTCCGGGCAAACGACGCGTCACCGTCCCTTGAACCTGGACAACATATTCCGAGCGCAGTTCAGAGCCAATACGATGCGCCTCTGGAGAACGCTCTGGATCGCAAATAACCTGCGTAATGCCGTAGCGATCCCGCAGATCCAGGAAAATCAGCCCGCCATGATCGCGGCGGCGATTGATCCAACCGGCAAGCGTTACCCGCTTACCCACATCGTCTGCACGCAGCTCGCCACAAGTGTAAGTTCGAAAATGCACCTCAAAGCCCACGTAAAATCACTCCTTACAAAGAATTACTGAACAAAGAATTACTGAGCTATTATCAGGTTCTAGCCTGTACCTACTATTGTGACACGAGCCGTCAATCTTTTAAGGTGTACAGGCGGTCCCCTGGCTCACATCAACCTTGAGCAGATTGGCTGTCGCGCTGCCTGGCCCATTCTGAGTAAGAAGGTACAACTGCGGAGCTTTTGGATCGGCCACGGCCCCTTTTACCGAAGCAAGCAGGTTGGGCGAGGTGTACTGCTGGAATAACTCCATATTCACAGGAGGGCCAGAAGAGGCAACCCCCCCACCGGCACCACCCGTCACGGAAGTGGGCTGAGCGGTAGGAGTGGCCGAAGGTGCAGGACCGGAAGGCGCTGTCGTCAGATCAATCACGCGATGATACATTCCATCAACAATGAAGAGGTGCGGCGTATTGCCCACCATACCAGTTGTCAACAGGTTTGCCCCCGGCACCGATAGGAAGGACGACGACAGCCCGCCAGGAGTGGGAACGTTCGTATTCGGCGTGAAATCATTGGCGCTCACCTCCAACGGAGTTGCAATCGGATGCTGCACAACCAGACTCACCGGCGGTTGGCTTCCGGTATCAAAATAACTTTTTATGCTTCCATCAAGGTAAGCCAGAAAAAGCTGATTTTTAGGAAACGCCGCTACGCTAACAATACTGGTCGAGATCGCGATTTTGGTGTTTTTGGGTTGCTGTAACTTATCTCCATTGATCGGAAAATCAAGGATCGTCGCCAGGTTTTGCGCCGCCTCAGCAACCAGCACCACGTAAACATCGCCGCCCGCGCTGGCCATAAACTTAGGAACAAGACCATCTTTCCCCAGTTGAGGGTCCAGCGGCGTATCGTTCTTATCTGCTAATGGTCCTCCGTTGGGCGCCAATAAGCTAAGCGAATACGTATTGGCTTTATCTTGTGGAGAGGTCAAAGCAAGCAGGCGCTGGCCATTGCTGGCTATCATTTTCACCTGAGAGTTACCGGCAAAATTTTGTTTATTGACCAGGCTATTATGCTCATCCACCTGGTAAAGGTTATGATCGTCACCCAGGGCATACCAGAATTGTTTTCCTTTGTCATCCTGTATGGTCGTAATATTATCGATCTGGGCATTCGTGTTGCCATTGTTCAAGGCCGTAGAAAGCGTATTGGTACAGGGTAGTGTGGTAATAGCAAACTGCTGATTATATTTCGTAATGGCGGTTTTAACTGTTGCCGCAAAATCGCCCTGCAAAAGATTTGTCAGGCTGGCATGCTGCGTATCCGAAGGAGCACTATTGAGTGCCAGTCGTATTGTGCTCTGGGCACGGCCAAGCTTCTGCAGCGCATCGGCGGGATTACTCACCACCTCAGCATTGGCTTGACTTACCAGCGCATTGGCATTCCTGAGCGATTGGTCTACATCAACGGTCGGGCGCAAGAAATAATACACGCTCCCCCCAATAAGCGCGACAACAAGCAGTACGAGGAGCAGCATCGTCGGATAAAACAAACGACTATGCCTCTTGCTTCTAGCCGCTGGCGCAGGGGTAGCAGAGAGCTGGTTCTCATAGGAGAGCAATGGTCCGCTGGCAGCACGAAGGGGCGCGCTGGGAATGCGGCTATCTTCGACACGGGGAGCCATACCGAGCGTACTGCTGGGAACCCGTCCCAGAATGGCTGTATCCTCACTTTCATGCCCACCGGCATACACGGGAAGGCGCGCACCGGGAGCCGCCCAACCTGCCTCAAGCACCCGCACAACCACCGCCGTAATATTATCCGGCCCGCCATTCTCATTGGCACGCTCAACCAGGCGATATACGCTTTCCTGGGGCGCATACTGGTCAACAATAGCCCGCAGTTCTTCCTCAGGAACATAGCCGGAAAGCCCATCCGAGCATAGCAACAACGTATCGCCATCTTCCAACTGCTCGGAGAAAATATCTACCTCGACATCCGTTTGCGTGCCCAGGCTGCGCGTAATGACGTTACGTTGCGCATGAGAGTGCGCCTGATCGCGCGTCAGCAGACCCGCCCGCACCTGCTCCTCCACCCACGAATGGTCCTGCGACACCTGTCTTACCTGCCCACGCCGAACCAGATATGCACGGCTGTCACCCACATTGGCGATCAGCACCATGTTACCGCGTAACACAGCAGCAACACAGGTTGTTCCCATCCCGCTCCGCAGCATGTTTTCGGCTGCACGCTGATGAATTAACGCATTTGTACGTTTAATCGCATGCAGCAATGAGACAGCGATATCTTCGCTATCATCCTGATAATACACGTTACTTACTGTATCTACTGCGATCTCGCTCGCCACTTCTCCTGCCGCATGCCCCCCCATACCATCAGCTACAATAAAGAGCGCTCCTTTTCGCGCCATTACCTGCGGGTCCTTAGGAATGACGTACGCCATATTATCTTCGTTATGGGGACGCTTGCGACCAACATCTGTTAGCTGTGCGACATCGAGCCGGAGTTGTTTGGACAACGCGCTTCTCTCCCGTACTTCAGTAGCTCTCGATATGTGCGCAATGCACACTGGCAGTTGCTGGAACTTTAAGCTATAATACACCGATGCAGAGAAAAACGCAACTTACCACCTTTTTCCTATGTTGCGGACTTCTCTTTCGTCTACAACTGATACTACTCACTGCACCTGAGTATACTCTTTCATCCTTCCGCATGCAAGATATTTCGCTTGCGGTACTAGCACTGCTTGATGATGAGGCAGACATTTTATATGATACCATCGCTGCAAAAACGGCTCTTTCAGTATATTGACGCACACCTTCTTTCCTACCTCAATCGGTGGGAGAATCTCTTTACCTTCCTCCATCAAAATCCAGATACCGAAAAAATCGCCGTTCACATCACCGAAGTATTACAACGTCAGGGAGTTGCTACTCGTACTCTCAATACGGAATCACCTTTTATCTCCGGTAAACTCCGTACCGGCACACCTCGTACGTTGCTACTTTATCACTATTATAACCCGAAATTCCATAATTTACAGTATTTCGCCTCCATCATTACGTGCCTGGCAGCTTTTGAAGCCTACCAATCATTGATCGGAACTTTACCAATCAATATTTTATGGCTCCTGGATGGCACCGGCGAGGCCGATCATTCCAACATATACGATTTTGCAATCAGGCATCAGCAACAATTACAGGCCGATGGTTGTCTCCTCTACGGCAAATATAGCATAGGCCAGACGAATATAAGTATTCCTCTGCTCTCTTTGGGTACAAAAGGGCTATTATGTGTAGAAATGGAAACCACTACCGCTCCCCAATCACTCCCTTCTATGTACGGAGCGGTCGCTCCCAATGCGCTCTGGCGGCTGCTGTGGGCATTAAATACGCTCAAAAGCCCTCGCGAGGAAATTCTGATCGAAGGCTTTTACGATTCTCTGGCCTCGATTGAGGATGAGGCGATTGAACAACTGCGCCAGTTGCCAGATAGCGCCTCTTTCCTGGCTCAACAATGCAACATTGATCAGCCGCTACTGAGCCTGCAAGGGTTTCAATTGCACTATGCCCAGTTGTTGAGTCCAACCTGCACCATCAACGAGCTGAATAGCATCACGCTCCCTCCCATGACTAACGGCATGACTATCCCCGGGCAGGCCAGAGCCAGGCTGGACTTCCATCTGGTCCCTGGCCAGGACCCCGATGATATTTTCGTCAAACTCCAGCGCCACTTACAGGCCCACGGCTTTGATGATGTCAAAGTGCGCAAGCTCTCGGCCAGCCGCCCGCTCTATACATCCATCACCGATCCGTTTGTACGCAAGGCCATACGCGCGACAACAACCGCTTATGGATATGCGCCTGCTATTCTACCGCTCACCGCAAATAGTTATCCCGCGTCCCCTTTACAGCAAATACTGCGCCTGCCCGTTGTCATAGCTCTACCGGATCATTTACCCCCCGGCGACTATACATCTGCTATACGATATAAAGAGAATTTTGCCGCCAGCATCAAGCAGGTGGTTATGATGATAGAGGAATTAGCCCTATGGAATTGATCCAACTTAATGAACATACCTGGGTGATTCAGGGAGGAGCCAATATTGGCGTTATTGCTTACGAGGGCCGTTGCCTGATTATTGATAGCGGCATGGATAAAGATACGGGACGCGCTATTCTGAACCAGGCCAAAAAATTAGGGCTGGCTCCCACCGCCTTGCTCGTCACCCATGCCCACGCGGACCATTTTGGCGGCGCTCATTACCTGGTTAACCAGACCGGTCTGAAGGTTTACGCGACCCGCGTCGAGGCTGCGGTAATGGCGGGGCCGATTCTGGAGCCGCTCTATCTCTTTAGCGGCGCACAGCCCCCACGCGAGCTGCAACATAAATTTCTCCTCGCCAAACCCTGCCTCGCCGACACGATCCTGAACGGCGATGAAACCTTGATCGATCATATCCCCCTCAAGGTGATCTCTCTCCCCGGGCACAGTATCGAACAGGTGGGCGTCACTTTCGGCGAGACGATGTTTGTGGGCGATGCGTTTCTGACGCCTTCTATTCTTGATAAGCACCGCATTCCTTTTTATGCAGATTTGCACATGGGGCTTGCGACCCTCTCTACACTGAAAACACAGACATCTGCGTTCAACTATATAGTGGCGGGACACGGTGAAATCTATGCGTCGGCGCAACAGGCTAATCAGGCCATTGACTATACCGCTGCGCGCCTGGAACAGATACTGGATGATGTACGCTCTGCGCTCGCCGATGGGACGCCGCGCTCGCCCACCGATATACTCAGTGCCGTCGCTCATGCCGAGGGAACTTCGATCAATGCGCTATCGCAGTATGTCTTATATCAGACAACGGTTCAATCCGCGCTTAGCTTGCTTTACGCGCAGGAAGAAATACGCCCGACCTTCCAGGACAATCGTCTATTATGGACCAGGGGAGGAAAGGCATAATTTGTTACCTCGCGAAATCCAGAGCCGTTATACAGCCATGAGGAGAACATTGCCAAATGCGCATAGGGATCAACGCTCAATTGCTTTCCTTCGATCAGAATTATCGTAATGGAGGCGTTAGCCGCTATATACGCTACCTCCTGACGGAGCTGGTCAGGCAACCAGGGAACCATGAATATACCGTGTTTGTGAACGGGCCAGAGGTCGTTGAACGGCTGGAGACGCACCCGCAGATCAGCTATATCTCCGCTCCCTGGCCCGCTGCAAGACCGGCGGTTCGCGTTGCCTGGGAACAGTTTACCCTTCCATCGCTGATCCGGCAAAAACGGATCGAACTGTTGCATTCTCCCGTTAATGTGCTGCCAGCATGGCTCCCCGCAAGCTGCGCCACGGTTGTTACTTTACATGATCTGGCCTTTTTGCGCTTTCCACACGTTCTGACACAAGCAAAACGCCTCTATCATCGTACTTTTACTATCCGAAGCTTACGACAGGCCACAAGAATTATTACCGCCTCAGATAGTACTAGACAAGATGCGCATGAACTGGCAAGCATCCCCCTCGACCGCATGCAAACAATTTATCCGTGTATCGACAAACGTTTTTCAAACGTATGTGAAGAAGAGAGGCTCTATGCCTTTCGCAAGTACCATCAGCTCTCAGAGGGTTACATCCTCTATCTCGGCACGCTGGAGCCGCGCAAAAACATCACGGCGCTTATCGACGCCTATGCCCATCTGCGTCAGCACTATGGGCGGCGAGAAAAGCTCGTACTGGCGGGAGGAAAAGGGTGGCTCTATGACGCAATTTTTGAAAAAGTACGACAGTTAGAGCTGGAAACAGAGGTTCTATTCCCAGGATTTGTTACGGATGCTGAACAGGCACTATGGTACCAGGCAGCGGCAGCTTTCGCCTATCCCTCGCTTTATGAAGGGTTTGGTATCCCGGTTGCAGAGGCGCTGGCCTGCGGTGTTCCAACAGTAACCTCCAATATCTCTAGCTTGCCAGAAGCAGGTGCGAATATTGCTTTGTGCGTCGATCCTCACAATATTGAAGCCCTGGCCCAGGCTCTGCACCGGGCCATCACCGATCAATCATACCGCGAGCAGTGCTGCGGTATGGCTCCGTCCGTAGCCCAGAGATTCTCTGCCTCAACGATGGTTGGGCAGACGATTGCTGCCTACGAAAAAGCGGCGGCTGTGTTCCAACAGCATTCTCAGCATCGTGTATCTATTGTCCCATAGTTTTAGAATAATGGCTTGAACAGTGAAGAGCAGCGAAGTAACCACACAAGTACAACAAAATGTAGAGGTCGAAAGGCCAGGAATGCTCGGAGCGGGAGCCACCGGACCGATCACGAAAGCCATTTCCAGGCGGCGCCTGCAACGCCGCCAGTGGCGCATCTTTGAGTGCTTCTCTCTCATTATCCTGGATGCCCTACTGATCAACACGGCCTTTCTGATCGCGTACACCTTGCGCTACACGGTGTTGCGCGATAATCCTATTGTTAACGCTATTCATAATGGTCTTTTCGGTAATCCTGGCGAGTTTATTCTTGTCCCACTGAGCAGCTTTGCACCATTGCAAACAAGTATCGTTATCGGTCTTATCGTTATTTTTGCTGTCCGTAGGCTCTACACCATTCGTCTGACCGGCAGTTGGTTTCGACAAGTATGGACCATTGTCAGTTCTGCTACCATAGGACTGGCCTTCCTCATTACCTATTACTTTGCCTTCCAGCCTACAAACAATTCGCGCCTGCTCGTCCCATTTGTCTGGGCAGCGTCGATCATCGTGCTCTGCCTCGGACGCCTCGTTGTTTCCGGCGCAATGGCGCTACTCTACCGGCTAGGGCTGGGCGAGACGCGCCTGCTGGTCGTCGGTTCAGGCCGCCTGGGCAAGATGATTATGCAGCATATCGCGGCCAGCCCCAATCTGGGCTACTCGATTGTGGGCTTTCTGCATGATATGAGCGAGCCACCGAGCGATTTTGGGCGCTTCAAAATGCTTGGCTCCATCGATGATCTCGGACTGGTCATTCGTTCGATGCAGGTGGATGAGGTTATCATTGCCTTGCCTTCAAATATGCATTACCAGGCCATTCGCAGCGTGAGAATGTGTGAGCGCCTGGGCGCTTCGTTTAAGCTGATCCCCGATCTCTACGAGGTCAGCCTATCACGCATCAATATGGAGGCCATTGAAGGTATACCTCTGCTCAATATCAAGCAGGCATCGCTCAATACTGTGGGCACGCTCATAACCCGACTTGTTGATGTGGCAGGTTCTATCATGTTCCTGATTCTCAGTTCCCCGCTCTGGTTATGCCTGGCGCTGGCTATCCGCCTGACATCACCGGGACCTGTGATCTACAAGCAAGTTCGTATCGGCCTTAATGGCAAGCCCTTTTTGATCTATAAGTTCCGCTCGATGTATAGGGATGCAGATCAAAGACTGGCAGCATTGCTGAACAACAATGAAGCTCAGGGACCCCTCTTCAAAATCAAAGAAGATCCACGTATTACGCCCATCGGAAAGTTTTTACGCCGTAATAGTATGGATGAGTTCCCTCAGTTTATTAATATATTGAAGGGTGAAATGAGCCTGGTCGGGCCACGGCCACCCTTGCCACAGGAAGTTGCCCAATACGAGGAGTGGCAAAAGGGACGCTTAGCGATCAAACCAGGCTTAACAGGTTTATGGCAGGTGCGAGGCCGCAGCGATCTTACCTTTGACGAGGGCGTGCTGATGGACCTGTACTATATAGAAAACTGGTCATTGCGCCTGTACTTCCAGATCCTCTTTCGCACCATCCCGGCGGTGCTATTCAGGCGAGGAGCGTACTAGAAGCTATGAAAGTTGCACTGGTTCACGACTATCTTAATCAAATGGGCGGCGCGGAACGTGTCGTCATGGCCTTTCATGAGATTTTCCCTGATGCGCCCGTTTATACTTCAATCTACGATCCCGCACGCGTCGATCCGGCCTTCCAGAAAATGGATGTCCGTACCACATTTATGCAGAAGTTCCCGCTGGTGACAAAGCACCACCAGCCCTATCTGCCTTTTTATCCCTTCGCGATGGAAAGTATCGATCTGCGTGGCTACGATCTCGTGTTGAGCAGTTCCAGCGCCTTCGGCAAGGGCGTTATCACCAGGCCGGAGACGCTGCACATCTGTTACTGCCATACACCTATGCGCTGGTGCTGGAATTACAACGAGTATGTTGAACGCGAACAACTGGGAAAAGCTGCCCGCACCATTCTGCCATTCGTCATTAGCGGCCTGCGCATCTGGGACCAGACCAGCTCCATGCGCGTCGATCACTTTATTGCCAACTCGCCAGTGATAGCGGACCGCATCCAGAAATACTACCGGCGTGAGGCCGTGGTGATTCCACCTCCTGTAGAGGCAAACCGTTTCCATTTCGATCCGACTACGGAGCCTGAAGATTATTTTCTTGTGCTTGGCCGCCTGATCCCCTATAAACGCGTTGACCTTGCTATCGAAGCCTGCAACCGCCTGCGGCTTCCCCTGGTCGTTATCGGCAAAGGGCGCGACCTGGAACGTTTGAAAAAGCTGGCCGGTCCCACGATTCGCTTCCTGGGTGGCCTCTCCGACGCCGAGGTATGCCATTACTATGCTCATTGCCGCGCCTTCCTGTTTCCCGGTGATGAAGATTTCGGCATCACGCCTCTTGAAGCGCAGGCATCGGGACGGCCCGTGATCGCTTATGGCAGTGGGGGTGCTCTGGCCTCAATTATCGATGGCGTAACAGGGACCTTCTTCCGCGAACAAACAGTTGATAGCCTGGTTGAAGTCCTGGCCTCGTTCGACGAGCACAGATTTGAGCCCGACGTTATTCGAAATCATGCGCTCGAATTCGATACGCCTCGTTTCCATCGCCGCATCTTACAGTTCATTGAAGCGAAACTAAGCGAGCGAAAATCAAAAACGGTCTGCTCATCTACCGGCGGCCTGGTTCGCTAAACAAGCGTATTTACGAGAAAGGGTTTAGTGACGTGGAATTGCGGTCTTACGCGACAATTATTTGGAGACGCATCTGGGTCATCGCTTTAGTGGTGGGAATAGTAGCAATTTACGCTGGATATCAATACCTTCACCTGCGCGCAACGCCCGGTGCATTAAAAGCCTATCAATCAGGCACAACGATACGCATTGGCCTGGAAGCCAACACGCAGAGCACAGACCAGTTTTACTCAGACTATATCGCAACATCCGAGACGCTGGCTGATGAGCTTGTGACCGGCGGTATACTTACCTCACCTGAATTTACTACTCAGGTCTCGCGGCAAATCCAGGCCGATATGGGCCAGATTCAGCAGCGATTTGGCGCCAACGCCGATCTTGGCGATTGGCAAAATCCCGCGACCATTGGCAGTTCACTTACGGCAGCACGCTTCGACACGCTGGTCAACATCAATGTCACCTGGAGCACACAAGCCGGCGCCTGGGCTATTGCCAATGCGGTCGGCGAGGTAAGCGCAACGCAGATGAGCACGTATCTTGACTACGAGGTGCGCAACACACCGACATTCTCGCAGCCCGGCGCCCATCCGCCGGCATCAGCGAAGGTCGTCAGTGCCGCCTCAGATCCAGTCCTGGTCGGCGGACCGTCGGCAAACAGGCCCACCTTGCTCCTGGTGCTGCTGCTCGTCGCGCTGATCATCGGCATCGCCCTGGCATTTCTTATCGACTACCTTGATGACCGCATCCGCAGCAAAGCTGAAGCCATACAGGTGCTTCAACTCCCTATTTATGGGGAGATACCACGCACCCCACCGGCAGGACAGCGTACACCACATAGCACGCCAACAGGCTAGCAACATCTATTTGGGTAGGCGAGCGTCAAAGGTTTGCACAACGGGGATGCAAGGGGCGTTGCCCCTTGACTGGGGGCGCGGGGGCTGTGCCCCCGATTCTTCCCTTTCCCCACCGCCGCAGGCGGCAGTGCAACAACATGACGGACACCCTATTTGGCAGGGCTGTTGCAACGTTGGGAATACCGTCTGCCAAGCGGGGGTCAAGGGGGCGGCAGCCTCCTTGCGGGGGTGGGGGACGTCGCGATCTGGCGAATTGTCCCCACTTGTTCCTCTTCTCCCCGCCGCCGAAGGCGGCAAAAAAGACGTTGCAACAGCCCTGCCCTATTTGGGTAGTTATATTGACAGGGAGGGTGTGAAACATTATAGTACATCTGAACAGATCCTGGCATAAGGGCGGAGAAGCCGAGTATTATCTCCGCCTCTTTCCATCTATGGGTAAATAGAGGAGCAGCTTTACATGGGTACATCACTAAGTGAGCAGGTAACACTGCTGACCGACTACGATGCGACATCAGCGTATAGCGTAGCCTATCACACCTTGTATGCAAATATTCGCTTCGATTGGGATAGCGAGCGTAACCTATCACATACCCTTCTGTTCACCACACCAGCAGATTATCCAGGACGATCAGTAATAGCGGCCAACGCGGCAATAGCGGCAGCTCAAAGCGGCATTTCAACAGTGCTGGTCGATGCCGATCTGCACCCTCCAGGTCTGCAACAACGATTCTCCCTGGGCAAAACCAGCGGCTTGAGCAATCTGCTCGCCAGGGATATCATTACTCCAGCGGCAGTGAGGGCCGATCTCAATCAGACATTTATTCCCGGTCTCTCCCTTATCAGCTCAGGAACAGCGCAAATGGAGCAACAAGAGGCAAGCCGCTTGCTGGCAGTTAAGCTGCCGGACGTGCTTACCAGCCTGTTCCAGATTATAGCGGAGACTGAGGATAGGTCAGGCTTGATCATTTTCAATAGCCCACCGGTGTTGACAGGCATTGACGCCGCGCAAATCAGCACCCTTGTAGAACAAACGTTTCTTGTGATCGTGTCAGGCCGTACCACCCGTACCCAGGCCAGGCGAGCGCAAGAGCAGTTACAACGAGCTCATGCCAAACTCACCGGCATCATTATGCTGAACGCATAAACTTGTATACGCAGGCAAAGATGCCTGCTTACGATATTTTTCACTCATGAGGAGGACGTCAGCATGCAGGGACGACAAGGCCAGGGCGGCGACCCACGAGAAAGGGCTTCGAGACGCCCCATCGCCTCTCTGAACGGAACAGGGCAACACCGCGTTCCGCTACGCCCACCAGGAATACCCCGTGTCAACCAACCACCACCAACACCACGCATCGCACGCCCTCAACGCGAGCAACAACCTCCCGGGAAGCTGCGCAGACGCCTCCTTATTCTGGGGAGCGTCTTCGTTATCTGCGCCATCCTGGCCGCGATCATCGGTTATGTTGGATTTAATTACTTTGGAGCATTGAGCGCCAGTTCGGACGCAGCCGCCACTACTACCGATTTTCTTACCGCGCTCTCAACGAGCAACTATGATCAGGCATACAGAGATCTTGGGCCGACCATTACGTTGAATACCGCACCCGACGATTTCAAACGACGTGCCCAGAGTGACGATCTCTGCTATGGTCCAGTGAAAAACTTCTCGCTCGTACCTGATAGCGCGACTGCCCAGGACAATTCCCAGAGCTACACCTATAACATCGTGCGCAGCAAATCGACCAAACCTTACCAGCTTCGCCTCACACTACAACAGGATAAAGAAGGTGCAGGGTGGAAGATTAGCGATTTCGGCACCGATCTGGGACCCGGTACGCCATCCCCATCGTGCAAATAAAACCAATCAATTGCTGTAGGGGCTGTGCCTTGCGCCAGCCCTGCTAGTTAGCCGAAGGGTGGGCAACCGCCAGGGCTTGCCCCTACCGTCATCGCAACAGGGCTTCTCAAAAGTGGTTTTTTCAGACAGAACGGCTCGCAAGCGAGCCGTTCGAGAGGAAGGTGCTGGCGGTGGGCGCAGCCCACCGCCAGCACCTTCCTCTCCCTGTGAACGCCGAAGGCGCGAGGAGTCAAAGCGTGCAACGACTTTTGAGAAACCCTGTCATCGCAAGCGAGCCAATTGACGCTATCTTCTCAATTCGCTATACTCATAGATAGAAAGTTGTTGCATATTTTATCTCGAAGTACTTCTGATGAGAAAGTTGCTGCTCTATCTTTGCCTGATTGTCCTGCTTATACTGGGCATCGCGGCGTATAACTACAATAACCACACCGCCTTACAAGGCAATGCGTCCATCGTCCCCACTTCCCTGCAACCGGTGCGCCTACAAATTTCGCGTCTGCATATCGACGCCGGCATTATCAACGTCGGACTCACTCCATCGGGGCAAATGGACGCGCCAGTTTCACAGGCCATCAACTCGCCCTACTGGACCAACGCTTTTTGGTACGATCAGGGGGCAGCGCCTGGACAGGTCGGCAATGCGGTAATCGCTGGGCATGTTGATCGAGTGGGGGGCGATCCTGCGCTTTTCTGGTCGCTTGGCACATTAAAAACGGGCGATCCCATCTATGTAACTGCCGTCAACCAAAAGACCTTTACCTTCATCGTCCAGCGCGTTGTGGCCTATCCTGTCACGGCTCCAGGCGACCAGGTGCTGAACGAGATTTTCGGCCCCACCAACGAGCGCCATCTGAACCTGATCACCTGTAGCGGCACCTGGACGGCTCAGGGCTACGATCAACGCCTGGTCGTTTTTACCACCCAGGTACCTTAACGACGACATCTGGACATTAGCGGTTTTTCAGGAGAAAGCGTTTATCCCCGTAATGGCCTGACCGATGATCAAGGTATGAACGTCGTCCGTTCCCTCATAGGTGAAGACTGACTCCAGGTTGTTCATATGACGGCTGATCGGGTATTCCAGCGTGATGCCATTAGCCCCCAGCACCGAACGAGCCTCGCGAGCCGTTTTCAGCGCCTCGCGCACATTGTTGCGTTTGGCAACGGAGATCTGCACCGGGTGCAGCAATCCCTCATCCTTCAACCGACCAAGTTGCAAGGCCAGCAACTGAGCTTTGACTAATTCAGTCGCCATGCTCGCTAGTTTCTGCTGCACCAGTTGAAAACTGGCGATGGGGCGATTAAACTGGATGCGCGATTTGGCATAGTCCAGCGCCGTCTCATAGCAGGTACGAGCCGCGCCAGCCGCTCCCCACGCGATACCATAGCGAGCCTCGTTCAAACAGGAGAGTGGCCCCCGCATGCCGCGCACATTCGGCAGCATATTCGCAGCAGGCACGCGGCAATCTTCAAAATGCAGTTCTGAGGTGACGGAGGCGCGCAAAGAGAGCTTACGATGGATATTGCTGGTGGTAAAACCCGGCGTACCGCGCTCGACCAGAAAGCCACGGATGCCTTCCTCGGTACGCGCCCAGACGACGGCGACATCGGCAATGCTGCCGTTGGTAATCCACATTTTTGTGCCGTTCAAGATATATGAATCACCATCACGGCGAGCGTTTGTACGCATACTGCCGGCATCGCTACCAAAATCCGGCTCCGTCAAGCCAAAACAGCCAAGCACTTCTCCTCGGGCCATGCGCGGTAGCCAGCGCTGCTTCTGCTCCTCCGAGCCAAAGGCGTAAATAGGAAACATCGCCAGCGATCCCTGCACCGATACAAACGAGCGCACGCCGCTGTCACCGGCTTCCAGTTCCTGGCAGGCCAGCCCGTAGCAGACTGCGTTTAGCCCGGCGCAACCATAGCCATCCAGATGCATCCCCAATAGACCCAGCTCCGCAAACTCTGGTATCAGTTCGCGCGGAAAGGTACCGGCCTCAAAATGATCACCAATAATGGGCAATACACGCTCGTGAACAAATTTACGGACGGTATCACGCACCATACGTTCTTCTTCAGAGAGGAGATGATCAATGTTATACAGGTCAGTGGCCGACGGTACCTGCACCTGACGTTCAACGGGTGTATGTGCCATAAAATAGATTCCCCTTTGTTATGCTTGCTTGATCTCATCAAATACGGGATGCTCACGCTGAACATCCCTCTTTAGTACCTATTATAGCGCAGAAACGCCCTTCTTTGCCGCACCGCCAGCTCCATGAAATTGGGAGCATGAGCAAATGCCATACTCCCAACACGATCATTTATGCGCGACGAGCGAGAAAGTCAAGAACGATTCTGAGGAAGCCAGTGGTTAATGTATGTTCTGCCACAAAAACCTCCTGTGAAAAAAGCAATTATTCATTGTTGTTTTCAGCACAAAAGTGGCAGACTTACATCATTGGCGGCAGCGATGCATAGTGCTACTCCTGCGCTTCACAATATCCGTTTTTAAATGGAATAACACCATGCACCTCTTTTCTGAAGAAATCTCGTGAATTGTTATTGCTCTACGAAGCAGTATAACAGCGAGGCATATTCAGATGCAAGCTGCAACATAGCTCATAGCTCATCATATCAACCAATCTATGCAACACACAGCGTCCCTATTCGTAATAGTATATGCATGAATAAAGTGAGAAAACTCAAGCTTGATAGAAAGGGAGACGATGCCAAAGGCTCGTAAGCAGCGATATTACAAATCACGCCTGAGCAAATATCTCTCACAAGTACGCAAACGCTACTTCCGCCCCAAAAGACGGTCTCGCAGGCAAACTTCCCGTTTCAATGTGCCCCTCATCTACATCGCCCTGTTCATCGCCGTCGTCGGATTCCTGCTTATCAAACTCAGCAATAATACTAACACCCCTTCTCAAAATTACACCGTGGTTGGCAAGCCCTCTATCAGCGCGGATTTCATCAATCGCGTGCTGGATCATTACCATTCACCCGCCAGCGGCAAGGGGCAGGCGCTCTATGATTACGGTCTCCAGTATGGCATCGACCCGGCCTATGCGCTGGCCTTCTTCATGCACGAAAGCACCTTCGGCACCAGGGGCATGGCTCGAATCACGCATTCACTGGGCAATATCCGGGCCACCGCCGGACATCCACAATACCAGGGGTATCGCTTCTATCAGACCTGGGAAGAGGGCTTCCAGGACTGGTACCGGCTGATCGCCAATCAGTATGTCGATAAGTGGGGTTTATCAACCATCGAGCAGATCATTCCGGTCTACGCCCCCAGCTCGGATAACAACGACGAGGCCCTCTATATACGCACCATCAAACTGGCAGTCAATCGTTGGCGTGACGGCACCATAGAAGTATGACAATCCTGAGAATCAGGGCTTCTCAAACGTTGTCTTTTTATATAAACGGCTCGCAAGCGAGCCGTTCAGGAGAGGGAGGTGCAGGCTGTGGGCTGTGCCCACAGCCTGCACCTCCCTCTCCCTGTAAGCGCCGAAGGCGCGAGCAGTCAGAGCATGCAGCGACTTTGGAGAAGCCCTGTCCTGAGAATCAGGGCTATTTAATTCTCTGAAGAAAAGGGGGTCAAGGGGCATAGCCCCTTGCGGGGCGCGGGGTGTCCCCGCTCATTCTTCTCTCCCCCCCTCGCCCCCGAAGGGGGCAAAAAAGAAGAAGTAAATAGCCCTGCCTGAGAATCTGGCCGATTGACCATTAAAGCCAAAACGTGTAATATACAAAGAGCATTTAGCGTTTTGTAAATATCCCGGTAAACCTGTCTTTAAAGCAGAGTTTACATGTAAATAAAAAATCATGACATATTCATCTTTCTGGCAAACCATCACACAACCTATTATCGGCCTGGCTCCTATGGATGGCGTCACGGACGCGCCCTGCCGCACCATGCATGGACTGTATGGACGCCCCGATATTGTGCTGACCGAATTTACCAACGTCGAGGGGCTGTGGCGCGGCAGCGATAGAATCTTCCGCGATTTTCTCTACACGCCAGCCGAACGTCCCGTCGTGGCGCAAATTTTCGGCTGTCGCCCGGAATACTTCTATAAAGCCGCTCACGTCGTTTGCGAGCTCGGATTCGATGGAGTAGATATTAATATGGGCTGTCCAGCTCCATCCATCGCTCACAAGGGCGGAGGGGCCGCGCTTATCCGCATGCCTGATACGGCTAAAGCAATCATCCGCGCGACACAGCAAGGTGTACGCGATTGGGCCAACGGGCAGACTCTCGAAGACCTGGAGATGGACCCGCAGCGCATCCAGCACATTCGCCAGATGAATGAGGAGCGCGTGCGCATTTGGGGCGACACGCCTCAAATCGAACGGCGGCTGCTCCCTGTCTCCGTCAAAACGCGCCTGGGCTACGATTCTATCGTTATCACCGACTGGGTCAAAGACTTGTTAGAGCTGGAGCCAGCAAACATCTCCATTCACGGGCGCACACTGGCACAGAAATATAAAGGTGAAGCAAATTGGGAAGCTATCGCCGCGGCGGCAGAAATTGTGCGCCAGACCGACACACTCATCCTGGGCAATGGCGACATTCACGATCTCTACCAGGCTGCCCGGCGCATCCATCAAACAGGCGTGAACGGCGTACTGATAGGGCGAGCCAGCTTTGGCAATCCGTGGCTATTCCAGAAGCGAGAAGAGATGAAGCAAAAACTGCGCGCCGGGATCATTCCCTCGCCCGAAAATATGGCTGTGCCCGTTCCCACGCGCGAGGAGCGCCTGCTGATGGCCCTCGAACATGCCCGCGTCCATGCCAAACTGAAGGGTGAAGATCACTTTGTTGAATTGCGCAAACATATGGGCTGGTATCTGGGACATTTCCCTGGAGCTAAGCGCGTACGCAATGAATTGGTGCGAATCAATAGTCTTGCTGATGTCGAGCGCATCATTCAAGCCGCATTAGATCAGCCCGAAGTCTTCAGCGATGAAGAGCAGGAGCCGCCTATCGAGGATTTACACGATCCCGAACTCGATCTGTCTTGCGCCTGCTAATTAACGCTCTTCTTTCGGGTCTGACAACAAAGAAAGAGACAGCACCTATCAACCGGGCATTTTTGTGGCAAAAGAGCAATTAAACCAGCACCCCCTCAATATCACCAACCAGTTTCTGAATCTCGCGCAGACGACGTTCAGCAAGTTCTACATTCTCTAGTGCCTGGGCTAAAATACGGGCTTCCAACGAAGGATAGGACTCGGCAATTTCCGGGTCAATAGAGCCCCCAACAAGCTCTAAAGCTCGGCTCAGATTGTTTTCCTGGGTCGCGGTTGACATAGCTTGTTACCCCTCCAGATGTAAAGATTCAGGATGCGGCTAATGGGACAATTGACGCCCGGTTTTTGGCCGGAATACACGTACGCTCAGGGATGCATGCCTAATGCTCATTACGTTAGACAATCTCAATAGGTTACACGCTACAGCGCATAATACCTTCGCATCTACGTCTATATTACTCCAGATGTACAAAAATCCCAATATGAGGATACCAACATTCCTATCTTGCACATTTGACGCAGGTACCACCCAGGCTCCTCATCCAATAAAGCAGAACAGCGAGGTGCTGGTTGCCCTTTTCGCGTCCATCACCCCGCACTACCAGGCCGATAATGTTATCCTAACGCACGCCAGTTACTGTACAGTTACCGTCAAATTCATTCCCTGATGAATGGTGCAGTACAAATGGTAGGTGCCAGCGGTCGTAAACGGCCCTACGGAATGCCTGTCGTTGCCCTGAAATTGCACCTGTACGGTTGGCGCGCCCGCTTCTTTAGCCGGCTGAGCCACGTTACTACTATTCCAGGAGCCATTTTGAATAATATGAGGAACGGAACTATCATCTATCAGCAATAGGCTGCCGCCCTTGCTGATGGTGACTGTATTCTTCACAAAATTCGCATCCCCCATATGGACCTCAGTGCCACCGCTGGCGCTACCGCCAGTATTGCCCGCTTGAGAGGTTGCAGTGGGAGTAGGAGTCGTAGCACCGGCGCCACCGGTCCCCCCGCTCTGCGCAGGCGCTGTGGGAGTGCCGCCGGCATTAGCGGACGATTCCGTTCGGGAACAGGCGGCGAAGAAAATACTCATCAGCGCGACTATGGTCACGATCATCATCAACAACTTTACAGGTTTGTTCTGCATATCCTAAAAATTACCTCTCTATGTCTTACCCTCTGATTTGCCTTGTTCATGCGGCTCAGGCTGTTCAACTAATGGATGGATAAGAACGAAATAGTGCGGAGAATCTACACAACGATGCATATCCTCTCCATGTTCTACCTTATAGCATAAAGCTTATGACAAGCTCCTGCAAATAGGGAAAGTACAGGATATATCGTGGGGTGGACACCTGATTTTCACCTCATCCACATGGGTGGCATGAGACAATCAGTTTTTACAGCCAATGGTCCTGTTTTTGAGATTCAGCCTTGCACCTTCCATAGCGTTCCGGTATCCTAACGAAGGCCCGGCTATAGCATATGCATGGTATGGCTTTTACAGCGATGATAGGCCAACAATTCTCATCTAATTCTTTTAACGAAAGGATCGTTCAACTGTGATTTTCTCTAAGAAACTTACACATTGGCACATTTTGTTCGGCACCACCATGTTACTGGTAATAGTATTGTTGTCCAGTTGTGGCGCAGGTAATACCACTGGCACAACCGCTCCCCCCACACCCAAACCTCCCACACCCACGCCTACCCCAAATGTTTTGACACAAACGTTTACAGGAAAAGATTTTACTATCAAATATCCAACGAACTGGAAGAATTCGAGCGCCGATCCCCTTACTACCTTTACTGATCCATCAGGCCCCTATATCATGACCATTGGCACTGGCCCCAACCCCAATGATGCCATGCCATTAGACAAAATGGCCAATGATAGTCTTTCTAACGTAAAAGCATCTATGAAAGACGCAGAGGTTGTCAATATGCCTGCAACGATCACCATAGATGGTCAGACCTGGAGTCAGTTCGCCATTAGCGATAAAGGCTCCGATACCGGAATGGAGGTTGTCGCCCTTGCGACTAATCGCCCGGACAACTCTCCCAATACAAAGGGCTACGTGATCATCTATACAGCTCAGAAGGCATCGTTCGATCAGATTGCGACGACCTACTTTATGCCTATGCTCCAATCGTTCAAATTCAACTCGTAAATAATCGCCTAAGCCAGGAGGAGTGCCGGTATTCGCTATCAGCACTCCTCTTTATTATTTACCTACATTACCTGATCTATAGTCGAGAGCAGATGAGTAGCAAAAAAATGTTGAAATCCGCAAGATAAGTTTTCTCTTAGAAATATATGGTAGTGCTTTATTTATTGATTTTCTTGCAAAGAGTATGGTATGATTCTATAAGTGTTTGTTAGGAAGAAGGTAGAAGCGGCGATGAGTGGATGCAAGCACCGTTGAGAAGAGTAGCTACTGAGTAAAAGGGAGGAAATAGATATGACAGACAATTATGTAGCTCAACATGCATCGATAGCGGTTAATGCGCCCGTGCATCAAGTATACGCTATGTTCTCGCACTTCAACGACTTTCCTAAGTTCATGACCTTCGTGAAAGAAGTGACCTACTATGATGACCAGACCAGCCATTGGGTGGCAGAAGTGGTCGGTCATCATGAGTGGGATGCGGTGAACGAGCAGTGGATTCCAGATCGCCAGATCGGCTGGCGCTCAACTAACGGACTCGACAATTTTGGCAAGGTTACTTTTGAGCCGCTGGGTTCTAACCAGACCAAAGTTGATGTCTACGTGAATTATAATCCACCCGCTGGCGTGCTGGGCGATATCGGCGATAAGATGGGCGCGGGCAACCGTTTCGGACAGACCTTGCAGCATGATCTGCAGAATTTTGCGCGCATGGTTGATGAAGCTCCTGCCGGGGCACTCGATCCCAACTCGTCTAACTATCTGTTCCATGCAGATAGCGCAGCAGCGAAGGGCACAACGACCCGCAGACAAAACGAGACGATGGCCAACGAGCCAAATATCAGCCAGAAGGAAACTGCGAGCCGTCCTATGATGGATCGCGATATCACCGGCACAACCAACGAGCGCCTCGCCAGTACAACCCCTGACGAGTCTCCCTGGCGTGAGACAGATACCGGCGCGGTCCCTATCGAAAGCGAAGAGGCAACCCCGCCAAACAGAGTTTACTCTGATAGGGGCGCCCCACGAACATCGCAAGATATGCCCGAATAGCGAGTCGTGTAGTAACATCTATCAATTATCGGCAGCCTGGTAAGATACTTACCAGGCTGCCGACGCTGCTAGCGCCTCTCACAGCAGCCATTCAGCAAAAATCCCCCTCTCCCATTCGCCGCCACCAACGTGCTCTCCTGAATGCTCACATGCCACTTTAACCTTATACTAATCAGTAGTAGAACAGCAATAGATGAGTAGCCATTCCATATATACATCACCTTCTATAGAAATACGCATGCTTTACATTCTGAAGTAAAAAATAGCCTTGACATTCGTAACCCATTATGATATAGTATGAGTGTTCCTGATATAGGGAACACTCACCAGGGAAGCAAAGAAACCCTGGCACTTGGCGAAAGGCCTTGCATTGAGGTAATTCTGAAAGGAGGCCTTATGAAGCTCATGAAGAAACCAATTCGTTTGATGGGGATGGTATTTCAAATTGACTAGGAGCGCCCGTGGAAGCGGGCATACCGAGCCCCTGAACATCTAGTCACATCCTTTTATATTAACCGCAACTCGTGGTAGAAGTGATGCGGAATCTAGATGGCAGGCTATGCTATAGGGTTGGCAGAGGTGAACAGGGGAGTAATTGCTTTTCAGCAATACATATTAGCCTATGTGGAAAATAGGACTCGGTTGACGTAAAACACGGGAGTTGTGAATAACAAGAGACGCGCGAGGGCTGGATAGCCGTGATTGTCCAGCCCTCGGTGCTTTTTTTCTCCCCCTTAGACGACCAGGCTCTCCGTCTCCCTGATCAGGGAACCATAGACGCGAGACATCTGGCTCGCAATTTTTTTCCAGCTAAATTGCAGTACGGAGTTGCGAGCGGCTGCGCTCATATCAGCTCGCACCGTGGCATTTTTCAGCAACAGATCAAGACGTTCCGCAAAAAACCCTGGGCAGCGAGGTACGAGGAATCCGGTTTCACCCTGTCGCACTATCGTGGTCAGGCCGCCCGCTCGCGTCGCCACAACCGGCGTGCCACAGGCCAGCGCCTCAACCGCTGCCAGTCCGAAGCTTTCATGGTAGGAAGGCATCACCATAACATCAGCGGCGCTATAGATGATCGGCAATTCTTCTTGCGGCCTGGCGCCCAAAAACTTGACGCGGGCGCTGATCTTCAACTCCCTTGCTAACGCCTGGAGCTGTTGCAGATCCTTATCGCCTGTCAGCTTGCCTCCGACGATAACTACCTGGGCATCTTGCTCCATCATAGCTGCGGCGCGCAAAAGCACATCTGGCCCTTTAAACGGGTCCAATCGGCCAGCAAACAACAGGACGGGCCGCTCTGACTTCACCCCAAGATATTCACGAGCCTGATGCCGATCATGTGGCACAAAGAGTTTGAGGTCCACACCGCAAGGAACCACTTCTACCTTGCTGGCGCTGGCTCCACAGAGGCGAATCACCTGTACGCGCTCATCGGCAGTGGCAGCGATAATACGGTCAGCACGCTGAATCAAGCGCTGCTCCATCTCCAATCGCAATGAAGGCTCCTGCTCATGAGGATTGGCCTCCTGCTTGAGACGGCCTAACGTATGGAACATAGTCACATGCGGCACATCCCAGGCACAGGCAAGTTGCATCGCAGCGATGCCCGACAACCAGTAATGACTATGAATAATATCATAGCTTCTCCCCTCGCTACGTCTAAATTCTTCGATATTACGCGCGAATGCGGAGGTATAGTGATGGAGGTCATTTTTGTGAACAGGCGACCTGGGTCCGGCTTTTATATGGATTACCCGTACGCGGCAATTCAGCGGCACAATTTGCGGGGCGCGTTCGTCGGTCCAGCGGGTAAAGATATCAACGTTGATAGCGTTTTGAGCCAGTTCTTGTGCCAACTGGCGCATATAGACATTCATACCACCAGCATCTTTTGTGCGCCCTGGCGTGTCCAGTGGCGACGTATGGATACTGAGCATGGCGACAGAATACGGCATGTCGAAGCTACTCCTCTTCTTCAATTGTCTAGCAACATTCATTACAGATGCGAGGCCAGCGCCCTTCGCCAGCAAACAGCTTACGCTCAGTCATCTCGCTTCCTCCTTTCATGTTCCTCATAGATCAACAACAATCCTTAGCAACATTTCTATTTCCTCACGGTCTCTTTGAACGGCGGCGCAGGTCGTTGATCGCATCATACATTTCCTGCAAATCAGCCCCCGATGATTGCGAGAGGTCATTTAAACAATCGCAGCGCAATTCGAGGGCGGTGGTAAAGTCCTGGCATGTCATACCTGTCCAGGTTGCCAGATCGGTCAGAATGGGTTGGTCTGCATGCTCAAAAGTGTCATCGAAGTTATTCCAGAGTGAGAGCGGAACAGGCGTTATTTCATCAGGGCGCCCAGGAGTTGCGTCCGGCTGGATAAAATGCGTGGTAAACCAGCGCCGTTTTGGTGGATAGATACGTCCCGCCAGGCCAATGTTTACCACCAGACCCAGACGACGAATATCTTCCGCTTTTAGACGTAAGTCGTGCTGGTACATAGACATAACATCATCAATGGTATCGGCATGTACACTTGTGGCGATATGATAACCCTGGCTCGGCAAGGTGAGATAGCGCCGGGCTATGCGCCCCCACATATAAATTGGCAGATGGTCGCTCACTTCATTGCACAATGCATACGTCGTCGCCGGATCGACATCTGGCAGGCGTGTAAAGGCGAAATTTTCGTACATACCGGACATATACGCCAGTGCCGTCCCCTCCGGCAAAAACTGGAGCAAGGCATTGAGGGTTGTGGTCTTGCCCACGCCTGGCTGAGGATCGGTAGGCCCCGCCACGGTAAGGGAGGTGCCCTGCTCAAGCAAGAGCCAGACCAGAGCAGCGGTCTCCGCATCAACACTGCCTAACGCGACAATTTGCGCGATTGAAAGCGGACGTCGAGATTCATAGTGCCAGTAGTAGCGCTCGTAGGGATCTCGCGGATCAAACATGCTCTGCTCCCTTTCCAGGTGCGATCAAACATACCACCGATAAACTTATGTTTTCTGCTCACCGACTTCTTGTGTGATATCAGCACTTTTCGGCGCTTCGAGCTGGGGCGGCTTTAACCACCCGGGATGAGGACTCCACCCGATTGAAACGACATGCGGATGCTGCTCTTTTTCCATCTCAACCAGGCTCACAGAGGCATTATCTATCATCAGCGTTCCTGCTCGCCCGGCCTCTAAACCAGTGTAATGGGCAAGCAATAGCTTCACTACATCGGCATGAGCCACAAATACAGGATAGGAGCCAATATCGTCCTTCGCCAGCCAGCGCTCAACCGCCGCCACCACGCGCTGCTGGACCTGGGGAAATGTCTCAATGCCCTCGGGGGCAACCGTGGGATTTCTGACATATTCTTTCCACGCCGGATCGCTTTTGGAGAGTTCCTCAATGACCTGACCTGCCCAGCGACCCACATCTGTATCCATCAACCCTGGCTCCTGCTCTATGGGCAAATTCCTCCCATCCGCGATAATTTCAGCAGTTTGCATAGCCCGCTCCAATGGACTACTGATGATAGCACTGATAGGCAATACGGAGAGAGCTTCAGCCAGACGAGCGACCTGCTGGCGTCCAGTATCGGATAAAGTAACGCCGGGAAGCTGCCCCGGCAGACGGTGTTCAACATTCCATGTGGTTTGCCCATGTCGAATGATGAGCATTGTTTTTTTCATACGAGTTTGTGTACTTTCCACCATACCATGTAGTAGCCATAGGCGCAGTCGCCAGCGTAGAAAACGCCCGCTTACTGCAAGGTAAATCCATAACACTTGCAATGGAGCATATATCTCGCCAAGCAACCTTCTTACTGTATTTCCACTTGACATCTTCAGGTGTGATGCCTATACTCCCCTCCAAGGGGCGGCGTGAGCTGATAGTTAGATAGCTAGCTCGACCCGCTTGAGGGTACTGAAATGTAACAACCGTTCGAAAGTTGAGCCGGTTGTATTGTATTGTATCAGGGAGGAACATCCGGCTGCAACTTGTGTAGGGGCCGGGCTTGCCCCCGCCCTGTACCCCTTTTCGACCATCCTTCTGTAGAGGCCGAGCTCACCCCTGCCCTATGCGCGCTCTCGTATTGGTCTTGACCTCTCAAGAATAGCAGCCGCATCGGTGGCTCTTGGCAGCGTACCAAAGGCTCTTCCCCACTCACCAGCCAGACGTGTAGCACAGAAGGCGTCTGCAACCGCTGGATACCCATGTTGTACCAGGAGCGCCCCCTGGAACACGAGAGCCATTTGCTCCACGAGATATCTCGCTCGCCATTCCAGCGCCTCTCCGTCGGTTAGTTGGCGCTGAAGATGCGTGACTGCTGTATCAAGGCGTGGCTCTGCTTTGCACGCTGGAGCGAGTTCCGCAAAGAAATGGTCGAGTGCTTGCGGCTCCCTGGCGAGTGCTCGCAGCACATCCAGCGCGTTTACATTTCCTGAGCCTTCCCAGATAGAATTGAGCGGGGCCTCTCGGTATAGTCTGGGTAGCATGCTCTCCTCGACGTACCCGTTGCCTCCCAGACACTCCAGGGCTTCGGCAACATGCACCGGACCGCGCTTCGTCACCCAGTATTTGCCAATGGCCGTCCCAAGCCGTTTGATTAGTTGCTCATGTTCGCTCGTCTCTGCCTGATCACAGGCCCGTGCAAGCCGCATCGCCAGAATTGTCGCGGCTTCCGACTCGATAGCCAGGTCGGCTAGAACGTTCTGCATGAGAGCCTGCTCCAGGAGACGATGACCAAACGCCTGGCGATAGGCCGCGTGATGGGTCGCTTGCGCAACGGCCTGGCGCATGAGCGCGGCGGTACCGAGAATACAATCCAGGCGGGTAAAGTTGACCATTTCCACGATGGTCCGCACACCCTTTCCTTCTTCTCCCAGCAGCACCGCCCAGGCATGATCGAATTCAACCTCACTGGAAGCGTTGGAGCGATTCCCCAACTTCTGCTTGAGGCGCTGAATCAAAAAGCGATTTTTCGTGCCATCGGGCAACACACGCGGGAGCAAAAAGCAGGAAAGTCCTCCCGGCGCCTGAGCCAGTACCAGGAAGAGATCGCACATTGGGGCTGAACAAAACCACTTGTGTCCTGTCAGCACATAGGCTCGATCTCCCTCCGGGTGCGCTTGTGTGGTATTGCTCCGCACATCTGATCCCCCCTGCTTCTCGGTCATGCCCATACCACAGAGCATCCCTTTCTTCTCCGCAGCGGGGCGCAAGCCGGGATCATACTCAAGCGAGAGCAATTGCGGCAACCAGCTTTGGGCCGGGCCAGATTGCCTGCGGAGCACAGGAATGGCGGCATGCGTCATCGAGATCGGGCAGCCATGCCCGGCCTCAACCTGGGCAAAAAGATAGAAAGCAGCGGCCCGCGCCACATGGCTTCCCGGCGCATCATCGCGCCAGGAGGAGGCATGCATTCCCCAGGCCACAGCATGCTTCATCAGGTGATGATAAGTGGGATGAAACTTCACTTCATCGATGCGATGTCCGTAACGGTCGTGCGTCTGCAAAACCGGCTCGTACGCATTCGCGTCGAACCCCCATTGGATGACTTCTTCACGACCAGCAAAGGCACCAATAGTGCTCAGGCGATCCTGCGCCCAGCCGGCTCCCTCGCGCTGAACACTTTCAACCAGGGCGGCATCTTGCGTGAAAACATTGTAATCGACCAAAGGCGGTGGCTGATTAAACACCGTATGCGTGCTGGATTGGACAGCAGGAGCCTGATTCATAATATCCATATGAGATTTCCTTTCAACCGTTCAATACGGCGTTTGTTTCTCTGTGCAGAGCATTCTGACGATGAAGACGACTTCCCAATCCATCGAAGCGTTTTTTAATGGTTCCTCAGTATACCTCGGAAGGTCCGTCTTTTGTCTGCTTTTTGGCCCTCAGCTTCTTTCCCTGCCTCTGGTTACGAGCTCGGAGTATACTGTACCACTCCTTGAGTGCAGTTCGAGCGATTTCTGTGGGACCGATATTCACTTTCGCAGGTCGAGCGCAATAGCTTGTACCGATGCCATATCGTATACTTAACACATGATGAATAAACACATTCTTGCCGGAAGTGCCGGGTTTAGAGAAAATCAGGGCATACCAACTTTAGGCCCCGTAATACAATACGGGTTGAACCTTACTAAACAAGAAACTCCCAGGCTTTGCTATGTAGGTACAGCCTGCGGAGATGCGCCTGCCGGGGTGGCAAACTTTTATACCGCCTGCCAAAACCATCAAGTCACACCCAGTCACCTGGCGCTGTTCCCTATGCCAAACACGCGTAATGTCAAGGATTTTTTGCTTGCGCAGCATATGATTTGGGTGGGGGGTGGCTCAGTCGCGAACCTGTTAGCGGTATGGCGTACCCACGGCCTGGACGAAATACTGCGTGAAGCCTGGGAAAGCGGGATAGTGCTTGGCGGAATAAGCGCTGGATCAATTTGCTGGCATACTGGAGGAACAACGGATTCATTTGGGGTAGAGCTTCGAGCGGTAACGAATGGTTTGGGCTTTGTCCCCTACTCGAATGGTGTACATTATGACAGCGAGGAAAG
>DASRHT010000022.1:0-204031 GCA_035650355.1 Ktedonobacteraceae bacterium
ATTCGTGATGTTCGACCGGAGGCGGTAGGGGCAATCCCTTGCGGTTGCCCTGCTGGGGATGGGCACCTCGCGCTTGTCCTCGCTAGGGGATTACATAATTTGCCTGTTATCGCTAAAACCTAAGCCGTCTCTCCCCTCATCCTCTCCACAACTTTCCCTATCTCTTGCGCAATCTCAGCAAACGCTCGATCTGTCGATCTGTACGAACTTACGGGTCTCCTATCGCGTGGCAGAACCTGAAAATAGCTAAAGGGTGTATTTCGCCAGGCGCATGGACGCAGTAGAATGGGAATGACAACGGCTTCTCCTGCTCTCCGTCTCTCCAACATGCTCTGCCATGAGAGAGAGGAAGATCGCTCAGATGCAAGAAAGTCCGGGCTGATGCATACTAAAATAACACGAGCCGCATTCAAATGCTGCTCTATTTCTCTTCTCCAGTCCTGACCTGGCAGGATTTTGCTCTCATCCCATTCAGTAATATCATTTTGTCGTTTCAGTAAAGCTATATGTTTTTGCAATTGTCGCACCAAAGCCGTGTCTTCACGAGCATAAGCGTAAAAGATTTCGAAAGGGCCTGCATCCGGTTCTGGTTCATCTTTTGGGGCGAAATCTTCTGGGTTCAGCTTTGCCAGCAATTCGAAGGCAAAGGCGCTGGCATGGTGAGCAGCTAAGAAACTTCGCGGTTGCCTATCTTTGTCAATTAGACCTTCAATGCCGCGAATAATGGCGAACTGGACACCTGGATTAAGGTCCAGAGCCTGAAGAAAGGTTTCCACTCCCATATCTGCTGCTAGTATGTCTCTCCTGAAAATTTCTAATGCGTGAGTAAGGCTGAAGAGGGTGGAGAGTTCAGGAATAGTCGAGCCGTCCAGGATAGGCCCAAAGAAAACACGCGGCGTTGCTTCTGGTACTTCTGATAAGGAATCATGAGGTAGAATCCTCTGTAACCACTCATTTCTACGAGCTTCAAGTCTGGCTCGCTGTTCAAGAGCTTCGCTGAACCCGCTCATCTCAGTTCGGGAGATAAAAGGTTGTTTCTGGCTTGGATCGTAGCAAAACACTTGTGTTGCAAAGACGACGTCCCCAGAGGTTGGCTTGTTCACTCCCACTGCGGTGCCCACGAGCAAGACCACCCGAGGATTGAAGTTGCTGATGACTCGACCGGCCTCAATAGCGACTCTGGTGGGTACACCATAAATTTGGGCCAGCCCAACTCTCCACTCTCCTTGCTCTGAGGCGAACACGCTTTGCTCATACACTGTGTCTAGATGAGTTTTTTGCTCAATATTGCCCATCTGGGCGCGTGCAGCCCAGTACTCTTCAGGCTGTGACGTCAGGATCAGGGCGTGTGGCAGGTCTGGCTCCTGTTGTTGATATACCAGATTGTTGGCGAACAGGCTGACAAGCCGCTTGTCTACTACTTCTGTAATCCCAATAATAAAGGCGTCAAAATACTCAATGAAAGACTGCCACTGCTGATACAAATAGCTATCGCAATTCGTCATCACAATCATATCAAAATGTTCGATGGGTAATGCCTGATTGTAACCTATTTTTCCATTTTCCGAAGCAGCAGGGTAAGTAACGCTAGAAGGAAAAAAGCTTTCGGAAGGATACGCTTGAAAGATGGAATATAGGTGATCCAGCGTAGTGATACAAACGGAGGCAGATGGATCAGGGATGTTGCTTGGCAAGTAGTCTATTATATAAAGATCGATCAGCTTTGCGTCTCCCTCTGAAGGGACAAACGTTTGCAAAATGCCGCTAGCATAGTTCATAGCGGTTGGCGTGTCAAGCGCGTATAAGATGCGTCTAGCTCCCCCATATTTCAGCAGGCGATGGATGATATTGAGCGCGGTGAAGGTGACGCCTGTGCCCGTTTCCATTTGGATTAGCGAGTGGCGCTTGTTCAGAGCCAGGGAGCTTTCCAGGTTGCTGATGGCCTCGAACTGGTGCATGCGCAACCCTTTGCGTTGCAGTGTTGGCATGCGTTTCAGGCGCGAACGGAATAAGTTATTTTGCGAGGTGGGTATGTTTGGCGGGGCCTGATCCAGCCACCTTGCCAGCGTTTCCGGTCGATGGAAGGTAAAGACGCGGCGGCTTTGTGACTCTGGCTCAAGGTAGTTGGTGAAGCGGATCGTTGTATTTGTAATTTCGTAGCTAAACGGTAGGATGTTATACCCTGTATGGCTGATAGATATATTGAGCATGGATTGTATGATGCTTATCACTGCTTCTGTCGTGTCAGGTCCTTCTGGGAAAGATTTCAAAACAGTAGAGGATGCAATAGTTCCTACGGGCCTCCCTGCGACGAAAAGAAGATAGCCATGTGCGGATTCGGGGTCGCTGGTCACCGCTACACCTTCGCTGCGGTTCCGATCTGTAAAATAGTGGATCAACTTTTGATCGGAAAATTGATATAGTGTCCATCCTGTCTGCCTGAGGTGCTCCACGATCAGGTCAGATCTTATCATCTCTACTTGAAAAACTTCCTGCTGGCTATCGATCTCTTCAGCGGCCTCTTGTAAGCTATATACCTCCTCGCCAGATAGCTTTTCCTCTTCAACAATAAAAGAAGCTTTTGAGGCTGCGGGGACTTTCTTCTCGCTGAGAACGGTTATCTCTCGCTCTTTATCTGTTGCAAGCTCGACTTTCACAACGCATTCCAGTTCGAGGTACGTTATGGGTACATCCCAGCCGTTCAGGAAGGTGATGCTGATATGGCCGCGCTCTACCTCCTGCTCGGAGGCGGTGAGCAGGTATTGGGCGGGGCCGTAGGTGCCGCCGAAGCGGTGGAGGACGATACCGGGCTCGCGTTCGCCGTTCAACGATTCGTAGCGGAAATAGGGCTGCGTGTTGAGGATGAAGGTGATGGGGTATTCCTCCTCTGGATAGGGCCAGGGGGCGTCGGGCGAGGCGAGCTGGACATCGATGGTCATGAGATAGGTCTGACCAATCTGGGCCTCGCGCGGATAGTTGATGATGGGCCTGATCTGGATGGGTTGGGATGCCTGTGGAACGCTCATTCTCCCGCCTCCTCGCTAGTGGCTAAACGCAGGCGTAGACGCGCTAAGGGGTTGCCATAGTAGACGTACATGGATGTATAGAATAGCTCTTTTTCATAGAGTGCTTTCTTGTGGGCATCTCTATTCTTGTCGGCGTTGCGAAGCTTCTCTGCGGCTTGCGCTCGCAAGTGGCGCAAGATCTCGGCAATCTGTACGCCTTCTTCCTCCTGTGCCAGTTCCAGCACAGTTTTAGCGATTAGCGAGGCGCGTACGCTATTGACGGGGGCAACCGTGCCGATATAGTTGCTGGCGCATTGCACCATAAAGCTCTCGGTAAAGTTACTGGGAGCGCTCCCCTTGTTGCGCAGCATGCGGGCGGAGTCGCAGGCATTGACAAAAAAGATCGGGCGCGGCTCTTTATGCTCCCGCATGCGTTCCGTCTCTAAGGCGCTCAAGTGGTCGCTCGGTTGTTGGATTGCCTCATTCATTAACATGCTGCTGCCATGACCGTGGCTGGCAATGTAGACCAGGCCAACGCCTGCCAGATCTCCGCTTTCCTTCAGGCGTAGGAGTAGCTCCTCGAAATTTGCCACAACTCTCTTCTCGAATTTGTTCAGGATAGTCTGTTCATGATCGATTCCCGCCAATCCACTATGAACGTATGCCAGCACCGATCCTTCATATACCACCTCTTTCATCTCCAGCATTTTGGCTTTGCCGAAGGGACTGAATGGGTACCAGCGCACAATGCGCGTTAGTTCGCCCAGATAGAGATAAGTATCGATCTCTAGCAGTTCCCATGCAATCTCGAAGCCGCCCCCGGTGGTATCGACAATAATAATAAACGGTAGCTTCTGGTAGTGATGGCAGGTATGAGCGAGTTTGCTGAGCCACTGCACCAGTTCTCCGGCATGGTCGCGCGAGAACTTGTGGATAGTATCGAGGATGGTGGGAATGGTTTTTTGGGGGAAGAGCTGGGCCGCGCCGACGATCAGACGTTTATCCAGTTTTAGCTTGATCTCGCCGATGAAATGGTTGCGGCAGCGCAGCACGAGCGTGTCCGATGGGGCCGCAGCGTTTTCGCTGGCAAGCGTGAACACGGCGGCGTTCCCTGGTAGTCCGGTGGCAATATTGCAGGCTGCCAGCATCTGCGTATCTTCGAGGATTGTGTGACCCTGCACATGGAACGTCTGCAGCGCAATATTTGATCTCGGATGGAAAGATGGCTCTCTGAGCGTCAGGCTGAAGGTGAGATCGCAGGTGGGCAGGTCTGCGGGAATGGTCACACGCCAGGCAGGTAGCTCATGCCTGGGTTTGCAAATATTGTTATATGTAATATCAAATGTATGATAAAGCGGCTGATGCGGGACAAGAGGTTTGTATGTCCCTTGCACAGCTAAGGCAAAATTTCCCGTGATGAGGTGATCGACTACGTCCGGTCGATTATGGCTCTGTTCGCACTGAATGATCACCTCGTAGCTTTTGCCCGCCTCCAGTTCGTGAACTTCTATTGGTTCAGAATTGCCATCTGGCCCGGTCGTAGAGGCGTAGACTTTGATGGAGAAGCAGACGCGCACACTATCGGGTAGCTTACGTTCAGCTTGCGGACGTGTGACCTCGGCAGTATTGGCAGAGGTAAATTTGATGGCTTGCTGAATCAGACTGGCAAGACCCATTATGGCATCACCTCCAGTTCCAGCACTTGCTCCAGCGGGGCTTTCTCCTCTATGGGGATGGAGACGAGGGTCGCGCCCAGTGCTTCGGATAGGCGTTCCGGCAGGTCGGGATAGTAGTCAGGCTGCGGATTCAAGACGACCGTCTCGACGTGTTTGAGCGTGCGAATTTTGCGTGCTTCGTGAAGAGCGTCGTCGATCCCCTCTCTACTGACCAGCATCTCCCGCTCGCCGCGCACGCTCATCTCCAGCGGAACGTTGCCGCGCCCGTCGCTAATCACGACGAAGCTGACCTTATGTGTGATGTTGCGTCCATGCTGCAACACGCGCTGAAGCTGTTCCAGGGCCAGGCTTAAACCGTGCGCTAATGGGGTTGCTCGCCCCCGCCCGGCTTCGAGCGCGAGGCCAACGCGGGGCACCAGAATATTTTTTGCTCTCACAACCTCTGCGCGTAAAGGAGATAGCGCATCACCTGCTCCAACTTTGATAATCGTTACTGCTGCACGGACGGTATATGCGGCATGCAGGTAAGGGAGCAGCGCCTGTTCCCAGTTATGCTTCTCGCGTATGCTGGTATAGTCGAGCAGGAGCATAAACATCTGCTCGATTGGCTGGCTACGACGATAGCGGCGCAGGTCCATCTGCTTGATCAGCAGGCCGCGATGGGGCTCCCCGTGTTCGCGCTGGTACCAGTCCTGGCGCACTTTCTGAAAGCGGGCAGCAGCTAAAATGGTGCTGACAATCGCCAGATCGTAGAGCGTATCGCTCTCGTCCGTGCCGGTGATGACGCCATGTGCCGAGCGAGATGGCGCGTAGCGCGTTGGCGGCAGCTTTAACGCATACTCTTCCCTTTCGAGAGGCGCATCATCCTCTGGGTAAGGCTGGCGGCAGATGGTTCCGCTATCGATCACGCTCGTATGAAGCGCCTCCGGTAGCTGTACTGTCATGGGTTGTGCTATTTCTGTTTGCAGTTCTGAGCCTGGGGTTTTTGGAGTCGGGTCGGGCTCAATCGATTCCGTCTCTGTATTCTCATCAGGAAGAGCCGGGGCTTGTGCTGGTTTGGTATCGCGTTGTGGTAACCCCTGTTTTCTGCTAAAGCCCAGCACTTGCGCGGCCTTATCGATATGGCTGGCGTTCAATTCAGCATCGCCAGCGAGTCGGGCCAGCGTTGCGGCAAAACGGGCAAGCGCAATCTCGCGGCGCGGATAATAGTTCTGTGCGGGGAGATAATCCAGGATACGTGCAAGCGCCGCGCCGGAGACCTCTACCTGCCGTTGCGCCGCCTGCCTGACCTGTTCCAGGTAAGAGGATGGAAGTGTATTATGCATCTCAACGGCTTCGGCTGGCACTTGAGCTAATAGATGAGTGATAGCAGATGCATCATCACCGCTGTCGGACGGGACAAGCTCTTGCCAGGAGAGGCGTAGGGCGAAGCGGTCGAGCATGTGTGGCGATAGCCTGCCAATTGCGTCGCTATTGCAGCCCGCGAGCCAACACTGCTGCGGGTGCCAGCAAGAACTGATACCGTTGCGTTCAAGGTGTACCACTTCGGCTCCCAGCAGCATCGTCATGGCCCGTGCAGCTACCAGGCTCAGCGTCGTCAGATCGGCAACCGTGATCAGTTGCAGCTCTTGCGCATTGCGCTCGGCGGAGAAGAGACGATGAACGGCGCGCTCGCCATAATAGGCAGGCAGGTACAGACTCCCCCACACATCATCATCCGTAGCCAGGGTGCCGAACGGATATTGTCTGACCGGCAGATGGCTCACAGCCTGAAGCAACTGCGCCAGGATATCCGCCAGTTGTCGTAACCGTGAATAGGGTGCGTCAAGCACGAGGATACTGCGCAGGCCGGGATTAAGAGCCGCGCAGGAGAGGCTCGTCATTAATGTTGCGTTGTCGGTTAACTCAGGCATGCTCTGCTAGCTCGCTCCGCTTGAGGGTACTGGAACCAGTAGTTCTGTTAAACGTTGCGCTTCCTCGACGCCCCACTGTGCATAGTTTACCTGCTGCGCTCCGGGCAGGCGATGACGCAATACGAGGTCCGCCACCTCTTGCAGGTGTGCAAGCTTCGTCTTCGGCTCGTTGTTGAGGGCGGCATAGGCGCAGGCGGCCAGGGCGAGCAAATAATCGCTGCGGTGCCCTTCGACTTTGAATTCTCGGGAGAGCTTCACGCAGGCCGCAGCCACCTCTGACGTGAGCTTGACATTGGGAAAGCGCGCTTTCGCTGCCTTGATTTTGTTGCCCAGGTCTTGCGTGTCGGCGGAGCCTTGAGCGAGAAATCCGTCCTTGTCGCCTGTTTGCAGGGCGCGATCAAACTTCAGCACGGTCTCCAGGATCAGCAATCTGCCGTCCTTCATCTCCCCGTCCTCTGATACCTCCTGCACCTCCTCGGCACCGGCCATCAGGCCGAAGCGATCCAGGAGCTGGGGTCGTAAGCCGCCCTCTTCGGGGTTCATCGTTCCCACCAGCGTCGTCTCTATATCATGCGTCTCGTCGAGGCCCTCGCGCTGGATCACCAGTTTACCGGTCGAAGCTACGTCGAGAATGATATTGATAATATGATCGTCCAGCAGGTTGACCTCATCAATGTAGAGCAACTTGTCATGCGCGGCCTCCAGCAAGCCGACCTTTTTTATGGTTGCTCCATTCACCACCAGTTCCGTCACTTCCCAGCCGCCCACAACGCGGTCTTCGGTCGCGTTAATCGGGATTGTGACGGGGAGGTCGTTGTCCATCATGCTGGCGAAGGCGCGCACCGTCGTTGATTTCGCCGTGCCGCGTCGTCCGCTGATCAGCACGCCGCCAATGCGGGGCGCGGCGATATAGGCCAGTTCCAGGGCCAGCTTTAACTTTTTCTGTCCCACGATATAGGTATAGGGGAGGATGGTACGCAGAACAGCCTGCCGCTCGTCCTTTTTCATCTTAATTCTGCTTACCCCATTTCAACGTCACCTGTAACTGTGCTTCGGATGAGGCATTCACCAGGGCCGCAATACCTGTGCTCAACTTCACGGATAGCTGGACCTCACAGGCCGAAGGACGTGCCTTCTCGGGGATTTGCTGTATGGTGTGAGCAACCTGCACAGCGCAGGTATGGATCAGTCCCATCGCCTTCTGGAATGCCTCTTTCGCGTCTGGTATGCCCGGGCCTCTAAGCTGCTCATCGGGCGAAGTTTCCTCATAGAGATCGTAGATCGCTCTTTCAGCATCGAATTCAATATAGATTGGCACCTCACCCCCGTCCTCTTTCACCATATCTCGCATAATCGCCATCGCTTATCCTCCTTGAACAAGTTCCCTACTATCATTATTAACGTACGCACACATATCTTTTGCTGTTATTCTAGGGTTTAGTATCCCAGGCAAGTTTATCGTTGTCAAGTACCTGGCTCGTACCAACTGTGCTTAAACGTGTCTAAGCCTTCGTACCGACTCGCTTCAGCGTGTCCAATTCACTGCCAATGTATTGAGTCATTAAAACAAATTTGAACATGTAGTGACATTTTTCTAGAAAAATGTTATATTGTAACGGTTGAGTGTGAATAGAAAGCAAGTGGGAAGGACAAGGGATAGTGATGCAAAATGATCCGCAAGGCGCCCCCGAGAAAGATGAGCTGCAGGCTTTATTTGAACATTTGCGACAAGGTTCGGATACAGAACGTGAACGCATCCTCAATGGTCTTCTCCAAAAAGCGCAAGGGTCAGGTGATCCTGAAAACTGGAACGTTTTTGCCCTGGGTTTGCAAGCGGCTGGCAGGTTGGAAGATGCCATAGATATCTTCAAGCAGTTGATAGAAGGCTTTCCAGATAACGATGTATATCGCCTTAGCCTGGCTACAACATATAGCCAGGCCAGTCAGTTCGAGCTATGCCGGTACCATTTGTGCTACCTGGAGGAACATGCTGCTAGTGAAGAGATACGTGATGTCGCAAAACAACAACTAGAGGGGATGGAGCGCTTCCTGAGAAAGACCGCGCTGGATGAGCAACTACAGCAACTCCAGATCGCTAGCTTGCGCGAGCGTATTCAATCTGATCAGGTGAGCGCGGACGATTATCAGAGATTGGGGAAGCTGCTGTTGCTGCGAGAGCGACAGGGGTTCGAGGATGTTTCACTGGATGAAACCACAGCGATACTTGAGCAAGGGCAAAAGCGTTTTCCCAAAGCAGAAGGCGTTTTGGAATTACTGATTGCTTGCTATCTGCGTAAAGATCCCCAGAATCATCTAGAGTCCGCGCTCAAAACGCTTGAGAAAATAAACCCGGGTTCCCAGTTGCTACAACTGGTCGCCAATATCGACGATGCCGACCTCGAAGCCTATTTCCAGCAGATGGGCCAGCGTATGCAGGAATTGATGACGCAGGTTCAGTCTGGCAACCCGGAGTTGACGAAGGTCGCTATTGAGGAACTGCGCAAGATTGTCATGATGTATCCATCCAATGCTGATTATCGCCTGACCTATGCCTTTGCGCTTTGTATCGCCGGACAGGATGCAGAGGCCATGCAACAAGCCGAGCTGTTGGATCGGGATGATATTCCTTCGCATGTGTACCATTTTAACCTGGGGCAAGTCTTCTGGCTCTGTGGCGACGCAGTGAAGGGCCGGCATCACCTTGACCTTTCCATCCAATATGCCAGCAATGATGAAGAGAAACAGGACGCATCGGAGCGCATCGCAGATTTGAGCAAGGGAGGAAAGTAATGTCATCAGATGATCAGAATGCCCTGCTCTACACCGAGTTTGTGCAAAGGCTCCTCTATCTCAGCTCTGTCGATGATATTCAGCAAGCCATTAGAGAAACGCACAATCTCGATAGCGCGGCCCTCTACCACGAGTTTGATACGCTTGAACAGGCATATATCGAGGCAGGTTCATCGGCTCAGCAAAAATTACTGCTCTTTGTGCGTAAAGCCGTAGGCGAGATCATCCAGCCGCAAGCCGCAGACGGCACTGAGTCTATCACAACCGCGGCTCAACTGATCCAGCGGGCGCTGCACGCTCCAGATATGATGCATGTCTACACGCTTTTGCGCGACCATCGGTCTCTGTTAGATGAAAAAACCTACCAGATGTTGCAACTGCGAACCTCTTCGCTTAAACCAACTGTGGTCGGAACGCTGGCCTGGGTCAGGGTATTGTGCGTGACCAGTTTAGTATTAGGCAAAAGCGATCAGGAGGCAGCCGCTAAAGCGCATTTCTTCTGGGTCTCCTATTGTCGGGATAATAGACGTTTTGCTACGGTGGAGCGGCACCTGCTACATGCGGAAAAGCTTGCGGAAGGCTCAGACGATTTATTGATGATGGTCGGGATCATTGGCTTGCGAGCCAGCTTCTATGATCAATTTGGCGAGACGCCCAGAGCTGCTGAAAGTTTCCAGAAATTGTTAGAGCTTGCCAGCAGCGAAGAGAGCGAGCATATAGCCAATCCTATCCGCGAAAGACTGGCGCATTGTTATCGCACGTTGGGCCGCTATCAGGAATCGCTTGAGCTGATTAACACCTGTCTTACCTTTACTCAACGACGGCAATACAAGGATCAGGAGGCGCGTTGCCATCTCTTCAAGGGGCTGGTGGTGGAAGACCTGGGTCGCTATGAAGAGGGTGAGATAGAATATCGCAAAGCGGCGGAACTGGCTGAAGCTCTTGGTGATCGATCAACGCAATTTAAAGCCATGATTAATATCGCGGCCTCTTTGCAAAAAAGAGGGAACGTGGCTGAAGCAGTTGCCAATATGAGAAAGGCGCTCAAGGTTGTCGAGGAGTGGGGCAATCCAGTGATGGTGGCTTCAATGCGCAATAATCTTGGCAATATGCTCCTGGGAATGCACGAAGAATCTGCAACGCGCGAGGCGCTTGGCGAGTTTATGAAGGCGCTGCCCACTAAAGCGTCCGCGAGCGATAAGCCAGGTGAAGTCACCAGCTATATCGGCGTAGGTGATGCTTTGGATGCTCTAGGCGAGTATGAGCATGCAAAAACATTTTATAGTATGGCGCTCGTCCCCGCTATAGAGTTGCTAGAGAACGAGAACGAGACGTTCGGAGTCTTTATGTATGCTTCTCGCGTTGCCAGCGGGGAGGCTGCTTTAACTGAGGATGTCACCAGTACAATCATCTGGGCGCGCGATATCAGCAGGGCAACGGGAGAAATTTTTCAGGAACTGGTCTTGACATCGCTACTCGTTGACGAGAAAGCCAAAAAAGGTCATCAGCAAGAGGCGATTGCGCTGTGTCGAGAGACGATTGAGCGCTGTAAAGCCATAAATATGTCCTCCACCGATGTTATGCGCCTGCATATCAAATTGGCGAAACTCCTTATGCAACACGCGGATGAAAAGCAAGAAGCCTACGACATATTAATAGATGCCCTGGCTTCAGTCGAGAAAGACCTGCAAGGAGTGCTCTTAAACCGGAGTCGGGCGGAGGTTATCGCAGGGTGGATTGGACTCTACGGTACATTGATTGCTTTACTGATCGAGCATGGTCATGAGCTTGATCTACCTTCATCGACCAATCCAATTGAACTGGCCTTTAATCTGCACGAGTCCGCTAAAGCGAGAGCGTTTCTTGCCAATCTTGCCAGCACGCCGATTGCGCAATCTGAAGCCATTCCCCAGGAACTGCGAGAGCAAGAGTCGAACTTGCTCGCGTTGGAGCGCGATCTGCAACGAGCAAGTGGTGAACAGTACGACAAATCCCAGGTGTTCCGTTTTGAACGCTTGCGCGAGATTAGCCATGAGTTGCGCGACTGTTGGGACAAGATGCGGCCTTTTGCGGCTGAATATGTCAGGATGCGCTCCGGCGAGCCTGCGCAACTCCAGGATGTGCAGGCGCTCTTAGCCGAGCATGCAACGACTCCGATGGCTTTTGTTTCCTTCTTTTGTGATGAGGATATCACCACCTGCTTTGTTGTGCGCTCCGATCAGTCGCGGGTCCAGGTGTTCCGCTCTGAAATAGGTCGCAAGCGTTTGCGCGAGGCGGCCCGCCTCTTACGGCGCGAGTTCAATGGCGAGCCGAAGGCATTTCCTTCTTATCCGCCAATTCGCGATGAGCAACCGTGGAAGCGGGATCTGCACGATTTTATGGCATTGAGCGACGTGCTATTACCATTTCTACCAGCAGTTCAAGGCGTCGAACTGCTCTGTATCGCTCCTCATGGGCCGCTGCACCTTTTGCCGTTCCATGCGTTGCGCGTGCCGGATGGAACCTATCTGGGCGAACATTTCGGCGTGGTCTATTGCCCCAGCCTGAGCACGTTGCGCTACTCGCTTGAGAGGAGTACGCATCATGGCCCACAGACGGCAGTTCCTTCGGTCTATGTTGCGGGCGTATCTTCCCGGGTAGATACTCATCCAGAGTTTTTCGAGCAGGACGATCAGCTTTTCGCTTCAGACTTCTGGCAGGTCACAGCCGATATCGGCGTATCTGCCGCTACAAAATGGCGAGTTTTGCAGCAGGCTGGTAATTACGATGTTGTTCATCTGACCTGTCATGGGTATTTTGACGAGAAAGATCCTTTAAACTCCGGTGTATTGCTTGCTAACGGACAGGAGAAGCCGCCGAAAAATCCCGGCGAAGTCTCTATTCTGGAACGCAGCCACTATCTATTGACCGCGCGCGACTTTTTACGAATCTCTATGAGATCTCGTATTGTCACGCTGCGGGCCTGCTCCACGGGTATTCAGGGGGAGCGCAACAGCGGTGATGAGCTTGAGGGGTTGAGCCGCTCTCTACTATACGCGGGTAATGCGGCTGTTGTGGTGGGTCTATGGAATGTGAATCAACGAACCTCGCAAGAATTTATGGCGAAGTTTTATCATTATTGGGCCGAGGCAGAGCAGCCGGTTGAGAAGTGGCGTGCGTTACAAATGGCCCAGAGAGATTTTCTCAACGCTGCGGACAGGCCCTTTCTCAACCACCCTTATCATTGGGCACCTTTAATAGTCATTGGTGATTGGAGGTAATGTCACATGTCGGACAGGGCATTGATCGATCAAATGGATGATCAAACTATTTTACTGATATTAAGTCATGTCGCGCAGGAACTACAAGAAGATCTGCCACAGGAGCAACTCGGGGCGATTCGTAGCCAGGATGAAGCGCGCGAAGCGATTGTGGCGCTGCTCAACGCGGCTGGCGAGAATACCGCTCAGCTTGACGCCGCTCAGATCATCCCGGAGGATGAAGAGAATCCAGCTCTGAGCCGTGGAGTGCTGGAGTTATTACTCAATGACGAGTTGGCAAAGCCAAAAGCTGAGGAGTTGCTAGCCAACCCTCCCGAAGAGGAGCAGATGTCGGTAGTGCTGGCGCTTGCAGGGGCTATCATTCTCGGCACCTTAATTACCTGGCTACAAACCAAAATCAAGCTGAAGGTGAACCGTAAGGACGGCAAAACTGATATCGAGTTTGAGATGGAGAAAGATAAGACCGATCCAGAGACGATCAAAGAGGTGGCAAAGGCAATCATTACCCTTTTAGGGACGACTCCGCTTTAGGGGTGTATCTGGTTTCCATCGCCACCGCGATTTCGCTTGCCCTGGCGTGCTTGCGCCGGAGGCGCAAGCACGGTTTTTCTTTCTGAGGTGTCAAAAGATGAGCGCAGCTCATCTTTTGACACCTCAGAAGATTTTTTGAGTGCTGAAAGCGCGATATCTCATACACGAAGCATATTGAGATAGGGCTACTTCACGAGCAGCCATACGTCCCCTGAAGCGTCAGTGCGGCTAACATGGAAATCCCAGCATCCAGGCTCCGGCAGGACAAAGCCTGTTCCCCATTCAGGGCCGGGACGATTCCAGTTCGACCCTGAATGAAATGATACCCATTTAGGCTGAACGGTCTGACCATGTGGTCCCTGTGCCACCGCCTGTATATCGCCATTGCCGGTCATGCGCCAGACGATTTTCAGTTCCTGTCCAGCGTTCATAGCGTTGAACAGCAGCGCCCATAGCTCCGTTTTTGCGTTTGTCGTGCCTCGCACCTCTGGTAGCCCTATCGCTGAAGTCGTGATCGGAGATGAAGGCTGGCACCGTGGAGCGCCAGGAACAGGCGTCGGGCTGCTCTTGCGCGCAGCTTGCGTCGTAGATGAAGATGGTTGTGCAGATGGTGTGGAACAGGCCGCAAGCACCATAATCATCAGGACATAGACAAAGAGCCAGCGACCAGCATAGAAATGTTTGGTGGAATGCATATCTCTCTCCTTATTTTTCAGCATGCGCAGTTGCTTGTTATTGGTGTACCACAGTATCCTGAAATGAGGCTGAACTACCACTCTGGACAGGCCGATTTTATGATAGCCCTGTTATTCGCTGTGTTTAAGAACGAAAATGTGGCATAATAAAGCGTATATCGACCATAAAAACACATTTGGTAGCACCATCCAAAAGAGCGAACGCTAGTTGAGGAACGAGCCATGACCCGGGATCGTCAGGAGACGCGCGCAGAAGAGGTTGCTCGCGTCCGTAGCTATCTGAGCAGCCAGGCGATGCGTCGAACGCCGGAGCAACTGGTTGAGACGCTACGAGAAGCGCATCAGCAGTTATTGACGGCGACCGCAGCTATCCCTGATGCTGCCTTTCATACCCCGCCGCGAGAAGGAGAATGGTCGGCAGCCGACGTTCTGGCGCATGTCCGCACCATCGCCGCTTTCGATGAACGGGCGATAGCTGGCGTGCTTGAACGTGGCGAACAGCCTGCCAACGTGAAAGATACGCTTGAGCATGCGCCAGCCAGTGCGACGCGCGAACAACTGTTGGCGGAAATTACTGCGCTCCGCGAGCGGTTGATCAAGGTTGTGCTGCAAGCAGACCCTCAGGCGCAGCTTGATATTCTCTGGGGTCATACCGAGTTCGGCCAGATGAACTGGCGCGAATGGCTGCTTTTTGCCCGTGTCCACACGCTTGATCACGTTCGCCAAATACAGGCTATCGCCGCCGCTTTGTCGTCAGCGCAACCATCATAGGGAAGAGAGCAGTAGATGAAACTGGCAATATCGTTTGGCGTCACGACTTATACCTCCTCCAACGAAGATTGGGCCTCGGCAATTACCTATGCGGTCGAGGCTGAGCGGCTGGGGATAGATTCGGCGTGGACGGCGGAAACGTGGGGCTATGATGGGGCCACGCCGTTAGCTTATCTGGCCGCGAAAACCACAAGGCTACGGCTGGGGACAGGTATTCTGCAAGTTGGCGCTCGCACGCCCGCTTTAACGGCGATGACCGCCCTGTCCCTGGCTTCGCTCTCACAAGATCGCTTTCTGCTCGGCCTGGGGGTCAGTGGGCCGCAAGTCGTTGAGGGGTGGCACGGCGTACGTTTCGCTAAACCGCTCCAGCGGCTGCGGGAAACGATTGAAATTGTACGTCAGATCACGCGTGGGGAACGCCTGATCTATCAGGGGCAAATCTACCAACTCCCCCTGCCCGATGGCGAGGGCAAAGCATTGACCGCCAGCGTCCCGCCACGCCCAACGTTGCCTGTTTACCTGGCAACGCTCGGCCCCAAAAGCCTGCAACTTACGGGTGAACTGGCAGATGGCTGGCTGGGCACATCCTTTATCCCCGAACATGCCTCGATGTTTTTCGCTCCCATCGACGAAGGGGCCAGGAAAGCCGGTCGTACCCTGGCGGACCTTGATTTACAGGTTGCGGGCGGCGTGGTGGCCTTCTCCGATGATGTCGAGCGCCTGATCGCTGCTCGTAAGCCTGGGCTTGCCTTCACGCTAGGGGCGATGGGCTCGCGGCAACATAATTTTTATAACGACGTCTATCAGCGCGCCGGCTATGCCGACGTCGCGTTGGAGGTGCAGGACCTCTGGTTCAAGAAACAGCGTGAAGCCGCAGCGTCTCGCGTCCCGGATGATCTGGTACTCAAAACCAACCTCATCGGCACGGAAAGTATGGTGCGAGATCGCCTGCGCATCCACCGGCGTGCAGGCGTCACTACCTTGCAGGTGCAGCCCGATGGTCAGACGCTGGAGCAACGCCTGGCGACTCTGACGCGGCTGGTGGAGCTGGTGAAAGAGATTGATGCTGAGGCTTAAAATAGACGCATAGTATTTTCACGAAAGAGGAGCAAAGAATGGACCTTCGATCAATCCAGAGACCGTTCAAAGAGAAATATCGCAGCGAGTCGAACAGCGCACGCATAACGCTCAAGGCGCAGGGGAACCAGACCGAGACCCCGATGTCCTGCTCGGTCGATATCGGGCGCGCGCTGTATCAGGCTGAGGCCCATACGGGAGTGGGAGGGGCGGGTACTGCCGCCTGTTCAGGCGATCTGCTCCTGGGTGCATTGGCTGCCTGCGCGCAGATTACCTGCCAGATGGTGGCAACCGCGATGGGCGTGCCAACAAAGCATATCGAGGTACAGGTTGAAGGTGACCTGGATCTACGGGGAACGCTGGGGATGTCGAAGGAGGTGCCGGTTGGGTTTGAGTCGATCCGTATGCATTTTGATATCGATGCTCCAGAGGCAACGGCAGAGCAAATCCAGGCATTACGTGAGAAAACAGAACAATACTGCGTGGTGATGCAGACATTGACCACGCCGCCTAAGGTGGAGGTCGATTGGTCCAAATAGGGGTAACATACGTTCCTTATATAAAACATGCCAGCTATAAACGTCTCTCCTGAGGTGAGCGATGAAGATACAAACGGTGGGAGTTCTGAGCCCGGGCGATATGGGGCATGCCATTGGCGGCGTGCTCCAACGACATGGGATGCGCGTGATTACGAATGTGCGTGACCGCAGCGAGCGCACGCGCTCTTTAGCCAGGGTTGCCGGCATCCAGGAGGTTGCAGACGACGAGACGTTGGTGCGAGAGGCTGATGTCGTACTCTCGATCCTTCCTCCTGCTCAGGCATATCATTGTGCCGAGCGTATTGCTGCCGCTGTGCGCGCCACGGGTGCAGCCCTGCTGTTTGCCGATTGCAATGCAATTGCTCCCCGCACCGCGTTGACGCTCGACCAACTGATTACCGGCTCAGGCGGTTCCTTTGTTGACGTCGGCATCATCGGCGGTCCTCCTCACATTGGAGAACAGGGAGGCCCGCGTTTGTACGCCTCTGGTCCTCGTGTCGCTGATCTGGCCCTCTTGAGCAACTATGGGCTGGACGTACGCGTACTCGGCGAGCGGAGCGGGCAGGCATCCGGTCTGAAGATGTGCTATGCCTCGCTCACCAAAGGACTGACGGCCCTGGCAACCGAATCTTTAGTCGCTGCCCAGGCGCTCGGTCTCCAGGAACCCTTGCTTGCCGAGTTTCAAGAGCTTCCATTCTTCAAGACGATCCAGCGTTTAGTGCCTGGAATGCCTCCTAAGGCTTATCGCTGGGTCGGCGAGATGGAAGAGATCGCCTGCACCTTCTCCGATCTCGGTCTTCCTCCGCAGATGCCGGAGGGAGCCGCCTCGCTGTATCGTTTTATTGAAGGCACTGTCCTGGGACGCGAAGTACCAGAACAGCGCCATTATGGAAAGACCCTTGAAGAGGTCGTATCGCTGCTTGCCGCTGCACTTATAGAAAAATAAGTCAGGGGCGTATATATTTTATGAGTGCCTGATTATGACTGCTTGGTATAGTAAAGCGTTTCAATGCAACTGGCCATCAATTCGATGGTTGGAGCTGTGAGAATGAGACTACGAGGGAAGTTGATTCCCATATCGCTTTTCAGGCGGGAAAAAATTTGGGTGGCGTGCAATGAACGTCCTCCCAGGTCTTGAAAATGATCTCTGACTCCGATATGTTCAATACCAAGTACCTGAGTCCAGATGCGTGCAAGCTGTCCCTCGATGGGTGTGCGTGGCGCAATGAAACCTTCATGCGAAGCAGCATCACTCCGGCGAGCAGCTTCCTGTCTGGCGTGATCTAATGACCCTGACGGCTCATAGGAAAGAATGCCCTGGCTAGTAGATTTGAGTACCATCGATTACCCTCCGTGGAATCATTTACATTTACTGAACTGATTATGCTGATCCACTATCTACAGTCAGTTCGCAGTTCTCGGCCCGCTTTCTGCCTACCAGTTCGCGCCTGTTTACACTTAGTTCGCACTTTGTGTTAACAGAATTCGGCGACTATGCTAGTGAGCAAACAGGCTCTTCGAGCATACCTGATGCTCATGGCATCCGCATGCTCGCGCCTGCGTTGCCCACATTCAGGAGAGGGATGGTGCAGCAGAGGCGCAACGCGCCTCTGCTGCACCATCCCTCTCCTCTTTTGCGTGGCGAAGCCGCGCGACGCTCAGCCATGAGCGGGGGAGCGTGCTGAGAATCAGATATGCTCTTTAGCCAGAGCCGTTGATATCCATGAAGATTGCTGATGTGAGCGAGAGCAGCTAGTCCCATGATGGAAGATCGTATCCGAGCGGAACGACAGAGCGAAAGTAGTGTCCCGGCGTGGCCGAAAGTTGAGCGACAGGCGCGAGATAGGTCAGTTGGCCGAAGCGGGTTTCCGCCGTAGCCATCCAGGGGGCCACAGTGGACGCATCTAAGCCTTGAGCGAGGTCGCGGTCACAATCAGCTCCCAGTGAGACGAGCCAGTTAGCAGTCTGGCACAATGAAACCTGGACGTGGTAACTTCCGCCCTCGCGCATGCGGCGATAGAGCGCAGCCATCACCCCCAGAGCGCCTAACTGACCGGTGATATAATCGTTGGCGGCGGCAGGCAATAATTGCGGGCGTTCGGCTGTGCCCTGGACATGCGCCAGGCCAGAGACGGTCTGGGCCAGTTGCTCCCAGCCCGGGCGATTCTGCCACGGTCCCACATTGCCGTAACAGTTGATGGTGACATAAATTATGCCCGGTCGCGCTGTGGCGAGCCTCTGTGGGTCGAAGTCGCGCTTCGCCAGCGTTCCTGTGCGATAGCCCTGGACAAAAACATCTGCCGTAGCTGCTAGTTCGCGCAGTTGCTTTGCTTGTGCTGCATTAGCCAGGTCAAGGTAGACGGAACGCTTGCCGTGCCCGGTGTCGATGACGAAAGGCATAGAGTTCTGCAAGTGGGGCGAGTTTACCAGCATAACATGCGCGCCATGCTCGGCCAGGATGCGTCCGATGGTTGGCCCGGCCAGGATACGCGTCAGGTCAAGCACGCGCACACCGCCGAGAGGCCGTTGTCGATCTCCAACGGGTTGGGGAGCGGATTCGCCGATTTTGTCGATCTTGATGCGTCCGAACGTGCTGAGCGCCTGTCCTTGCGGAGTAGCAAGCCATTCCTGGGTGCTGCGAACGACCGCGCCGCACATGCCTGCATCCGCCAGCGCATCTTCCAGGGCGATGCTATCCCACCGACTGACGGCGGCGCTGATCTGTTCTCGATCAGGTCCACAGTTGAGCACTTTGAGGGTGCCCGCCGCCAGATGCTGTAGCGCCCCATGTAAATGTATCCAGCGTCCATCCCGACAGCGATAAAAGGTCACGAGGGGATTGCCTCTGGAGCGGTAATCTGGCGGCAGCAATGGCTGTCCATCAAGCTGGAGGAGAAAGGCGCTGATCAAAGTAGCTGTCGCTCTGGCGGTATTGACGTAAACTGTCTGGCTCTCTCCTGTGCGTTCCCGCCAGAGCGCAGCCGCTGCAACGCCGCACGCCCCAAGAGCGGTCGCGGCAGCTCCTCCAATATGGAACGAGGTGGGGAGAATAGGGTCATCTCCTGCGATAGTGGCCTCAATGTCTGGCGCGTGGAGCCCAACCTCTTGTAATAGCGAAGCGATGCGCTGGTCTTGCATCTTTATCTGCCCCTTTCCTGCAAAAAGCTTATCACTACGATGCTGCATTCTATCACGCTTGCTAAAGCACTGCTCAGGCGTGATCCCATCACGAAGTTTACTGCCCGCTATCTTTTTATTGACAATGCTCGGTTTCTATGAGTATCCTATTCTTGATGCGTCAGATGACTCTGAATAGTTTGAAGAAGGAGAGATACAATCGTGGCAACTCAGGCTGGTATCGGCTCAAAAGGAGTTTTTACCACTTCTACAGCAAAGCCTCTTATCAGTGAGAAGTCTTTTGAGTATGCATTTATCCTGGCGCTTACCTGGATAATTGCAGGCTCCTATGCGGACGCGTGGGCCCATGGTCATATTGCGCGCCTGGAGACATTTTTCACGCCCTGGCATGGCATACTTTATTCTGGCTATGTGGTTTCTGCGTGTGTAATGCTGGGAACAGTGCTTATTAACCACTCCCGTGGAGCGAAATGGCTGGCTGCCATTCCAAAGGGCTACGAACTGTCATTGCTGGGGGTGATTGGGTTTTTCTTTGGTGGCATCGGTGATTTGGCCTGGCATACGCTCTTTGGCATTGAACAAAATATAGATGCGCTCTTTAGCCCAACGCACCTCTTCCTCATGGTTTGCTTCGGGCTGATGGTCCTTGGCCCCTATCGAGCCAGATATCGTCGCAGAGAGCAGCCAGCGACCCTGAAAGAACATTTTTTGCTGGCCGTGGCGTTTGCGCTGTTCCTGGTCACAGTGACCAACTTCTCGCAGTCCACCAGCCCTTTCCAAACCTTCTGGCCGCAGATTAGCAGCACTGGAATTGTCGCAGCTCAGTCTACCCATGCAGGGGTGTTTGTACCACGAACCATTAGTTCTCTCAATGACATCACCCAACTTCAGGCCATTGAGGGCTATCTACTAGAGGTAGTGCTCTTCACTGGCTTGACGCTCTACACTATTCGGAGCTTCCGGCTCACCTTCGGGTTCTTTACCTTCGTACAACTCGCGGTAGCAATTCCCATGAGCTTTATGGGCGATCACTATGTGGTGATTCTGATCGGATTGCTGGCAGGATTGCTTCTTGATGTCGCATATTACTTTATTCGCCCCGCGCTATCACAGCCGTGGCGCTTCCGCCTATTCGCGGCAATCTCCGCCTCCACCCTGTATTTTGTTTATATGCTCGCTCTTCTCATGCTTGGCGGGATAGTCTGGACCATCCATATGACGGTCGGGTCCATCTTCGTAACTGGCGTGGTGGGCTGGCTGCTTTCGTATCTCATCCTTCCCGCGCAGCTTCCTGAGGCCGTGGAACAAAAAGGATAAAGCGAAAGAAAAGTTGTCCGAGTTTGCCAGAGGAAGTTTTTCCTCTGGCAAATTTATTTTGCAATGAGGGTCAAGAGCATGGGCTAACTCTTGTGCTATACTACTTGCAACAACAGCTATAGGGAGTGTATATGGGCAATCGACAGCAGCTCAGCATCCTCAAGCAAGGTAGCCTTGCCTGGAACGAATGGAGGAAAAAACATCCTGATGTTCAGCCAGACCTTTCCGAGGCCAATTTCGCTGGCGCTAATTTGCGGGGAGCGAACCTGAGAGGGGCAAACCTTGAGGGAGCTGACATGGTAGAGGCAGATCTCCAGGAAGCAAACCTGCTTGGAGCAAAGGTTGTGGAAGCCAATCTCCATCACGCCAACCTTCATAAGGCTGATCTCGGCTTCGCTGATCTCACCTTTGCCTCCCTCAGCGAGGCTAATCTTACCACCGCCAGACTTTGGAAAGCAGATCTTACTGCGGCCACCTTGAGCGGAGCAAACCTTACTGGCGCGAACCTGACCATGACGATGCTGCGTGAGACTGATTTCACCGACGCGATACTTGCCGAAGCCATCCTCGACTATGCTATCCTTGTCGAGACCAATTTACGACGAGCAAATGTGACCGGGTGTTCAGTCTGTGGGCTGTCAGCCTGGAACATTCATCTTGACGAAGCCCATCAAGCTGATCTCGTGATCAGTAGCCCCAATGAGCCTGCCATCATCGTTGATACGCTAGAGGTCGCGCAATTTCTCTATCTATTCTTGCACAACAAACAGCTTCACCAGGTCATCACGAGTATAGCATCTAATATGGTGCTGATCCTGGGGCGCTTTACGGCTGAACGCAAACCCTTCCTGGAAGCGATGCGAGACGAGCTTCGTGTTCGAGGGTACACTCCGCTACTCTTCAACTTCGAGATGCCCTTGAGTCACGATTTCTCAGCATCGCTGCGCACACTTGCCAGGCTCGCTCGTTTTATCATTGCAGATCTCTCGCGTCACAAAAGTATCTCGCAAGAGCTGCGCTCTCTTTTGTCAGATACAACGGTGCCAGTTCAGCCGCTCCTCAATGGTTCGCGCAAGCTCTATCAAATGTTTCCTGACTTCAAACACTATCCCTGTGTGCTCCCAGGCTATCGCTACAGCAGTCTGGCGGAATTGCAAACAACCTTCGAAGAAAAAGTTATCAAACCGGCAGAAGAGAAAGTAAAGGCGTTGGCATGTCAGCTCTCGCCTGCTGATTCAATAGGGGCGTCGTCGCAGCCCTCAAAAAAAACGCCAATTTCTGTAGATCGCTGAACCTCCCACTGCCAATCTCTAACGACTAGAGAAAGATTGAGCCAGACGGCAGCGTGCTTCGCCTGTTGATAGACCCCTCATCTATCCTTATCTACCCCCTAAATCCCCCCACCAGATACACCCTGGGGGGATTGGCCTGGCTGATGGATAGAAGTATAACTTAGGTAAGTAAGCTTTCAGTCACGAAACAAAAATAGTGAAATGGAGAGCTTTCGGCGGAGCTTGCCATTTTTCAGCTTTCAGCGCGAAAACTGGCGCTACATGATCTCTCTCCTGTTTTGCCCCAATTTCCCAACAAGACTGACTATCAAGCAGCCTTGCCTGAATTTGTTTTAGAGGGTTTTTCATTATGAGTAGCATGCGCATTCTTCAAAAGATTGGCTCAGAAAGCATCTCTTCATCACTATCATGCTGTTTTTATGGTGAAGAGTGTATTACTATTTCCGAACTCTACAGGCGAGCCAGAATGCTAGCGGCCACGCTGCAACAATATGGCATCGCACCGGGGCATGAACAGCGTATCCTGCTTTGCTTGCCACGCACTCCTTCACTGGTGATAGCGCATCTCGCCGTGTTCTTCGCTGGTGGCGTCATTGTGCCTGTAGATCATGTATCACCGGCAGCACGCTTGCTCGATATCATTGAGGATGCAAAGCCTGACATTGCTCTGATTGCGAACGGTCTCCATGCAGCTCTCTTTTCCCCTCATTGTCATGTCATAAAAATTGATGACTATCTCTATTATGAAGCTGATATCGATCAGAACTTTGCAGCATATTCAGATAATATATTTCCTTTTCAGCGCGCAGAAAATGAGGCTGCGTATATCATCTATACTTCCGGTACAACGGGGAAACCAAAGGGGGTTGTGGTAGAGCTACAGGCGCTCGAAGCTTTGCTGCAATGGCACTTACAAGTATTTGAGCTTACAGGCAATGACTGCGTATCTCTCACCGCGTCCCCAGGTTTCGATGCGTCCATCTGGGAAATCTGGGGCACGCTGGCAGCAAATGCTTCGATGTATATCTGTACTGACGATGAACGGCTCGATCCCGCCTGCCTACAACGGATCTGGCTGGTCAATAAGGTAACGCATTCGTTTGTTTCTACGCCCTTGCTCGAAAGATTGCTCGATCTTGACTGGTCTCTGCCCACTTTGCGCCTGCGTTTCATTCTGACGGGAGGAGATCGGCTGACGCGTCGCCCGTCGCCAGGTCTGCCTTTTCGCCTGATCAACAATTATGGCCCGAGCGAAGGTTGTGTTGTGGCAACCTCCGGCCCTGTTGCTGCACAAACAGAGCAAAATGCAGCTATCCCGCCAGATATTGGATACCCTCTCCCCCATATGCAGACGTACGTTCTTGATGACGCCTTGAGGCCCGTTCCGCGGGGGCAGAAGGGCAACCTCTGGATCGGCGGCGTTGCGCTGGCGCGGGGATATCTGAACAGAGAGGATCTCACGTCCGAACGTTTCCTGGTGCATACAGAGTGGGGGACGCGCATGTATGATACAGGAGATATTGTGAGCGAGAATGAAGATGGCTCGCTGTGCTACCACGGGCGCAACGATACGCAGGTAAAGATTGATGGGGTACGCATTGAGCTCGCCGAGGTGGAAAGCGTCATGTGTACGCATCCACGCGTGCTGCAAGCCGCTGCTGTCGTCATCACTCATCCGGTGACGCAGGCATCTCGCCTTGCCTGTTCTATCGTGCTGCGGGGAGACTGCTCTCTTGAAGATCTGCGCGGCTATGCAGAAGAGCGATTGCCGCATGCAATGGTCCCGTCTACATTTTTGGTCCATCAGAGCATTCCTCTCACTGCAAATGGCAAGATAGATCGTGCCAGTATCATACAGGCACAGCAGGAAAATCTCTTGCTGCAACATGCGCAATATCTGGCTACCTATGCCTGTAGCGAGATACCGGAGGAACTCAAAGCACTGCTGAATATCTGGACAGCCGTCCTCGGGCAACCGGTCACGCCCCAATCTGATCTTTTTGCTTTGGGTGGCAACTCGATTGCAGCCGCTCAGATAGCTGCGCGGATCGCAAAGCGTTTTAATAAGAACTGTAAAGCTTCACATGTGCTTGCCAATCGTACCCCTGTAGAACTCGCGGCAATCCTCCCTTCTCTGTCCGCACTAGGAGCGATACAGGAGAATGCTCCTGTGTCGGGCACTCAGGATTGGTTTCCGGTCACTTCTATGCAGCAGAGTTTGTGGTATCTCTGGAAGACCAACCCGCAGAACCCATTCTATAATATCGGCGCTACATTTGTGATTGACTGTTATCTGGACGAGAAAACGCTGTGTGATGCTCTGCTCACCATTCTGAGCAAGCACGCCATGCTTTACGCGCGTTTTCGCCAGCACCCCGAGTCGCAGGAAATAGAGCAGAGGATCGAGCCATTTTCACGGGAAGAACTCCTGTCCCGTATTGCGTTCTGTCCACCGGCAAAGAATCTCGCTGACGCGATGGCCCAGGCTCAGAGGAGTTATCGACGACCCTTTGATCTTGAACGGGATACCCTGTTTCGTGGTCTCTATCTGCCAGTACGCGATGGACAGAGTCTATTTATGCTCGTTTGCCACCATAGCGTGATAGACGGGCTTTCGCTGCAGCTCTTGCTGCGCGAACTCGCCGCCTGCTACACAGAACTCCTTGCAAAACAGTCAAGCAGTTTCCCTCAACTTTCTCCGGCAACGGAGTCCCGCTTCGCTCAGTTTGTGACATGGCAGAATCGCGGCTCTCAAGAGCTAGCCGCGCGCCGTTTCTGGGCAGAAAAAGTGCAGGAAATGAAGCCCTGCGAGTTTCCTAAAGATGGGGCTGACTGCGCAACCTTCGAGGGAAAAATCCTTGAATGCCGCAGCCAGCCCGGGCTGGGGAGACAGTTGGTCGCATTTTGCAGGGAGCATAATGTGAGTTGCTTTGTGACCATGTTAGCCGCCTGGTTTGTGACCGTGGCGCGGTTTTGCCATCAAAACGAGATTACGGTTGGCGTTCCTTTTCATGGTCGCACGCATCCCTTGTTTGATAATGAGGTAGGGATGTTCGTCAACCTTATCCCCCTTTCGCTCTCTCTTCAGGAGCAACAAGATTACATCACGCTGGTAAAAAAGCTAGCCGAAGATCTCAGTCAAGCGATGGAGCATGGTAATTTCTCGCTGGGAGCCATCGCCGCCCTTACGCATAAACGGGAGAGTGGAACGACGGAACTGGTCAATACCACTTTTAGCGAAAAGCTCGTGATCGATTTCCCTCTGCCGTATACGCGCTCCACTTTTATTGAGATGGATACGGGGAGGGCCAGATTCGCCCTGAGCGCGTTCCTCCGTGTGCAGGACGACCACATTGAAGGCCATATCGAGTATGCAAGCCCTGCTTTCGCCGGCGAGACGATCAAAGGACTGATGGAGACCTATTTTGCGTTTCTGGCCCAGGCAATCCAGTGTCCGCTCAAGCCGTGGGAACGCTGTTTACCAGAGGGTCCGGTTATCATGCCCGAGCCAGCATTAGTCACCCACGCGCAAAGTAGGGCTTTACCTCTGCATAAGCTCTTTGAGCGCGCCGCCGAGCAATATGCAAATAGACCAGCTCTGCAAACAGAGACGGCAGTGTGGACATATAAAGATTTAGATAGCCGGGCGAATCAGCTTGCGATAGCACTGCATGAGCAGGGCGTACAACAAGGAGACCTGGTCCCTCTGGTGATGGAGCGCAGCGCCTATATGGTGGCGGCGATTCTGGCTGTGCTCAAGCTTGGAGCCGTGTATGTTCCCATTGACCAGGAATATCCTTTGGAACGATGCGCGCACATCCTGCTGAACCTGAATGCTAACGTTGTCATTATCGGGACAAAAGAATCGCTCCCTGAAGGCAACTGGCAGGTATGCTGTGCGGCAGAGGTTATGCAGGAGCAATTGTCTACTGCTCAGTTCGCTTTCCCGCAAGTATCTGTGACGGATGCGGCCTATTTGCTCTTCACTTCAGGCTCTACGGGAACGCCTAAAGGTGTGCTCTGCCCGCATCTCGGCGCGGCCCTGCGCGTTCAGTGGCAGAACGATGAGAGGCTGCTGTATCCCGGCGAGCGCGTCCTGTTCAAGACGCCTTATACGTTCGATGTTTCGGTCTGGGAGATATTTTATCCGCTCTCGGTCGGAGCCACGCTCGTGATTGCCCCGCCAGGCTTGCAGCGCGATCCCTCTGCTTTAGCCGCGCTGATTGTGCGTGAGCAGATCCAGCTCTGTCATTTTGTGCCGACCATGCTCCAGTTGTTTTTAGAAGCAATTGAGGGAATGAAGGATGCTGACTTTTCACAGTGGCGCGTTCTGCACACGAGCGGCGAAGCTCTGCCCTCACATCTGATAGCGCGTGTTGCTGTCCTTCTGCCGCACGTTCGGCTGTTGAACCTCTATGGCCCAACGGAGACGGGCATTGAGGTGACCGGTTTTGATACCTTCAAGCAGCAGATTACCCGCGTAAGCATTGGTCATCCCTTGCCGTATGTATCGCTCGTCATCGCCGGACCGGATGGCAGGCCAGTTCCCAAAGGATTCCCGGGTGAATTGCTAATCGGCGGCCCTTCTCTTGCTTTGGAGTATTTTCATAATGCGGAGGAGACGGAGCGCAAATTTATCATGCGCGAGAGCACTACTGGCAGCGGGCAGGAGCGATTCTACAAAACCGGCGATCTCGTTCGGCAGTGGCACGATGGCACGCTTGATTTCCTGGGTCGCACGGATGAGCAGATGAAAGTGCGTGGCGTACGGATCGAGCCAGGCGAGATCGAAGCGCATATTGCCGCACTAGAAGGGGTCCAGGAGGCGGTCGTCGTGGCGGCCCAGGCTGCCTCAGGTATCGCTACCCTGGTTTGCTTCTATGTTCCAGCATCCTTGTCTGGTAGGGCGCTGGAAGCCGTAGAGACACAGGCTCAGCACTTGAAGCAAGCACTCGCTCAAAAGCTTCCCCCGGCGCTCGTTCCGGCTCTGTTTTACGCTTTGCCTTCCCTTCCTTTGACGAGTAGTGGGAAGCGAGATCGTAAAAGTTTGTCAAAAAAGGCAGGCGAACTGTTACGCGTATATGGAGATGCAAAGGGAAGAGATCCTCAAACCCCTATGGAACTGCGCATTGCTAGAATATGGTGCCAGGTCTTAAAGCAAACAAAGGTTGGCGTTGACCAGAATTTCTTTGAAATCGGAGGAGATTCTGTCAAAACCTTGCAAATTGGCAATCTCCTTTTAAAAGAAGGTTTAGAGCTTGCGCCGCGCGACTTTTTCTTATATCCAACCATTGAAGAACAGGCGCGCTATCTTGAAACAGCCCATACGCTTGCTGCGAAAGATGAAACCTCAACGACTTCAGAAGATCAGCGTGTACTTCCGCTGACGCCTCTGCAATCTTTGATGCTGATAGATACGCTCAGGAATCCGTGCAGTGATGCGTACTGGCAAGTGATTGCCTATCGCGTCCCGGCCACTATTCCAGCTCTAAAAGTCAAAGAGGCGTGGCAGGCGACGGTCGATGCTAACCCCGCCCTGCGCACGCGCGTTGTGTGGAACGCCGCACAGTCTGGGCAGGTGATCGAGGAGAGCAAAACCATCGATTTCAATGTCTATGATTGGCGCATAGAAGCAAAACAGGGGCAGACACTGGAGGAATGGTGTCGAGGTCAGGCGGAGGAACTCAAAGTGCATGGCATGCAGACACTACAAAAAGTTCTGTATGTGGAGCACTGGTCTGCCGGAACAGAAGCAGGCGAAGGAGCAGCGGTTGTCTGGATTCACCATCATATCCTGGTTGATGGCTGGTCGATGACGCAATGCCTCAACGACTTTTTCTCTTATCTACATGACGGGAATGTGCAACTCTCCCCGCGTCCCTCTCTGGAAGCGTACTTCTCCTGGCTTGAGTATGCGGAAGTCGATGAACAGGCGCAGCAGTTCTGGAAACAGGAACTGGCGGGCGTTCAGCCAGCGGAGACGCTCCACTTTGAAAAGCCAACGGCAGGGCAGGAGAAGGGAGAGGAGCATGCAGATTTCAGAACGAACGATCTGACGTTTTCCTCGTTGGCGGCGCAGATGCTGGCAGCGTTTTGTCAGCGCCATCGCCTGACGGCTTCAAGCGTGATAACGTGTCTGTGGGGCCTGATCCTGTATCAGTACCAGAACAGCGACGATATCTGCGTTGGTATGACCTTCGCCAATCGCCCATATCAGCTTGACTGCGTGCAGGAGCTGAGCGGCATGTTGATCAATACCCTCCCGGTACGGCTGCGGCTTGCTCCCCAGACGCGTTTTATCGAGCAATGCAGGCAGGTACTCAACAGCATCATGAGCATTGCAGAGCATACAGTGACGCCTTACTCAACGTTGCTGGCGTGTACTCAGCTTCCAGGGATGGCGGAGCTGTTTAAGTCCACGCTCGTCTTCCAGAATTTTCAAGGCAGCATTCATCATACGCTCAATACTGATGGTGTTGCTGCCTGGGAACCAGAGTTGCTATTTGCCAGAGGAACCAGCACCGATCCGCTCGCGCTCACCTTTGATGTGCGCGATACGTCGATTGCTTTACGCATGGGATGGGATGAACAGCTCTATGCCGAGAAAACTGTGACAGCTCTTGTCCGCAGCCTCAATTACTGGCTGGAGCATATCTTTACAATTGAGCAGACCTGCCTGGCGGAGTTGGTGCTGATTACACCGGAAGAGCGGCATGTACTGGCAAGCACCCTTGCGCAGCATGCATCATCCGCCGGCACAACGACTCTATGGTGCCTGGGATCGTATCTCAAAGCTGCGGCGAGTACAGCCATTGCTGTATATGATGGTTACCACAGTTTAAGCTATGCTGAGCTGAAATGTCGTGCCCTTCGTCTTGCCTCCTATCTCGCCCATGCCCACAATGTTCGTCGTGGGGATACCGTGGCTTATGTGGGCAAACGGAGCGTCGAAGCCGTGATTGCGCTCAGTGCCACCTGGCTGCTCGGCGCTGCATGGTGCGCCCTGGATGCTGATTTTCCAGAGGAGCGACAAAACAGAACGCTGCAAGTTTTAAAGCCTAAAGCCGTCATTGCCCTTACCTCAATCTATGCGCTTACTAACGAGGATATATTACCGGTAAATGACGCACTACTCGATACGATCATGACGCGGGAGCAGATAGCCTACTATATCTCAACCTCGGGGAGTACAGGCTATCCCAAGCTGGTTGCCCTCACGGCGGGAGGTCTTCCTCAAGTGATTGCAGCCTGGAAGGACTACTACGAGCTGGCTGCTTGCCCGCAGCGGGTATTACAAATTGGAAGCTGGACATCAGATGTCTTTCTTGGCGATTTCCTGAAGGCGCTCTCGACAGGGGGCACGCTTGTTGTCTGCCCTGATGATAGGCGCATTGATATGGTTTATCTGGCCCAACTGCTTGATGCATGGCAGATTACCCTGGTCGAGTCTACGCCAGCTCTGATTGCTTCCCTGTTCAAGCATCTCACAGGCGCTGCGGAGAGGCCGGAGCAGCTCCGCACCGTCATCGTCGGTTCCGATATTTTCAGATTGGAAGAACTGAACTCCCTGCGCGCAATGTTGTGGAAGGGCTTGCGGCTATACAATGGCTACGGCCTGAGCGAATGTATGATCGAATCGCTGGTATTGTCCTGTACATCATCGGCTACATATAGCTCACGTTCCGGCCTCTGCCCCCTCGGCGCACCTCTTCCAGGAACATCCCTGAAGATTGTTGATCATTGGGGGCGCGATCTTCCTCCCGGAGCTATCGGCGAGTTGCTCATTGGAGGAGAGCAGGTGGCTAAAGGCTATCTCATGGATGATGGCCGCATCAGCGATGATCGCATCACTGTGCGCGACCATACCCGTTACTTCAAAACCGGCGACCTGGCGCGACTCAATGAGCAGGGGTATGTCGAGTTCTTCGGGCGGCGCGATACACAAATCAAGATACGGGGCCACCGCATAGAACTGGGTGAGATTGAGAATGCACTGCTGGGGCAGGCAGGCATCCGGGAAACCGTTGTACTCGCTGTTCAGCGCGCAGAGGGTTTGGAGCTCGTGGCCTTCGTGGGTGGGGCAGTAGATGTAGATGTGGCAGAGATACAAAAGAAACTGCATCATGTCCTGCCCGAATATGCTGTGCCACAACATTTTGTCGTGCTGCCAGCACTACCGCGCAATGCGAACGGGAAGATAGACCGTGTCTTGCTGAAGGAGCAGCTTCTCGCTGAGAGCGAAAGCTACATTGCTCCGACCCCTGCGCTGGCGATAAACGAAGATAGCCCGCTACAGCAGATACTGCTTGATCTCTGGCAATCTGTTCTTCACAGACCTGTGAATCCGCAGCGCAGCTTTTTTGATCAGGGCGGGCATTCTCTGCTCGTGCTCCAGCTCTTTGGGAAGATGAAGGAGCGCCTGCCAGATGACACGTTTGAAGTGGCGGATTTATTCCTCTATCCGAGCATAGAGGCGCAGGCTGCCGAACTGCTAGCCCGCAGAAAAGTGCAAAAGCTGCCGCGTGGTAACGCGACGAAAGGAGCTGAGCTTCCCCAGAGCGCCCAGAAGAAAGAGCTACTCGCTCTTCTACATAAGCTCCAAAAGCGGGAAATCTCTCCCGATCAGGCGCTTGTGCAGCTTGGGGGTAGTCGCAAATCAAGAGGGGAGAAAGGATCAGTATGATGAAAAGCGTACAAGATATTCAGAGGCAACGCCATTTTCGCGATGTGGAGCTATGGAGGGATGTCACCGACGAGCAATGGAACAATTGGAAATGGCAGTTGACCCATACCGTGAACACACTGGAGGCTCTCAAGCAGGTGATCAATCTGACGCCCGAAGAGACGCTAGGAGTGCAGCGTGTTTCTGAGTCAATTCCTTTGCGCATCACGCCCTATTATGCTATGTTGATGGACCCGAATAATCCTCAATGCCCTATTCGCTTGCAGGCCGTACCGATTTCCAGAGAAATGCAGCGCTCACCCTGGGATATGGAAGATCCCCTGGAAGAGGATGGCGACGCGCCGGTACCCGGATTGACCCATCGCTATCCTGATCGCGTCCTGTTTCTCGTGACGAATCAGTGCTCTATGTACTGCCGGTATTGCACGCGGCGACGTTTTTCCGGGCAGATTGGGCATGCCGTGCCCAAACCGCAGCTCGACGCTGCTATAGACTATATCCGTCGTACGCCAGCGGTGCGTGATGTCCTGCTATCAGGGGGCGACGGCCTGCTGGTCAACGACCATATTCTAGAGTATATTTTGAGCAACCTGCGTGCCATTCCCCATGTTGAAATCATTCGCATTGGCACGCGTGCGCCGGTCGTTTTTCCACAGCGTATTACCGAGAACCTCTGCAAAATTTTGCGGAAGTATCACCCGGTCTGGATCAATACGCACTTCAATCATCCGCTCGAAATTACGGCGGAGGCCGCGCTCGCCTGCGAGAGGCTGATAGATGCCGGTGTGCCACTGGGCAATCAGACGGTTCTCATGCGCCATATTAACGATTGTCCCCATATCATGAAGGAACTGGTGCATCAACTCGTCAAAATTCGCGTGCGCCCATACTACCTGTACCAGTGCGATTTGTCGGAAGGAATCGAGCATTTTCGTACGAGCATCGCCAGAGGCATCGAGATTATGGAGCAGTTGCTTGGGCATACTTCGGGATATGCCGTCCCGACATTTGTCGTGGATACGCCAGGAGGCGGTGGCAAAATTCCGGTGATGCCGCAATATGTCATCTCGCAGGGACATTGCAAGGTCGTCTTACGCAACTTTGAGGGAATGATGACCATCTATCATGAACCGGCGTACGAGGATGAGGGCTGTCCTCCCTCATGCACGCACAACGCTTTGCAGGACCCTGACGCACTCATCGGCATCGCACGGCTGCTCAATGATGTGGATCTCGTATTGGAGCCAAAGGGGCTGCAACGGCCTGAGCGCCATCTACGCCCTAAAAACGATCAATGTCTTGATGTTGCTTACGCGAAAATTTGAACTTTTTCATCTCTAGTAGACCACCTGCCAGATAGTATGGTACATGATGGAGGTGCTTTTCAAAAATGTCTTCAACTCATCCATTAATACCTACAGTTTTTGACCTTTTGAAGAAAAAACAGATCGACCGGGATGCGGCGCGAGTATTACTGGAGGCCGTGCAAACTATGCCAGCGCCTTCTTCGGCAGAGCAAGCCGATAAGCGTATTGCCATTATCGGCATTGCTGCCGAGCTGCCGGGTGCAAAAACGTTTGATGACTTCTGGGACGTGCTGCTGCGTTGTGAAGATCGCGTCTCCGAACTTCCTCCTGAGCGCCGTCGCCTGTGCGAGGACTTTGTCCAGTTCCGTCAGGAGGAGCTGGGTATCGATAAAGAGAAGCCCTTCTGGAGCGCGGCCTGGATTGAGGATATAGATAAATTTGACCCGGCATTTTTTAATATTACTCCTGCTGAAGCACGAGCGATGGACCCACAGCAACGGCGTTTCCTCCAGACGGCGTATCACTGTTTTGAGGATGCGGGCTACGCAGGGCAGCGTATACGCGATTCGCGAACGGGCGTCTATGCCTCAGCCGCTATGGTGAATTACGTAGATGCGCTCGCTGAATTGACGCCTCAGAGCGTCCCTGGCAATGTGCCATCCTTTGTGGCTTCACGCGTCTCTTACACCTATAATCTGCGCGGACCCAGTTATACCTGTAGCTCGACCTGCGCGTCATCGCTGTTAGCTCTGCATGAAGCATGCATGGGGCTGGCTTACGGAGACTGCGATATGGCGCTGGTGGGCGGCGTCAATATTTTTCCCTTTCCGATCAACGCGCAAAAGCTGCTGATGAACGCGGCTGGCATTATGTCTGATGAGCAGCGTTGTCGCCCATTTGATAACCAGGCCAGTGGGATTGGACGCGGGGAAGGCGTTGTTGCTCTTTTGCTCAAGCCCTTGACCAAAGCCCTGCAAGACCATGACCATATTCACGCCGTCATTTTGAGTACGGCGGTCAATAATGACGGGGCCTCGGCAAGCATTACGGCTCCTAATCCCAGAGCGCACACGGAACTCTTGCTTGAAGCATGGCAACGAGCCGGTATATCGCCGGAATCTCTCTCCTATCTGGAGGCGCACGGCACGGGGACGCATTTAGGTGATCCGATAGAGGTGCGCGGCATCACCGACGCCGTACGCAAATTCACCAGTAAGCGGCAATTCCTGGCTATCGGTTCGGTCAAGGGCAATATTGGGCATTTGTTAGATGGCGCGGCAGGTCTATCGGGCCTGCTCAAGATCATTCATGTGCTCAAGCATGGGATTGTCCCGCCCACGAAGCATTTACAGGAGCCGAATCGTCAGATCGATCTGCTTAATTCGCCCGTCTTCATCCCTACGTTTCCCTGGGATGTGCAAGCGCACAAAAAAGCCGATGAGCCGTTGCGTGCAGCGGTGAGTTGTTTTGGCTTCAACGGGACCAATGTCCACGCCGTACTGGAAGAGGCGCCTAGCGACCACTCTCAAGCTCAAGCTCAGGCCGAGTCTGAAGCGATGTTTGTTTTTCCCCTCTCCGCCCGTAGCCAGGCGTCTCTTATGACGGTTGTGGCTAAATATGCCGCTCTGAATGAGGCTGCCTGCAATCTGGCGCCGTGTGATGTTGCATATACCTTATGGTCGGGACGAGAACACTTCGAGCTGCGGCTGGCTATTCTGGCGTCTAACATGGAGGCCCTCGTTGCTATATGTCGCAGACTCATCGCCATTCCATTCAAGCTATGGCATACCGTTGAGTCCGTCCGTGTTAATAATGGCAGCGTATGCGCACCACGGGATGAATCAGCCACCGAAACGCTCGCGTGTGCGTATGTCAATAACGGGCGCTTCCTCTGGCATCCGTTGTTCGAGGGCTATAAACCGTTTAAGGTGTCACTTCCTTCCTACGCTTTTGATGAGAGTTCCTACTGGAGTTTCGGGCAGACGCCCAAAACGCTTCATCGTCCAGCCGATTCACCGCTCGAAAAAGTGCTGTCTATTGCCCGCTCTGTCCTTGAGGTACACACATTAAAAGCTGACGACAACTTCCTCGCGTGCGGAGGGAACTCTCTGTCCGGTTTACAATTTATTAGTCGTCTCAGGCAAGAGCTGCATAGCCAGATTTCGCATGAGGAACTGTTAACATTCCCTGATTTCAGCGCGATTGCTGCAAAGATAGCTCCGTTAGCTACCTCTTTTGCGTCTCCTGTTTCCCCTGCAAATCAGAACAGGCAGTATCCCGTTTCGTTTGCTCAGCAACGCTTCTGGTTCTTAGCGCAGATGGAAGCGGGGAACGCCTTTTATAACATCCCGTTGATGGCTCGCCTGAAGGGAGCGCTGGATGTGCAGGCTTTAGAACAGAGCCTGACCGAGATCCAGCGTCGCCATGATATTCTGCGCTCAAGTTACCCTCTGGATGAGCACGGTATGCCTTCAATGCTTATTCATAAGCAGAAGCCTTGCACATTGGCTACCCATGATTTACAGGCGTGGCCGGATGCTGAGCGCGAACAGCTCGCCTTCCAGATCGCACAGGCGCTCATTCAGCAACCATTCGACCTGGAGAATGGTCCCGTCTGGCGCGCCGGCTTTATCAAAATCGCTGCTCAGGATCACCTGCTCGTTGTCGTGATGCACCATATTATTACCGATATCTGGTCATTCAAGATATTTGAGCAGGAATTGATCACCCTGTACAATGCCTATGCAAAGCAACAGCATTCATCGTTGCCAGAGCTGCCCATGCAGTATGGCGATTTTGCCGCCTGGCAACGCCAGCATCTCTCAGGGGAAGAGCTTGAGCAGTTAACGCACTATTGGAAGCAGCAACTGGGCTCATACCATATGTCTCTGGAACTGCCCGCAGATCGCCCGCGCGGAGCGGTTAGAACGTTACGCGGCAAAACATTACCGGTTGAAATTTCCTCAGAGATCATTGCAGCCATCAAGAAGCTTTGTCCGCAAGAAGGGGTCACATCATTCATGGTGATGCTGGCAGCCTTCTACGCCCTGCTCTTTCATTACACTGGGCAGGAAGACATTGTGATCGGTACTGAAGTAGCAAACCGGACGCGCGTCGAGGCGGAGAAACTTATCGGCGCGTTTGTCAACCAGCTTGCTTTACGGACGCGCCTGACCGGCAATCCAACGTTCCGCGAGCTGCTGAAGCGGGTACGTAAGACGACATTAGAAGCTTATGAGCATCAAGACCTGCCCTTTGAGAAGCTGGTGGAGATCCTCAACCCTGAGCGCAAAGCGAACGTCACCCCCTTGTTCTCGGTCAAGCTTCTTTTTGGCACGCTCTCTACTGAGGAAGCGCAATTTGCCAACCTCATCGTCGAGCCGGTCGGCATGCCCGTCGATATGTCGCCATTTGACCTGACGCTGCGCCTTTCAGAGTGGAGTGGCGGCGGTCAGCCACCACGTATAGACGGTTCATTAACCTACAATACAGACCTGTTTGATGAAGACAGGATACTGCATTTTCTAGAGCATTTTTCTCTCGTACTTGACCAGGTCGTGGCTGAGCCGGACCTGCATTTAAGCCAGATAGAACTGATGAGCAAAAAGGAAAAGGAGCAAAAAATGGAAGCTTTAAAACAGCGTGATGAGTTTAAACAACAATCATTGAAAAAGTTCAATCGGAGATCGGTCCGCTCGTCGGCAGAGAACCAGATCAAAACGAGCTTTTTGAAAGAGGGAGACCGCTTTCCTCTGGTGATTGAGCCCGCACTGGGCGATGTCGATCTAGCTGACTGGATCAAGAATAACCATGATTTTGTAGAAACCACGCTCCTGCAACATGGCGCGATTCTCTTCCATAATTTTAAAGTCGCTTCTATCGAACAGTTCCAGCAGATCTCGCTCGCGGTCCATCCTCAGCTTGTGGAGTATTCCGAGCCTTCTACGCCTCGTAGCGAGTATAGCGATAAGATTTATGTATCGAGCGAATATCCTAATTACTATTCCATCCCTCTTCACGGCGAGCTGAGCTATACCTACAAGTGGCCGATGAAGGCGCTGTTCTACTGCAAAAAGGCCGCAACAAAGGGCGGAGAAACTCCCATTGCGGATGCCAGGGAAGTACTACGACGCATTGATCCACGCGTGCGCGAGAAGTTTGTTGAAAAACAGATCATGTATCTGCGCAACTATGGCGATGGATTACTTGTCCCCTGGCAGAAGGTATTTAACACCACTTCTAAAGCGGAAGTAGAAGAGTATTGCCGGCAAAATCCGCCCATGACGTGCGAGTGGCTCGGCGAGAATCGCCTGCGCACGCGTCAGGTGCGACCTGCGGTGATCAAGCATCCGGTGACCGGCGACGAGGTATGGTTCAATCAGATGCACATCTTCCATATCTACAGTTTAGGCGTGGATATGCAGAAAAAGTTGCTTGAGCAATTTGGTGAAGAGAACTTACCCGTCCATGCATTGTACGGTGATGGCACCCGGATCGAGAACTGGGAACTCGACGCCATCTATAAAGCCTATGCTGAATGTACCTATGCCTTCCCCTGGCAAGAGGGCGATGTACTGCTGGCCGATAATGTGCAGATTTCGCATGGGCGCAACGCTTTTGAGGGGGAGCGCGAGACCGTAGTGAGCTTTGTGGAGCCATGTCCCCAGCCCAATCACGCTTCTCAGCTAGAGCTTTAAAATCCCATTCAGTGTACATAGCAACAAGGAGAACGCGCCATGTTATTGATAGAGACTGATAATGCCTTTGAAATATCAATTCAACAGAAGAAGAGCTGGTTTCTGCAATCACAGCAATCGCTGGCTAACCGGACGCTGGGAGCTTTTATTCTCCACGGCATGCTTGACGAGCAGACGTTTTTTCAGGCGACCCAGAGAGTTGTGGAGCAGCATGAGATTTTTCATACGGTTTTTCAACGCACTCCAGGCTTGAAGTTTCCCCGCCAGGTGATCGCCGATAGCGCCCATTTTACCTGGCGCGTCCTCCCTCTGGACGATACTCTTCAGTTTGAGGATGTGGTAGAGCAAATCTGGCAGGAAGAAGAGCAGGTCATTTTTGATCTTAATCAGGGACCTTTACTGCGTATGACCTTGCTGGAACGGGCTGGCGCTCAGCACCTTCTCGTCATCAATATATCCAATCTATGCGCTGACACAAAAACCATGTATCAGTTGTTAACAACTATCCTGCGTGTATATCATGAATTGTCCACAACAAGCTGCGTCTCGGAGCCGGCAGAGGATGTGATTCAGTATGCCGATTTTACAGGATGGCAGTCTGAAATCATCAATGAAATGGAGATAGGCCAGCCATCAGGAGAAAAGGAAGATGGAGTTGCTCCAACGCTCTTTCTGGAGCAGACATTCGGTACCAGGGAACGTCGTACCCTTTCTCAGGTGCCATTTACCTTAAATGCTCGTGTGCTTGCTTGCTGCAAAGATGTGGCCCGGCGCTACCAGACCACGGAAGAAGTCGTCCTCCTTACATGCTGGTATATGTTACTCCACCGCCTCTCGGGCCAGACAAAGATTGTGCAGGACTACCTGGATGCAGGGCGACCTGTGCATGAGCTCCAGGAGGCAATGGGCATCTTCGAGATCAACCTTCCTCTCTTCTGCGCACTCGATGGCGACGTTCAGGTGGCAGCGCTGCTTGTACAGTTGGCTGGCAAGCTCGCTCAGGCCCGGCAAGAGCAGGATGCTCATCTGCAAACGGTGAAGGAGACGCTTGAGCACCCGACCGGCAAGCATCCGTTTAGCGATATCGCCTTTCGTTATAACGTCCTGGACCTCGAAGAGACGCAGGATGCCCTTACTTTTTCGCTGTACAAAGAGGTAAGCTACACTCATCCATGTAAGCTGATGCTCAGTTGTACGCAAACTCAGGGAAAATTACTGGGCGCGATCCACTATGATAGCTCATGCTATGAACTACCGCTCGTTCAAGCGATGGTACACCAACTAGAGACGCTGGTTGAGCAAATCGCCGAGCAGCAAAATGTCAGTATCAATGCATTAGATGGGATGAGCGAAAGAGGTCGCCAATCGATCCTGAACAGTTTCAGCACCTCTTCTCAGGAAATCCCTGTCAGTCGCAAAACGCTGCACCGTTTATTTGAGGAGCAGGTAGAAAAAACGCCTCACTATACCGCCATAGTCTCCGGCGAGCGTTCGCTGACATTCGCGGAATGCAATGCGCGCGCCAATCAGCTCGGACACTACCTGCGTGCAAAAGGGGTAGGGCCGGATACACTCGTCGGGCTGTTTATGGAGAAGTCTCTCGACCTGGTGGTTGGCATGCTGGGCGTGCTCAAAGCTGGCGGAGCCTACTACCCGCTCGATGTGGACGCGCCCAAAGAGCGTCTGTCTGTTCTGCTCAACGACGGAGATCCCGTTGTTGTGCTTACTCAGGAGCCATTGCAGCAAAGACTGCCGGTCAATAACATACCCGTGATCTGTTTGGATACCGATTGGTCAGCGATCAGCCGGGAAAGTCAGGAAAATCCAGAGCATCTTACTCAGCCCGAACACCTCGCGTATGTCATCTCTACTTCTGGCACAACGGGAAAGCCTAAAGGGGTCCTGATTCAGCATCAATCTGTAGTCCACCTCTTAGCGGCATTACGCCAGAACATCTATGCTCCGCTCAGTCCGTTTGCTCCATTGCGTATTGCCGTCAATGGCCCTTTCACTTTCGATACCTCGGTGAAACAGATTATTCAACTGCTGGATGGGCACACATTATACCTGGTTTCAACGGCTTTACGGCTCGATCCTGAAGGCATGCTCAACTTCTTGAGAGATAATCATATCGATGTGATTGATTGTACGCCATCACAACTGACGCTTTGGATCGCTGCTGGTTTGCTGGAAAAGCAGCAGGTGCGTCCTCGCGCTATTTTAATCGGTGGCGAGGCCATTCCTCTGGCGCTCTGGCAGCAACTCAGGCAGGTACAGGATATGCTGTGCTTTAATGTCTATGGTCCAACGGAATGTACGGTTGATGCGACTGCCTGCCTGATTCAATCTGCCGGGGAGACGCCGTCGATTGGTCGTCCTCTGCCGCATGTACGCGCTTACATTTTAGATACGCTTGGTCGCCCTGTTCCCATTGGGGTTGCCGGTGAACTTTGTATTGGAGGAGCTGGCGTTGCCAGAGGGTATCTGCATGACCAGGAACTGACGGTCCGCAAGTTTTCCTCCGATCCGTTCGCAGGCAGCGAGAGTAGCACTGCGCGTCTCTATCACACCGGTGACTCTGCTTGCTATCGGCCCGATGGAACGATCATGTTTCTTGGTCGCATTGATCGTCAAGTCAAGGTGCGAGGATATCGCGTAGAACTTGCTGAAATCGAAGCCACCCTCAGCCTGCATCCTGCCGTTCAGGAGGTGGCTGTCTTGATGAACGAGGATGCCCATCTGAGCGCCTATATTGTCCCGCAGCGCAATGAGCAACCCGAGGTAGACGATCTGCGAACCTTTTTGCTGAACCTCTTGCCAGATTACATGGTGCCAGCCTCCTTTATCGTGCTGGAACATTTGCCATTAACATCTTATGGCAAGATCGATTATCGAGCGCTGTCATCAATGAAGGATAGCGGTCTGCGTCCCAAGAAGGTCTTTGTTGCGCCGCGCACGCCTGTTGAGCAACTACTGGCAGATATCTGGAGCGAGGTAATTGGTCGTGAGAAGGTAAGCATTCACGATAGCTTCTTTGAACTGGGCGGCGATTCGATTATGTGCATTCAAGTCACCGCGCGCGCCAAGCAGCGCGGGCTGCGTATCACCCCCATCCAGATCTTCCAGCACCAGACGATTGCCGCGCTTGCTGCCATTGTTGGTACGGAAGAGGAAGTTGTTGTTGAACAAACAGCCGTTACCGGACCGGTTCCGCTGACCCCGATCCAGTTGCGCTTTTTTGAGCGCAATTTACAAAATCCACATCACTGGAACCAGTCAGTTTTACTTGAACTGCCGCAATATATCCCCTTGCCGCTCTTGCAGCAGGCAGTTCGGCACCTGGTGGAACATCATGACGCGCTGCGCCTGCGTTTCTCGAAAGAGGGTAAGTACTGGATGCAGATTAACGCGGCCAGCGAAGATGATATGCTCGTCTCTCTGCACGACCTTTCAACCATTCCGGCATACGAGCAGCCGTCAAAAATTGAGCAGATTACCGCTGCCGCCCAGACAAGTCTGGATATCACTAAAGGGCCATTGCTGCGCTTTGTCTACCTGTTCCTCGGCACGGGCAAAAATGATCGCCTGTTTATCGCCATCCACCATCTAGCCGTTGATGGGGTTTCCTGGCGCATTCTCTTAGAGGATCTCGAAACGCTGGTGAACCAGTTATTGCAGGGTCAGGAAGTGAAGCTTCCCAGGAAAACGACATCGTATCGTGCGTGGGCCGGTCATCTGCTCCAGTATGTGCAAAGTTCGGAGGTACAGGGCGAACTGGCGTATTGGAAAGAGCAATATCGTCCGACAGATAGCCAGATTCCGCGCGACTACACGGATCGGCCAAATACGATGGATACGACGGAGCAGGTTGTGGTGAAGCTGAGTGAAGAGGAAACGCAGCTTCTCTTGCAGGATGTACTCCCTCTGCATCGCACTCAGATGCACGAAGTATTGCTCGCCGCACTGCTGGCTGCCGTTACACGCTGGTCCGGCTCCTCCTCCCTGCTTGTCGGTATGGAAGGACATGGTCGGGAAGGTGCGGGAAGTAACCTTGATCTGACGCGCACTGTCGGTTGGTTTACCAGCGTCTTTCCACTCCTGCTGAAGGCTCAGCCTGAAAGACCCATCGGGGAAGTGCTGCGCACCGTCAAAGATCAGGTAAGAGCTATTCCCAATAAAGGCGTTGGCTATGGGCTGCTGCGTTATCTCAATCTGGATCGTGCCAGTGCTACACTGCTGGCGGAACTGCCGGCGGCGGAGATCGGCTTTAACTACCTGGGACAATTTGACCAGACGATCAAGCAAGCGCAGCTTATGATCCCGGTTGAGGAACCCTGTGGGCCGGATGTCAGCCCGCTGGCGGAACGCACCTACCTGTTAGAACTGGATGCCAGCATTCTCAACAACCAATTAAGCTTCTACTGGACCTATAGCCAGAATGTTCATCAGCGGAGCACTATTGATATGCTTACCCAGACATTTCTTGAAGAATTAAGGCAACTCGTCCTTGACCGGACGAGCTATACCCAGCGTATGGTCGCCCCTTCGGATTTCCCGCTCGCTCAGGTGACTCAGGAACAACTTGACGCTATCTTGAAGCAACAGCGTTGTGTCGAGGATCTCTATCCTGTCTCGTTGGTGCAGAAGGGCATGCTTGCGCGATACTTCCAGGAGCCGCGTTATGGGCAATATCTCTATCAGTGGAGCTTCGACCTGGCATCTGACCTGGATGCTCAGCTATTGATACAAGCCTGGAGGGAAGTAATTGACCGGCATGCGGCTCTGAGAACGGCCTTTGTCCATGAGCAGACCGATGAGCCCTTGCAGGTAATCAAGCAGGCTGTGCCATTTGATATCCTCCAGTTTGATTGGAGCGAAAAGTCCTCTGATGACCGGCAGGCGCATGAGCGCGCCTATCTCAGGACGATCCAGGAATGGGGCTTTAGCCTCACGCAAGCTCCGCTACTTGATCTGGCATTGGTCCGCCTGGGTCCAGGGCATTCCAAACTGCTGGCGACATTTAGCTTGCTTGTCGTCGATGTGCCATCCTTCGCGCTGCTGGTTGACGAGGCGTTTGCATACTACCATGCGTTGAGCCAGAGCCAGGCCGTAGTAGCGTCATTTCATTCATCCACATCCTCATACAAGGAATATATTGAATGGATGCAGCAGCAGGATAAAGCGGCAGCCAGGGAGTTCTGGCAGAGCTATCTGGCAAACGCTCCCGGTATCGTTCCCATTCTGCGCCAGCCGCAGCCTCGACCTGAGGAGAGAAAAGCATATAATGATCGTGCAGAGTTTCTCTCGTTAGAGTTAACGCAGGCGTTACAGGCATTTGCCCAGAAGCATCAAGTTACGCTCGCAACCATCTTGCAGGGCGTCTGGGCCATCTTCCTCAAGGAGTATACTGGATGGAGTGATGTCATCTTCGGCACGATTGTCTCTGGACGCCCGGCTTTCCTGGAAGACGCGGAGCGACGCATTGGACGCTTTGTGAACTTCTTGCCGGTGCGCCTGCACGTTCCCGATCAAGGAACATTCGTCTCCTGGATCAAAGGCTCTCAACAGAAGCTTTTTGAGATGCTGCAATATGAATACATCTCTGAGGAGCAAATTCATCGCTGGTGTCACTATCATCCGCATCAACATCTCTACCAGAGCCTTGTCGCCTACGAAACCGCGCCTTTTGAGGAACTGGCGAGCGCTCCTCATTGGGCGGATGTCAAAGCGTTGACGATCATTCAAGATCCTGAAGTGCCGTTGAAGCTCACAGGAACGATGTTTGACCGCTTACGCATCACGCTTGCAGCTCTATCAGATTATGCGGAAACTGAAGAAGTAGAGTATATGTTCCAGAGAGTGCTTGCTCTCCTTGAACAAGTCGTTCAGAACCCGGAACACGGATTGAGTTTCACCTCGTAATAGAGCATGGCAAAAACGCCTGATACAGGCAGGAGGATAGGATGATTACAAACTTGCGCACAAAATTAGGGGCATACAGGGTCTTTTTGATCCTTGAGGGAACATCTTCGTTCTTGTTTGGCCTGGTTTTTACCATCGCGGCTGTCTATCGGGTATTGATGGCTGGTCTTAACCCGTTCCAGTTAGTGCTGGTGGGCACAGTACTGGAAGCCACTGTGATGATCTTCCAGATACCAACAGGATTGCTGGCGGACGCCTTCAGTCGCCGTCTTTCAGTGATTTTAGGCGTATTCCTGGTAGGTCTTGCCTTTATTGTCGAGGGCTCTTTCCCTGTGTTTATGCTCATCCTGGTGGCCCAGGCGTTGCGCGCGCTGGGCCTTACCTTTACAGGCGGAGCAGAAGAAGCCTGGATTGCGGATGAAATGGGAGATAAGAACCTCAATCAATTGTTTTTGCGTGGCTCGCAGGCTGGATTGGTGGGCACGCTGGTGGGCACGCTCGTCGGCGGTGTGCTCGCCAGCGTACGCCTGAACCTGCCGTACCTTGTCAGTGGGGTCCTGTTCTTTGCGCTAGGCATCTTTCTGCTGTTGCTGATGCCGGAAAAGAACTTTCAACGCTCAGCCCCCTCAGAGGAACAGCGTAACCTTCTTTTGCCAATGAAAGAGGCACTCACCAGCAGTCTGAAGCTGATCCGCCTGCGCCCGGTCATTATTACCATTTTGTGTATCGCGGCATTTTTCGGCATGGCATCCGAAGGTTTTGACCGCCTCTGGCAGGTCCACTTTCTGGCGAACTTTACCTTCCCTCACTTCTGGAATCTGCAACCGGTGGTCTGGTTTAGCGCCATAACGTTTACCGTAACCCTGGTGAGCCTTGCCTCAACCGAGATCATTCGCAAATATGCCAAAACTGAAAACCATACGGCCATTGCTCTCACATTGTTCGGCATCACTGCTCTGCTGATCGTCGCCATCGCAGTATTTGGCCTGGCCGGGAATTTCTACCTGGCGCTGGTCTCCTACTTGCTGGCTGGCTCGCTGCGTCAGACCTATAGTCCTATCTATACGGCGTGGCTGATTCAGAATGTCAGTTCGAAAGTGCGCGCAACCGTTGTCTCCGCCGGAAGCCAGTTTGATGCCATAGGTCAGGTGCTTGGTGGCCCTATCGTCGGCCTGATCGGCACCATTTATACGCTCAGGATTGTGATGCTTTTCGTTGCCGGCATCCTTACCCCTTCTCTGCTGCTTTTCTTGCGCTCCATACGCCAGGGAAAAGCTGTAAGTGTAGATGATCAGTCAGGGGAAGAAAACGTCGGGGAAAACGCTGTCGAAGCTATTGGACAGCCATGCTAACTAGCGCCATGTGCAAGGTGTGCGGAGCGGGGTCCAGGGGCGCCGCCCCTGGCGGGGTCTGGGGTATCCCCACCTTCCTCCCCTCTCGCTGGCCGCCGCAGGCGGCAGCGAAAACTTGCACATTGAGTTAACTAAAGAGAGGGCTATGATATGGAACTTGAAGTGCTTAAAAAACGCATATTTTCTCTTGTAGCCGATAACAAGTTGGATGTGCAAGATGCCTTTAGCATCCTCGACGAGATCTCAGACCAGAACCCTGCCGAACCACTTGCTCTTGTCAGTATGGCGATCCGTTTTCCAGAAGCGGATACCACAGATCAGCTCTGGGAGCATCTTATGCAGCGGCGCAATCTGGTGGAGAGCTTTCCGAAAGAACGCTTTGATCTGATTATGCAATCAAAGCCGGAACTGCGGCAGCAATTTGAGAAGAAGCGCGCGGATCTGGCCTCAGATCCGCGCTCCTATGCTGCATGGCTGCGCAAGATTGAGCAATTTGACCCTGAAGCATTTGGCCTTACTGCCCACGAGGCTCAATTTATGGGACCGGCGGAGCGCATCTTTTTGCAGGTTGCCCTTGAGGCGCTGACCAGGGCCGGGTACAGCAGCGCGGCGCTACACGAGTCACAAACGGGCGTGTTTGTGGCTCATACTCCTTATCCACCCTTTGATTATCTCAAGCTTTTTGATGAAATGGATGAGCGGGCCTTTGTTTCTAATATTCCTGCTAATCTTGGCTATCACCTCGCCTATACGCTCAATTTGCGCGGTCCGGTATTAACAGTAAATACATCATGCTCCTCTTCGCTGGCTGCGTTACATGTGGCAAAGAATGCCTTGCGCGTCGGTGATTGTGAAATTGCCGTCGTGGGCGGCGTGAATTTAATGCTCTTCCCCTTCTGGGAGGAGGCTCCCGATTACGTCGTGCGTAGCCCGCACTATCGCTGCGCGTCCTACGATGCTGAAGCCAATGGTATTATTGGCGGCGAGGGCATCGCTGTTGTCGTGCTCAAGCGACTCAGTGACGCGCTGCGAGACCATAATTATATCCATGCCGTCATCAAAGGATCTGGTATGAGCAGCGATGGAGCATCAAATGGCCTTCAGGCTCCCAATCCTGATGCTCAATCCCAGGCCATACGCTCAGCTCTCGCCGATGCTCACATTCAGGCGGAGCAGATCGGTTATGTGGAAGGCCACGGTACAGGCACTGCTTTAGGGGATCTCATCGAAGTTGAAGGTCTCACTCGTGCTTTTCGCCAGGATACCGCTGCAACGGGCTTTTGCCAGCTCGGTTCCATCAAATCAAACATAGGTCATCTGGGAGACGCAGCGGGTCTCGCTGGTCTGATCAAAGCCGTGCTCTGTCTCGAACACAGAGTAATTCCTGGCCTTGCGTCCTTCAAGCAGGAAAATCCCAAGATCGGCTTTGCGAAAACGCCCTTTAGAGTAAGCGCGGATACTATACCGTGGGAAGATTCTGGCAGTGGACGACGGTATGCAGGCGTCAGCTCTATCGGCATTAGCGGCACAAATGTCCATGTCGTGCTTGAAGAGTTCGTTCCAGCGAGCACTGATGAGTCGGGTCATACATCGTTTCCTCTCCTGCTTTCCGCGCCGACTCGCTGGGCGCTTTGGGAATTTGTGCAACTACTGGCGCCAGCGATTGAAAACAATCAACATTGGAGCATGCGCGATATTGCGCACACATTGAATGCCCGTGGAGAACATGGACCGGCGCGCGTTGGCATCTTTGCCGCATCCACGAAAGAACTTGCGGAGAAGCTGGATCGCTTGCTCCAGGTAAGAAGCTTTGAGCGTGCCCCCGAGACATTTTTCACTCAGGGCATCTTCCTGGCTGACGAAGCCAGCACTCAGGCGTATAGCCTTGCTCAGTTTGAGCGTTACACCGCACCCATAGAGGCAGAGAGCCGCGTCCTGATGAAGAATTTTCTGGCAGGAGAAAATATCGCAGCCCAATGGGACGCTTTTTTTGCCGGAGGCTATCTCTTGCCGCTACCGACGGTGCCATTTAAGACCAGACCGATCTGGCCCACGAGCGAGGCGATCCCGCAGCATGATGTGAGTGACCTGTTTTTCGAGATGCGCTGGCAGGAGTCCCCGATGAGTGCTGATGGGGCGAAACGTTTCCCCGCCGTCAAAGAGCAATCGCTCTGGCTGCTATTCACTCGTCAGGAAGATGCCATCCTTCCGCTGGTAAAAGAGCGCCTCATTGCCGATGGAGCGCAAGTCATTCGTGTGCTTTTGAGTACTCGGTTTGCCAAAGTGGGCGAGGATACCTATGAGGTTATGCCGCAGCGCCCCGAAGATTTTCTACGCCTCTTCGAGGAGATCGGCAACGATGCGCTCACCGATCTGGCGGGCGTTATTCATGGCTTCTCGCTCAAGCCGGCGGTCTCTGCCATCGATACGCTTGAGGAAATAGAGAGTTCGCAAAATGAGGGTGTATTCTCGTTGTTCGGCCTGAGCAAAGCAATTCTTGCTCAGAACCTCACTCACCCGCTTCAGTTCGTGGTGGTCTCCTCATTGGCGGAACAGGTTGTCGCGGGCGATATGTGCGTACCTACGCGCGTTACGGCTTTTGGGCTGGCAAAGGTCTTCTCACAGGAACTGCCAACGATCCACAGCCTCGCTATCGATCATGATCTTGTTGGTAGCCCGGAGGCAATTGCCGCGCAAATCTTTGCAGAGATAACGAGCGATCCTGGTGCGAGAAAAGATCTGGTTGCCTACCGTCAGGGAAAACGCCTGGTGAAGGTCGTCGGGCGGCAGGCTGATAGCATGCAACGTACGCTTCCTATCCGCGAAGGGGGTACTTATGTCATCGCAGGCGGTACCGGCTATCTGGGGATGCAGGTGGGCCTGTTCCTGAGTCAACGCGCCAGGGTTAACATCATTTTATTGGCTCGCAACCCGTTGCCTGAGCGCAGCCAGTGGGATGCGCTCCAGATGGATGCCTCGCCTCAAAATGCGGATCTCAGGCAAAAGATTGCCGCCATGCAAAAAATGGAGGAACGTGGCTCACGCGTAGCTATGCTTCAGTGCGATGTGACAGATCCGGCTATGGTTGCCCGTGTGTTTGCGCATATTCGCCGCGAGTATGGCGCTATTCATGGCGCCTTTATGCTCGTCAAGCAACTGTATCACCTCTGGTTGCACGAAATTACCTTCGAGCAATATCAGAATGGCATCTATAATCGCGTCAAAGGCACCTGGCTTGTCGAGCGTGAGGTGTACTCACCGGAGCTGGATTTCTTTATCCTCTTCTCTTCGATTTCTTCGCTTATGGGGACAAAGTCTGCCAGCGAATGCTGCGCCGTTAACCAGTTCCTGGATGCGATGGGAGGATATCTCCAGCAGCAAGGCGTACCCGCCCACGTTCTCAACCTGACGCTTATTCTTGATGATAAGAGCGATTTTGGCAGCAAGACGCCTATACCTCCTATCAGCTTTGCCGATTTTCATAGCGCGCTTGACCGTTTCTTCCGCAATGGCCCCGCGTGGAGCCTCGTCTCACGCTTTGATATGGAGGAAGTTCGCTTCCTGAAGCCTGTGCTCAAAATTCCCTTCGAGGCCGAATTCTGGCAAGAAGTCGAAATGGTGGCAGCGGGAGCGCCGACTTCTTCCAATGTGGAGTTACATGTACAAGAGCAGGTACTTGACGCTGAGGCTATTCGCCTGCGGCTGGAAGAGATCTGGAAAAAAGTGCTCGGCATTGATAGCGTACACGACCGGTCCAACTTCTTCAGTTGTGGCGGCACGTCGCTGAGCGCCTTACGCTTTGTCCAGTTATTCAGAAGAGGCTTTGCGACCGTTCCGTTTGAAGTGACCGACCTCTACAGTATGCCAGAGTTTCAGGCTCAGGTTGCTTATTGCGAGCAGGCGCTTTGCCCTGAGCAGACCGATGCCCTCGCCGACCTCTTTGACGCCCTGGAACTCGGCAATGTCTCCACAGAGGACGCTATCACCCTCTTTGAAAAATCGTTAGTCGCACATGGGAAGAGAGGCGCTTTTTAATGCAGGTAGGCGTAGTGTTTCCAGGCCAGGGATCGCAGATTGCTGGCATGGGAGAAGATTTATGCAAAGAATTCCCTCAGGTGCGTGAACTGTATGAGCAGGCCAGCACGGTACTGGGCTATGATTTGCTCGCAGCCTGCCTGAACAAGCACGGCGAACTGAACGATACCCGCGTTGTGCAACCCGCCGTGCTTGTTCATAGCATCGCTTGCTGGCATTTGATGCAAGCAATGCTGGAGCAGCCTGTGCAGCTTATGACAGGCCATAGCCTGGGAGAAATCTCGGCGGCAGTATGCGCTGGAGGACTTGAATTTAGTCAGGCCGTTTCTCTGATCAAAATTCGGGCCGAACTGATGTCATCATGCGCTCAGGATGGAGGCATGATGGTGGTTTTTGCTCTTGGAGAAGCGCCAATTGCGGAGGTTTGCGCGGAGATTGCGCGACCAGATCACTATATCGCGATTGCCAATCACAATGCCGCCGAACAATGGGTGCTGAGCGGGCATCAAAAAGCATTACAAGAAGCTGCAGTCCGCCTGGAGAGCCTGGGCGGCGTGGTGAAGCATCTCAATATAAGCGTCCCCGCCCACAGCTTGCTGATGGCTCCTATCGTTGCTCAATTTGAGGAAGCAATTCGCCAGGCTGGCCCGAAGCGGTGTCAGATTCCGCTCATTTCGTGCGTATCAAACGCCCAGTACGCTGAGTCAGAAGAACTCATTTCGAGGCTAGGCAGCCAGTTGACGGGGTGTATTAACTGGCCGCGTACGGTATCAACGCTGCTTGAAAAGGGGATCGATACCATTATTGAATTAGGCCCTAAAACCGTGCTGCGTGATCTCATCAGGCTGGAACATCCAGGAGTCTGCGCGCTCTCGTTCGGCACCGTTGAGGAGAAACCCGCGGTGCAGCGTTTCCTCAAAACGGCAAGCAGACGCGCTGACATGCTCGCAGCCGCATGGTCTGATTCACAGGTGGAAGGCTTTCTATTATCCTGCTTACGTCTGGTCGTGGGGACGCCTTGCCTGAAGGAGCTTTCCCCGGCTAGCTTTCAGCAAACCATCCAGATACCCTATCAGAAGCTTATCAGTAATCTGGACGCGATACGTGCGTTTAGTGCGCAATGTGTTGACATAACAACATTAAGCCAGATTGCCCAGTGTACGCTCGGTATGTTGCATGCCAAAGGATTTGCTCCCAGGCAATACAAACTACTGCTTGAACAGGCCGCAGCAGGCTATGGGGTTCAGGATGCTATTGCAGAATACCTCGTCTGACGCTACAGCCAGTAGCTGTCAACATAGCCTGTTTTAGAAACAGCGGCTGAAAGGACCTGCTATGGAATCTATACTTAGCCGAGCCTTTGTGGGGAAGCGCGCATCCTTCAAAGCAAAGCCGGCTCCGAGATCGCAAGAAGATCTCATTCGGACCTCCTACCTGTCGTCAGGAGGTCCTACTCCTCTCGTCGTCATGCCTGCCATTGAGCTGATCGATTTGTCCGATTGGATCGCCGGCAATCTCACATATCTCGACGAGAAGCTTTTGCTCCACGGAGGGATACTTTTCCGTGGATTTGATCTGCATACCCAGGAGGATTTTCAGAAGGTATTAGATGCAACGAAAGTCGAACTGATCAACTATAGCGAAAGCTCCACTCCGCGCAAAAAGCTGGGAAGCCATGTCTATACCTCAACGGAGTTTCCGCCTGACCAGGTTATCGCATTGCACAACGAGTTATCCACTGCGGCCACTTTCCCGCTCAAGATCTGGTTTTTCGCCTTGCAGCCTCCACAACAGGGTGGTGAAACGCCGATTGCAGATGTGCGCAACGTGTATAAGCGCCTGAGTAAAGCGGTACAAGATGAGTTCGCCAGTCGCGGCTGGATGGTCGTTCGCAACTATAATGACGGCTTCGGACCTACCTGGCAGGAAGCTTTTCACACCGCTGATAAGAGCGAAGTGGAGGACTACTGTCACAAGAACGCCATTACTCTGGAATGGAAAGATAATGACCGTCTACGCACCCGGCAGGTTCGACCGGCAATTACAACGCATGTCAAAACTGGAGAAGTCCTCTGGTTCAATCACATGGCTTTCTGGCATATATCATCCCTGAACCCTGCTGTGCGTGAATCCCTTTTGCGCGAGTTCGCGGAACAAGATCTGCCATTCCACACCTATTATGGCGATGGAGGCCGAATTGAAGATGCGGTCATTGATGAGGTTCGTGCCGCTTACAGGGATGAAACAATCTCCTTTCCCTGGGAAAAAGGTGATTTACTGATGCTTGATAACATGCTCATTGCGCATGGCAGAAATTCTTACGCTGGCCCGAGGAGAATCTTAGTCGGAATGGGAGATCCCTATACCCGAACAGACCTCTCATAAAGGGAACGTAAGGCTACGCAACAGGTCATCATGTTGACCGCTTTCCAGGGAAGTCTACTTGATGCTGCACGTCCAGTCACGCTGGTCGAAGAATAAGCTAAAATGGAAGCTGGAAAGAAAATAGAGATTTGTCTCTCAAGTATAGCTATGCTATAGTTCCAAAAAGCCGAGCGTGTCATAGCGTGTTCGCGCGTTTTATTGATTGCGTGCTTCCGCCATTGCTCGCTTTCTGGCTTCGTGAGGGGAACGACAACCTCACAGGATGGACTACCGGCTTGTGGCCTTTCCCATCCTCTACTCCCTCCGCTTGTTGGAAAGCATCAGGGGCTACTTTTCGTATGATGTTACCCGACCCGTTGCAGTCGGCATTGATCAATGTGCCATCTGCTGCACGATACAACCCGCGCTTGATGCGCTTGCCGCTAAACGTCGGCTTCTCGCTCTGCTTGGGATCGTAGACCGGCATCTCATCACGATCAAGGAAACTGGCTTTTGAAGTGTAGGACTCTTCCGTGAGAATGACATGAATGCCGACCAGTTCCGCTTTGTAGATCAGCATGGAAATGAAACGCGCATGAGGAATAGGCACGAAATTCTGGTTGGTGCGCTTGCCCATGTTCGCTTCCTGCTTCCATCCATCATTCTTGCCAATCACTAGCGTTCCAATTCCGTGAGCTACCAGATCATCGACAATCCATCTGGATGCCGTATGCAGGTAGTGATCAATGCGCCTGTTCCGTTTGTTCGTCATGCGCTCCATACGCTTCGTGGTGCCTGGATGCCCGAGCTTGCTTTGTAGCTCTGCTCTGCGCTTGTTGTAATACTGGTTGATGGATTTCACCGGACGCCCGTTAACCAGAACCGGCACATAACCGGGCTGGTTTGAAGTTAACGCCGCAAGATTATCCATGCCAATGTCGATGCCAGCGTAGAAGGCAGGGTCTACCGCGCTCTTTGGTTGTTCGTGCTCGTAGACCACTTCAATCACGTAAAAGCCGTTGCGGGGGACGATACGGACCTGATCAATGTGCCGCTGTTTGGTGGAAATGGTAATGGGCAGTCCTGACGGTTGGATAAGGCCCTGGATACCGTGCTTGCTTTGTCCCCCACGGAGAGCTTGCAGCGTGTACACCAGGAGATTGCGGCCTTTCGTTTTGTCCTTGTATTTCGGAAGCTGCGGGCGTCCGGTAAACTTTGACGGGTCCTCTTTGTACGCTGCCAACCCTTCCCTGAAGCTTTTCCAGTTTCGGTCAAGCACCATCAGGATTTGTTGACTGACCTTTGCCGGCAGCGCTTTGTAGGCTTCGTGGGACTGCATCCGTTTCTGCACCTCGTTATAGGTGAGGTACACTCCCTGATGGATGAAGGCTTGCCGGTACTCATAGTTTGCAGCATTGTACAGGTTCTTGGAGGCAAAGGCGGCGGCGTCAATAGCGGCAAAGCGCGGGTCCTTGCGATCAATGATGTGCTGTTCGACGAGGTGCATCGCTTTTGCCTCCTATGTCTTTTCTTCTCATCTCTTCTCTACCATTGTACGAAAACCGGCAATACCTGCTATTCACTTGCAAGCATTCTTTCACTTGCACGACTACTAGCAGCTTGCATTGCATCAGGTGAACTTGCAAGGGATGCATGCTTGCTTGCAACATATTCCTTGCGATAGCGGCTAATGGTGGACTCTGAAAGCTCCTGTCCCTTTGCATGCAAGCGTTCCCTGATCGCTGCAAGTGTGAGGCTGCCATCATCTTGCAAGCACGCAAAAACAAATGCCCGTGCATCAAACTTCTCTGCTGGATGCTGCTCTGTTCCATCTTTGCGCTTGCGTGGCTGTCGCAGCGAGGGAAGCGCGTGTAAGTGCGGGCGCTCGTACGCTGGTTCTTGCGTCTCCTGCTCACGAGCCTGCCGTGCTTGCAGAGCTTGCAAGCGTTGGCTCTCTTCTTGCAAACGGCTTGCAAGTTCTTGCACTTGCACTTGCAACTGAGGCAGGAGTGCAAGCTGTTCTTGCAGGGGTGCAAGTTTATCTGCAAGGTGCAGATGCAAGCGACGCTCCTGCAAGGTGGCGCTTTCCTGCATACGCTGCTCGATGTTTTTTTGCACGGATGCAAGCCCTTTTGCAAACTGCTGGACTTGCACCTGCATCTGCTGCGCCAGATCCTCAACGTCCTGCTGCACCTGCTCAAGTTGCGCTTGCACCCGTGATTGGCCGTGGGAGAGCGTGACCCCCTCATCCTTGAGCGCGTGTATCGCGTGGCCGTAGAGGACCGCCATCACCGCCCGCGCAATGAGCAGGAACCCCTCGACCCCAGTTGCAATGAGGGGAGGCGGATGCACCACTTTTTCCAGCGAGGCCATCGCCACATTCACGATCATGAGCACGACCAGGATGACCCCCACGCAGTACGGGAAGGAGTCTTTGGCAAGCCTGGCGTGCTTTGCCATCTTCATGAGCCCCAGCCCGCCAATGTCGAGGGCCGCCTGCTGGGTCACAAACATCGGCGCATCAATCACGGCTCCTGGCTGCGGGACTCCTGGCAGCAGTTCATAGCCCGAATAGAGCACGCTCACAAACAACACCGGCTCGGCGGCTTTGCCCAAGAGCATCATGCACCAGTCCCAAAACGCGGTGACATAATTGCTTTGCGCGAGGCCGCGCAAGAGCCGTTCCTTGTCATTCCACCAGTGCAGCGGCTCCGATGGCTGCGCTGGCTGCGGTGTGGGTTGCGGCTTTGGTGGCTGTGTCGTCATGACGGTGGTTCTCCTTCCTCTGTCTGTCGTCGTCTGTCGTCGTCGGGAACCGTGTCTACAAGCTCACGGAGAGGTGTGCAGCCAGCCAGACGACAGACGACGACAGACAGACACTATTCATCATTGCCCTGTTGCCGCTGGATGAGCCCTTTGCGTTCCAGTTGCTTGAGCAACTCATTGGCCGCATCCTTGCCAATCCCCAACTTCTCGCCTACTTTGCGGCTTGAGGTGGCACCCCCGTTCCAGGCTGCAAGCGCCCGTTCTAACTGGGTGGGTTCGCGCTTGCGCTCAACCGTTGGAGCGGGGGACTCCTCTCGCACGTCAGTGGAGGGCGTGGCCTGTTCCTCCTGGTCATCGTAGGAGGGAGCCAGCACACGGGTGGTTTTCGTGTAGGAGGTAGCGAGCACCTCAGTTACGGGCTTGAGCCGCCTGCTATGGCGGTGCAGGTGTTCCAGCCCGGGAGTATGCGCCAGGTGCGGGGAATGCCGCTCACGCACCCGTACTGCCATCATGGCAGGGACCGATGGCCCAAAGACGACACACTGCCCTGTGGCAAGCCCAAGCGTCTCCTCGGCGGGGATGCCCAGCTTGCCATAGCGGTCCAGGTCGATCTGCTCCGTTTGCCGGAAGAGGAACTTGTGCTGTGATTGGAGCAGCTTTTTGTTGAGTTGGCTGTAGCGTTGGGCCGCAACCACCAGCCCAAAGCCACGCTTGCCTCCCCGAGCCACGATGGTTCCGTAAAACGCCTGATCGAGCAAGCCCTGGATTTCCTGGGAGACGACGCGATCTTCGCGGTTTTGCGGGAACCACTTCTGTGACTCATCCAGCAGGATCGTCACCGGTACCCGCTCCTGGTTGGGCAGCGCCTGCTGCCAATCGGCGATGCCGTCAATGATTTCGGTCATGATGAGGGCTGCCACATCATCATCCGCAAAGGAGGGCAGGTCCACCACCGCCTGTAAGCCTGCCTCCATCACCGCCCGTCCAAAGCCGTACGCCCCTTCCTGATCAATGGTGACGGCGTGAGGTCCTGCTGACACTTCCTGCTCCCCTGTGGCAAGTACCGGAGCCGAGAGGTAACGCGCATCCACCAGGGAGCCGTATTCGGACTCCGTGTCGAATAACACCAATGGGACGCCATAGCCTGCGAGCTCCTCGGCAAGCACCGCCACCAGGTTGGATTTGCCGGAGCGGCGCATGCCGATGACGGCCACCATCGCGCCCAGGAAGCTGCTCACACTGGGTTGATAGTTGGGTGCCAGCACCAGCGGGTGCGCCTCGATCACCGGCTGCGGAGGGGACAGCTTGTCGCCCTCGTCCTCGTTGTCGCCCTCGTCCTCGTCGTCCAGGCCATGATAGCCAATGGCGAGGTGATAGAGATCGCGGGCGCTCATCTGGGAACGGGCGGCTCTGCGCATGAGCTGCTTGACGGCGAAGATGAGCAGGGCGAGCAGCACGCCCGCCCCCATCATCGCGAAAAAGATGCCCGCTATGCCCACATGCAAGGGACGTACCAGCACGATCACCACCGCAAGCACCGCAAAGTAGCCCACGATGAGGAGCGTCCAGTTGACCTCGGTCGTGCTGCCTGCGCCGTCCAGTTCCTCGCGTTCCTGTTCCTGCATGCTGCTGCTCGTCCTGCTCACGTCATATGCTCCTTTCCGTGCTTAGTACTTGACAGGTCCGCGCTGCGCCATCCTGCGCTCCTCTCGACGCTCCTCCCACTGCTCTTTGACAGCGGCGGCTGCCCACAAGTATTCGATGCTGCGCACAAAGGCCAGGGTGGAGAGTGCGTAGAGCGCGACCGCATACAAAAAGATCAAAAAGGCGGACGAGGGAGGATCTGCATAGGTGGTCCTGCTGGCGATAAAGCTGTAATCCCCCAGGGTATCGACCACGAAAGCCAGACCCACCCAGACGGCAAAGAGGCCCAGGTGCTGCACCACTTCGATAGCGGCAAAGCCGTAGCCGGTACCGGCTCGCCCCCGCCTTCTCGTGCTCTTGCCAGGTGTGCCGGTCTGCTGGCGTTTCCAGCGGGTGTCAATGCGAAACACCAGGAAGAGTAAGGCTAACTGGAAACTAAAGGCGATGAACACACAAATGTCAAACGTGATGTTGGAGAAGTCAAGCGGTGGGGTCGCCTTGCCGGTAAACATCTGGTACAAGGCGCTCACGGTGGTATACATCTGCCAGCCATTGGCAGCGATGCCTCCGAGCACCCCGCCTGTGCCAAGCAGGGTCATGACCCCTGGGACGTGATGCACGGTGCGATCTGGCAGCCCAGCCGTAAGCAGGCGGGTGACTTTCTCTTTGCCCGTTGGCGGCTGTTGCTGTTGGTAGTGGCGTTGCGGGAATGACATGGGTTCTGGTTCCTTTCTGTCTGGATGAACGCGTAACGGTTGTCACACAGAGGTATGGCACGGACAATTGACGTTCCTGCTGTGGTGATGGCGTTCATGAGCCCTCTCCGTCCTGCTGCAAGGTGGGTGATGGGGGGAGCCCGTAGCGGTCCCAGACCTGTTGCAGGAGGGCCTGGGTGAGCGCGATAGCCTCGTGCGGTGTCGGCTCCCACGCATCATAGAGCCCCTGTTCTTCCTCCGTCATCTCGTCGCGGTGCTTCATTTGCCATGCGGGAATGTCATGCATTGGTGAGTTCCTTTCTGTTCTGCTGTGTTAGGATGCACGTTCGTGCGTCTCGGCTGCGTGGGGGGACGCGCTCCAGGGACGCTCTGCTGGGCGTGTGCTCGTATTTTGCTCATCGCACGGTGCTGAAGTTGGCGGACACGTTCTCGACTGATGCCAAGCACGCGGCCCACCTCAGCCATGCTGCGGGTGCCTCCTGTTTCCCTCTCGTCCAACCCAAAGCGCAACATGATCACCGCTCGCTCTCGTTCGGTCAGACACGCGAGCAGGCTGGCGATCTCGTGCCGCTGTGCCTGGACGGCTTCCTCGTGGCAGAGCGCCTCGTCCGCAGGAGGCAGGCTGCCGTCCGCAATGAAATCGCCGAGCGTCGCCTCCTCATGGGCGCTCACGGGCCGGTCCAGGCTGAGCATCTGCCGATCAGCGGCCTGTGCCTGCTCGACCTCCGCAACGGAGAGGCCAAGTGCGGCGGCGATCTGCTCGGTGCTGGGCTCGCATCCGTGCTGCTCAAAGAGGCGCGCACGGGCGCGAGCAATGCGGCCTAGCCGCCCGTCCAGGTAGGAGGGCAGGCGGACCAGGCGCGCCGTCTGCTCCCGTCCTCGCCGGATTGCCTGGCTAATCCACCAGTAGGCGTAGGTACTAAACTTGGTGCCATACGCAGGGTCAAAGGACTCCAGCGCCCGCAAGAGGCCCAGGTTCCCATCCTGGATGAGGTCGGGCAGATCGCGCTCGTCTCGCTGGTAGCGTTGAGCGACGTGGACCACCAGGCGCAAATTTGCCGTGAGAAACTGCTCGCGGGCGACCTCGTCTCCGGCCTGGACCCGCAGGGCGAGCAGGTGTTCTTCCTCAGGGGAAAGCAGGGGCGTGGCCCCGATCTCCGAGAGGTAGAGCCCGAGCGCATCGGCGGCGGTAGCTGTAGCGGCGTCGGTGGAGGTGGCAAGGCAGGGGAATGGCCCCTGCGCTTGCTCGTCTTGCACTTGCGCCCGCACGAAAGGATCAGTGTTGTGCAGATGCAGCATCACTCTTTGCCCTCCTGGTACCAGCTTCTCGGGAACGGGCCACGCAGCACCATCGGCGGCTCGTCCTCCTCCTCGGCTCGAATGGGGAGCACCGTGAGCGCACCGTGGTGGGTCTGCTTCCCACCACCGGCCACGCTCTCGGCTTGTGGGGGAGCAGTGAGAATGCTGTAGTCGGCAATATCCAGGGTGCCATTGACCTGTTGCAACAAGGCAAGATCAATGCTGCCGTTCCAGGCGATGAGGATGACCCCCTCTTGCCGGCGAAACGAGGCGGAGGAGGCGAGGATTTCGATCTCATCGGTGAGGGCAAACAGCGCCTCCAGGTAACTCACCAGTTCCGTGCTATCGGGATGGCGGTACTGCAAAATCAGGTAATGCATGAATGGTTCCTTCCTTCCTTGTCGGTGCTTACCAGGAACAACACTGGGCACAGTAACTATAGGTGGGTTCGTGTTTGTCTTCGTAGTAGCCTTCCAGCAGCCGGAACTGCTGCCCACACACCTCACACACCCGCCGCTCGGCGGGCTCGGGAAAGTCGTCCCAGGTCCGTCCGTCCAGGGTGCGTCCGCCGGCTTTGGGGGTGCGACCTCCCCATTGCTTGTGAAAGAAGGCCACGCCTGCTGCACGGCACCGGCCCCGCAGATCGCGCACCCACTCAGGATGGCAGGGCCGCGCACGAGGGCCGCTTTCGCCACCGGTGATGAGCCAATCAATGCCATCAAGCTTGAGCGAGGGCAGCGGCCCCAACAGCGGCTCACAGGAGAGAAAGCGGACTGCGGCGGGAACTTCCCGTAACGCATTGGCCCGAGGAGTCAGGCGGTCCTCTTCGATGCTCACGCCCATCCACACATTGTCAGGCCAGGTGAGCCGCCACCCCAATTGGCGCGGACGTCCGGCGCGTTTGGTGAGCACCTGGAAGGTATGCCAATGCGCCTGCCGCATCACGTCGAAGACCTGGATGATGTAGTCGTCCGGCACGTCACTATGGAAGAGGTCCGACATCGAATTGACGAAAAAGCGTTTCGGCTGCTTGATGTGGAGCGGCTGCTCCAAGCGTTCGGGCAGGAGTTGTATCTGCGAGAAGGGCTTCGCGTACTGCGCCGGCATGGCTCTCCCGTTGGGATAGCGTCCGCCCAGGCGCTGGTACACGGCGTTTCGCATGTCGTGGAGGGCGAAGGCGTAACAGTGGTCACAGCCTGTCGTCACACGAGTGCAGCCGGTGAGCGGGTTCCAGGTGGCGTCACACCATTCAATCGCGGACATACCGGTCATGGTCTCACCTCCTTTGCTGCTCTCGGGGTGACACGACGCTGCTGCTGGCTGCTGCGCTGGCTTCTTCTCCATACGCGCTCCCCTTCCAGGCTGCGCAGGTAGGCAAGCTCGGCGCGGCGCTCCTCCTTCGGGTCGGAAAAGTCGCGCCCAGGAGTAAAAAGGGTGGGCTGGGTTCCTGGGCTGGGCTGGCGAGCTGGCTGCACGGCTTGGCGCTGCTGGAGCGTGGTTCGACTCGTCATAATGTAGTCCTTTCTGCCGGACGCCGAGACGTCCGGCTCTCTGTTACAGGGAGAAGCCAGCCGCTTCTGCGAGGACCTGTTGGCAGGCATCGCATGTCAGTGCGACAGCCGCTTCGTCCCAGACAAACACGGCGGCAGCCTCTCCCGTTTCGTTCTGCTCATCCGTCTCATCAGTACAGCAGTCTGCGCAGAGCGCGTACCCACCGGAGAAGGTATAGCCAATCGGATCGTGCGACATCAGGTCCTCCTTAATTGAGCAGGCTGCCAGGGTCATCCACGACATACGAGAGGGAGCCTTCCACGACGGTAGGAGCGGAGGTATCGCCAGCACAGTAACAGGTGGGGTCTCCACAACAGTACCCATTTTCGGCAGTGTGGACCAGATCATCCTCCATCGGGATAACAAACACGGGGTACAGCTCATGCGGGTCAAATGCGTGTGTCATCGCGTGCGCCTCCTTTGCGCGTGCTTGACACCCAGACGCGAGCGGGGCATAATGCTCTGCGTAAGCGGTCTAGGGTGAACTTCACAAGGACTAGACAACTTGCTCTGCCCGTGAGTGTTGGTAGCACTGGCGGGCGTTTCTACTAAGGACAACAGGATGTGACTATTCCAGCGGGCGTACCCACTGCCTGAGGGCCTGCGCTTGTTGCCGATACGCTTTGAGCAAGCGGCGTTGCTTGCGGCTGGCCCACCAGTGGGTAACAAACCCTATCCAGAAAACAAGGAGCGTCCAGAAAAACCAGGCGAACAATGCATCCATCGCGGTGCGCTCCTAGTAGTAACGATAGCGGTCGCTGCGAGGGCGGCGACCAAACAACAATCCGCCGATAATCACACAGACCAGGCACAAAGACACGAGAAACCACAGGTTCATACTAAAAGTGATGTTCATCATCGTTTCAATCTCCTACAAACACATCAGGGACGACTCACCGAACGGTATCCATGTGACGGGCTACGAATGCTCCAAAAAACAATGCGTGCGGCGAGAAGGAACCGCGCAGGGGTCTTTAGTCGTGGTGCCGAAACTGTTCTTGCAGCGAGACGTACAGGCGATAGGTTTCATCGCTATCGAGGCGCAACGCGTTCTCTGCAAGGTACGGGGTGTCTTCATCGTTGGCGACAAGATCAATGGTGCCGTCTTCGTACTGCAACAGCGTGTGCTGCCCTAAGTCTAGTTCGTGAAGAAGCGGTATGTTTTCAGAAGAGCGTGCGTGTTCCATTGGGTTCCCTTTCCACGAGGCGCATGTGCTCAAAAAAACGATCAAGATGCTTTACAGAAAAATAGGCCGATGCCCGCTGTTTCCCCTCTTCTGCTTGCAGCTTGATTTTCGGGCGTCCCTAGATCCTTGCCGCCGCAGGTTCCGATCAGTGAATGCTGCTCATATGTGAGTGTATCTTCAGGGAACAGCAGCATGGGTATTTGGTTGTAAATGTGCTTTGATATTACGTACTATATGCTTATATTTGTAAGTTGCGTTTACTAACGTATATCACGTTGTAAAGATAACATATTTCTTTCTGAAAGTCAAGGCATTTTCATATCAGATTATCTTTAAAGACTTTCCCATCAAAACATCCTTTACGTAGATTTGTGCAACTTGCATTATTGAGGTAAAATTAGTTGGTATAAGACTGATGAGAGAGGTGTTGCATGGACCCTATTCACGAGAAAAATGATTACACAGCTAAAGAAGCTCAAGAGGTTCTCGGCGGCATAACCTACAGCGCACTGAAAAACCATGTACGTGCAGGTCGTATACGAAGCATCATACCGCCTGGAAAACGACAATCAGTTTACCTCAGAGAAGATGTAGACCGATTGCGACAATCTCAAGAGCAAAAATCCTATTACACAGCTAAAGAAGCTCAAGAAGTTCTCGGTATGACCTACAGCGCACTTAGAAATCAGGTCGATGCAGGGAATATAGCTGACACGATACTGCCTGGAAGTCGTCATGCTGTCTATAACAAAGAAGATGTAGACCGGCTCAAAGCTGAAATGGATGCTTGGCTTCTCAGCAAACGTCAAACAGAACTACCAGCAGCTAAATTTGTTAAGGCGACAATCGAGGATATGCCGGAAGCAGTGGCATTAGCGGGGGAAGTATTTGGAGGTCTCAACACCATTCCAACTGAAAAGCGTGTTTCGTGGTTGGAGAAGAACTCAGATATAGATTACCTTTTGGTACATGAAGGGATAATGGTAGGCTTTCTCTCGCTGGTCCCGCTGCGACCTGAGACTATCGACGACCTGATGACCTTGAGGCGCTATGCAAAAGACCTGACAGCAGACGACATTTTGCCATATGAGCCGAATGTACCTGTAGATATCTATGGGATGGCAATCGGGGTAAAACCTGGCTTCAGTAAAAGTCAAAAACGGGCGTATGGTCAGCGGCTCATACTTGGAGCAAGGGAGGTCATCCTTGACTTAGGGAGGCGAGGAATATCTATTCATCACATCATCGCACACAGCTTTACGCCGGACGGGATAAGGCTGATGAGACATATAGGGTTTGTCGAAACGCCGCCGAAAGCGCCAGGATTACGAGACTTCCTGATAGATGTGGAAAACTCAGGTGTACCATTCATCATGGAGTACAGGCGAGAGTTAGCTGCATGGAGGGAACGAAACAAGCAATAAAATAAAAGGAAGACCCATCATAACAACAAACCACCATCTAAGTAGCGAAAGCTGCAAGGATGGTTTTTCATGGTCAAAACCATGCCATAAAACGCTATATTTTCAAACACTAGTCTGCTATACTTGGGCCAGCTATCTATATAAAAAAATTCGGAGCGGCATCTATGCAAGGAAGCCGTTAAAAAGGAGCATTGCGTGAGTTTGACTATAGACCTTGCACGGAGAGTCCTTGAAGCTTGTAAACAGCGTGCAAATGAGTTGCGTAGCCCAGTGAGTATCGCCATCGTCGATGCCGGAGGCCATCTCGTCCTGGTTGAAAGAATGATGGCCCCCTATGGATGGGCTACCGTGCAAATAAGCATCGCCAAAGCCACCACAGCCGTCATGTTCAATCAGTCTACGGATGCAGTCGCCCAGTGGGGGTCCACAATCCCTGGTTTCGCTTCTAGTATGGCCGAGATGAGCCAGGGGAAATTTATCATGGCCGCCGGTGGGTGGCCTATCCGTTTAAATCGGGTTACTATCGGCGGTATTGGCGTGAGTGGCGGCAACGCTCCTGGTCGCGACGACGAAATTGCGCGTGCAGGTTTAGCCATCATGGAAGCGCAGGATGCCCCGGTTCCATCTATGCGGCAGCCTGTTCAGCCGACCCCTGTTTATGCGCAATCAGTGACCTCTTCAATGCAACCTTCACCGGTATATCCATTTCAACCGGCACAACCATCAAATCCCCCGGCTACTTCGCATCTGGGGATCGAGCCAAATGCGCCCGCTCAGGAAAGTTCTTACGATGCAGGACCAGCAGAATCAGATCAATACAACGAAAGTAGCAACGGTTAGTAGCATAATAGCAATATACCCGTAAAATCTACGGGAAATATCAATACCTGGTTTTATTGATATTTCCCTATGGTTTTTTTAGCTATCTTCAAACCCATCCTTTTCTGCGCCTGCAACGCTTGTGGATACGGTTGCAGAGGTCGAGACGAGCTTGACCCGCTCTTTGCGCCAGACTAGCTTGCTATATTTCTCTGTCACCAGTTGTTGCGCCAACTCCCGTTCCGATACGCTCAACTCGCCAGGGTAGAATGTTGTCTGTAAGGCCGCGCCGAAGCCATAATGAAACGCCTGCGCCACCTCTTCCCAGGCGATATTTGGGACAAAAGTACGCAATGGCGTGGTTTTTTCTTTGTAAAGGGCCAGAGCATCTTCTCGTGCGGCGTCTGAAGAGAAACGCAGCAGTGTGAAAAATTCGGCGGCGCGATCATCGAGCGGCAACGATCCCTGTTGGAGTAGCGCGTCATCTTTCCATACCTGCGCGCTCCCCACCAGCTTGAAGCCACCGGCGGTCAGATCGGCCTGGGTCGAAGAGGCGAAGCAGGCGGCAGAGGGGTGCTTATGCACACGTTCATCGCTCAATATCGCCTGCACACCTAGCTTCTGCAGCGCGGCGATCAGCCCCTGCGCCAGGTAAGCGTAAGCGGCGACCACGCCTGACGGCACGCCATCGCCTTTGCCGATCACGATGCTGTAGGTGAATTCGTCGCGATGGTAGACGGCTCGTCCCCCGGTGGGGCGGCGCACTAAAGCAACGCCGCGCTGCTGACAGGCATCGCTCTCTATCTCGCGCTCAATATTTTGAAAGCGGCCTAGAGAGATGGAGGGCTGCGACCAGCGAAATACGCGCAGGGTGGCAGGGACCTTCCCCTGTAAATAATGAGTTAATATAGCCTCGTCGATTGCCATATTAAGCGCGGCATCCAGGGTGCCTGTATCGAGAAAACGATATGAAGCCATTTGTGTATACCTTTACTGATAGATAATGCCTGTATTTCGCTCACGGTTGTATGCTTCTCGCTGCGTCGATACCGCTCAGGGTTGTTGCGCCCTGGCTGCCTTCCATTTTGCGCGCTGGCTCTCGCGGATCTGTTCCGAAACGGGGACGTAGCGTGCCAGGAATGCATCGCGGAAAGCCGTATAGGTTCCTGCTGTGATCGCGTCGCGCAACTGCCGGGCGAGGCGCAACATGAAGCGTATATTATGTATACTGCCGAGGCGGTAGTAAAGTTGCTCTTCGGCGCGGATGAGATGATGGACGTAGGCTGCGCTATAATGGCGGCAGGTGTAGCAGTCGCAGTCCTCTTCAATCGGCTCATGAACGGAGCGGAAGCGCGCCGACTTAATATTGACGCGGCCATCGCGCGTAAAAAGTCCGCCGTGGCGAGCGACGCGCGTGGGCAAGACGCAATCAAACATGTCCATGCCCAGACCGACGCCCATCACCAGATCTTCGGGCGAGCCGACGCCGAGCAGGTGCCGCGGCTTATGATCGGGCAGTTCGGGCGTAACATGGCGCAGCATTTCCCACATTTGCGCTTTAGGCTCGCCCACCGAGAGGCCGCCAATAGAAAGGCCAGGAAAGGGCATCGCACCGATAATACGCGCGCTCTCTCGGCGCAACTCCGGCTCAAACGCGCCCTGCACAATGCCGAAGAGCGTCTGCTCTGGCCGGTAACGCTCTTTCGCGATCAAGGCCCGTTCCTCCCAGTGATGAGTGCGTTCCATTGCCAGTCGGGCCTCTAAAGGAGTGCAGGAATAAGGGGAGCAAATATCGAGCGGCAAAATAATGTCTGCCCCCAGCTCGGCCTCGATCTGCATCACACGTTCGGGGGTCAGGACATGGCGAGATCCGTCGAGATGAGATTGAAAAATAACCCCTTCCTCGCTCAATTTGCGGAGATGGCCCAGGCTCCATACCTGGAAGCCGCCGCTATCGGTGAGAATAGCGCCATCCCAGTGCATAAAAGGATGCAATCCGCCAAAGGTCGAGATCAACTCTGAGCCGGGACGCAGCATCAAATGGTAGGTGTTCGCAAGGATAATCGTAGCGCCGGTGGCGTGCAACTCCTCAGGAGAAACGCTTTTAACCGTTGCCTGCGTTCCCACCGGCATGAAAATCGGGGTATGGATGGTTCCGTGAGGTGTCTGGATTGTGCCAGTTCGAGCCCAGCTATTGGGACAAACTGCATCAATTGTAAAAGTAAACGATGGCATAAATTCTTGACCCGTCAACATATAAAAAGGCAAAAATGAGATAAATGGGTCTCTAGTAGCCCATTTATCGGATGCTTTTATTGTCTCATGACCGTCAAGTTCACTTGCCGGTTGCTTCGATTGCTATGCTTGAGTGGAAGGGAAGGGGAATCTGTGCTGCAAAACAATTTGCGCAATTTTGCGTATAAAAGATACATAAAAATATCTATAATAGCGCCAAAATACCAGAAGAACACTTGCAAATCACAAAAAGATAGTGTATGCTTTCATTCGGTATCCAATCTCGGTCTCGCATACAGTGCTCGTCCAGAGTTTATCATCCCACGCTGGTAGGGGAAATGACTGGTGACATCTGCTAGATATGGACCCGGAGGATTACCAACATATCGTAAGGAGGTCCCTAGTTGAGCTTCGTTGACAAAACCCTTAAATGTCGTGAGTGCGGTAACGACTTCGTATTCACCGCAGGAGAACAGGAGTTCTACCAGCAAAAAGGCTTAATGAACCAGCCTGGTCGCTGCCCTTCATGCCGTGCTGCTCGTCGTGCCTCGGGCGGTGGAAGCCGTTCTGATCGTCCGCGAGAGATGCATACCGTTATCTGTGATGAGTGCGGTGCTGAGACGCAGGTGCCATTCGTGCCCAAGGATGACCGCCCTGTCTATTGCAGCCCCTGCTTTGACAAGGTCCGTGTAGCCCGCGGCTAGCCCGGTTAGTGCGGTCAACCATTAGCCGATGGCAGTTGAGCTTACACTGACATAGAGAGTGTTCTTCTCCTCGGAGAACGTTCCTGTTAAGCGATAAGCGACAGCCGCAATTACTTTCCCATCAGACCAGAGAGGCAAGCCGAGGTGTGTTCTTGGCTTTGCCTTATTTTTGTGCTGGACTTCCAATCATTCCCTTAACGAACAAGCGGAATAAACATAAGAGCCAAGAATGTTTATCATTGTAGGGAGCCATATGTTTTCCAATGAAGAGCTTGATTTTATTCTATTCTTGCCTGTTGTGTCTAAAAAAGTCTTGTATCTGCTTGACAGTCGCATATAGCACTTTATAATAGAGTAATGACATTTGTTTTGCGTATGTCGGGGGGTGAACTCATCATTGGTAAGCTATGTCGAAACAAATGGTATAGCTCGTTGTAAACAGGTATTTTAATGGCGGCTGAATCTCATCAATTTGTGAACAAAGCGTTAACGATCATTACTCTGCCGACCACTCTAGGAGCGAGCCTGGTGCCCTCGAATGTGACCCTTGAGGACTTACTGAAGGAGACGGGGCAGTATCTCACTCCACAGGATCAGGAGAAAATTCAACGTGCCTATGAACTGGCGCATCGAGCACATCAAGGGGCGCTGCGACGTTCTGGCGAGCCGTATATTCAGCATCCGCTGGAGGTGGCCTTGCTGCTGGCGGGCATGCGCATTGATGCTGATGGAATTGTCTCTGCCCTGCTGCACGATGTTGTTGAGGATACCGATTACTCGTTAGATGATCTGTGCGAGCAATTTGGTCCCGCGGTAGCCAATATTGTTGACGGGGTAACAAAATTTGATGCCCTGGCGGGTAAACCTGAGCATAAGCCGCTCAATGGCGACGTGTTGCAGAACGGCGAGCAGCCTCCTCTTCCTGTTGGTGAGGAGCGTATCCTGCCGATGACTCCCCAGGATAAGCGGCGCCAGCGCACTGAGACGGTGCGTAAAATGCTCCTGGCGATGGCCGAGGACCCCCGCGTGGTTGTACTCAAATTAGCGGATCGCCTGCATAATATGCGTACTCTCAGCGCAATGTCTTCCGGCCAACAGCAAAACACCACGCGCGAGACCAGCGAGATTTACGCTCCCCTGGCGCGGCGACTGGGTATGGAACTGGTGCAGGCCGAGTTAGAGGACCTGGCTTTCAGCTATCTGGAGCCACAGAAGTATATGCGCCTGGTGCATGATGTTGAAGAGGAAATTAAGCGGCGCAGACCTTTTATAGAGGAAGTATGCCGTATCTTGCAGGCAGAGATGGACCGTGCTGGCATTCGAGCGGAGGTGCATGCCTGGCGGAAACACCTGGCGAGCATCAATCGCAAGCTGGAAGAGATGCCCCCGCAGCAAAATGGCAATGAGATCAGCCAGATCCATGATCTGGTCTCTTTCCGTATCCTGGTTGATACAGATTACGAATGCTATCTTGCGTTGGGCCATATCCATGCTCTGTGGCGACCCAAAGATGGGCGCATTAAAGATTTTATTGCCACGCCCAAGTTGAACGGCTACCAGTCGCTGCATACAACCGTGTTCTGTTTAGACAACCGTCTGGCCGAGATTCAGATCCGCACCCATGATATGCAGCGCACCGCCGATTATGGTCTGGCCAGTTACTGGTACCTGAAGGAACGTCTCGGACAGGATGAAGCGGGACGGGGAGAGGCGAGAGATGCGCTGCCCGGGAGCTGGCGTCTCTCTTATCGCGAGATGGTAACATGGATCGAGCAACTACGCGAGTGGCAGCGCGCCATGCCGCAGGGGGCGGATGAATTCGTAGAGGCGGTCAAGGGAGATATCTTCCAGGAGCAGATTTTTGTTTTTACCCCTAAGGGAGAGGTAAAGGATCTGCCCAGAGGCTCGACGCCACTGGATATGGCGTACCGCATTCATACCGATATCGGCGACCATTGCGCGGGGGCGCGCATCATCACCAATATGGACGATGGCGGTCATCTCGTCACTCGCCTTGTGCCGCTCGATTATGAACTAAAAGGCGGCGAGATTGTCGATATCGTGGTCAACGATACCGTTCACCCCACCCGCGACTGGCTCGCCTTCGCGCGTACCGCTGCCGCCCGCAATAAGATTCGCCGGTATCTTAAAACATACGAGCGAGAGATCAATTTGCAACTGGGGCGAGAGCGCCTGGATCTGGCGCTCAAGGCTGCCGGAGCCTCTGGCGTCAATGAGCATGTTGAAGATCTGCTGCGGCAGTTGCGCGCGGCTGATACTCCGCTCAAAAAGTTTGCCACGCTCGATGACATCTATATTGCCTTAGGACGAGAGGATCTCCAGAGCGAGCAAGTGGTGCAGCTTTTACCACAGTTATCCAGGCATAAGAGCGCGCCGCGTGAGGGGAAAGATGTCGCTGACACTGCTATGGGGCATTACGATAAAGATGACGAAAGCGTCAGAGTGGTAAAGCTAGCGCAATGTTGTTGTCCTATTCCGGGCGATGTGATTGTGGGCTTTTTCATCCCTGATAAGGGGATGTTTGTGCATCGCGGCGATTGCCAGGCATTGCGCCGTTCCCAGCGGGATAATCCCAATGCGCTGGTCGAGTTGAACTGGTTGCAGATCGAGCCGGTCTCTTATCTTGCCCCGATCAATATCATCGCGCATGATCGCGCTGGCCTGTTACGCGATGTGGCGGCAGTGGTGGCCGATGCTGGCATTAATATGACGTCAGTGACCTCAACCACCAATCCTTCGTTACAAAAAGCCGTCATTACTGCCACATTGGAAATAGCTGCCAAAGAGGGCGTCATCGATCAAATCGAACGTATCCTCCGTCGCCTTCGCCAGGTGAAAAACGTGGTAAGTGTAGAGCGCGCTTTGGCAACAAAGTGATAGTATGGCTGAGTAGTTCACCCTCTTTTCCTACTCAGATGATCAATGTTCAACAAGAGAGCGTTTGAAACGTATACTATACTGGTTTAGAGATTATTTCCTGTGCTATTCTTAGTGAATAGGCCAGGTATCTATAGATATCATGATTAAAAAAATCGTAGAGCAGGGTTTCATACCACAGAAGCCTCCAACTGAATTAACACAACTTTTGTCTCTGGTGCGCCAGTATCTTGCCCCTGCAGAGGTTGAGCGGGTTGCTCTTGCCTCTCAACTGGCATTGGAAACCTGCCTGGGGGTAGAGGGTGAGCGGCCTATCCCTCCCCTGGAGCATGCGCTGGCGGTTACAACCATCCTGGCTCAAATTCATATTGACTCCGTTGGTATCACCGCTGGCCTCGTCTTTGAGGCTGTTGACGCGGACCTCCTATCATTGGAGCGGGTGGAGCGGGAGCTTGGAGCGGTTACTGCACGCGTTGTGGGGAGCATGTTGCGCTTGAATATCCTGGAGCGCAAAAAGCGGGGCGCCTTCTCTAAAAATGGGCGTGACGAGCATGAGGATGCGGGCGGCAATGGGGGAGCCGAAAGCAAAAAGCCGCGTATCCGTGAGGCTTTACGACGCCAGCAGGCCGAGACGGTGCGTAAAATGTTTGTTGCAATGGCGGATGATCCCCGCGTCGTCCTGCTGAAGCTGGCCTATCGCCTGCACGCTATGCGCATTATGTGTCGGCCCGGCTACCAGGGAAGTCGGCAGGAGATGCTCACGATGGCGCAGGAGACGCGCGAGATTTATGCGCCCCTGGCCGGACGTCTGGGTATCTCACGCGTGGAGAGCGAGCTGGAGGATCTAGCCTTCCAGTTCCTTGAGCCTGATCAATATAGCTGGGTCCGCGATATTGTGGAGCTGGAGAGCAAGCAGTGGCGTTCCTACGTGGAGCGCGTCTGCAAAATATTGCGCAGAGAGATGACCATGATCGGGGTGAAGGCTGATGTTTCGGGACGCGTCAAGCACCTGTACAGCTTTTATAAGAAGTTGGCACGGAGCGCGACCGCGGTGGATAGCCCCGCAGCTCTCAGAGCAGCCGCCGATATCGGCCAGATACACGACCTGATCGCGTTTCGCATCCTGGTTGATTCGACGCAGGACTGCTACGTCGCTCTGGGGCATGTGCATAGCTTGTGGAAGCCTAAAGAGGGCCGCATTCGCGATTTCATCGCGAATCCTAAGCCCAATGGCTATCGCGCGCTCCATACCACCGTTTTTTGCCAGGATAATCAGCTCGTCGAGATTCAAATTCGTACCCACGCGATGCATGAGATGGCCGAATATGGCGTTGCCATGCACTGGCATTATAAGGACGTTGGCGATAATGCCTCCGCCTCCGCTAAAGAGCTGCTCTCCTGGCTGCGGCAACTAAACGAGTGGCAGCGCGATATTCGCTCCTCCAACGCCAGCGATACAGAGTTTATGGAGGCGATCAAGGACGATATCTTTCAGGAGCAGATCTTCGTCTTCACGCCAAGAGGCGAAGTGAAGGATCTCCCCGTCGGCTCGACCCCGCTCGACTTTGCCTACCGCATTCACTCGGAAGTTGGAGATAGCTGTGCGGGCGCACGTATTATCACGCAGGCTGCGACCGGAGAGGATGATCGCCTGGTCACGCGGATGGTGCCGCTTGATTACGAACTCAAGAGTGGCGAGATCGTCGATATTGTGACCAATCGTTCAGCTCACCCAACTCGCGATTGGTTGATCTTCGCGCGCACTGCCGCCGCTCGCAGTAAGATCCGGCGCTACCTCAAAATCCATGAGCGCCATATTAACATTCAAATCGGGCGTGAGCGACTAGATCGCGAGCTAAAGGGAGCGGGGCGGGCTGTAGAGTCTATGACTGAAGACGCGGAAAACTGGCTCTGCAACGAATTCCATATGGAGACATTCGAGGATATCTTATCCGCTATCGGCGCTGATGATATTCGTCCCCACGCGGCGGTAGTGAAGCTACAGGAATACTGGCAGTTGCGTGAGGGGAAAGAGGCAAAGGAGAGCGAGGAGCCGCTGGTCCTGCCTGTAGCCACGGGCAAACCTGTCATTGCGGCCCGGGTTCAGGTTGCAGGAGTAAGCGGGCTTCTGACGAAACTGGCGAACTGCTGTTGCCCCTTGCCTAGCGATGAGATCGTTGGTTTTATCAGTCGGGGCAAAGGCGTCGTGGTCCATCGTGCGGATTGTCGTAACCTTGAGCGCGCGCGCAAGCGTGAAGGTGAGCGGCTTGTCAATGTAAGCTGGGTGAGCATGAGCCATCCTCGCTATCAGGCTCCTATCATTATCACCGCGCGCGACCGGGCCGGGTTGATTCGCGATATCGCGACTGTTGTCTCCGATGGCGGCATAAATCTGACCGCCATGAGTTCACATGCCACCGGTACTCACGAGCCGGTGTTGATCACTGCGACTCTGGAGATCGAAAATCTTGATCAATTGCAGCGCGTTTTTGCTCGCATCGAGAAGGTCAAAGATGTTCTTCATGTCGAGCGCGACCTGGGAAAAAAGAAATAGCGTCGCACAATAGAGAAATCGGACCTGGAAATCTCAAGTCCGATCTTTCTTGTCTCTCGTAAAGGCAATCTAGCCGCGCAAACGTTCGAGGACGGGTGGCTGGCGCAGTTTTGCTAATGCTCCGGCCTCGATCTGCCGGACGCGCTCGCGGGTAATGCCCAGTTCGCGTCCCACCTGTTCGAGGGGATGAGCCTGGCCGTTGCCCAGGCCAAAGCGCAGTTGCAGAACAAGCTGCTCGCGCGGCGTCAAAACTGACTCCAGCACGCGCTGGACTTCATCTTTAAGCGTTTGCGTTGTGGCAAGATCCTCTGGTGAAGCCGATTCGTTATCCGCCAGCACATCGCCCAGTTCCTGCTCCTCATCCTCGCCAACCGGCAATTCTAACGAAACGGGAGCGCCGGGAGCGGCCTGCAGTTCCACCATGCGAGCAGGATCAAGCCCGGTTGCCTCAGCCAGTTCGATCTCTGTGGGTTCTCGGCCAAGTTCTTGCAGGAGTCGTTGCCGTTCGCGGCGGATGCGGTTAAGTGCGGTATTCACATAAACTGGGAGCCGGATTGTGCGCCCTTTGTCTGCTACGGCGCGACTGATGGCCTGGCGAATCCACCATGTAGCGTGAGTGGAGAAGCGGTGTCCGCGCCGCCAATCGTAACGCTGGACCGCGCGGATCAGTCCGATATTGCCTTCCTGAATCAGATCCAGGAGTGTCAAGCCCCGCCCCACATAACGTTTCGCAATGCTGACAACGAGGCGCAGATTCGCCAGGATAAACTGCTTCATCGCCTCGCGATCACCGGCCTCAATCCGTTGAGCCAGCTCTATTTCACGTTCATGCGTAATCATGGGGACACGCCCAATTTCACGCAAATAGGTCATAACAGCATCGGATTCGCCTGCATCGGTAGCATTGACTGCGTTCTCGTCTTGATATTCTGAACGGCGGCGGCGCATGGTGGTACGCCGTGCCGGATGCTCTTCGGTTGTTACGGTGGGCATACTGAGGATGGAGTCAACCTCTTCCAGTTCAGGCGCCTCCGCCATCGGAGTCAGGTCCTCATGCATATCAGGAACTTCTTCTAGCGTCAGCGGTCCGGTCTCTAATTCGAGCGGCCCGGTCTCTAAATGAACAAGGTCTTCATCCAACTCATGGTCGTCTTTGCCTGACTCCTCTCCCACATCGCTTTCCGGTGTATAGTCAAGATCTTTCGTCAGCAATTGTTCAACAATATCGTCGCACTGCTTCCCAAGATCTAGTGGTTTCTTTGAATTAGTTAAGGTAAGCGTTGTTCCCGTCATGGCACGCTTCGAGTCTATCATTGTGCGCCCTCCATGAAAAGTAGTATATCCTAAGCAGCAAGATATGTAGTTTATCCGGTCTGGTCCTACACTCAGGGAAAGCGAGCCTTCATCGAACTCTTCAGTCCGAGTGCCGAGTGGGAGGAAATCAATGACATGCGCCCTGTCTCTACTAGTAGAAACATCGCCAGGTCGGAAATTATTCCTACTCTAATTATAACGCAAGTTCCCCTTTCATTCTAGTCCCTACAGCCCGTTTTTGGGGTAAATTTCCTTCGAAAATCTCTAGCGTGTTGCTACTCTAGCATGTTGGTAATCCACCCTTAACATACTATACGTAAAACACCCCTCTAAGGTGGCAAATGATCTGGACTTTCACGCGCGAACTCCTCCAGTATTTTTCTCTTGCCTTCTAAGGGGTGAGCGTGTACTGCTTTTGTAACTTTTACACGCTGAACCATCCTGAGGAGACGTTGTATAAGATAGACGACGATCAGAAGCGCCAGTAAAAAAAGGGAGATGTTGCCAATCACATCCCCAACCGCTTCCCAACTGGCGCCAAAGGCGTAACCGAAACTCAAAGGAAGGAGCGCCCCGACCGCCTCTCCGCTAGCGTCATAGAGCAGAAAGCGGCTGTAAGGATAGATCTCGGCTCCCGCGAGCAGGTTAATGGCTCCTCCCAGGGCAGAAATAAGGAAACGGCTCAAGAAAATGGCCCAGGCGCCATGTTTGTGGAAATATGTCCGAGAGCGTGTGATGGTAAGCGGAGAGATCAGGTAAAAGTTTCTCTCTACTTCAAGCCAGGTGATGAGCCTCGCTCCCACCTGTTTTCCCACCAGGTAGCCCACGCTATCTCCGCCGACCGATGCCATGATTGTAATGACAGCTAGTAAGACAATATTGAAATCACCCAGCGCGGCAAAGGCTCCGGCAGCCAGCAAAACCAGGGTGATGGGGAGTGGAACGCCAATCGCTGCCACGAAAACGCTCAACCCGAGCGCGGGATAGCCGTATTGTTGCAGCCAGCTAATTAATGTTGGTAGGTATGTGCTCAATATGCTGCCCTCCCTGGTGTTGGTGGTCGTTTAGGGAGGGGGTGACCTGGTGAAGGCTGTGGATTTGGTGGATGAAACGGATGTTGCTTGCGATAGGCTATGATGGCCGTTTGTAGTTTGTGAATAAGATCGCTGACTGGACGGCGTGAATGCTGCGCGATTGTCTGAAGGGTCGAATGAGCAGGATAATCCCTGGTTATATTGAGCGTCTCGTACAGATAATGATCAGGGACGTGATACTCATGAGCAATATACGGAATGGTCATCCAGGGGCGCATCGTGCGTACATCGCCCGTCCTGGTGAGCGCGTTTTGATGCTGAAACGTCGCAATGGCTCCCATTGCAGCTCTCGCTGCAAAAAAAGCCCCCAATAGAGCTATTACAAGCAGAACACTATGTAAGATGAATTTAGTACGCACACTCAAGTCTTGTGCTCCAGCAGCTTCAAATCGCTTTCTAATCCATTTCCCCTTGACTCCTCAGGATTTTATCATTATACTCTTCCTTCGAAAAGGCTGTAGGAATCAATTTCCATTCTCGACCCGTTTCAGAGTATTGAGATGAAGGTACTGAAAGTGGATACACCGGTACAAACTATAAACGTTATGATCAAGCGAATCGATACACGCCTGGCGTTGCCAACCTATGCGACTCCTGGCTCTGTCGGCTTTGACTTATTATGCCGGGAAGATACCGAGATTGCCCCACGCAAGCTGGGGCGCATTCCTGCTAACGTGATCGTGCAGACCCCGCCGGGCTATATGCTGTTGCTGACCATGCGTAGCAGCACGGCGAGGCGCAAAGGGCTGCTGATCCCCAATGGCGTGGGTGTCATCGACCAGGATTACTGCGGCGAGGGCGACGAGTTGATGATCTCGGTCTATAATTTCCGCGACGAAGCGGTGATGGTGCTGCGGGGAGAGCGGATCGCTCAAGGAATATTTGTGCCAATTGTGCGCGCTACCTGGCAAGAGGTGGACCAAATGGGGCCAGGGCGCGGCGGTTTTGGAAGTACAGGTGCATGATGCCTCTACCCGACTATTATACTATCCTCGGGGTGTTACCAACGGCGACACTGGATGAGATCAAACAAGCTTATCGCCGCCTCGCGCGCATCTATCACCCCGACTTGCAGTCACAAACGACCCCTGATACCCGCATCAAACAACTCAATGAAGCCTATCATGTGCTCAGCGATCTGGGCAAGCGGGCCGCTTACGATATGCGACGCCTGCAGGAGGTGCGTCACGCTCTGATCCTGGAGGTGTTGCGCCAGCAGCAGGAGGCGGCGAGGCGCGAGCCGAAAATGACCTGGGCCCAGGGGGCCGCAGGCTTTGTGCGTGAGCTGAAAAATGGCTTGCGCGAAAAGTAGCGACTCATCCTCTGAGCAGCATCAACTCCTGGCCTGGACAGAGCAGAAAGAGATACCTTGCCTGCTTTCCACATAGATTGTATGATAGGCGTTGCTTTTTCCTCCGCTAGCCCAGACAGGCACAACGTAAAAATCTGGATTTTTGGCAGCGATATGGAAGTTGCCAGGCAGATATATGGTTATCAGTTGCTCAAAATACATAATACCCTCTACGGTAGGGCTAGTGCTTTTCGTATACCGTTGATAGTTCTGGGCTAACCACTGAGCGGCAGCTTTATCGCATGAAGCATAATAATCAGTTTCGTAACTCCTGGCTGCTCCCTGCAAGCTACCGGCTATTGGACTGAAGTAGACGTACTCGTAAGGGTGCAGGCTGATCATATCTGCCACCACAAAGCCATAACTTACGAGTAATACTATGGCAAGACCTGCTGCAATAACCTCTTTTCGCTGTGAGATAAGCATACGAATGGTTGTGTTTACGCCATAAGCGGCTATGAGGATCATGGGAGGAACGATGAATAGGAATTGCCGCAACGCATTATAGAGGGTGGTATGCAACACGATCAGGGAGGCAAAGGGCACAAGGAAAGCCAGTAGTACTATCATCACCTTTGGATCGATCTTACGCTTCCTCAGCATTGTAATGCAAGCTACTACGCTCCCTAATACAGCGCACACAATAAGCATGGGCGGTGAGCCGATGATCAACCAGGTGGGAACGTAGCTATACGGAAGTTGTGTCGCGGGATATGTTACTCCATCAAATAAAACGGTCCCATTCCAGGGGTAGCGGCTCATAACGCTAATAGAATCGTATAAATGGGCGATTGGATTGAGAAAGATATACGGCCAGAGTGTCATCATGGTGAGCAGTGATGTGAGGCCGATGACTATGGCAGCAATAGTTTGCCTGGTAAGCATTGCGCGGATCTGTTTTTCATGCCATATCCGCATTCCATTGATAAACCACCATCCAACTACTATCAAGAATAGCAGCAAATACCAGATGACGGCTGTGACGCGAATTGAAGCTGCGAATCCAATACAGAAGCCAACAAGTATACAGTACCAGTAATAGGTTCGACCTGTTTTCCAATGTTTGACGAGTAAAAGTACCGACCAGAGAATCCAGGTCATAGCTGCCGCAAAGGGGATATCTTTCGGATTATTGAAAATTGCGCCAAAGTATCGCGGATATAGCCACAAACCAAGTGCAGCCAGAAATGCGCACCACCATCCTCCAATTTCATAGCCGCATAAGGCGATAGCGACAATGCCGCCTATTCCTGCCAGACCAGTCATTACCGCTCGCGTATACCAGTAATGTCCAAAAATATGTTGAGCTAAGGCGATGATGGCGTCAAAGATTGCGCCGTGCTCCGGCATATATGTATTAGCCGGATAGGCAGTCAGGAAGCTGGTGTCTCTGCCCAATGTCCTGTACCATGCCAGGATGGAATGCCCATAACTATCCTGGAGAGGCACGTCCATAGTGATCCCGTAGTTTTTCGCCTGTGTAAATACCGTTATGAGCATAATCGCACCGAGTGGTATGAACGGTAGTACAGGCAGCCAGTATTGAAACGCTTCTCTTCTGCTCATAAGTTCCTCACTGCCTATTTTAAATATAATCTATAAAAAAGATATACATATTACGAAGAATATCTCTTATAAATTAGAGCTACTTTTCCACTGACTGGAGAAATTGACGTTCAGACCAATAACAATTTAACCAGCTCCCCATGTACCAGAAGAGCTGTCAATCGGTCCGGTTAAGTTGATAATCATCAATATACCAGGGCTTTTCAGTTCTCGTCATGCTCGCAGGGCTTCGCCCTGCGAGCATGACGAGAGGTGCCGGCGACGCCGCGTCGCCGGCACCTCTCTCCCCTTGCACTGCGCCCCGTTTGGGGCGCGACCCCAGGTAGCAGAAGTCAGAGGAGAGGAACACTGAAAAGTCCTGTCAACATACATCAGGACTCGACAAGGAGCAGTAGATGTGTTATAGTAGGAGAAGAATAGAACGTGGGAGGATGACGCGTGGTTGAAAAGGAGGTTTTTCATGATGGAAGAGCTTTTAGCCGAGTCCTGGGTCTTCCGCGAGTGGCGGGAGAAGGCTCTGGTGGAAGGACGAGAAGAAGGCAGGGAAGAAGGTCGAGAAGAAGCACTTTTGCGAGAAATCCAGCGCCAGCGCCAGATACTGCTCGCATTCGTTCAAGCTCGCTTCCCTTCCTTAACACAAGTGGTAGAGGAGCAATGCAAAGCTTTTGACAATCCTGAGCAACTACAGACCCTTATTCTCAATGTTGGTCTTGCACAGAGCGAGCAGGAAGTGAGAAAGTGCCTCTTCAATGATAAGTGAAAAAATACCCTAAGCTGGTATTGATAAATCAGGATGTGATGAAAGCCACGCCAGCACTTCTGCTGCATTCTGTTGAGGAGGAAATACAGGGTAGAATACCTTGCTGATTTTGCCATCGGCAACGATCAGCGTCACCCGCTTGATTAAGGTCATTCCGGCAAACTCGAAGGTGGGCAAGCGCAATGCATGGGTGAATGCTAGCTTTTCGTCGCTAAGCAATGCAAAAGGTAAGTGAAGCCGTTCAGCAGCTTCTTGTTGGTAAGCTGTTGTCTGGGTACTCAAGCCAAATATATGAGCGGCTCCCGCTTGTCGTAGTTCTTGATAGTGATCGCGGAAGGCGCACGATTGCGGAGTGCATCCCCTTGCTCCTGGGATGAGATCCCACCCTTCCGGCACGGCCTGATCGGGTTCTCCTGTGCGTGGATAGCAATAGACAACCGTTAACCCTGATAGCTGTGCAAGGTCTACAGTAGAACCATCAGTTGCTCGCAGAGGAATTGAGGGGAGTTGTAGACCAGTCAGATGATGACATGCGCCATCATCAATGGGTACAGGGAGATCTTTTGGCAGCTCGTGTAAGTTATTGGAGCCTGGCATGATGTGTTCCATCCTCTTCTATCGTAAAAATCTGGTGATCCTGGTAAAAGATGGGCACCCGTATGGATGCCCATTCTCCTGATCAGTGTCGATGCTCTTCCTGACGCGCCTGGAGAAAGCCCAGGATCAGTGAGCCGACCAGTACGCCAAGCAAGACAATTTCCATTGTGCTGAACGTCTTTTTCTTCTGCATCTCTCTACTCCTTTTCAATTACGCGATAACTCGATAACCTATTCTGATTTATTATATCTTAACCCATAATTGTCTGCCGCTGCCATAGTCACGAACAAGGCGAAAATGCTGCGTGACCCAGGTATAAAAGGCGGCGAGGCTCTGCGTACGAAGCCGCCCGGTATAGAAGAGGACGGCGTGAACCTGCGGACGAGAGGATTCTTGCATCAGTTGCTGGGTTGTAAGATAGCCTGCTGTGATGCGAACCATCGACGTATCCACCAACGAAGGAGGAGTATCGCGATGAGCAAGAGCTGCAAGAAACTGGGCATCGGTGACGACAAGTTGCCCGGGTTGCGTGACAGCCTGTAAATCTTGGGCGACCTGAAGATTGCTTCTGGTTGTGTCTGCAAGACTCTGCACATGCTCTGCACTGAGATAACTATAGCTTTGCCGGAAGCTTACTGCCGCTACCAGCAGTACTATTCCTATAGTCATCAATGTCGTAACGGTCTTGAACGTCATTGAGAGCTGTTTATTCCATCTGACAGGACCAATACCCATGATTATCAAAGCGATCAACGGCGGGACTAAGATTACAAGATGGCGATGGAAGAGTGGCGTCTGCTTCCAGAGCAGGTAGACGCTTGCTAGTAACCATGCTAGCAATGGAAGCACGCGCCAGTCTCGTCTTAACAAAGCAATGATTGCGCCGTAAAGGGCGGCGGCAGCAGTAATGGAGGTGAAGAAAGCGATGAGCATAGACCCGTTATTGTTCTGCGATGCGGTCAAGGTCGTGCCTGCGCTCAGATGGAACGTTATCACTTCTTGTATCAGGTTGTGATAGGCGCCCACGAAGGGCAGGATGACCAGCGCACCAGTGATAACGAAGGCGAGGCAGCCCGCAATGAGAGAACTAACTCTGCGCAGACGCGTGCCAGATGGTTGCTGTGAAATACGCCAGAGCTGCGCCAGCATTAATAAGCCGACGGGCACCAGGGCCGAGACTCCAAAGAGTTTACAGAGAATACCCAGCGCTAGAGCAACTGCGGAGAGGATAATGGCGCAAAGCCCGATCAGGTCCTCCGAGTGCTCCCACCAGAGGTAAGCCAGTCCCACGCCTAGCAGCGAAAGGGCTATTGATGGCGCTTCTGCCTCGATAGTCTGCGATTGTGCCAGGTAAAGCGGATCGGCAACGAGCAAAAGTAGCGCCGCGATAGCTCCAATACGGCCTCCAAGCGTTTTGCCTAAGAGAAATGCTCCCAGCAGGCCAAGCGACGAAATGACCACTATGCCGAGGCGAGCCGACCACAGCGTCTGGCCCAGCAGCAGGTAGGTGGGGAAAATGGAGAGAAGAAAAAAAGGCGGTTGGGAGTCAAAAATTTGCTGGTAAAGAGGATGACCCGCACTCATAGCCCGTAAGGATTGCCAGTAAACTCCCTCGTCGTAGCCGTCGCGGTCAAACGGCAGCCCAAGATCGTGCAGGCGCGTCCAGATAGCGATGGCTAGCAGAGCTATTACTATCAAGCTGACGATGATCATCTGCCACTGGCTATATTTCGATCTTGCCCTGTCTGCTTTGGGACTATTTTTCATGGCTGTACTTGTGGTCATAGATAACTTCTCTTTATTTGTGATTTTGTTGTCTGAAAAATGAAATCTGATGATGGGCTATCGCACTCAACATAGCAGATATCCATCGAATGTTCAAGAGCAAACTCCATCTTCACCAGGGCTGTTGCAACGTCTTTTTTGCCGCCTTCGGCGGCGGAGAGAAGAGGAAAAAGTGGGGACACCCCACCCCCCGCAAGGAGGCTGCCGCCCCCTTGACCCCCGCTTGGCAGACGGTATTCCCGACTTTGCAACAGCCCTGCCATCTTCACAGGGCTTCTCAAAAGTAGTCTTTTCATCCAGAACGGCTCGCAAGCGAGCCGTTCGAGAGGAAGGTGCTGGCGGTGGGCGCAGCCCACCGCCAGCACCTTCCTCTCCCTGTGAGCGCCGAAGGCGCGAGGAGTCAAAGCGTGCAGCGACGTTTGAGAAACCCTCCATCTTCAAAACTAGTATTAAAAACGCTGTCAGGTATATTCTGACAGCGTTGCTGGTAAATTCAAAAGGCTATTAGGCCCAGAGAACACTTACAGGTAAGGGTTATCATTATTGTCTGCAAGATACGAGGGGTCGTTATAGAGCGAACGGGGAAGATTGCTCACGTCCTCGTCGTTCAGAGGCGCCGAAGAGGGAGTGCCCGGCCTGGCCGATGTGCCGGTCCCATTACCTGCTCCGACCTTCGTGTGCCCATTAGAACCGTTATGGCCGTTATGTCCATTATGGCCGTTGGTTCCTGCTCCCAATAGTGGCTGATACTCTTCGAGAATCGTCCTGGTAATCTTGCGAGCATCGGCGGCATCGATAAGCTCCTTGATATCTTCCGCCAGGAGTTCATCGCGCTCGATTAGCCCTTCTGCGACCGCAATCACTGCCTCGCTATGATCCTGGAAGAGTTGCTTGACCTCTTTGTATTGTTTTTGCAGCAGGTCCTCAACGCGCTCCGTATAGCGTGGCACATCCAGGCCGAGCGAATTGCCCTTTGAGATGAATGTTCCATCCATACCGCACAGGCCAACGTACATACCTGCCAGGTCCGTTGCGCTGGCGAAGTCGCCGGTGACGCCGTTTAAGTTCACATTGAGGAACAGCTCTTCGGCTGCACGCGAGGCCATCGACACCTTGATGCGCGCCAGCATTTCTTCCTTGCTACTCGTCTTGACCGTTTCCTTCTGACGCCAGGCGGCAAAAGCTTCCGCTCCCCCTAATTGATCATGGCGATGGAGCGTCACGTAAGCCGGGAAGTAGCGATCCATCAAGTAGTAACACGCGACGGTATGTCCTGCTTCGTGGTAGGCCAGGCGCCGTCTTTCGATAGGCGTCAGGTCGCTCAACTGGCGCATACCGAACTCGTGGGTATCCTGTGCTTCTACGATATCCTTATACTCCACTATATCGCGTCCATTGAAGTGGGCGATAATGACAGCCTCATTGATAATGTGTTTGATCGCTACGGGTGTATACTCGAACATGCGCTGTACAAGAGCCGAAACCGAAATTTTCGGGTCATGCTTGATCTTCTTCAGGTAATACTCAATCACCTCGCCGCGATATTTGTCTGTAGGTGCCAGCACGCGAATCTGGCGGTCGAAGCGACCGGGACGCAGGAGAGCGGCATCGAGCGATTCTGGAATATTGGTTGCGCCAATAGTCAGAACCGGTTGGGCTTGAGCGCGACTATGGTAGAGGCCCAGGATACGCATAATCTTTTTAAACCAGCCGGTTTCAATGGGAGGCGGGTCCATTTGCAGCAGCAGTTCATTAAGTCCGCCATTGCCGCCGCCCATACCAAACATGCCACCCATGCCCATACCGCGCATCAAGGGAGGACCGCTGCTACCCGAGCGGGAAGAGCCGATGGCGTCGAACTCGTCGATGAAGATGACGCAGGCTCCGTATTCTCGGGCCAGTCTGCGCGCCTTGCGATAGAGATTTTTTACCATCAGCACGTCCATGCCCCAGAACATACCACGGAAACTGGCAGCGCTGGCATAGGCAAATGGCACTCCTGCTTCAGTACTGATACACTGTGCCAGGTAGCTTTTGCCGGTTCCTGGAGGGCCGGAGAGCAGCAGACCGCGGATGGGTTGACCGCCCATTTGTCGAAACTCTTCGACGCCACGCAGAATCTGTACAATGCGTTTGGCGGCCTCAAGGACATCGGGGTTGCCCTTATAATCGTCAAAGCCGGTGCCGGTTTCGCCGGGCATTACCCAGTAAAGCCGAGGGCGACCCATAAACCAGAAGATGGCAATGAACTGTACAAGCACAAAGAAGATCGCGAACATGAGCTGAGCGGCAGTCGAGAAAATCGCCCCTGGTGAAGGGGGGCTCAATTGCGGAACCATATAGACGATAAAGTACCATATTACTAATCCCGCGAGAGCGAGCCAGAGCCAGCGCAGCCTGAGAAAACGTCCAAATTGATCTATTCCCAGATCAATTGACTTGTCCAGATCATTTTTCTTCCCGGTGGTATTTTTTGCTGCCATAGCTTTGATTCCTTCGGCTCTTAAAGCCAGGCTAGATCACTCCGATGGACGGAACGATACAAGATCTACAATGAGGAGGCGCCCCCCGTCCGAGGGAAGCGTAACAAAATGCCAGACCATTATTCCTTTGGTATTGCCTCCAGGTCCAGGGCCTACAAAGTCAACGCTTACAAAACTATCAACGGTGGTATCTGCCTGGCTGTATACACCTGCAACATTGATCGCCTGCCAGGTAAGGTGAGCCTGGGGCTGGCTGTACTGTCCGACGAGCTGATTAGGATCGGGGGGTTGTGACATGATAAGCCCGGACTGGTCAAGGGCTAATTTGGTGGCATCACCATCACGTAGCGCGGTGAGCCAATTTTTCACTTGATCGCCTCCTCCGTTCCCGCCACGAATATGGAAATTAAAGGGATCGCTGGCTATGCCAAAGGGTAGCTGACCTGTCGTCAGATATGTGGTGATAGAGGTGCTTGCCAGCAGCAAGATGATAGCGAGCACCGTGAGGAGCTTATGGCCTTGTATCGCCCGCAACAAATAGTAAAAGCCCTTAATAATGGGGCGAAGGATGCTTTTGATAAAAAGCGCCTCCCGGCTTTCTCCTGGTCTCCTCCTGGAGGACGAAGTTTTGGTCTCAGGTTGTTTTAAATCAGGTGGATCTGACGGGGTTGGTGGCTGTTGAGTAGGTGAAGAGCTTATCATACGCCTGATATCTCAACTTTCTTGGATGCTAGGTAGCCGCTGGCTTTCTACAAATATCGATCTCATCTACAGGTAGCCGCAATTTGCTCGCTTGGGATCGCATTGGCGCGTTGTATTTCCCTATTGTACCATAACCATACACCAGATAACTCTTTTTGGCAAGATATCTAAGTGTATGTCTGATTCTCAGCATGAGCGTGCTCGCGCCTGTGGCGCTTGTCGCGTTGTGGAGGAGGTGTGGAAAATGCGCGAAGCGCATTTTCCACACCTCCTCCACAACGCCTTGCGTGGCGAAGCCGCGCGAACTTTGCCATGAAAGGGTGAAAACACTCAGAAGCAGACATGCTCTAAGATGGCGTAGAATATATTCGAACATTTTTTCTCGATTCCCAATATTGAGGGGGTACTCAATCGGGCTGTTTTTGATATAATGTACGTACCTTGAAATTCCGCTCTGCAACGCCGCTATCGGTCTTGAAATTCCGAGCGACAACGCTGCTTTGCAGCTAGCTACCGCTCAGTCGCTCGGCAAGGAAGCGTCTAGCTTTGCTCAGCAGAGTGGAATCGCAGTACGCTGGTTACGGAGCGATTCACGGTACGGAGTGTAACGAACGGATAGAGCAGAAAGCTGGGAGAGTGCTTATGGATGGCAGCATAAACCATTGGGCAGAAGAGTCGGCAGAATATATGTGGCTGCGCTATGCGACGCAGTTTAGTGCAAAGGGGCGCACATTTAATGTTGAGGTGAGCGTTCCTATACCTCTGGGAGCAAGCGCGGAGAGACGCGAGCAGCTCTTGCAGGAAGCTGATATTAATATTAGCCAGTTAGTTCAGCATGTCGAGCGGTATGTCCCGCAAGCGATCCAGCGTGCTCTTGCGACGAATAATGCAGCGCCAGCCCAGGCTGCGAAACCGCCTGTACCATCCAGACCGATCAATCAAGCAGTTCCTGCTCCACCTGCCATGACGCAGCCATCACAGCCTGCTCGTGCTGCCAGTAGTCCAGCTCGTGAAGTCCAGGAACAGCCCGCGCGCATGGCTTCCCAGAATTCTGAGGCAACGCCTGTTGCTCGTTCTGGTGAAGGGATGGGGATAGAACTGCCGCCGGATCTGGCGGGGGATGGGAGCGGCAATCTGCTCCTGCCACAATTTATCCAGTATATCCGCGCTAATCTGGGCCTGACTCCCCAGCAGGCAATGAAGTTACTGGAGGTGAAGACGCTCTCCGGGGTGAATTTGCGCGATGCGCTGGAGCGGCTCCGGCACCTCGTCGGACAGCCAGGAGCCGCGGACGCCAGCAGGATGCAACAGCAGCAGACGCGCGAGACCACATCCTCTTCGTCACCAATGAATAGCCACAACAGAGATAATGGGAGCGAGGTCGAGCGCAGTGAGCTTAATATAAGAAATATGCGCGAGATCCGTCCTGCTTATGTTTTTGAGGAAGAGGATGACCCGGGCGAGGACGAAGGGGTGCGGGATGACCTTGATGACGAAGAATTGGACGAGTTCGGCCTCTCAGAGGAATTGACGGCGCAGCAACGGACGAGGGCCAGGGTGGTAATCAATCGATTGCGTGAATTACGAGGATCTACAACCGTGAGTCCGAGCCGCCTACAAGCTTTGAGCAATGTGGCTGATAGCCAGATTAGCAGGCAGCAAATGCAAGAGCTGGTCGAAGGAATATGGAGTGTAACGGCGCTCAAAAAGCTAAAAGTTGATCAGGTAGAAGCGCTGATCTCCTGGGCGAAGGAGGACGACTTTGTGAGCGAGGTGGAAGCCGTTCTAATGTTGTTGGAGGAAGAATAGCATGCGTGTGGTAACAGGTGAGGCTAAAGGGCGCAAGTTAAAGGCTCCCAAAACGCCCGGTACGCGTCCCATCATTGACCGTGTGAAAACCGCCCTCTTCGATATTCTCTCGGATGAGGTGGAGGACGCGCGTTTCCTGGATCTCTTCGGAGGCACTGGCAGCGTCGGGATCGAGGCCCTCAGCCGTGGCGCAGCTCGCGCGACTTTTGTCGAGATGAATTACAAAGTGCTCACGGTGTTGCGCGAAAACCTGAATATCACGAAGCTGGCTGATCGCGCTGAGACGTTACGGGGCGATGCCTTCAAATTTCTTCAATCCCGCAACGCTCAAGCTCCTGGCGATCAAGCGCATATCTACGATATTATTTATGTCGCGCCCCCACAGTACCAGGAGATGGCGGCCCGCGCCCTGGCGCTGCTAGATGACTCACCGTTACTGGCCGAGGATGGGCTGGTCATTGTACAGATTCACCCCAAAGAGCGCACAGGCGTTGCAGCGGTTGATTGTAAGCGGCTCACGCTCAGCGACGAACGGCGCTACGGTAGTACGCTGCTGATGTTTTATCGTCGCTTGCCTGTTTCACCGTCATAATTCATTGTTGTGTTTATTTTTATACTCAGCAGTTGATAAACCAATATTGCTGATAATGCTGCGAAAGATGCGCTTCTGGAGTATAATAAGGGGTGGGAGAAAAACGTAGCAAGTTGCTTACTTAAATAAAAGGGAGAACTAATTTTATGTCAATACAGTTACATAAACCCAATTATGTGATAATTTATGTGAGCGATATGGAGCGTTCTGTCTCGTTCTATCGTGATGTACTGGGGCTACCGATGAAATTTACATCCCCGGGTTGGACCGAGTTTGATACCGGAACAACGACAGTGGCCCTGCATCGCGCGCTGAACGAGAAGCAGTCCCAGGAGGTGCAACGGTCAACGCCTGGCCTTGCGCAGCTTGGCTTCATCATTGACGATCTCCAGGCTGCCTATGAGGCATTGAAGGCTCAGGATGTGCCGTTCTCATTGCCTCCACAAAAGCAACCGTCCGGGATAACGCTGGCTATATTGCACGACCCGGATGGGCTGGGGATCACCTTACAACAACGTTAAAAGCTAATTGTAAGAAGCTATTTCTCAGACGGAGCGTCGAAGAGCAGGAGCCGAGGACGCTTCGTCCGGGGAAACATATACCTGTGAAGACTAAACAGATTGATTTGCATTGGGAGACGTGAAGATGGTAGGTAAGCCGGGAGCAGGGCGTTTTGCTTTTATGGATGCGGGCGAGGCGGCGCGACGTTTAGGCATTGACCGCGTAACGCTCGACCAATGGGTGAAGGATGGGCGTATCAAGCCTCATCGGGGGGTGGGTCGTGAAGTATTTTTCCGTTCGTCCGATATCGAGGCCCTCTATAACGAACTTCACCCATCCGCCGAACTGGCCGATGCCGTTGCCGCCGACGAACGCGACAGCGCGGGCATAGCCGGATCGGGTATACCTGTGCGCAAGAAACAAGATCCGCAGATGCGCGTCTATCTTCGTTTGCAGGCTGACGCCAAGTGGTATGACACTTCCGAAGAAGATATTCGTATCTGGTTCCAGCAGCTCGCCCCCGATGGCTACGAGCGCAACAAACGTAATGCCGAGCACACCATCAAGAAACTGCAATTTCTAGTTAGCCTGATCGACGAGGCTCAGAACAGAGGAACCTCGTAGGGGCAGTGCCTTGCGCCTGCCCAGCGAGCCTAGCCGGAGGGCAGGCGCAAGGCACTGCCCCTACCCTAACATATTGGGGAAGGTTTAAGACCGCTGGCCTGGGCGGGCAATTATGACTATCTTGTTAGGAACGCCTCTGGACATGTTCGAGGCAGAAGACTGCTTCAGTCGGTGCCTTTCCGTCTTACAAGAAAAAGAACTGTGATGATGGTTGCTATTACAATGCCAACGATGATAAAAAGCCAGGGGCTTGGACCTACGACTGTCATGTGCTGCTCCTAATTATCTGAGAGATAAGTTAATAAATCTTCTACCGAACGTACGATCAGGTCTACGCCGCGCGCTTTGTAGATTTCGACCTCTTCCTCACCGATAAGCATGGCTGCGATGATGGTCGGCTCATGAGCAGCTTTCTGCGCCAGGTAATGGTGAACGAGATCGTGGTCGTCGGCGGTATCCCCGATATAGAGGCCGCCGCGAGCTTCAACGGCGGTGATTGCCATACGGAGAGCGCGGGGATCGGGTTTAGCACAGGTATCGGCTGAGATTACCACGTCCCACCAGCGAGCGCTGCTATATGCTTCCATACGCTCCAGCGCGCTATCGACCTCGGGTCCCACACGCCCCGTAATCATGCCAAGATGACGAATGCCGACATCTCGAAGCTGCATAGGGAAGCCGGGCGAGTAGAGTATCTCTTCAAGATGAACCAGTCCTTCAGCTCCAGGCAAATAACGTGGTTCGTGTCCAAAGCGTTTTCGTATCTCGGCAGCCCCCCAGTAGTATTCGTGATAGAGGTCGCCAATGATGCCATAATCCATGCGGGCGCTGGCTGGAAAAACGGCATCAACCCATACGCGCCCGCCGCGTCCCGCCAGATTGGCCGCCCGTGAGAGATCGGCCCATTCCTGCGTGCTGCGCTCCGCCAGCGATGTGCCTGCCCATTCGCGGTAACGAGCCGTGGAGAGGGCCGAGAGCAGATAGCACATATCCCAATCATTGTTATAGCCACCTGCCTGCTTGAACGCGTCCACATCTTGCCGTGTCAGCAGCAGCTTGCCTTCGTGTTGGCCCCAATCAAGCCCGTGAATGGTACCTGTGACATACTCCGCTACGGCAATATCTGTGGCATGGAAAGAGGCAATCGTGCTAATAAGGACTCCATCAACATCAAAAAAAATAGTATCAAATGGCTGAGGAAATTGCAGATCCGGTCGTTTCCAGAGCGCCGGTGTAGTCATAAAACCCCTTTCGATCAGAAATTTTAGCGAATAGCCTGGCATTGCTGATTAGTTTATGCCATCGTTCCATCACTGTGCAACCGTTAGCGGCTGACTTTGTTCTCCAGCTTGTAACTGATCTGAGGTTAGTTCACCAACACCTTGAGAAACTGGCGCACGATGGTTACTCCTATGATGTATACAACGATAGCAATGAGCGTCGAAATATCGATCATGTAACCGCCGTAGGGCAACGGCGGCGACAGATTGTTAAATGGGAGAAGCAGTGGCGCGCTCAATAATGCTATCCAGTAAGCGAAGAGGCTGGTGCTGATACCGAAAAAGTTCAGGAGAAAATGCGTAAATAGCAATAATAACAGGACTGATAATGCCAGCCCCAACAACTGATTAATCTTGCGTACAAGAGCGATCACAAAGCGTTTGACGGCGCGCCCACCACGTTGGAGCCACGATTCATGGGGGAGATGGCTAATGGGTATGGGGGCGGTAACACTGAAGAGCGTCGGATCGGTATGTGTGCTGTATGGAATATAGACATCTTTCTCGTTTGACCAGTCGCTTCGCATGGCTCTTACTCTCTCATGGTGGCTATTCCCGTGGCTACTACATGAAAAAACGCATATTTAGACAACGCACGTCAGCAAAAAACGTATACAGCCATATTACTATTATAAAGACGAAAAAAAGGTTTGGCTAATCAACAGTCACCATGATAGTGATGTCTTTCTCATCCTCCAACACACGAATTTGTTCCCAGCCTTCGTTGGGAGCGTCGAGCAACGTCTGCTGTAATAGTCCGGTGTGGTAGGCAATGACTTGTTCACCGACAAAGCGAGGTCGTCCCTGGTCGCGTTGCAGGCAGACGAGCGGCGGGATGTTAAAGATCAGCAAACAGTGATGATAGTTATGGCGCTGGGCCAGTTCAAGCAGCCTGAGTCGTGCCTCCGGTTTAAGCGCAGTGCTATCGGCAATGGTGAAGTGACCGTGAAACATACGTTTGTGGATAATGTAATGAAACAGGTCAAAGCTATCGCGGTTGACCTGCTGATTGTTCTCATCATCGCAAACGAGGGCGCGGCAATGGTCGGATGAGACGATCATGGTTGGTTGGAAGCCCTGCCCTTTGTGCGCCTCGATCAATTTGCGCGCAAATGTGCTTTTTCCGGCCCCGGCAGAACCACAGAGCACAAGAAGGGTACGTTGAGGTAAGATGATAGCCGACCGTTCTCCTCGCTCTTCCGTTCGCCGCAGGCTGTCCATTGCGGTGCATCCTTTCCTTTGATATAATGCGCATGCATGTATCCGCCATTATTGCATAGGCGGCGGTCCTGCATGCATGGTACTCTTGTGTCTATATTACAACAAACTGGCGCATGCTGCGAAAGCATGCTTGAACATACTGGTCAATTGTCGAGGAGGAAGCTGTGTCTGTTGAAACAACTCTTACTGGAACCGAAATACGTACGCGTTTTTTAGATTTCTTTGCCAGCAAAGGTCATCTCAGGGTACCTAGCTCGTCGCTGGTGCCACGCAATGATCCGACGGTTTTATTGACGACCGCTGGTATGCAGCAGATGATCCCCTACTTCCTGGGGCGTGAAACTCCTCCAGCTTTACGACTGACCTCGGCGCAGAAATGTTTTCGCACGACCGATATCGATATCGTGGGCAACCAGCGTACGCTCACGTTTTTTGAGATGCTCGGCAACTTCTCCGTTGGCGACTATTTCAAACGCGATGCCATCAGCTTTGCCTGGGAATTCCTGACCCGCGTGGTAAAACTTCCCGCCGACCGCTTACATCCGACGGTCCACCCGGAAGATGACGAGGCACCTAAGTACTGGAGTGAGGTGGCCGGTTTTCCCGAAGAGGCGATTGTGCGCCTGGAAGATAACTGGTGGGGGCCTCCTGGCGCCTCCGGTCCCTGTGGACCCGATTCCGAGGTTTATTATGATCGCGGTGTTGAGCATGGTTGCGGACGGCCCGATTGCAAGCCGGGGTGTGATTGCGAGCGTTTCCTGGAGATCTGGAATCTGGTTTTTATGCAGTACTATCAGGATTTCGATGGTACCAGAACGCCGTTGCCCAAAAAGAATATAGATACAGGCATGGGTCTCGAACGCCTCTCGATGGTGATCCAGGGCAAAGAATCGGTCTTCGACACCGATTTGTTTCGCACCGTCATCGATCATTTCGCGGCCCTCGCCAATACTGCCTATGGCAAAAATGAGCAGTCGGATACCTCCCTGCGCGTCATTGCCGATCATGCCCGCGCGCTGGTCTTCCTGGCCGCCGATGGCGTGCTGCCGAGCAACGAGGGGCGCGGCTACATCTTCCGCCGCATCCTGCGCCGCGCGGTGCGACATGGCAAGCTGCTGGGCCTGGATCAACCGTTCCTGTCGCAGGCCGCCGATGTTGTCATCAACCTGCTGGGCGATTATTACACCGAATTACATACCCAGCGGGCGCGCATTGTGGAGGTATTGAGCCTGGAAGAGAAAAAATTTGGCCTCACGCTCAATACCGGCCTCTTGCTGCTCAACGAGTTGCTGGATAGCTTAAAGCAGCGTCAGCAGATGGTTATTCCTGGTGAAGAAGTGTTCAAGCTCTATGATACGCATGGCTTCCCGGTTGAATTAACGCAGGAGATCGCCGCTGAGCAGGGCTTCACGGTAGATACCGCTGGCTTCGAAGAGTCGATGCAGCGCCAGCAGGAGCGGAGTCGCTCGGCAAGCGGCTTTGTGCAGGCGCGCGATGACCAGGCGCTTACCCAGATACTCAAAAAAGTCGGGACGACCGAATTTACCGGCTACCAGGGCATTACCGGTAGCGGCAAGGTCGTTGGCCTGGTTGTGGAGGGCGAAGAGGTTGAGAGCATCAGCGCACCTCAGCAGGCGCTAGTCGTGCTCGACTCGACTCCCTTCTACGCGGAAAGCGGCGGCCAGGTTGGCGATCAGGGCGATATTAGTGGGCCAATGGGCGTTTTCCGCGTGCGCGATACGCGCCGCCCATTGAAGGGGCTGACGGTCCATTATGGCAATCTTGCCGAGGGTCATTTGCGGCTGGGAGATAGCGTGCAAGCTGAAGTGATCGAATCCAATCGTGAAGATACCATGCGCAACCATAGCGCCACGCATCTGCTGCATAAGGCACTGCGCGATTTGCTGGGGCCGCAGGTGGAGCAGCGGGGATCGCTGGTCGAGCCGGAGCGATTGCGCTTCGACTTTAGCTGTCCGCGTCCGCTTACCCCTGCCGAGCTCGTGCAACTTGACGAGCAGATTAACCGCTGGATACGCGCGGACTTCCCCGTACGTACTAATATTATGCCCTTGCAGGATGCTCTGAGTACGGGCGCGATGGCGTTGTTCGGCGAGAAATACGAAGATCTTGTACGTGTTGTCTCAATGGGGAGCAGCACCGAGCTTTGTGGCGGGACGCACTGCTCATCAACGGGTCAGATTGGGTTGTACATTACCGTTCAGGAGTCCAGCATTGCCGCAGGTATCCGGCGTATCGAGGCGCTAACCGGGCGTGCAGCCGAGGCTTACTGGCGAAGGCGCAGTACTGTGGTTGACACATTAGCCGCCAGATTACAGGCACAACCGGATACGCTGGAGCCACGCGTGGAGCAGTTGCTCCAGGAACTGGCTCAGGCGCGTCGCCAGGTTGCCCTGTTTCAGCGTGAAGACGCCCTGCGCCAGGCTGATGCGCTGGTCGGTCGCGCCAGGGAAGTAGCGGGCATTCCTGTCATTGCGGCAACGGTCAGCGTCCCTGATGACAAAGTGTTGCGCGAGATGGGTGACATTGTGCGCAGCAAGCTTGCAAGCCCTGGTGTTGTTGTGCTCGCCAGCGTTTTAGATGAGCGGGTTGGCATTCAGGTAAGCGTTGATGCGGCTTTGACAAAACGTGGCCTGCATGCTGGTAAGATCGCCGGCGTCGTAGGCACGCGGCTGGGCGGTAAGGGTGGTGGGCGACCTGAGTCTGCGCAGGGGGGAGGCAAGAATAAGGCTGAGCTAGATGCAGCGCTTAATCTTGTGGTAACGTTGGTAAAGGAACAGCTCAAGTAAACTTTGCAAATCGGGTGACTTTTGTGCTATAACGTACAGAAACGCAGGAAAAATGTAGTATTGAGGACATGTTATCTGGTAAGTGACGATAGTGGACTTTTCCTCCCCCTGCATTCAAGCAGGGGTTTCCAAGAAAGTTTCGTTGATGAAAAATCTTTTTCACAGTCTGCGCAGCCTCTGGGGAGGGCGCGAAGAGAGTGATGATTATGCGGATGAGTACGATGAGTATGACGAGGAGGAAGTCGCGGTAGCGGATGGCGATCATACTCAACTCTTCACCGCACTTGATATTGGCACTGCCTTTGCGAAAGCCCTGATCGTCGAAGTGCGGGGGGATCATGCGGAAGTGCTGGGGGTGGGACGCTACCCCCAGAGTTACACGCATATGTCCGATGGCATTGTGACCGACATCCCCGGCGTCATCGCCAATTGCAATGAGGCGCTGCTCAGGGCGGAAAAAGCTGCTGGCGGGATCATCGCCCCGTCGGCGGTGATTGGCATCGCGGGTGAGCTGGTCAAGGGCAGCTCTATAACTGTCAGCAAGCAGCGCCAGAATCCGACGAAGCAGATTACGGTCGAGGAACTGGAAGCCCTGATAATGACCGCGCAGCAGAAATTGCTCAAAAGCGCCAAAGAACGGATCGCGGCGGAGACAGGCTATCAAAATATTGATGTGCGCTTAACCAACGCTGCCGTGATCTCTGTGCGTATTGATGGGCAAACTGTGAACAACCCGATAAGTTTTCGTGGGCGTCACTTCTCGCTCACACTCTTTAGCGCCTTCGCGCCTCTGACGCAACTGGGGGCGCTGGAAACGGTGGCGCAGGGACTGGATCTCACCCTGATGACCATTGTCGCGGAACCGTACGCATTGGCCCGCTGCCTGAGCACCAATGCCAGCGCCGATAGCGGGGCCATTTTTATTGATATCGGCGGAGGCACAACCGATATCGCGCTGGTGCGGCAGGGAGGGATAGAAGAGACGCGGATGTTCGCGTTGGGGGGAAGAACCTTCACGCGGCGTATCGCCACAAGTAAGGGGATCTCGATAAAAGATGCCGAGCGGTTAAAAATCAGTTATAGTAATGGAGAGATCAAAGGCAGCTCCAAAGATGAGATCCACACTATCCTCGCGCCTGAGTGCCAGACGTGGATGGATAGCGTCGAACTGCTGATTGATGAGCTGGCAAAGGGAGAATTGTTGCCGCCGGCGATTTATGTCGTGGGGGGCGGAGCCGGATTAACCGATATTCACCAGAAGCTAGAAAGTTTTCCCTGGACGGAACGGCTCCCGTTCTCGCGTCAGCCGATCATCCGCACCGTGCAGCCGGAGATGGTTGGGAGCATCTCCGATCACGAGGGCCTGTTAGTGAACGCGCAGGATATCACGCCGATGGCCCTGGCGTTTCAGGCAATTGAATTACAGAATGAAAATGACGTTTTGGAAAGAGCGCTGGATCGCGTTATTACTAATATGCATATATGATTGCATAAACATTTCCAGACGTATCTGGCATGCATAAGATTTCTACAAGTGCCGATAGGGGGTAAATGGGCTTTATGAGTGATGAGCAGATGATCTATATCAGCCCCGACGATGATCTGACGAGTGTGCGTGAGCGTCTGGAAGGGGTGCTATCGAAGCAGGTCACTCTTATTATTCCTCCGCATACGCAATTGCGCAGTCATGTTGCCTGGAAGCTATTGCATGCGCGTGCTCGTGAGATGGGGAAGGAAGTCTTAATCATCAGTTCTGACCCGCAGATTCGGTCGGTCGCGCAGGCGGTGAAATTTAGAGTCGCCAATTCGTTAGAGGCTTCTCAATCGGGCCAGGTTCGCTCCTCTAGCAGCCGTTCCAGTCGCATCAGTTCAGTCGGTAAGGGAAAATCGTCGGGGGCATCCTCCCAACGTTCTGCTCCTGGTAAAGAGGCAGAGGGGCGTGGAACTGACAGCCCACGGTCGCGTCTGCAACGGCAGACGAGCCGCAAATCACCCGATGCGGGCGAGAAGTCGGGTGGCAAGCGGCCAGGTACTGGCGAGACGATTACAGGGAAGGTAAGTAATGTTATCCCGCCCGCTTTTCGCGTGCCGGACAAGCAATATGGGCAACCGTACGATTTCCGTATTGATACGGCCCCGCCTATTCAGCCACTGCCCCCGGAGCCAATTGAGGAGCCGGATCTGTTCCTGGAGGATTATCACCAGTCACAGGATATCCGCAAAGCCGCCAGCGGGGAGATCCCGCGGCAGCGGTTGCAAGAGGCCGCTGATGCGACCGCACGTATGCCTGAAGAGGATGCGCCCGAGGACGAATCGCTGCTTGCCCATAGACATACTCCATTGCCGCGTATTCAAGACGATCCCTACGAGTTTATGCAGGACTCGCAGCCTCCTCCCCCGGCAGAGCAAAGGGCCGCAGTATCAATGGAGGACATTGATACCAGTAAGCATGCGATCAGGGATATTTCTGAACCTCCGATAGAGATTGTTGAGGGTGAGATCGAGTATCAGGGCGACATGGGAGATTTTGTCATCCATGACGATAGCGACGCGCCTCCGGTAGCCCGACCGTCGCAGCCGCGCGATTTACGCCGCTCTGGTCGCACGGGCACGGCGGGCAAAGAGTTACAGCTTCCGCCGGAGCTGAATCGAGAAGAGGATGCTTTACCGCCGATAGCGGATGTGCCCACACGCGTGATACGACAGTCGCAGCCATTGCAGCAGTCGCGTCCACGTTCCGGGCCAATCAGGCCAGCCCCTTCCGCTCCCCGGCAGGTTCCAGGCGCTGCTACCGGAGCAAGGTCAACGCGCTCTCAGCCTATAGCACGCCCAGGAATGAGTTCTACCAGCGCGGGTCGTACGCGTGTCGGCGCGCAAACACGGTCTCAGAAAGCCACGCGCCGTAGGTTGAGCGCCGGTAATGCTCTGTTAATCGCATCCATTATTGCTGTGCTGGCAGTTGTTGGCTCGCTGGCTTACTTCGGCCCGTCGGCCTCGGTCTCCGTCACCCTCCCATCGCGGGATTATTTCCATGCCGTTCACCTGGTAGCACGACCGAATGTAGCGGCCAATGCTGCCCTTGCGGTTGTGCCAGCTCAAACGCAGATCAAGACCTTTACCGTCAGCGGCACCGGTACCGCAACGGGCAAAACGAAGGTGGGAACCGTCCCGGCCAGCGGAACCGTTTTCTTCACCAATAATGGCACAGCGCCGGTTGAAATTCCCACTGGCAGCGTTGTCGCGACCGGCGATGCCAATGCCGTATTGTTTGTGACGACCGCGGACGCCGTCATTTCGCCTGCTAATGCTACCCCGGCTCCTCCGCCCATCCCCGTACCCGTTCAGGCGCAGAAAGCTGGCGAGAGCGGCAATGTCGCGGCGGGAAGTATTACCACGATCCCAGACGATAGCCTGAACACGATTGCTCAATTCAATAAAGTCCAGCCGGCTAATCTCAAGTTAAAAGTGATCAATGATGAAGATATTACCGGCGGAGGTACAGGAACGGCTACCGTTGTCTTACAGCAGGATCTGGATGGAGTAAAAAAATCATTGCACGCTCAGGCTCAAGGAGATATTGATGCCTGGCTCAAGCAGCTCTCCGCCAATGGCGTCATGGGAAAAACCTCTGTCACGGATACGCTGGTGAACCCGCCTGGGGAGGGGCAGATTGTCAATAACGGAAGCTTCCCGGCTGTGTTGAAGATTGATGTCGCGGCGCTCTACTTGCCAGGAGCCTCGCTGCAGTCCGCTGCTCTTACCCAGCTCAACCGCTTTATTGTTAAAGATGGAGCGTACACAAATTACGTTGTAGTTGCCGATGCAAAGCACCCCGTTCGGATCGATGGGTTGCGGCAGAGTGCCGGGGATCTGGCAGGGATGACGCTTGACTTTACTGCCACGGCCAGGGCAACGCCAAATATTACTGTTGATGCCGTACGACGCATGATCGCGGGCACATCCATCGGAGATGCTCAGACACTTCTATCCAGCCGTATACCCGGGGTGCAGAAGCAGAACGTTGAGATCAAAGTTTCCCCTGGCTTCATATCCTGGGTGCCGTTCTTCCCTGGAAGGATCAATGTGATCTTCGTGCCAGGGTCGGTACCCCCGACAAAGCAAAAGCTTTGATGGTTTCAGTATGGTTAGTTTTTGCGAGCGTTCCTCTCCAGCCATTATAATATGGCACAGATAGTAGGCTCTGTAGGGGCAGGGCAACCGCAAGGGATTGCCCCTACCAGGGGTTGGCAACCCCGTAGGGGCAGGGCTGGCCTCTGCCCGCTAGCGTGGAACACTTCAAAGTACTATCGGGTCGCGTGGTTGTAGACAAAAACTCTTCTCTCTAGATAGAATACAGTGGGTTGGTTTGGTATAAAGGGAGGTATGGTGATAATGTATGGCACGATTGATAGCTCTAGATGTTGGTGAAGCCAGGATTGGTGTAGCAGTAAGCGATGCTACAGGCTTCCTGGCTTCTCCATATACCACGTTGCATGTCTCGCGCGACGAGCAACAGGTCTGGAGCGCGATCCAGCGCATTATTGAGGAGACAGAGGCGGAGGGACTCGTCATTGGCCTGCCGATCAGCCTGGATGGGCAGGTACATCAGCAGGGAGAGCGCGTACAGGCATTCGCGGAACGTTTGCAACCACATATTACTATTCCGCTAGTCTTTTGGGATGAGCGTCTTTCGACCGTCGAGGCGCAACGTCTACTGGCAGAGCGTGGTCAGGGGGATGAGAGGAAGCGTGGGCAACCTGGTAGGCATGGCGGACAGAGTGGGAGACAGCGGCCCCGGACGAAGCAGCGCAGACGAGGGCAGGAGATTGATGCTCTCGCGGCTGCCGTCTTCCTTCAGGATTATCTGAATCATCTGAGCAGCAAGGCGGAGGAAAAGAAACTATGAGAAAAACAGGCTCGCGATCAGCTATTGTTGCGGTTATTTTGCTTGGTTTTATTCTTTTCGGTGCCGGTTCTTATGCCTGGACTACCGCATCTGACATTTTCCAACCGGTCAGTCCTGCCGGTAAAGGCAAAACTATTCCCCTTGAAATTGTGAAGGGCGAATCAACCGCCCAGATTGCCGATGTGTTACAGGCCAAAGGATTGATAAAGAATGCGCTGGCATTTAGAATATGGGCGCGCATTAAAGGATTGGACACGCGTTTGCAGGCTGGCATTTACCGGAAGTTGAATACCAGCATGACCATCAGCGATATTACCGATCAACTGCTTGACGCTCAGCCGGATGCCGTGCGCGTCGTGATACCTGAGGGGTGGCGTCTGGAACAGATAGGGCTACGGTTTGCAAACTCCGGGCTAGTCAGGTTCAACATGCAAGATTTCCTCAAGTATACTAAAAATATCAATAGGTATCCTGACGCTGGCAAGTATCCCATCTTGCAAATTGTGCCCCAGGATCGGCCAACGATGGAAGGATTGCTCTTCCCAGCCAGTTATGAGGTGGCCGTTGATAGTACCGCCAGTGACGTTATCGGGATGATGTTGAAGACAACGAATGATGTGATCCAGCAAAATCATCTCGATAAGGTGGCCCAGCAGCATCAAATGAATCTGTATCAGATGCTGACATTAGCATCAATTGTCGAACGAGAGACGCTCTTTGATGAGGATCGTGCAAAAATCGCCAGCGTCTATTGGAATCGCCTCTATCGACCGAATGCGGAAACTGTAGGGCTTTTACAAGCTGATCCGACTGTGCAGTACGCGCGGGATACGTTGAACGCTCCGCAGACGTACTGGCTACCGTTGAATGATGTGGGTGGCAATATTGCTGCTGGTAGCCCCTGGAATACATATGTGAATAAGGGCCTGCCCCCGACGCCCATTTGTAGCCCGGGACTTGCCAGTATGCAGGTAGCTGCGGCCCCGCCGCAAACCAACCTGTACTTTTTCCTGGCGAAAAAAGATGGGCATTCCGTTTTCGAGTCAACGCTGGCACAGTTTTTGCAGGATAAGCAGAAGTATCTGCCCTGATCATTACCTGATATTGAGAGAAACTTTATGAATATAAACATCTGGCAATCACTGTTCTTGGGCCTGTTGCAGGGCATCACCGAGCTGTTTCCTATTAGCAGCTTGGGGCATACGGTGATTCTTCCAGGGCTTTTCGGCTGGGGGAATCTTGTCAGCGATACAGCCTGTGGCGGACAAAGTTGTTTCCTACCGCTGATTGTCGCTCTGCATCTGGGGACGAGTATTGCGCTGCTGCTCTACTTCTGGCGCGATTGGTTTCAGGTGGGTCAGACATTGGTGAAAAGCGTCAAAGAGGGCGAGGTGCGTCAGGGAACAGAGGAGTGGGTAAGCTGGCTGATTATTATCGGCTGCATTCCCGCAGGTTTGCTAGGTGTTTTTCTTGAGACGCCGCTCAAGCAACTCTTTGCCTCGCCGTTGATTGCAGCGACCTTTCTGGTGGTGAATGGTTCGGTCCTCTTTCTGGGGGAAAGCCTGCGCCGCCGCGCTGAAGCCGACTTTAAGTTACTCTCTCCCAGGGAGCGCGAGGCCCGTTTTCGCCCTCTGACCTCGCTCTCCTGGAAGGAGGCTCTGGTCGTTGGCTCTGCGCAGGCGCTGGCTCTTATCCCAGGCTTCTCTCGCTCCGGCATGACGATTGTGGCGGGATTGGGAGTGCGTCTGACTCACGAGGATTCAGCTCGCTATTCTTTCCTGCTTGGCACACCGATCATCTTCGCGGCTGCCGTCTTAGAGGTGCCCCTGCTGTTCCAGCAAACCCTCTCCATCCAGTTGATGATTTTTGCTGGCATGGTTATATCCGGCGTTGCAGCTTTTTTGAGCACGAAATTTCTGATGAAGTATTTCGAGACCGGGCGGCTTGATCCTTTTGCCTACTATTGCTGGGCGGTCGGGGCTATTGCGCTCGTTTTATTCCTGACGGTCGCTCGCGGCTCCCTATAAATGGGGCCGTGTCGAGCGCGCAGAGTTGGTTTTAGACTTTACTCCCTGGCTGAGTAGAGATCGTTACAACTCTTGTGCTTGTTTCGTTCTATCTGTAGAAAGGTACTTTTGTTTGTGCGGTATCTTTTATGGGTGGGTATTACTACCTGCATTTTTATCAGTTACTTCTAATTGAGAAGGAAGGGATTGGAATTGAAGAACCCGGCTGTTTTTTATGGAGCAATTATCGTTGCCGTTATCTCGCTTGCCCTGGCAATCTACTATGTGGTACCAGGTATTAACCATGTGCTGGTCAGCGGGAATCCGACCGCGATGCATCTAAAGCATGTGGCCTTATTCGGCGTCATAGCCGTGCTTGGCGTTGTTGCTGCTCTGGTGACACGTCCGAAAGCTGCTACAAACTAGCCAATGGCCTTTAAGAATAGGCAGAATACTCCTGGTATCCTGCCTATTCCAACACTTGCCCAACGATTTGAGCGTACCCTCGCAAAAACTCATCTGCGGTCATGGCTTTTTTCCCCTCCAATTGCACCTGCTTCGCTGCTAACAGCCCTTCGCCTGTAGTAACCACAAGGAGCCTGTGACCAGCTTCTTCTCCTATCCTTACGGTGCCCGGCGTTGTTGATGCATCTCCTTGCTGTGGTAACGCCTGCGCCTCCACAATTTTCAGTCGCTTCCCCTTCCAATGGCTGTAGCTGCCAGGCCACGGGGTGTAGGCGCGCACCTGTCGAGCGATGGCAGTGGCAGACCGGTGCCACTCGATCTCCCCATCTTCTTTACGCAACATGCGCGTATGTGATGCCAGGTGATGGTCCTGCGCTGTTGGCGTGATCTGTTCCGCTATCCATAAAGGCAAAGCTTCTAACAGCGCCTGAGCACCCAGGTGAGCCAGTTTGACGGTGAGGATACCGGTCGTGTCGTCTGCTGCTATGGGGATACGACGCGTGAGCAGCACGGGACCTGTATCGATGCCAGCGTCAAGTAGCATGATGCTAATGCCCGTTTCTGGGTCGCCTTGCAAAATAGCGTTGGCGATAGGATCGGGGCCGCGATACTTTGGCAAAAGCGAGGCGTGAATATTCAGCGTGCCATAACGGGGTTGGTCAAGCACCGCCTGCGGCAAAATCTGCCCGAAGGCGGCGACGATATAGAGATCGGCATGATAGGCTGCCAGCGCGTCGTTGTTTTCCTGCTTTTTGAAGGAGCCGGACTGCCAGACCGGAATGCCATGCGCCAGCGCCACCTGTTTGACCGGAGAAAAAATAATTTCGCGTCCCCGTCCTGCTGGCTTGTCTGGCCGCGTGATGACTGTAACTATCTCGTAGCCCTGCGGCAAAAGATTGCCCGGGGCTGAGCGTTCAATCAGTGCTTCAAGTGCCGGAACCGCGAATTGCGGCGTTCCCATATAGATAATACGTAACAAGCTGCTTCTCCCTACCTTCTTTATGGTTCTCTGGTATCTCAGAGTAGCATATCCAGACTATCTTATCATTCCCAGCCAACCTGTGCTATACTTGCAGGTATCTTGTGTCATGGAGAGAGACCCCGCTGCATTTCCACTTGACAACCCTGGGTAGGGCATGTATAGTGTCCCTCAAGGGAGGTGGAGAGAGCGTACGGTGATCTCGACCCGCTTGAGGATACTGAAATTGGAATGCCCACGATTTTTCACCTGCAGAACCTGCGGTGCTGCCTGCGCAGCATCGTTCGCTTTTGGTATCAGCGCAACAGTTCCTCCGCCGACCGATCCGCCGATGATGATGCAGCGAGCTGATGAGGTAAATACGGTTTTACGCATGCTCAACGATGCTCAGACCGGCGCTGTCATGCTGATAGGCACCCCTGGCGTAGGCAAATCGACCCTCGCGGCTCTGCTGTATCACCGTCTCCTGCGCGCAAAGCAGGAGAATATGCCAGCGCCCTCTCACCTGGTATGGTTGACACTCAATACCTATACTACTGTTCCCGATATGATTGCTGCCATCCTCAACGGCATCGGTGTCAAAGAGCCTGGCTTCTTTCTACTGCAAGCGGAGCAGCAGATTACCTTGTTGCAGCACACTCTGCGCGGCCTGCAGACAAATACTCTGGTGATCCTGGATCAGTTTGAGGCTCTGCTGCATCCTGAAACGGAGCAGGGCGTGGCCGGGCGAGAATCGTTGCCACTTTTTCTAGGGATGCTGCAAACTGATCTCGGCAGCAGCCGAATCGTGCTCACCGGCTATAGCAATCCATACGATCAGGCGGAGATGGACGCTGTGGAGATGCGCATGCGTTCGTATCTCGTCTCGCGCATCAGCATTCCAGAAGGGATTGCCTTGCTCCAGCAGCGAGGAGTGCGAGGATCGCCTAAAGAACTATCGCTTATCTGGCAGCGGTGTGGCGGTCATACCTTTGCTCTTGTGCTCTTTAGCGCCCTGGTTCATCTCAGCGGCATTGCTTTAAGCTACCTGCTCGACGCGCCCGATTACCAACCTATGTGGGCAGGTGAAGTCACGCTGCATATTATCGCGGCCCTCTATCAGTTTCTTAATCCCGTGCAGTATGCACTCATGCGCGCTCTCAGCTTCTTCTATGAGCCGGTGTCCTTAGAAGGCATTATTATGACAATCACTGCAAACGGTTCTTCGGCTGAAATTGAGCTGCGCAAACGCTGCGGGCAGGAATTGCAAGTATTGATGGGATTGTCGCTTGTACAAACAATGACGAACGCGTCCGGCGCTATGGGCTACCTGCTGCATCCATTGTTCCGCCTGTACATTTTAGAACATTACCTGGAGGGGAGAGATCAGCCTTTTCGGGAGCAATTGGCAGCTCTTGGGGTCAGCAGCTCCGTCAATCCCATGCCTGGCGGACCCGAGTCGTTGCAGGTCGCGCTGGCTGCTGGCTACATGCAGGCAGCCGCCTATTATCTGCACCTGGTACGCATGTCCTGCCCTCCTCGTGGGCAACGCAAGGGGTTGCAGGATATCGAGCCAATCATCTCAGCCGTGCGCTACCTGTGCCTGGGCTGGCGTTGGCAGCGCGCCTGTGATCTGCTCTTTGACGAGGGGCTGCACGAGTGTATGGTACAGTGGGAGGCGTGGCACGCGCTGATTGGCCTCTATACGACTTTGTTGTTGCCCCAGGGAACGCTGAAACAGAGCGATGAGGGGCTGGTGCGCAGCCTTGTCGGGGTGCTCTATGGTCGCATAGGCGAGTATCAACAGGCCCATGCATTGTTAGAGCAGGCGCTGACGATTCAGCGCCAGATCGGCGATCTGCCTGGAGAAATTACCACGCTGATCAACCAGGGCGAGCTATTACGCCTTCAGGGAGAGCACAAGCTGGCGCAGGCTAATTTTGAACGAGCGTTATCGCTGAACCAGCAACGGCAAGATGCTCCAGCTCAGATGATGATATTACATAATCTCGGGCTGATCTTTCATGGAGAAAAGAACTACCCCGAGGCGCTAAGCTACTATGAAGCCGCGTTGCATGTTATCCACGCCCGCAATTTACGCGACGAGCTGTATACAGGTCAGATTCTGACCAATCTTGGCATGGTATTATATGAGCAAGGCAGATACAAAGAGGCGCTGGCTGTCCTGCTGGCCGCTTTACGACTCAGGCAGACACAAAACGATCCAACGGCGATAGCGTTGGAGCGCTTTCTGAATACGCTGGAGCAAAAAATAGGAACTCCTGCCTATGCTCAGTTGCGCCACGATGCGATAGAGGTGCAGCAACAGGTACTCTCTCGCTTTATGTCAGCCAATATGCGACAATAGGTACCGAGATATCCCTTGCCGAGCGACTGAGCGCTCCCACGATGAATCGGGGAGCTACGAGACGCGGGAGCGTCGTTGTCGCTCGGAATAGCGAGACGGGTGCAGAAACGTTTCCTATGGTGCATGTTGTTATTTCCCGTAATGAAAGAGGGTTTTGTATGTCTACCTCTACTTCTAGCTCACAAAAATCACAGGCAGAAGCTGGGACAGTAGTCTCGACCTCTGGCAGAACGGTTCAGGGCTGGTTGCTCATTCTGTTAGTATTTGTTGCGGGCGCAACCTCGCTCGCGGTTGAACTGTCTGCTTCGCGCTTGCTCGCCCCTTATTTTGGCACATCATTATTTGTGTGGGCGAACCTGATCGGCCTGATCCTGCTGTATCTCACCATTGGTTACTATGTGGGGGGACGGGTAGCTGATCGCTATCCGCGTCCGGCTGTATTATACTGGCTCACTATCATCGCGGCACTGATGATAGGCGCGATTCCCTTTGTCTCGCGGCCCATTCTTACCTGGTCGCTGACGGCATTTGCCACCTATTCAGTGAGCGTATTTTATGGCTCCCTGGTCTCTGTGCTGCTGCTTTTCGCCATTCCGATGATTCTGCTTGGCTGCGTCTCGCCCTTTGCGATCCGCCTGCGGATTGAGCAGGTGGGCAGATCGGGACATACTGCCGGGCTACTCTATGCGATCTCCACAGCGGGCAGCATTCTCGGAACGTTTTTGCCGGTGCTGGTGTTCATCCCTAACATTGGTACGTATCGCACCTTTCTTGTCTTTGCGGCCTCATTGATGATCGTTTCAGTGATTGGTCTGGCGGCAGCGCGAGGCGGTAGCTCCCAACCTCCTAAGGTGAACGTGAGTAATACCCTGCTCACTATTATCCTGCTCGTGATCCTCACTTCTGGTCTGGCTAACCTGGAAGCGCAGGTACAGATCAAACGCCCCAGTGGAACCGGCAACGGCGGCGTGATGCTCAAGGAGGAGGAATCGGTCTATAACTATATTCAGGTCGTCCAGGTGGGGGAGGAGACGCAGTTGATCCTCAATGAAGGGCTGGGCATTCACTCGATTTACAATCCCAGGCATGTGCTGACTCAGGGTCCCTGGGATTATTTTATGATTGCCCCCTATTTTAACAATCCTCCCTTTACGTCTTCGCAGGTAGGCCGGGTATGTATTATTGGCCTGGGTGCGGGTACGACGGTCAGGGAGTTCAGCACCGCTTATGGGCCGATCCCGATTGATGGGGTTGAGATCGATAATGATATTGTCAACCTGGGGCGACAGTATTTTCATATGCAAGAGCCTAATTTGAATGTGATTGTGCAGGATGGGCGCTATTTCTTACAGACGACGCCGCGCAAATACGATGTGATCGGCATCGATGCCTACCAGCAGCCCTATATCCCGTTTCAGCTCACCACCACCGAGTTTTTTCATATCGTGCGCTCTCACCTGACTCCCACCGGGGTGGCCGTGATCAATGTCGGACGTACCAACCGGGATTTTCGCCTGGTCACTGCCCTGGCGCAAACGATGCGGGCGGTTTTTCCGAACGTTTATATCATCGATAGCCTGCGTTTCTCCAATAGCCTGGTGATCGGGACCAACGCTGCAACCTCGCTCGGCAACTTTAGCGTCAACGCCAGTCAACTTACCAATCCACTGTTACAAAGCGTTGCCACTGATAGCATTGAGAGCGGTCATATTCGTGAAGAGCAGCATGCTAATGCCTATTTTACCGATGACCGTGCCCCTGTTGAGCAACTGATCGACGCTATCATCTTCGGCGAAGTGCAAGTACAGAATAGTAAAAAATAGCTATCGGCGTGGGGAGGAGCTAACCACCTTGCTCCTCCTTCCTACTTATAGCAAGCCTGCGATTCGAGCAATTGTTTGAAGCGTTGCTGCGCGGCAGTCATGCTATCAAGCACAGAAGCGAGGGCCTGAGCATCGGTAACGGCAGCATCGGCGGGGATCTCAAAATCCTGAATCCAGGTCATCTTGACGCCTTTTTCGACAGGTTTATAGTGCCAGGCCAGGTGAATGCTGCGAAACGGTGAGGTGGGGATGGCGCGCTGTATGATAGCGATACGCGCTTTATAATCCAGAATGCACCACGATTGCCACGTTTTGCCCATTGTATCGGTTAGCTCAAAATCCAGACGAGCAAACCAGCCGGAGCGGTGCATTGTCAGCACGCGCGCGTCTCTGTACTCCTTAAATAATTCGGGCCAGCGTTCAATGTCGTTGGTAATGGCGAAAACCTGGTCAGGATCGTTGTGAATAACAATAGACTGTTCTGCTCTGGGCACAAATATTTCTCCTCTCCTGGATGCTTGCTACAAAAGCAATGCACCTCTTGATAGTACTATGTTGTGATGTAAAAAGGGCTGGAACGGCATATCTTTACCAAAATTTGGTATATGGAAATTTATCAAGTTAGCTGTAAAAGTTAGCAAATCTTATCTGACGAGCTTAATCACGCACGCTATGGGTTAAGTTACTAGAAGCTATAGCATGCGATCAGACAGGCGATAAGTGCAAATAAAATAGCATAGTCTGCGAGGAGGTGTCAAGTTGCTGGCATATTTGGCAGGAGGGAGACAACTGTCACAAACTCAAATTGGTCGGTGTCTTATATTGCAGTAACCCCATTTCAGTACCCTCAAGCGGGTCGAGGAGCCATGAACTCTCTCATCCCTTGAGGGCAGTATAGGCGTTAAACCCGAAGATGTCAAGGAGAAATGTATTTAAGGGAATAGAGGACATGCCGTCAGACTTGAAAAACGCGTCAATTGGTATAACAACTGACGCGGGGACATTTGAAGCGATCTTCATGCGCTATTATCCGCTGATCTATCAACTGGCTTATCGCTGCACAGGTCAGCAGGATGAGGCAGATGATATTGCGCAAGAGGTGTTTCTGCGTTACTATCGGGTGCCACCGCGAGCTACGAGTGAAGGGGAGCGGCGAGCCTGGCTGTGTCGCGTTGCTACGAACCTGAGCCTCAACGCTCTACGGGCTAAGCAACGTCGCATCGATCACGAGGAGCGTGGCGGCAAGCGGCTCTTGGCCGGAGAAACTGATCTATCAGTCCGCGATGATCCTGAGCAACATGCCCTGATGGTTGAACAGGTTGATCTGGTGCGCTCCGTGCTCGCTGAACTACCGGAGCGCCAGCAAAGCTATCTTTTACTGCGTAGTATCGGTTTAAGTTATGCGGAGATTGCCCAGACAACCGGCGTCGCTCAAGCTTCTGTAGGGGCGCTATTGGCACGCGCAGAACGCGAATTTCGGAGGAAATATGATGAACGAATCGCAGCAGCCCAGATTAGATGAGGAGGGTCTGGATGCTGATCTCAGCCAGGAGACCTATGATTTGTTAGCAACTCTGGCGCCTGCTCCGGGGGAAGCTTCCCAGCCTTCGGTGGCTTTTGCAAAGTTACAGGCAAAACTGAAAACACAACGCTATCGCGAAGTTGCTTCTCTCTCACCTTTGCCAGTGCAAGAGGGGCAGGTGTTGACGCGATCCGGCAAGCGCCGGTCTCGCTCGCGCTGGATTATGGCAGCGGTCGCGGCGGCCCTGGCTCTTCTGCTGATACTGCCCAACGCCAATGTACTGGCTCAGCAGTTTTTCTCGCTGTTCCGCGTGCAGCAGTTCCAGCCCGTCACGATTAACCCGCAGCAAGTCAACCGTAATCTTGTTCTGGACCTGGCGAGCTTTGGTGATACGCAGCTCCAGTCCGATAGCAGCATCGACTATCCCAGGAATCCGACGAAAGCGGAGGTTGAGCAGTATACCCATTTCTCATTCCTGCTGCCTAAAAGGCTTCCTGATGGTGTGGGCAATACTGTCAATTTCTCTATCATTCACGCAGAGCATGCCACCTTTGCGTTCAATATGACCAAAGCACGCGCGTACCTGAAGAAGATCGGTGATGATGCTATAGCCATTCCCGCTCAATTGGAGGGCGCCACTTATACCATCACGCTCTCTCCTGGTGCCATCGCGAATTATACGAACTGTGCGGCGGGCGATACGCAGGGGGCCAATGCTGCAAAATCTGATGCAGTTCAGTGCAAAGTGGGCAGCCAGTTCTCGCTGGTGGAGATCCCGGCTCCCACCATTGATAGTACGGGCAAAGCATCGATCAACGATCTGCGCGACTTTATGCTCTCATTGCCCCATTTGCCTGCACCTGTTCGAGATCTGCTGTCACATGTTGATGTGCAGAGCGGAACGGTACCGGTGCCCATGCCTCCGCAGGCCGATTCGCAGAATGTGACGGTTCGGGGAGCGCAGGGAGTCCTGGTGAGCGATCAATCTTTGGGCGAGAGCATCCTGCTGTGGCAAACTCACAATATGGTGTACGTCATCACAGCCCATAGTAGTAATCGCGCACAACTGGTCGCTGCTGCTAATTCGTTAGGCTAACATACCCGGCTGATCGCTGACATGCAGTTAAGGGTCGCAGCACACAAGCAACTGGTGTTTGTGTGCTGCGACCTGCGCACAGCAACCCTGGTCAGTGCGTAACGTAATAGGTATGCTACGTAAAGGGAGACAACTGCCCTTAATAATTTATATGTATTCAATGAGGTGTATGTTTACATGGTAATGACTGATGCAAATGTCAATGCGACAGGCTCGCGTAGTAGTGAGGTGGTGTTGAATACCCAGCATCTCTCTAAACGCTATGGCAAGCGGCTCGTTGTCGATGATCTTAACCTGGCAGTTCATCGCGGCGAGATTTTTGGTTTTCTTGGCCCCAATGGGGCTGGCAAGACGACAACGATCCGCATGGCGCTTGGCCTGATCACTCCTATCTCTGGTAATGTTGCGATCCTGGGGCAGGATGTCCGGCTGCACAGGGCGCATATCTTACCACGCGTAGGGGCGCTCATTGAGACGCCTGCGCTCTATCTCTACATGTCTGGGCGCGATAACCTGCGCGCCGTTGGCTCGGTGCTCGGCTCCGTGCCGGAGAAGCGCATTGACGCCGTGCTCGAACTGGTCGGGCTGCAAAAGCGCCAGAAGGACCGCGTGCGAACCTATTCTCTGGGCATGAAGCAGCGCCTGGGCGTTGCCATTGCCCTATTGCAAGATCCCGATCTGCTGATCCTGGACGAGCCTGCGAACGGCCTGGACCCGGCGGGCATTGTTGAGATGCGCGACCTGATGCATCGCCTGGTCGCAGAGGGCAAGACCGTCTTTATCTCCAGCCATCTCCTGACCGAGGTGCAGCAAATTTGTACCCGCGTCGCGATTATTAATCTGGGCAAGCTCGTGACCGTCTCGACGATTGAAGAGCTAACCCGGGGTCAAAATGAGTATGCTGTAAAGGTGGAGCGGGCGCAGGAAGCGTTAGCTCTGCTAAAATCGCAGCCCTGGGGCAAGGATGCGCGCCCTGGTAATAATGGCCTGCTCATTACGCCGGCCCCCGATGGCAGGGGACGCGATCTCAATCTTTTCCTGGTGAATGCTGGCTTTGTACCCGATAGTCTCGGCCTGGCGACCCAGGATCTGGAGCAGGTTTTCCTGCGCCTGACGAACAGTGGTCAAGGAGGTGTGCAGTGAGCGCATCTATCGCATCTGGAGAAAAAACAAAGCTTCATACGTCAACGCCCAGCTTTCTAGGCATCTTGCGGGGCGAATTGCTCAAGATTTCTCGCCAATGGGCAACCTGGCTAATGCTGCTGCTCTGGCTCGGCGTTATTTGCCTGCCCTATCTGCTCATCTTCACTTCACCTGATATTAAAGATACCCTGCTCCATCATGCGTTGCCGTTCTTCTATAGCCGGACGGAGGGGAATCTGGCCATATTGCGCGTGTTCAGCGGCTTTTTCCTCATCATTCTGACTGCCAGCGTGATAGGTCTGGAATATCAGCTTGGCACTATCCGTCTCCTGCTGGCGCGTGGCGTCGGGCGATTGCAGTTGTTAGGGATGAAGTTACTGACCGTCATCCTTGTGGCGCTGGTGTTGCTGGCCGTCGGTCTCCTGCTGAACATGCTGCTAACATACCTGCTCGTCTTGCTGGTCACAGGCAATCTGGACCCGCTGCAATCGCTCACGCCGGCATTCTGGGCTGATATACGCCTGTACGTTGTGACGATTATGATCAATATGGGTGTGACCATCTTGATGGCGACCGCGATGTCCGTGCTAGGCCGCTCGCTGACGATTGGCCTGAGCGCGGCCCTGATCTGGTTTCCGGTTGACAATATTGGTACGGTCATTATGGCGCTTGCCAATCGCATTACCCATAACGACTTCTGGTTGAACGTGACCGCCTATTTCCTCGGCCCCAATTTGAATATGCTGGCAAAAACGCTTTTGCCAGATGGGGCGCAGGATATTGGGGCGTCGCCGCTGGTGAAGGTCGATAGCAATCATATTCTGCTCGTTGCTCTCGTCTACGCGCTGATCTTCATCGTCACGGCCATTGTGCTCACATGGAGGCGCGACGTCAAGGAGTGAGAGAGGTGCCACAGGAATCGCCCGCTGTCGAGGTCGAAAATTTACGCAAGGAATTCCTTGCTGAAGGGCTGAGCTCTCCCTTGATGAATCGGGGAGCTACAGGACGCACTAGCGGCGTTGCCCTTCAGAATTTAAAGGTCTATCATCAGCTCGTCGCGGTGGATGACGTTAGCTTTGTCATGCACCGTGGCGAGGCTTTCGGCTTTCTTGGCCCTAACGGAGCAGGCAAAAGTACTATTGTCAAGATCATCACCGGCCTGGTCAAACCCACATCTGGGACAGTCAGAGTGCTGGGGCGACCTGTGGATGATCTGGAGATGCGGCGCAAAGTTGGTTATCTGCCGGAGCTACCTAATTTTCATCGCTGGCTGCGAACGCGAGAGTTTCTGGAGTTCCACGGGCGGCTCTACGGGCTACACGGCGCTACTCTGGCTAAACGGTGCGCCGAAGTGCTGGTCCTCGTTGGTCTGGAGGGACGCGAGCAGCAGAAGCTAGGGGCATTTTCTAAAGGGATGCTGCAACGCATCGGCCTGGCGCAGGCGCTGCTCAATCGACCCGAGCTGATTATTCTGGATGAGCCGGTGTCCGGCCTCGATCCGGTGGGCCAGAGCGATATGCGTAATATTCTGCTGCGCCTCAAAGCGGAAGGGACCAGCGTTTTCCTTAATTCCCACCAGCTTGTTGATGTTGAGATGATCTGTGATCGGGTGGCGATTATCAATCGGGGCAAGCTCTTGAAAATAGGGCCGCCCCAGTCGCTTTTCGATGAACCCCTCACAGTGGAACTGCATGTGGATCGGGTGAGCGACGAACTGCTGCGTCATCTTGGCTCTCTCTCCCTGGCAGTCCGGCAGGTTGAGGATAAACCATCTCATCTGCTTGTCGAAGTGCAAAATGAGGAGCAGGCAGCCGATATTGCCGCTGGCGTTCATGATTGTGGAGCGCGACTCTATATGATGATCCCGCACGGTCGCTCGCTCGAAGATCTCTTTTTGCGTACCATCGGCGCATTGCGTCACGATCAGTAAGGGAGAGTATAGGAGTGTTGTTAATCGCGCGCTTTACCTTCAAAGAGGTTATTCGTCGCCGTCTCTTCCTGGCCGTCTTGCTACTAAGCATTTTCATGCTGGGCGGCTTCGCGCTGCTATTCAATTATGCCGTTGATCATACGCGCGTTCCCGCTGGTATTGATCCACAACTGTATAGTTCCGCTCTCGGCATCTTTGCCATTGTGCCGATCATCTGGTTAGCCTACCTGCTCAGTAGCTTCATGACGATTATCATGGCGGCAGGTATGATCTCTGGCGAAGTAGAGGCCGGCACGTTTGTCGTGATGGTGCCCAAGCCGCTGAGGCGTTACGAGATCGTTTTTGGCAAGTGGCTATGCCATAACTTGATTCTGGGAACCTATACCGCTTTGCTCTTCTTTGGCTTCACGGCTATTATCTATTGGAGGACAGGATACTGGCCTGAACAGGCATTGAATGCCGTTGGCATGCTTGAACTGGGGGTGCTGGTGCTGCTAGCATTGATGACGTTGAGTAGTGCGCTGATGCCAACGACTGTCAATGGCGCTATTGCGCTGGTGTTATTTATCAGCGCGCAAATCGTCAATGTCATATTGTATATTGTCCAGATCATCGCGCCGGACAAAGTGCAGACCTTCCGGGACATTTCCATTGTCATTAATCTGGTCATGCCCACCGATGCCCTCTGGCATGGCTCTTCGTATTATCTCACTCCTACAACCGCTTTGAACGTATTGCAGCAGTTCAGTATGAGGAGTCCATTTGTGGGAACGGAGCCAGCTCCTTTAGCTATGATCATCTGGGCTGTCATCTACTGCGTAGTTCTGCCTATGGGGGCGGCGTGGTTTTTTCAGCGGCGGGATTTGTAAGGCGAAGAAGAACCTGTCCTCGCCTTACAAGTTGCCATCCCGACTTATTGCATCGTCCCGGTCCAGGTGCCGGTCTGCCCATCGATTGTCAGAGGACCGACGCCTTGATCGCAGTTGATGATGAACCTGTCGAAAGATGCGCCACCGCTGATTGTCGTCGCATTTGTAAACGTACCTTCCAGGTGTAAGTTCGTGAAGGGCGTAGTCGCAGGGCAGGTGACCGTGATACCATCTTTTGTGAAGGTGAATTTGGCGTTGGTAACGGTCTCCGTATACGTAAGCCTTCCGGCTTTATATGTCCCACTACACGTCTGAGTTGTGGCAACAGTAGCGGCGACGCCGTTCGTTGTCTCATTATGGGTAATCGGTTTGCCGTCGTCGTTATCGCCACAAACCGTTCCCCCCTGAGGGTCCGCGTGACCTGTGATGTGCAAGGTCTGTGTCCCGGGACCGTTTTGATTGGCCGAATTACTGAATGTGATCGTCGCCAGTACTGTGCCGGTTACATCGTCGGGCGGCGCGCCATTAGGGCCGGGGGTATGAGCCTCTCCCTGTGGCACAACCATGATCTTTGAGCCGATTTTCGTCGTATACCCATCGGCGTCTTTGGCGGTGATGGTATGATTGCCCTGCGTCCAATTATCGTCTACCGTCAAGTCTGTTGTGACAGCCCCATCCTTGTCACTATGAGCGGCCTGGCTCCCGGGAGCAGGCGCGCCATCTAGCAGGAAGGTAATAGCTTCGGACCCTGAGAATTTTTGGCCGATGATATGGAAGGTCGTGGTGGTTGAGCCTGCCGGCAGTGTGCCGACTTTATAATTACTCGTCACCGTAATGACCGGCTGTGGCCGCGTGAGAATATAAATGAGCACACCGCCTCCGCCGGCTCCCAGAACCACAACAACCGCCAGCACGATCAGCAGGATTTTCAAGCCCCGGTTCGACTTCTTAGGCGCAACGGGCGGCGTATAGGGGTAAGGAGTAGGAGCAGGAGCATAGGCTTGCGTAGCTTCCCCTCCTCCCGCGTACTGGGGATATGGCTGTTGTTGCGCATAGGGATAAGGGGGCGGCGTGGGGGGATAGCCCTGAGGAGCGCCACCGGTGATAGGCTGCTGATATGGTTGTTGTTGCGCAGGCATGTAAGGGGGAGGCGTTGGGAAATTCTGCGGGCTGCTACCCCCTGAGTTGGGTTGCTGATATGGTTGTTGTTGCGCAGGCATATAGGGAGGAGGCGCAGGAAAATTCTGCGGAGAGCTACCCCCAGTGATAGGCTGCTGAAGCGGTTGCTGTGCGGGTGGATAAGGGTAGGATGGTGGCGTGTCCTGCGGCGGTGGAAATGATGGTTGCCCTGCCGCTGCATTGGGATCTGGAGTGCCCTGCCCCTGATTGCTCTCTTCGTTGGTCATAGCCGTTTTCACCTCTCAAAAGAATTAGATAATGGCTGAGTCTTTAGTATACATGAAAAATACGTATGACAGTAAAAAAAGTTACCTGTACAATTTATTCTGCGGTGCTGTTAATATAGACGTTGCCGAATGGAAGACATAAAATGATGTCTTACGCTATAAAACAATCCTCACGATTGCTGCATAGGTTTGAGGAATATGCAGCAATATTACAGAAGCTCTGTCTTTAAGAAGACTGGAAGAATATTGTACAAGGTGAGGGTTAAGAAAATGTTGAGAAAACATTGAGGAATGGTTAAGAAGGATGGAAAGGAACCGAACAAGTATCATATTACGCTATCAGAAATAGCATCTGGCGAGGAAAGAAAGGAAAAAGCCATCCTGGTACGCTGTAGCGTGTTGGAAGAGTCTGAGAGAGAAGTTTCAACCTGAGCGGAAAGGCTGAACAGCTTGCGTATGGGGCAAAGCTGTAAGTGATGGTCGAGCTGATTCCATAGGCGTGAAGTGCGGTATGGTGGCTTGGGTGCCGTATCCCTTGTACTGATCAAATCCATACAAGGGATACGCTTCGTGATCTTGCCGGTGAAGCAGGATGTTTTTTCAATGGCGGGACTTGTAAGGCGCAGCAAAAAGCGTTTTTGCCTTATACATTGCTACTGCCGGTTTGTTGTTGTATTGTGCCAGTCCAGGTGCCGGTATCTGCATCGACGGTCACGGTGCCGACGCCCTGATCACAGTTGACAGTGAACTTATCAGATGAAGCGCTCCCGATGATGGTCGTTGCGTTCGTAAATGTGCCATCGAGGCGCAGGCTGACATAAGGAACAGTCGCGGGACAGTTGGCGGTGACGCCGTTGTTGGTCAAGGTGAATGTGGCGCTGGTCACCGTCTCTGTAAAAGAGAGCCTTCCCGCTTTGTAAGTCCCGCTACACGTCGCGGTGAGTGTAACAGTGGCTGTGATACCGTTCTTTGTCTGATTAGCGGTAATCGGTTTGTTATTGTCACCATCGCCACAGACCGTACCACCTTGTGGATCTGGGAGACCTGAGATAGTCAGGTGTCGTGTCTCAGAGCCGTTTTGATTAAGTGTGATCGTCGCGAGCACCATGCCAGTTGTATCATCGGGCGGGGCACCATTAGGACCGGGAGTATGTGCCTCTCCCTGTGGCACAATCGTGATCTTTGAGCCGGTTTGTGTTGTATACCCATCAGCATCTTTGGCGGTAATGATATGATTGCCTGGCGTCCAGCTCTCATTTACTGTTAAGTCCGTCGTGATGTTCCCATCCTGGTCGCTATAAGCGGCCTGGCTCCCAGGAGCGGGCACGCCGTCCAGCAGGAAGGTGATGGCCTCCGAACCTGAAAATTTTTGACCTCTGACGCGGAAGGTTGTGCTGGTTGAGCCTGCTGGGACAGTACTGACCGCATAGCTACTCGTCACGGTAATGACCGGTTGTGGTCGTGTGAGAGTATAAATGAGAACGCCACCACTGGCTCCCAGTACTACGATAACCGCCAGCACGATCAGCAGGATTTTCAGGCCGCGATTAGACTTCCTGGGTGCAACTGGCGGCGTATAGGGGTAGGGAGGGGAGGGAATATAGGTTTGGGCGGCTTCTCCACCCCCCATGTATGGAGGATAGGGCTGTTGCTGCATAGGCGGATAAGGAGGCGGTGTTGGGGAATAGCCCTGAGGAGCGCTTTCCATGATTGGCTGGTAATATGATTGCGGCGGCGGAGGGGCGGGTGTGTAAGGATAGGAAGGTGGTGTGCCCGGCGATGGTGGGTATGGTGGCTGCCCTCCGGCTGCATAGGGATTTGATGCTGCTCGCTCCTGGTTCCTCTCTTCGTTGGTCATAGTCGATTTCACCCCTCAAAAATGAATAATGGCCGAATCTTACAATACATGAAAAATACGTATGACAAGCCCAAAAGTTACCTGTATAATTATCTGCTGCGGTGCTGCTAATATAGACGTTGCCAGACAAGAGATACAAAATGATATCTTGCAACATCAACAATCTCCACTTATTGCTGCATGGATTTGAAGAATATGCAGCAGCGTCACTGAAACTCAGCCTTTGTCAGCACTGGAAATAATTGTACAACATGAATGTAAAGAAAATGATTGAAAAGGGATTGAAAAAGAAAAAGACGGGTTGTGTGCTATAGCTTGCTGGAAGAATCTATGCGGGGAGTTTCACTCAGAGCAAAAAGGCTGAACAGCTCGCGGACGGGAGCGAAGCTATGACGATGGTAGGGAGTGGCCCCGTGTGCGTGGAGTGCGGCGAGATGGGCTTCGGTACCGTATCCCTTATGCTGATCAAAGCCGTAGAGGGGGTACGCTTCGTGCAACTGGAGCATCAGGTGATCGCGGGTAACTTTGGCGATGATGGAAGCAGCGGCGATAGAGAGGCAGCGAGCGTCTCCCTTGATAATCGAGCGTTGTGGTAGAGCAACGGTGGGCAGGAGCAAGGCATCTAAGAGCAACGCCTGAGGTGCTGGAAAAAGTTGGGCAAGCGCGGTTTGCATTGCATATTTCGTGGCCTGTAGAATGTTGCGCTCGTCAATCATTTCAACCGAGCCAACGCCGACGCTCACGGCCAGCGCGTGCTGAATAATCACATCATAGAGGCGTTCCCGATTTAGTCGCGTGACCTGTTTAGAGTCCTGAACGCCCGCGAGCTGTTCCATGAGCTGCGTTGTATCGGCTGCGAGGGGAAGAATCACGGCGGCAGCTACCACCGGTCCCGCGAGGCATCCGCGTCCAGCTTCATCCAGGCCAGCCACAAAGGAATAGCCCTGTGCGAACAGGGCCATTTCTTCCTCTAATGTGGGCATTGCCTTAGGCTTAGGCGTTATCATCGGCTGTGCGGATTGCAGCAGCTTTAGCTTCAGCCCGTGCGGCCTGCGCAGCTTCTTTTTCTGCTACCTGTTTGGCAGTCATCGGGCGCAGTTCCTTCAGGCGGGCAGCCTTGCCGGTAAGACCACGCAAATAGTAGAGCTGTTTGCGGCGTACGCGAGCGTGGCGCAGCACTTCGATCTTCTCAATGCGGGGAGAATGAACTAAGAATGTACGTTCGACGCCAACGCCATTGGTGATGCGGCGTACAGTAAAGTTGCGATTGACGCCGCCGCCACGGATGCGCATAACAACGCCTTCAAATGGCTGAAGACGCTCGCGGTTCCCCTCAACGACTTTCACTTGCAGGCGAACGGTATCGCCCGACTTAATTTCTGGTATGTCCTTCCGTAACTGAGCACTTTCGACAGCGTCAAGCAACGCCCGGCCTGCTGGCTTCGTTACAGCTTCTTTGTCGGCCATCCCTTTAACCTCCTATGCGCTCATTGCTCGGCAACGGTGAACAGATAGAGTGGCGGAGCATTGGGCGCGAGAACTTACTTTGTATTAAGCTGTTTCATCAGGCGTGACTTGCGGCGAGCCGCATTTCTCTTATGAATGACGCCCTTCTTGGCGGCGCGGTCCAGTTCGCTGACAGCGGCCCTGACAGCGACTGTGGCGTCCTCCGCCTTTACGCTGGTGCTGGCGATTGCCGCACGCGCTTTGGTGACCTGTGTTTTTACAAGCGATTTAATGCTGCGATTATGTGCGCGGCGCTTCTGCTCCTGGCGCATGCGCTTCTCAGCAGCGGCATTATTGGGCATGTGAGTCTTAATCCTCCCCGAAACGTCTGCCCCTTCTCTATGGGCCAATTGATAAAAATGCCGACAACCCTGTCGGACTCAGTATAGTGCCCGTAGATTATAGCAGAAGCCCTCTGGATATGTCAAACAAAAAATCAGGTGTCCTGTAGGGGCAGGGCTGGCCCTGCCCTGGCTGGGTCAAACAAAACCCCGAGTGTCCTGTAGGGGCAGGGCTGGCCCCTGCCCTCTTAGCCCCTTTGCGAACGCTAACCGGATTAATAAACGATAACCGCCGTTCCATAGCTGGTATTATGGTAGAGCCAGCCCGCCAGATCCTCCTGCACATTGATGCAGCCGTGGCTGCCATTGTACGAGAACTGGACGTCGCCGCTGCTATCAAGGTGTGGGAAATTGGTGCCTGGACCGTAGTTTGCCCGCCACCAGCTATCATGGAAGAAGTAGCCGCCATCGTGATATTCCATCGCGAAATTGATCTTGGTATCAGGATACCAGAAGGCCGAACCCTTTGGCTCGCTCGACTTAAAGACGGTCGGCGATTCGCGGAAGAAGATATGCCAGTAGCCCGGCAGCGATGGCTTATCGTATTGCCCCGAAGTGATGTAGAACGCTTTGATGAGCTGGCCGTTCTGGTAGAGCCGCAGCGTTTGCTCGATCAATGATACTACGATCACCTGACCGGAGTTCAGGCCATAGTTCTGCATCAAGCGCATATCGGCGGCATGAGGCTGATTGTAAGGCGTATTATCGCTATAGTCGGCCTCCATTGCTTTCAAATGCTGCATATCCGTATTGATGAGATCGATAGCGGCCATGTAGTCGTCCTGCGTCTGTGCAGTCTGCACGGCATAATCCGCGTCGGAGCCAATGCCCTGCTGATCGTACTCGTAATCCAGCCGATAAGAACCGCCATTATACGCATCGTGATAGACGTGGCTACCGCCCCAATTGGCGACCTCTTGATGGAATTGACTCAACAGGTAGTTCGTCTTGCCCTTGAGGAGGGGAAACTGAACCGAAGCGAGATCTTTGTCGATTTGCGCCGAGACTTTCAGGAAGTCGCTCAGCGATTGCGCCGCGTCGAGAGACGCCTGGTCAGCATCGAGGCTTTTCTTATAGGCGGTGACATCCATCCCATACTGGCTCATCTGCTGGAGGTAGCCGGTAAGCTCTCTGATCTTGGCTGCGCCCACATAGGGAATAGCCTGGGTCGAGAGGGCAACGGTTTCTAGCAATTGTGTATTGACCTGGTCGGTGATCTGAGTAAAATCTTCTGGATTACTGGCCTGACTGAAGAGATCCTGGTCATACTGTTCCTGCTGTTCAAGCGCGGTCGTATCCAGGTGCGAGGCTTTCAGTTGTGTGATAATCTGTTGCAATGAGCTTAATTTATCGTGTGCCGGACCCATCAAGCGCAGCGCCTCAATAGTGGTTTTGGCGTTATCACTAATCTGGATATAGTTTTTGGGATACTGGGCCTGGGCCATCAGGTTCTGGTCCTGGGCAAGCTGGTCGGCAAAGATTTTGGTCTCATTAAAGCCCTGCGCCTGCCTCTGAGCCAGAATGTTGCCCAGTGTTTGCAGATCGATGGTGGCCTGATAGTCGGATTGCTGCGTGCTTTGCGCTTCCAGCCCACGCACCTGTATGGTCAGCATGGCATAGCGTTGCGTCAGATTTGTATAATAGTCGGTTGCGGGCTGATTGGAAAAAATTGTAATAGGAGCATTAGTTCGGCTTAATGCTGTTGCCTGGCTCAGGATAGGTTGTAACATAGCAGCGGGAACGCCGATATCCCTGGCCTGTGCAAGCACTTGATCGAGTGCAGCTTTGTTCTGCTGCGCTTGCTGTTGCATTTGTTGCGTTTGTGGATCGCTGCCACACGCGCTTAAAAGCAACAGTAGCAGCAGAGCAATACTGATCGTGAGCAACCCTTTACGGGCGCGCTGTCTGGAAATGATGCGATTTGCCATTAGCCCCGGTGCCTCCTGATAATAAGTCCATTGGTCAAATTAAAGAGAGTATTCAGGCGCTCTTAAATGTATATAACACAGAAGTCTTCTCTAATTTAAGCGGTTTGTCGTCGTAATAGTAACATCATAAGAACTACTGGAACAAAAATAGGTAAAAATAATGATATAGTTTGGATAATGCCACTGGCGAATCTAAGGCTCTAGGGGCTTTATCTATCGTATTTTTCGCGCCCCTACAGTGCTCTGTTCGGTCCGCCAGGGCAGGAAGAGCAAGACATCCGTTCGCGCTATACCAACGCCTGTTCCAGGTCCGCGGTCAGGTCCTCCACGTCCTCGATGCCGACTGAGAGGCGCAACAGGGTGTCTGTCAGGCCGCGCGCCTCGCGGATCTCTCTGGGGATGGAGCCATGCGTCATGCTTACAGGATGGCAGACGAGCGATTCGATCCCTCCCAGACTCTCGGCAAAGGTAAAGATTTTGAGCCGGCGCACTACTTTATCTACATCGGCGGCGGTGCCTTTAAACTGAAATGAGACCATACCCCCGAAACCGCTCATCTGGCGTCTGGCTAGCTCATAATCGGGATGTGAGGGCAGGCCGGGATAGTAGACCTTCTCGACGCGTGGATGCTCCGCAAGGAAGCTGGCAATGGTGCGGGCATTCTCTTCGTGCTGGCGCATACGTACCGCCAGGGTTTTGATTCCCCGCAGCGTCAACCAGGCATCAAAGGGGCCAGGGACGCCGCCAGCCGCGTTCTGGAAAAATTTGACCGACTCGTATACCTCCTGGTTGTTCGTCACCAGCGCGCCGCCAATAACGTCGCTATGCCCGTTGATATATTTAGTGGTGCTATGGACCACAATATCAGCTCCCAGGTCCAATGGCTGCTGGAAATAAGGGCTGGCAAAGGTGTTATCTACGACGAGCAGTAAGTTATGGAGGTGGGCGATATCTGCGATGGCTTTGATGTCGATCAGCCGCAGCAGCGGATTGGTAGGGGTCTCCAGCCAGATCAGCTTACTATTGGGGCGAATCGCTTTTTCGTAATCGGCAATGTTGCTGGCCGTGACATACGATGTTGTGACGTTGTAGCGGCTCATCACCTTCTCAAAAATGCGGTAGCTGCCGCCATAAAGATCGTCGCAGGCAATCATATGCTCGCCTGTGCTCAACAGGCTGAGGATCGCATTCTCTGCCGCCATCCCCGAAGCAAACGCCAGGCCATATTTGCCGTTTTCCAGTGCCGCGATACACTCCTCCAGCGCGCTACGCGTGGGGTTGCCGGTGCGTGCATATTCAAACCCTTTATGTTCGCCCATGCCCGCCTGGGCAAAAGTGGACGTTTGAAAAATAGGAGTCATGATCGCGCCCGTCGAGGGATCAGGTTCCTGGCCTGCATGAATGGCCCTGGTTGAAAATTTCATCTACGATCTCCTTGAATGACCCATTTCGCAATGAGGGGTCTTCGTCTTTATATAAAAATGTATATTACCAAATTATGTTGGTAATGTGCTTGGATATGTCTCTACGGGTGCTCAAGCGCACGCCATTATTATGCTTCTGGCGCGTAAGAACTCACAAAAAAATTGTGAACTGCTGCATAGTAGAACGCCGCATGCTATTGGTAGGATACTACAGAGAGATGTTGCTGGCAACGGATCTAGCGTTTGTTCTGCGACGCCAATCTTAAAAAAGCAATCATCTCGTCTTATAACATCAGTATAGTAGGAGTACGGCAATGTTCAAACGCCCTGCTGCAATTATCATTTTAATCTGTCTTGCCCTGTTTGTGCTGGCGGGATGCGGCAATCCCGATAACGTTGGCGCATCAGGAAACCCCGGAACGGCAACGCTCACCCCTGCGCAAGCAACCCCCACTGCTCAGCCCACCAGCTCGCCGCCGGGCAATCCCGCGCAGGCGCCGTTTAGCGTGACCAGTATCGATATGGCTGTCAGCCCAGCCTCGATTGCCGGTATGGCCTGTGGCACCAGCATCAATGTAGTCTACACCGCCACATTTCATGCGCCCGCGAACAGCCCGGGCGGCACGGTCCAGTTTGTCTATACCACCAACAACGGGCGTTCTACGCCGCGAGCCAGCATCGCCTTCGCTCCTGGCGAGACGGTGAAGACCTACGCCTTTAGCTGGTCAGGAACGCTCTATCCTGATAACGTCAATCCTGGTCTGGGCGGCGTAGTTACCAACGCTCCTAATGCTGTGAGTTCGCCGACGGTCAAACCGACCGGTACCTGCGCGCTCGCGGCTCCATTCCAGGTCACCAGCATTGATCTGGCTGTGACCCCATCGTCAATAGCGGGCAGCGCCTGTAACAGTTCTATTACTCTAAATTATACCGTTACCTTTCATATCGCACCCTACAGCCCGGGCGGCATGATCCAGTTCGCTTATAGCACCAACAATGGACGCTCTCAGACCAATGCCAGCACGGTTGTTGATCCTACCGCGACCACGAAGACCTTTACCTTTACCACGTCGGGAACGCTTTATCCCGATCATACCTTCCCAGGCGTGGCGATTGTGATGGTGACAAGCCCCAATAATCTCATTTCCTCGGGCGTTTCTCCCAGTGGGGCATGCAGTTAAATATAGCCAGCAGGGCTTGCCCCTGCCCTGCTGGCTATGTATGTTGTACAATTTGGATTAAGAAACCCTTTGGCTCAGCAAAACGTTGTAATGTATAAGCCTGGTAAAAGTTATCGATGCAGAATGGGCAAACAAGGATCAACCGCATGAGTACGCCAGACATATCACCGGAGGAGTTACCAAACCATCCAGCCCCTGCAAGGCGACAACCCTTGATAGGAGTCTTGCTGATCCACGGATTAAATGGCAGCAGGCACGATATGAGGGAACTGGCTGAGCTACTGCGCTCACATGGCATGGTTGCGGAGAATATTTTATTGCCCGGTCATGGTACGCAGGTGCGTGATATGTTGCCTCTGGGCTGGGCCGAATGGTCGGGCGCGGTACGCGATGAGCTGTATACCCTGCGCAAGCAATGCGATATGGTATTTCTGGTGGGTCATTCACTGGGAGGCGCTCTTTGCCTGCATACTGCGGCGCATGAAAAGGTTGATGGGATTATCACTATGTGCGCTCCCTTGCACATGTACCCCTGGACGCGCCCGCTGGTACGCCTCGCCCGACGCCTGACCCCGATGCTGCCGACCCTGCGCGAAGATGTGCGCGACCCGGAGGCCCGGCGTCTCTATACGCGCGATGTCTACCGCTGGACGCCGATGGCTCCCGTAGAGAGCATGCTGCGCTATCTGCCCAGGCTGCGAGAAGAGTTGCCCGTAATTACCGCCCCGGCGCTGATCATGGTTTCAAGTCACGACCATGTTGTACCACCACGGGACGGGCGAGAGATTTATCGTCTGATTGGTTCACAGGAAAAATATCTTGTCACCTTCCATCGCTCCTACCATGTTATCATGAAAGATCATGATCGCAAGGAGGTTTTGGAAAAAACGCTGGCTTTTATTCTGCGTCACGCCGACAAGGGTTCACAAAAGGCTACTCAGGCCGATCAATCAGCCTGAAAAATGAGTAGACTCTTTTCCTTGTGAGTCTGGTTATTTTCATGTATATTGACACAGCTAACAGGTTTCATGGAGTTAAAAAGTTTTGACGCGACAGGTAATTAGCCCACCAGAGCGACCGCAAGAGCGTGTTAATGCAGAACGGGAGATGCCAGGTTCCCACAAAGGTATTGTCTCCCTCTTAGGAATTGTTGGTGTGCTCCTGCTCCTTTTTATTGGTCTGGTGATCCATAATTTGCCCCAGGCGGTGCAACCACAACGTGCATCTGCGAGTGCTGCGCATGGCAGCCAATCGCAGGTAGATGCTCAAGATACTCCGTCGTCTTTGCAGTCTCCAGGCAGCAGCTTTACCGCTCCGCTTCAATTGCCATCAGGGCGTGACCTGCTCTATGAACAGGGAAATAATATTTACCTTGTCTCCGCGACAGGTGGGACTCCGCAATTACTCTCAACGCCAGGATATGTCTACAATCGGGCGGTTCCTCCTATCATAACGCCGGACGGTCAGTTGCTCTATAGCGGCGACGGCATATGGATGACCGCAATCTTTGACGGCACACCCAAACAGATTGCCTCACTCTTCCCGAATCAGGTGATTACTTCGATGGTGCTTAGTAGTGATGGAACAACTATCGCCTGGAGCACCGAACCGGCGGATGGCAATGGCTCGATTGCTATCTATGCAGGTCCGCTCAGTGGAGCCTCCCTGGCCTATCTCCAGTCGTCAACGGATTGCCCTTGTTTTCGCATCTTCTCTTTTCTCAATGGACCAGGCGAAAAGGGCGATACGACGCTGATGCTAACCGATGATCGCGGCGATCATCATGAGGTGCAGTATGGCTTGTGGACGTTGGACCTGACAAAAGTCCCTGAAGGTGGGCCACAGTTGTTGCTGGATGAGGACCCGCAGCAGGGGCCGCTGGAACTTGCGCCCTCCGCCAATACTCTCCTCTATTCCAGCTACGAAGGAATCGTACCCTCTCCAAACGATGGGAGCGTGCCGCCAGATGTTGATGCCTTAACCTATGCTAATAGCCTCGATATGACGACGATCAACGAGAAACCATTGAGTCTAGGCTCATCGCATGTGATCCTGCCAGAGCAACACTCCCTGAGCAATAGCGCGGAATACCACTGGGTAACTACGCCGCTCTTCTCATTGGATGGGCATACACTTGTCTATATCGTGTTCTCCAACGATGCCGATGCGCCTTTTACCCGCCATAGCGCCATCTACTCTGTGCAGATTAGCGGCTCTGGCTCACAGCTAGCGCCCTCCAGGCCTGAATTGCTGGCAACATCAACATCTCAATATGTCGAGTTGGGGGCCTGGTTCGACGACCACACCCTGACGTTCTATGCTGACAATACGCTGTATGCCATCGATCTTCATACCGGCGCGACCGCAACGATCATGCAGACCAAAGCGTACGCTCATATCGTTGCCGTCGTGGCCCATAGCTCTCAATAAAGCCTTGTGGAAGGATTATTCCATTTAAAAAAGTGTAGGGAGGCACCTGGATGAGTAAGCCGGGGAAGCGTTTTTCTGTTCTCGCACCGCTCTTCTCCTTTCTTTTAGGGCGCCAAGCACAAAGCTCTACCGTACCATCAGAGCAAGCAAAGCGGCTTTTACCTGTTCCAACTGGTCTGCTCGCTAATAATAGGGATGCCTGGCATCTTCACTGGGTCAAACAGGGGCAGCCGTGGCGCTGGGAACCGGAGATTAGTGCGCAACGCCAGCAAGAATTGAACAAACGACGTGCTATTGTGCCTGATATCAAAAAAGGAATTTACCCCTTCAGAGGAGTTAAGTTGAGCCGGGCGGATGTCGAATGGTTGCTGGCGACGCATGAAGATGGACTCGGACCGGTTGATTGGAACGATGAGAGCCAGCGTGACCGGCTCGGCCTCGATCTGCGCGGCGCCGATTTGCGCGAAGTGAATCTTCGCGGCTTGCCAATGGCTTGCATGCTTGGCTCTCTCCGCTGGGATGATTGGAAGGTCGCGACTGTAGCGCAGCGCGATATGGCTGCGATCCATCTGGAGGGCGCGACGCTCAGAGAGACTCACCTGGAGCGGGCGCGGCTCAACGGAGCCTATTTAGCGGGTGCGAGCTTTAGAAATGCCTACCTGGAGGATATCCATCTGCTCCAGGCTCACCTGGAGGGGGCAGACTTTTTCAGGGCGCATCTGGAGTCGGCAAGTCTCAGGGAAGCCTATTTACAGGGGGCTGATCTGCGCCTCGTCTACTTCGATCATGCCTCCAGCCTCGACAATATGGTGCTGGGTGATGAGAAATTCGGTTTTATCTCAATGGTCGATGTGCATTGGGGCGATGTCAACCTCTCCGTGATAAACTGGGCCTCGCTCAAGATGCTGGGCAATGAGAGTGTCGCGCGGCACAAAAAGAGCAGGCGAGGCAGGGTAAAAGGAGCAGGGGAGCGCATTGAGGAATATCAAGTAGCGGTTCGGGCCAATCGTCAACTGGCGGTGGTGCTGGAGAATCAGGGATTGAGCGAGGATGCGGCCCGTTTTGCCTATCGAGCGCAGTTTTTGCAAAGAAAGGTGTTGTGGAAGCAGCGTGAATTTGGCAAATGGTTCTTCTCGCTGTTGCTGGCTCTGCTGGCGGGCTATGGCTATCGCATGTGGCGCATTATCGCGGCCTACCTCATCATTGTCTCCCTGTGCGCCCTGGCATACTTCCTCCTGGGCTTCTACTATGCGCCCCACCTGCCTTTACAGGTCGCATTTCTGGAGAGCATTACCGCCTTTCATGGACGCGTCTTCTCCGGCTTATTTGCCTCAAACACTCCTCAAATCTGGGTCACAGCCTTTGAAGCCATAGCCGGACTGGTTATCGAAGGAGTTTTTATCGCTATGTTGACGCAACGGTTTTTTGGGAAGTAGGTGACAGAGAAAAGGGAAATTTTCTATTTCAGAAATCTATTATTCAAACTTAGCTTCATCCATAAGGGAATTTTGCGCCAACGTTACTTTTTTCAAGGCCGCTTTGAAGATCAGCATTGTTTTGGCTTGCTCAAAGATGAGCGGCTTAAAAGCTGTTAGTCTCGGCGTCATTAACCCTCCAGGCTGGGTAGGAATGCTGTTTATGTGATAGGATTTAGTAGATGGGGAGATATATGTAAAAAGAAATTTTAGGAGAAAAAATTACTATTTAAGCTTTACGGAAAAGTTAGGCAGAGTAGACGACGCCTACTCAGAAACATATTAGTCGATACTTGGCACAACCAGCCTTTTTCGTGCTCCAAAAGCCAATACGCTTCTGCGGGAAGTTTGTCACGAGATAGAGACAGGTAGCGGAGGAAAGCCATGATGAACAAATATATTAGCAAGCTTTTCGGCATACTATTTCAGAGCCAGCAAACCCAGCAGATCGTTTCTGTTCCAACGCAGTACTTGCCGTCATCTCCTGAAGAATGGTATCAGCATTGGCAGGAACTAGGCCAATCCTGGCGTACAGAACCTGAGATCGATACGAATCGTCAGAAGGAACTGACTAAGTGCCGTGCCATTGTGCCTGATATCGAAAAAGGCATCTACCCTTTCAAAGGGATGAAATTAAGCCGGGCGGATGTCGAATGGTTGTTGGCAACGCATGAGAATGGACACGGACCAGTGAATTGGAGCGATGAGAATCAGCGAGAACGCGAAGGGTTGGATCTGCGAGGGGCTAATCTGTGTCAGATGGATTTGCATGGGCTACCATTAGCAGGCTTACGGGGCGGACTAAGTGGAATAGAGTGGGCCAGAGCACCTCAGGAACAACGAAACATGGCAAAGCTGCATCTGGAAAGTGCTAATCTTGCTGATGCTCATTTGGAGAATGCTTACCTTGCTGGCGTCCATTTAGAGAAAGCTAATTTATTTAGATCTCACCTGGAGAAAGCCGACTTGCATACTGCTTGCTTAGAGGGCACTTTCCTTACCGAAGCACATCTAGAAGGAGCTTCCTTACGAGGAGCTTTCTGTGATGCTGCAACTATTCTCAGTCGTATCTTTCTAGAAAGTAAAGAATGTGGCTCTGCTTTTTTATCCGACGTTCGTTGGGACAATACAAATCTCTCTCTAGTGGATTGGACACATGTCAAAATACTCGGCGATGAGCAAGAGGCTTATCAGCCGTTGACATGGTTTGGCTTAACAAAGGACAAAGATGAATGGCTTAGAGGGTATCGAAGAGCCGTTCGGGCCAATTATCAGCTTTCATTCGCACTTCAAAGTGAAGGGTTGAATGAGGATATGGCCCGTTTTGCCTATCGGCGCCATGTTCTTCAGCGAAAGGTTTTCTGGAAACAGCACTATTTTGGAAAATGGAGCTTTTCTATGTTCCTTGCTCTACTCACAGGATACGGCTATCGCATGTGGCGCATTATTGTTGCTTATATAGTTATCGTCTCATTCTGTGCAATAGCCTACTTTGTGCTAGGTATGTACTATGAGCCTCATTTGTCATTTCTTGATGCAGTGTTGATAAGCATTACAGCTTTCCACGGAAGAGTTTTTTCTGAGCCTTTTCTTCATCCTGGCTCGCCCCAACTTTGGGTCACAGCCTTTGAAGCTATAGCCGGGCTGGTAATTGAAGGCGTCTTTATTGCGATGCTGACGCAACGCTTTTTTGGGAAGTAAGCTGGATAGCAAACATCATCATTGCTCACCTCGGAAAGAAGGGAAACGGACAAACATGGCCGAACGTACTCTGACATTACATGAACTAAATCGCAGCACCCTGGCGCGCCAGATGCTTTTAGAGCGGACATCTCTGCCAACTCTTGCCGCGATGAGACAGCTCATCGCGCTTCAGGCTCAACTGCCTAACTCACCTTATATCGGTCTATGGACGCGTTTGCGCTCCTATGAACGCTCTGAACTGGTCCGCATGGTGGAAGACAGACAGGCGGTGAGGGCAACGATGATGCGCGCTACGCTACAACTGATGGCGGCGGAGGATTACGCTCTTTTGCGTTCCGCTCTTCAACCGGCACTGACTCGCTCCCTGTCCGCCTTTTTTGGCAAGCAGGTGCAGCAGTTGCCCATTGACCGATTTGTGGATGCGGCCCGCGTATATATCCAGGAGCAGCCACGCACGTTCGTCGAGATCCGCGCTAAGCTAGCCGAGCTATTCCCTGACGTTGATCCAGCCCTCTTAGCCTATGCTGTGCGCATGCATCTGCCGCTTGTTCAGGTTCCCCCTGGCGGCCTCTGGGATTTTACCGGCAGCCCCGCCATGACCCTTGCTCTCACCTGGCTGGAGCGACCGCTTGCTGATGCTGAAGAGGGCCTGCACAGCCTCATCTTGCGTTATCTGGCGACATACGGACCGGCAACTGTCAAAGATCTGCAAACTTGGTCAGGGCTTACCGGCCTGAAGGACGTCGTGAAAGCATACAAGCCAGCGTTGCGCACGTTCCGCGACGAGCAGGGCAACGAACTACTTGATCTTATCGACGCTCCTTTGCCTGAAGCCTCGCTCCCTGTTCCTCCTCGCTTTCTCCCGGAGTTTGACAATCTGCTGCTCGCCCACGCCGACCGCAGGCGCATCATCGCCGACGAATACCGCTCCTCCGTTTTCCTCACGGTTGGTCGCGTGCGGGCAACATTCCTGATCGACGGCTTTGTAAATGGAACGTGGAAGACCGAGCAGACACGAAAAACGGCCAGATTGCTGCTAGAGCCGTTTCAGCCGCTCGCAACCACAATTCGCGCTGCACTGATCGAGGAGGGAGAGCGCCTGCTTCGCTGGTTTTACTATGAAGCGGAGACGTTCGAGATTCAGGTTGTTGAAGCGTGAATGGGGGAAAATTGGATTCATAGCAGAGCTTCACTCCTTCGTGTCCCTGAGCAGCGACCATCCCCATACAAGCAAATAGGCCAGTACAAACCCGAGCGCGTCGAAGCCGAGATCGCGCCCATCGCCATAGCTGGGCATTCTCCATGTGCTGAGAGCCTGAAAAGACTCTTCGCCCAGCGATCCCAGGAGCATCATGAGCAGGTAGAGCAGCGGGGCTCGACGTAATCGCGCGATTGAGCAGAGTACCAGTAAGCCCGCCAGCAAAAAGAGGGTGGTATGTCCAATAGCGTGTTCGCGCGCTGTAACAAAAACGCAGTCGAAAATATATCCGAAAGGCGGCCAGACCTCGCTTAACCAGTCAAAAGGGAAGAGTACCAGGCCCGCTGCCAGAAGAGCTAGCCAGAGCGAATATGGCTGTATGGCTCTCATAACTCGCTGATGCATTTTCATCCAGATAATCCTTCGCTATAACTACAATGTTTCCTTATACAAACCCGGTACCTCTCTCCAAGAGGCGCTTCTGAGGTTCGCACATGTGCGCTCCGGCACGACGGTGATGAAAAATATTACCAATATAACTATAACCACTATGGTTATAATAACATGTAAAATCAGCACTGTCAACAGCTCTGCATACGACAGATGGCTCATTGACGATGCAAGGAAAAGAAGATAAACTGGTTCAGGGTGGTTATAGCCGCTCTGGATATACTTTCTACTAACCCGGACTCCAGAGTAAAGGATGGTGTATGAAATCAGCAGAGAATCCCGAAGAGATGTTGCCACTCTCGCCGGCGGTGTTTCACATCCTGCTGGCTCTGGTTGATGGCGAACGGCATGGGTATAGCATCATGCAGCAGATCGCCGAGCAGACTGCCGGCACGTTGCGCATCGGACCAACCACGCTCTACCGCTCAATCAAACAGATGCTGGCAGGCGGGCTGATCACCGAGGTTGAAGAGCGCCCGGACCCCGCATTGGACGATGAACGCCGGCGCTATTATCGGATAACGAACTTTGGGAAGCTCGTTGCCAGCGCCGAAGCGCGCCGTCTGGAGCAGGCGTTGAACGTGGCACGGCACAAAGCTCTGCTGGCCCCACATACTGATGGAGGATGAATCGATGCGCCATCGCCTCCCCTGGGTTATTGCTTGTTCGCTGTTACTCTATCGCTGGTTGCTGGCCCTGACCCCGGGCGAGTTTGCGGATGAGTATACTGAACCAACTCTGCAAGTTTTCCATCAGTGTTGTCGCGACGCTTACCGTGAGCGAGGCACATGGGGGGTGCTGCGCTTATGGCTGCCGACTTTCATTGATGCGCTCCACGGCATCGTGGCTGAGCAGGGGATTACCCTCAAACAAGGCGTCCGTTCGCATCTGACCTGGCTGGTTGTGCTGGCTTTAAGCTGCGTACTCTTTCCTTTCTCCTGGCTCAGCAAAGCGTGGGAGCCGTTTGGCTATATCTTCAATCTCATCTTCTCCACGCCACAAGCTTATATCGCTGGACATGTTGTACTGTTCTGTTTAGCAGGGATAATTGTGCTGCTATTCATGCCCGCTCTGCGTAAGCGTGCGCGACTCTACATTCTCTGCCTGATGCTTGGCGCGTTTACTGAAGAGGTCATTCAGATACTCTTCAACGCCCATCCGGGCTTACACAAAGATGCGCGCAATCTACTGCTGGACCTGTGCGGCATTTTGCTTGCTCTCCTGGTATTACGTTTATTGAAGGGTAAGCATTTTTTAGAAAAGAGCATGAGTGATGCAACTTTATAGAAAGGAACAGGTAAAAGAAAAAGATAAGAATTCTATAGCTGGATAAAAAAGCAAAAGTAAGGACGCGATTATGTTAGATCCATCCAGTTTTCTGTATGACCAGAAGGCCCCGGTTGTTCTCACGGTACTTTCAGAGCGCGTCCAGGATGAGGCGATCATTCAGGACGTATCATATGCCAGCCCTCAGGGTGGCAAGGTATCGGGCTATCTCGTTGTTGCTCGCGAGTCAAAACCCCGGGCAGGCTTGATCTTTGGGCATTGGGGCGAGGGGAATCGAGCGGAATTTGTGGAGGAGGCCGTTATTCTTACTCGCCTGGGCTTTGTCTCACTCTGCCTGGATGCTCCCTTTCGGCGACCGGAGGAATATGAGCCACAGCTTGCAGAACCCCAGCAAGGCGATTTGCAGTGGATTATGGACGTGCGCCGGGGAGTCGATTTGTTGTTGGAGCACTTTGCGCTTTCACCTGATGCCCTGGGCTACGTTGGTCATAGTTATGGCGCGACCTTTGGCGGAGCAATTGCGGGAATTGAACGCAGAATCAAGGCATATGTGCTGATGGCAGGATGGTATTCCCTTTCGGATCTCATGCGAACGTCCTCTCATCCGTTGATTGAGAGGGATCGCAACGAGACTCCACCGGAAGAGTTCCAGGCATATTTGACCGCGATGGCTCCCCTCGATGCCTGCCATTATATTGGCAATGCTGCGCCCGCGCATCTCTTCTTTCAGTTTGCCCGCAATGACGACTTTGTTCCCGTGAAGGACGCAGAGCGTTACTTCGAGTTAGCGAGCGAGCCAAAGAAGATTGCCTGGTATGATAATTGTGGACATGAGCTTAGTGCTCAGGCTCGCCTTGATCGCGCCATCTTCCTCTGTCAGCAGCTTGGATTGGCTCCCCCTCATCAGGAGATCTTGAAGCTGCTGGAGAGCGTACCCTCTCTAGTTCCACTTGCGGGCTGGGCTGATGAGTAAAGATATTCCCTCAGGCGAGCAAAGAGGGATGTCGGAGATTCTGGAAAAGATAAAAGGAGATTTTCTTATGAATACCTGGTTAAAGCAAGTGCAGGCGGTCCTCTCTACCACGCCGGAGCGATGGCAGCGACTGGTCAGTACGCTGCCCGTTGATCTGCTGACACGTCCGCCAGCCGACGGAGAGTGGTCGGCGCTCAATTGCTTGCAGCATTTACTGGTCGCGGAACAGCAGGTCTTTCCCGTCCGCTTTCGCGCTTTTCTGACGGGACAGGATTTTAGCGATTTCGATCCAGACCAGCCTCACACAGACCTTGATGCGCAAACTCCTGAACAACTTGCCGCCACGTTCGCACAATATCGCCAGGAAAGCCTTACCCTGTTCAAGCAGGTCAAGGATGACGATCTGGCGCGGACCGTACAGCATCCCAAACTGGGTACAGTCACGCTAACACAGATGCTGCATACGTGGGCAGGTCACGACCTGATGCATACCGTCCAGGCAGAACGCGCGCTGATGCAACCCTTCATGCTCGGTTGTGGTCCCTGGCGTGCCTTCTTTCGGGATCATGAGATAGAAAAAGAGAATAAATGAGAGATGATACTATTGACGCCAGATTGCGTGATGAAATCATCTCAAAATTGGTCGAGAAACTGCGCGATCATTACATCTTCCCGGATGGTGCGCTGGAAATGGCGCAGATGGTACAACGGCGACAGGAAGCAAATGAGTATGCTCACCTGACGAGCGGGACGGAGTTCTGTCTCCTGCTGACAACACAGCTCCAGGAGATCCGCGCACCGGGACCAACTGGGAAGGATGTGGGGTCACGCCCGATATCCAGGTACCGCATGAGCAGGCCCTCCGTGTAGCTCATATCGCGGCGCTCAAACATCTGCAAAATACCATCAATACATATCCGGCTGCGATCCAGAGCAGCCTGGCAGAAGAAGTCCAGGTCGCCCTCGCGCAATACGAACAGGGTGAAGAAGAGGTTCACTTAGAAAGTACCAATCATGAAAGAAGCGATTGATTCGCTTGCTATATTGTGGAGAAATGAGAAAGTCGAGGACATATGACCAGCCTGAAGCCATCAGAAAATCCGGCCAGCACCTTTGAAGCACTCAGCGCCTTCGCCGGGCGAGATCAACTTGAACCGCCCGAAACCTATCGAGAAGCACTTGAAGCTGTTGTCGAAGTATTGCCTCAGCCTGGTAGTCTGCTACATCTCCCTGATCTGCCGACCTTGATCATTCCTGACCTGCATGCTCGCCGGGAGATGCTGCTGGCTGTTCTCAAGATGCATATTGCAGAAGGTTCTCTGGCTGGCGAGCAGGTTTTCGCACTTTTGGAGCGGGGTCATATCAATGTCGTGTGCCTGGGCGACATCGTGCATTCGGAAGAACGCTCCCATTGGGTTATCAACCTGGATGGGGAGTGGACCCAGGAATTATTGGAAAAAGAAATTGTGCGTTCGCTGGGGGCGGGAGCCATGATCATGTATCTCAAGCTCCAATTTCCCGAGCACTTCCATTGCTTGCGGGGAAATCACGACGATATCACCGAAGAATTTGGGTCATACAGAAAGTTCGTTGGGGTACGGCGGGATGAGCAGGACGAACTCGTCTTCGTTGATGGCCGTCCGGTCTTAACCGGCGACAAAGGGGAACCAGAGATCGTCAGAGAATGGGTGCTCGCCAGAGAAGGGTGGGGACAGGATTTTTTAGATGCCTGGGCACAGTTTGAGCGGGCGCTCCCCTTGTTGGCTCAAGGGGCTTATTATGTGATGAGCCATACACTTCCCAGCATTCCTATCTCTGAAGCCGCTCTTGGCGATCCCGACAAACGGCGGGAAATCTCCTTAGAATTGACCTCAAATAGAAAAATCAACCGTGAAGCAATCGAGTGTACTCTTGACAGTCTGGGCTTGAAAAACCGTGTCCAGCGCTGGTTTTACGGACATACTCCTGTTCCCCCAGAGAAAAACGGCGGGAAGTATGAAGAAGATCTTGATGGTCTCGTGATCCGCCTCAATAACCGGAAGCAATATGTTCTTGCCTATGTACCGCAATCAGGTGATGAGCGGCGTTTTGTGCCTACGAAAGATGTCTATATCAAATCACCCGAGGAAGAGCATTTTCATATATGATGGCGCTTTCGATGCTATGGATGCTTGTAAAGAGAGGAGTTCCGACAAAAGATTGATTTTAAGAAAAACCCTTGATGGTCATGGGGGAATAACCACTGGACAAATCTCGTCTCTACAATTGATTCCAGGCCGCCAGTTTGCGCTTGCCATTTTGACCAATGGAAGCAGAGGAGGCGCGCTAATAGCCGAACTGATGCCGTGGCTGCGTCAGCAAATTCTTGGAATTGTAGAGGCTCCGCCGACATTTCTGGCGCTGACAAGGGAAGAGCTAGCTGCTTATGAAGGGATGCACGACTCGTCGTTGAGCAGGACGGAGGTGCGCCTCGTGGACGAAGGACTGGTGATCATTTCCCAATTCAAGGGAGGCTATCCTACCAGGGAGACGCCCGGTGGCCCTCTGCAGCCTCCTCGAAGAATTGCTTTCTGTGAGAAAGATCGCGCCGTGATTCTTGATCCGCCGTGGAAAGGGAGCCAACTCACATTTATACGCAAGCCTGATGGCACGGTTGGCTATCTTCAGGCCAGTCGTCTTCTGCATAAACTTTGAAGAAAAGCTGCTAAATTACATGAGATGGGCTGATGCGAGCCGGGAAGCGCATCCCCGGCCCGCGCCAGTCGAGAATGTCCCTAGTCGTCCCCGCCATCGCCCTTGCAGCCAGGTAAGCTGAAGCTGCCGATGCGCGTCTGCCAGCCACGCGCTGAAGTCACCTGATAGTACTGGTTGACATACCAGAAGGTGCAGTCGTCGGTGGGATCAACGGTCATATCCGTATAGTCGCCCCAGCGATTGCTCACCGTTTGCGATCCTGAGCCGTTGATCAGCACGGCCTCGCCCAGGGTCATTTGTCCCCGCGGGTCGCGCCGCAGCCGCCCGGTGACACGAATGCCTGGAAAGACGTTTGTGCCGTTGGAGACGCTATAGCCCAGAGCGATGTCGCCTTTCCTATCCATAGCAACGCTCCCCATCCAGCGATTGACGCCGTCATTGGGGGCATAGGTGCCTTGCTGGAAGAGGAAGATCCGGCTGCCATCCCTGTCATCATTGCCGTCGTTATTCCTGCGGATCTCATACCAGCGGACGCCAGCCACGCCGGGGCTGGCCTGGACCGACTGATTCGTCACCCACGTCTCGAAATCCCCGAAGTTGCGGTACGCTAGCCGGAAGGTAGGACGTTGCCGGTAGGAGAGAACGTCAATCTTGTTCGTAGTGCCCGGCTGCGGGATGCAAGTACGGCTCCCCGGGGCGCCGCATGGAAAGATTGAGTCAAACGGGGCCACAGGGAGCTGTGTTGCCAGGCCGAAGGAAGCCTTCGGATTCTTGCCCCACTTCAACGAGAACTGGAAAACGTTCAGCGCATCGAATGGCGCGTTATATTGGGCACCCTTGTTCATAGTCCCGACGAATAGCTCTGAGCTGTCCTCGGGTGGCAGACGAAAGCCGTCAATATCGCCTGGGAGCAGGCCATCACCTGTCAGGAAGGGGGTGTTGCCTGGAGGAAGCAGGAACTTCACCGCGCGCGCCGTCGGGTCGCCCTCCAGCATCTTATCGCGCTCCAGCCCATAAGCGCCAATGCCGGCGAACGAATTATCAGGTGCAAACTCACGCGTGGCGAGGAAGTAAGCGTTGCTCCAGATCCCATACTTGGGATAGTCTGGGAAGTTCACCCCGGTGCTGAAGGCGTAACGGAAATAGGCGCCCGTGGGGTCACTGGTCTGGGAGACTGCGACGCAGTTGTAGAATATGGGTCCGCGAGTGGTGAACTGAGTGAGTATCCATCGATCTGCGAACTTGTCGTAGAGTACGACTGGATCGCCCGACAGATCGGTGCAGTCGTTGATCGCGAAGCCGCTCCAGAGATTACCAAGTGGCACCGGACCAAGCAACCTGGTACCCGTCTTAGAGTATACCGCGAACGTCAGATTCACCATCTCAACGAAGAATTTCCGGCCAACCGCGCCGTTCGGGTCAGGCGGCGAGACCTGGAAGCCAAATAAGTTCGCATTGTCCTGGTTGGACAACCCTTCAAAGGTGAGCGACGGACCGGAGATGCCAGGAGAAGTCTGGGGTCCAGGAGCTGTCTGAACCGCTCCATCGCCAGTGAATCCGGTATCGGTAGGGATCACCCCATCGTCCTCATTCTCACCTGGTATGCCCAGTAGCAGATTGCTAGAGGGTAATTGTGCCAGGTCGCGCAGGGGACGCGACGTATCAGCCGCCGCTGCTGTTGTGACCGTTGCATCCGACGCCGCTAGCGCAACTAATGGTGCCGCATGTGCAGTATGTGTTGATGATGGCACTGATGCCAGCAGCGCGGCTACCGAGAGCAGGACAGAAACCAGACTCAACACAATTTGTCTCGACCGTTTGGTTTTCATCCAGAGCGACATGTGTAACTTCCTTTCTATTCCGCCCGCCAACGCTGCTACGCGCTACCTTCGTCAGGCGGGAGGGTAGGTAGTCCTTGTTTCAAAGAAACGCAGTGCATGATCCATGAACGGAAGCCAGGTAGATTGGCAGTCAGGCGTCACAGATTATGTAGGGACGAAACCTACATCAAGGTCAAGAATGATCTCCCATGAGCTGCCTGTTTTCTGCCAGGAAATGCGCAAGATATTCTCAGCTCCTTACTGAGAATACTGGGCCCTTTGAATACACTTTTGATAGGTTAGCAGGTGGGAAGATATGCTATGGCTTAGCATCTGTTCGATCCAAAAAATACGGTAAATCCTCAAAAGTAAGTATAACTGAGATTTCTGGAGAATGCTACCTTTTTGAGCAATACATTATGCAGCAAAGTCGAAGGTGAGGAAGAAGTGATACAGGCGAATATCTTGATTACAGAAATGGCGACGGTGGCAGGATTCGTAGAAGATGAAATTATTGACGGGGCTGGGATTGCAAAGCTTGAGCTGATCAGAGGAAGATAACCTTCTGGCAGCCTGTAAAGCTTGCATCGCTCGAACCTTTTTCCTTGATGATTCACGACTCTGGGGAATAGCTAGCATCTCCTGATTAATCGTCTCTACGATCTGTGCTACCTCGCCATACAGAACATATCCTAGAATTCCCGCATCAGTTACAGCTTGCGCGTACTTCCAATTTCCATCAAGGAAGCGAACGATGCCATTTGTAATATACTCGGGAACGAGGCGCCTATGCTTATCCTCTCTTGCTTTGTCAACAATGAGCTTACACTCCCATGTGAAGTAAATTTCATCCTCATTATTCCACTTCATATCCCATATCTTGATGTCCAATTTCACCGCTTTTGTTGGTGATACTTTGCCTAGCATCATTTCAGGAGTGTAAATGGGCCGCTGCGTTTCTGCATGCAGAAGGGATTTGTACCTGCGAGTGAGTAGATTCATACATCTTTCCATATTAATTGTAAATGTATCTTCTTCCCAACTGCTACTCACAGTATTGTTCTGCCTCAGGGTAAGATAAGCTGCTACTGTTGTCTCCAAAACTTCCTGAAGAAAGCCAGACCATTTCTCGGGACTAACAAATATATCAGACATATCAACATCTAAAGACTGTTGATCTAGTAGATACTGGTCTAGCAGACTCAATGAACTGCTCCCGCTGCTGCTCTTTTCGAGCGGCTTAATATCTGAGCAACAAAGCTCCCAGCATCAGCATAAGCTTGAGAGCGCGTCCAGAGGCGCCGTTCACGCGGTCGTATAACATAGAAGCGCGGCCCATCGTAAATACGCACATGCCGACGCGTGTACAGCGTCGAGGCTTGACGCTCCCACAAACGACGATCTAGCTTAGAGAGCAAATCGTATAATTCCTTTGAGTTACTTATAGGGCGCACAGCTTGCGCATCAGCCGTTTGCACTAGCTCAAATTCTATCACGCTTAAAGGTGCGTCATCCTGGTAGACTCTAGCATTTAATGTCTGATTTTGATAGCGCAGGCACGACGTAGCAACTTCAATAAATGCCTGTGCATACTCTTCAAGCATAGGAGTCTCTGGAGGTCGCACAGGTCTAGCTTTCGCGTCGTTGGTATGGCGTGTCTTGCGTTTTGACCACTCAAAAAACTTTATTTCATATTCTACCATATCGTGTACCAATTGCTGTTCCATTGGAGTTAAATCATATATATCAAACACCAATTCGTCAATCCGCTTTTTTGCCTTTTCAATATCTTCATCATATCTTCCCCCCAATGGCTCATCACGTTTTTGATAAAGCAACACAATCTCTTCAAAGAGAGCGAGAGCCTCTTGTAAACGAGGATCATCTTTAACAGGGATGATCAGGGGCATACGCTTATATTCACCATGAGGAGTAGTTCCTCGTTCAACGGCCCAGGAGGTAGAGGTAAGAAAATGATAGTAGCGGGCCAGAGTAGAATTTATGTACACCACGATCCATTTTAAGAGGTGTTCTTCTCCTGGCTGTCCCGCAATGCCTGTGATCTTATCACGATAGGCCGCTTTATCTCCAACAAAAAAAGCTGCCTGGCATAAGCTTCGGCGAATTAACGCCAGAGGGCCAGTATATATTGTTGGAGTGCGAGGCCGCTCGAATTGGAACCCTTGTACGGTTCCATGTGTCTTGACAACATATGGCTGGAACGCGTCAGTATCTACGCAAGGCATGCCTTGTAGCCAGAGGGCTTCTGCTTTTCTGTTCCCTACAATAAAACCCTCTTGAATCTCTTCTCTGAGTTGTCCTGTTTGTTCTAGATGCTCTAGTTGTGGCAACGATTGCAAACGCTCAATAAGGCCAGCATCGCGCGGGTTGCCCCATAGGGCAACTTTCCAGAGCGTAGGATGAGAGCGTAATTCTTCACGTTCCAGATGTTTTATATCCGCTGAATCTATAACGATTGCCCCCAGATATTGTGATAATGACGATGGCTTAGGCGTTGCATAGATAAGCTTATTTTGTTCAGTAGGCTGTTCAGATTGGTAGAATAAAGCTATAGATGGGCTGAGAGAATCAGGGAAGAGTTCATACACCAGTGCGGAGAAATTTACTACAGCTCGCACATGATACATATCAAAAAACTTTTGGCGAAACTGCTGATGAGTATCGCTACCTACAATGATGGTACTCTTCGTTGGCGCCAGCATTGCTACCTCTCCATGCTGCGCACAGAGGTGTGGAGCGCGATAGAGGAATGCCTGCACTAGTTGTTTGTCCCCCGTTGGAAGATTCCGGTCCGTCACCCACTTCAGTGCTAAACCTCTTAGCGTACCGTTACCCCAGGGAGGGTTACCGATGATGCGGTCAAACTTTTTATCGGAAAATCTACGATCTATCGCCTCCGAGAAAAAATCAGCGTGGATAAGATTTGAAGTTTCCATACGTGGGAAACGGAAGCTTTCCTGAACGATGTCCTCATTCTTCAGATAATCTAACATCGACAAGCAGAGGCTAAAGGCTGCAATTCTTATCGCATTAAGTTGAACATCGACGCCAAAGAGGCTCTGCTTCATAAGCTTAGTAAGTTGAGGAACAGAGAGAGGATCTGAATTGCGTTGTTTCCATGCCTCAATCAGCCTTTGGTATGTTTTCACTAGGAAGACGCCGGAGCCGCAGGCAGGATCAAGGATTGTCATCTCAGGAGTGATTTTTTCTAGAGGAAGTGTTTCTTCCACAATAAAGTCCACTAATGTTAAGGGAGTATTATAGGTTCCCAACTCTCTACGTGTCTCTTTAGATAAAAAAGTATCATAAATACCACTGATGAGTTCAATAGGAATGTATGAGAAGTCATAGGGCCAGAAAGACAACTGTCCTGTCTCCAGGTCTTCCTTTTGTAGAAAACGCTGTATCCGTCTTAAATGCTCCTCGCTTACCACTTGTCGTTCTAGCTCATCTACTGGGAAAATATCGCCATTAAAGCGTTGGTGGAGATAGTCGAAAAGATCATACGTTACTTCCTTACTAGTCAGTGTTGTCAGATAATTTTGAGCAAGCCCATTCGTGATTTGTGTGATCAGTGTTGCGGTGAGGATACCCCGATCTTCCAGATAGCGAATAAATATTGAGCGCCCCAACAGTGCGTATGCAACCTCTGAAGAGAGATTCATAGCAAGGAGACGGCTGCGTAGCAGAGCCATTGAATCTAATAAACGTTGATCGGCGCGTTTCTCACGGTCAATATGTTGCCCGTCCTCTGTTTGCCAGAATGCTCCAGTATCTAAGAAGATGCGCTTATAGTCTCTGAGTTTATCTGCAATCTCCTGGCGTGCAGTCTCAATGTCGTAGAGAGATTGTAAGTGATGCAGGAGCCGATGGCGATGCGCTTCATCATTGGAAAGGATCTCATCTGGATTGGAGGGCGGACCATCATAGCTGTTGAACACCAGGATGTCTTGACGAGAAATGACATAAAGTAGCGGTGCCTTGCCCTGACTCCATATGCTACGATATAGCTGTGCCAGAGCCGCGGTATTGACTTCTTCGAACTGGCTGAAATAGACGGCGGGGTTTCCCTCTATAAAATATGCACTGCTGATATGAGGAATAGAGCGGTCATTGGGCCAGCGAACCTCGGGCTGAAAGCCAGGAGCATTGACGAAGTCTAGCGCTTCTAGCAACGTATTTTGTAGCTCGATGGTATTCATCGGATCACTCTCTCATCCTTCGCAGGTTCTTTAATCTCGGTGGTGAGTTGATAGGCTTCTTCTATGAGCATCTCTACAACAATGCCCATAACTTGTTGTCCACCGACGCTTAGCGCATCTATTGCGATTCGTTCGCCTTCCTTTGTTTTGCATAGGGCAATAAGCATATTTTTCCCATTCACCAAAATTGCATATTTGAACGGATCAGATACGTTCATTACCTCTCGTAGCGTTTTTACTGCTTGTCCAATCTTGCGTGTTGACCACCCATAGCCTTTGAGGTGACGAATGAATTGTAGTTGTACCAGGTCATCTACAGAGTACAGTCTGCGGGTTCCTGGTCCGTGCGATTGCTGCTCACCGGGCACAAGCAATCCTGTCGAGGCCCAATAATCCAGTTGCTTGTGAGAGAAGCCTGTCGCGCGCACAACTTCAGCAGTTGTATAAACGTGAGATTCCATCCGTTCTCTCCGTTTTCGTACCCAGTCACACTCATTCTAAGACGAAGCATACACAATAAAAACCCTAATGTCAATTACTTTTTGGGGTTTGTGAGAAGATTTTCACATTCGACATAATAAAGAAATGTGAGCAGCATGAAGCTTCATCGTCATAGGGGGGGACCGCCAGTTGATCGGCCACAGGCGCGTTGCTCGTAGCGATAAACCGTCACCAGATCATCAATCATCTCTGCCACAGGCGCGAGGTAGTCCCACAGGCCGGGTCCTCCATGACAACATACGAGCGCAGGCCCATTCCCCTGGCGTGTTGTCCAGAGTGAGCAGCCGGGGACACTGACAATCTCATCTTTTTGCATTATGCTGTACTGATCTCCCTGGATGCTGAATGAATATCTTCATAAAAAGCCGCTGTTGCTATTAGGAGAGCATAGCATTATCTCAAGAATGAGACAAGATGGGAATGCGCCAATTGACGGAGAAAATCGGGTCTACAGGTGGGTTTCAAGTAGCTCTTTGCATGCTATACTTGTGCTATCGCTTCTTCGAGGGCGAGCGCAGCACAACGATACAGTTTCATGGAGGATGGTTCAATGAATCTCATGGCAAAGCATTCACAACAGGAGAACATAGTACCTGAGCCAGTTTACCGCAAGCTTCAGCGTGCGTTTTTCGCGCTCTGTTTGCTCCTGGCGCCGCTCACCCTCTCCCTCTCGTTCGCTACCTGTCCCATCTACAACAATCCTAATTGTCCAGAGACCGGTAGGACGGCGAGTCCCGCTATCGTTGGCGCCGCTTTCCGAGATGCGAATCCTTTGTTGCTCCAGGTGTTCTTTTTTGTGACGGTCCTTGCCATCTATCTGTATCCGTTGAGTTATGTCTATCTGGGTCGCCTGGCGATGAAGCGTTCTCCCTGGCTGGCTATCAGCGGGATTGTGTGCGGCTTCATCGGAAGTATCATCTGGGGCTTTCTGGCAGATGAGTTTTTCTGGATTAACATGCTGGCACAGTCAAATCTTAACGCGCAACTTCCCCAATTGCAGCATGCTTATATTACGGACGGGTGGGTGTACGCTGTGCATACTGGCTGGGTCATTGGGCATCTGTTTGGCTATGTCCTGCTGGGCATTGCTTTGTTGCGGGCACGAGCAATTCCCAGATGGGCCGCGTGGCTTCTGATCGTGAGCGCCCCCATCATGGGGCCGCTCTCCTATGGGACAGATCAGGGACTGTTTCAAGTTCTTGGCTATGGACTGATCTTTATTGCCAGTGTACCCGCTGCCCTGGCAACACTCAGGCGACCGCATGAGAGCCAGGGGATCGCAGGTATCCAGGCAGAAACGTCCTCACCCACGTAATGGCGCTGAAGGTGAGACGCGCCAGTTGCTACCGATTTGCGCAAAACTTACGGATAATCCTCAATCTTGTCATACTATGGTCACTCATGAAATGACATCCCCGACTGCTAGCTCTGCGGCTTGTCGTAGTTCATCAGCCAGGTGATACCGAACTGGTCGGTGCAGTGGGCGATGATGGCACCCCAGCCGCTGTCGGTCGGCGCAAACACCTCTTTGCCGCCGTCCACCAGCTTGGCATAGAAATCTCGCAGTTGTTCCTCGCTGTCACAATTCAGCACCAGACTGTAACCGTTCCCGCGCTCCAACGCGGCCTGATCGCTTTGGAGATCGCTGCCCATAAAGTGAATACCGTCGGCGTGGAAGTCCAGGTGTATAGCGCGCTCGCCCTCAAACTGCACCTCGGCATCACCACCGAACACCCCCTTGTAGAACTTGATTGCCTCCTGACCATTCTTCGCGAAATTGATGTACGGTACAATGTTTGCCATAGTCTTTCCTTCTCATTCGTTCTACCTACTAGCCCACCTTATTACTGATGTGCTGTTAAGATTCCAGCTTCGTCGATGATGCCCGGCCAGGCTGAAGCCCTCTGAAAGACTCCTTCGGAAGTCTTTTTATTTCTCTAAATATTATTAACTCTCTCGAGTAATAATTCGCACCACCTTGCTGTAAGAGCGTGTTTTGCAAGGCAGGAAGGCGACCGTTCGTGCCCACACCACAGTAGCGGCAGAAGCATCACGATTGGCATCGAAGAACCAGTGCCTGGCTCCTGCTGGAAATACAATCATGGGTCCTTCTCTGTTTCAAAGGTATTTCCCACCGAGAAGCCAATGGGTTCTTCAAGAGATATTCTGCCTGGGCACACCAAATCTGGTAAACAACCCAAAGTTGCACTGGGCAGAGGGTGGGCTCTTGCTACCTGGATTGCAAAACAGGCTCTAACACCTTGTACAAGATCAATCGATGTCACGCAATTGCTGGGTAATTTATGCCGTGAGTGACACAAAGGGGAAAAAAAGAGAGTCGAGCAGGGGGGTAAAGGGCATGGATAGGATCATTGTGACTCAGCCGGGTCACAGCGAGATTGCAAGCTCGACTCTCTACTTTCAGTGTACCGCAGGCACCAACAAGCAAGCACTGTTAATAATAAAAAAAGACGCTCAACATTATCTGTTTGAGCGTCTTCTGGATCTTGCACTATTATAATATTCGGCGGGAACGTTGCCGGGGAGCGAGCAGGTAGGCCATGATCATGCCGCCAAACAGGCCACCGAAGTGAGCCCAGCCGGCAATACCGGGCGCGAAGCTGAAAGCCAGGTTTAAACCGAGCCAGAGGAGCCAGTTGCTGATAGCACCGGAGCCATATCCTCCTAACGCCCGCCGGTTCATAATGTAGAACACGCCCAGGGCTCCGAACACTCCGAAAATTGCGCCGGAGGCTCCTACCGCAGCATCCCCTGGTGATAGGAACAGAAATGTAATACCGCCAATGATACCAGAAACCAGGTAGATGGTGAGATAACGCCATTTGCCGTAGAAGATCTCGACGGCCCGTCCGATGAAGAATAGCGAGAGCATGTTTAGCCCGATATGGAGAATATTCGCGTGCAGAAACATGGCTGTGAAGAGCCGCCAGTATTCTCCCTGGAGGACCAAATCGTTCACCTGCACGCCAAAATCTTGAATGCTGGGGAACGCGTATGAAAGGATGAACACTACTACGTTGATTGCTATCAGCGTGTAGGTCACAAGGAAAGGGTACTGGCTTAGAGTGAAGCGGGTACGGATGACCTGCCGCTGCATGGCATTGGGAGGCGACCAGGTCGGCACCGGCTCGCGCACAACGCGCGGCGGGCTATTTTGCTGGCCCTGCTCCGGTGAGTATGGGGCGGAAGCACCGCTATAGCCGGCTCCGTAGAGTGGCTGTACAGGAGGGAAACAGCCCTCGAAGCGGCCACCATAGGAGAGGCGAGCCGCGCGTGAGATCGCCAGATTGGCATCGTAATCCTGTCCGAGAACGCGCAACAGATGGGCCCGCAGTGCATGAGCATAGGCGACGCTGGGATCTTCCCTGACGACGGCATCGACGCCTTGCAAGGCGCGCTCGTAGCGACGGTCCAGCAGATCAAGCAAAGCCTGAGCGATCATACTTTCCAGGCCACCTGCTGGCTGTAATTCCTGCACCCGACGACACGCCATCTGTACCACCCCGTAGTTTCCCAGGGCAAGATTGGCCTCAGCCAGTCCCAGGTGAACCGTCGGGTTCTCTGGCTCCATTTGCGCTCCGTGGGCATAAGCAATCGCCGCTTCTCGCCCTTGCCCCTTTGACAGCGCCTGTCTGCCCTGCTCCAGGTAGGTCTGTATGTCTGTTTGTGCTTCCACAGGTGATCCTCCACTATCTATAGGGGTATCCGCCGGGGGTATCCCTACGATTATGATTTTCCGCTAAAAAATAGTGCAATGATAGCCAGTACCAGTGTACCTAAAATTGTCAAGATCGCTAAGGGCCAGCGTCGCGAGAGGCCATGTGTATCCACGAGTGTCAGTGTCGATGATGGCTTGTAAAGTGGGGTAAACAACCAGCCAAGAATGCATCCACTCACCAGCCCGCCAACATGGGCATAGTTATCAACGTTTTGTACGAAAAGTCCTATACTGAGATTAATGCCTACTACAATAACGATCCAGAGCATCGCTGGGATACCCCCGCTACGGAACGCACGACGGTGGCTGAAGACAAAAACGCTATATGCCCCCACCAGGCCAAAGATTGCCCCTGATGCTCCCACACTGACTTCCTGCGGCGCGAAATAGAAGCTGGCGATAATGCTAATAACTCCTGTCAGCAGGTAGATCAGCGAGAAACGGATATGTCCAAAGATGCGCTCCAGGAAGATGCCCAGGATGAGAAAATTGAACATATTCAGCCCGACATGCAGCAGGTTGACGTGGAGAAAGATGGGAGTAATGAAACGCCAGTACTGCCCTTGCAATATGAGCGTATTATCTTTCGCTCCGTAGGTAAGTAGCACATTGGTCAGCGCGTCGTTATCCTGATCCTGGACGTTAACAGCGTTATTGCCAATATTGGCGAGCACTTGAGGCAGAGTATGTGCGCCCGCCGCCAATGCACTTTGATAGGCCGTAAAGCACCAGAGGGCGACTGTACCGATAGTAATGATCCAGGTGATCCAGGAAATACGAGCCAGGCCGCGTAGCTTTCTATACCTGTTGAGCGCGGCCTGGTAACTCAATTGCATCAACTGGCGGCCCCCTGGCGCCGGAGCATTTTCTGCTTGATAAATGTTCTCCACTACTCCCTCAGTGAGCAAAAATAATTTAACAGTCTAACCTTTTTATTCTATACGATTCAACGTTCCAAATGTCGCAATACAGCAAATTCAGCCATACGTAACCTGTAACCCCGTAGGGGCAGTGCCTCGCGCCTGCCCTGTAGTCGTTCGAAGGCAGGCGCGAGGCACTGCCCCTACGGATAAACCTGCTGGTGCGCGCAGGTAAAGTGATGCCGTTGAGAATAAATTGCTTGGATGGTATTTAAGATGGGAGATGGCACTCCGCAGGGGTAAAAACCCCGCAGCTTCTTCCGCTTTTTTTGCCTGACCTGGTGGTCAAAATGCTCACTCCGGTTGCAGGATTTGTGCCAGAGATGGATGTTACCCTGCTCACCCGTGGCATGTACGAGCTATTATATCACACAAAATGGCAACAACGGGCGTAAAATACGAAGGCCGCTTGCCACGGCCTTTTGCTAACCGGACAGTTTATCACTCGCGGTAGTACCGGCGGTGTTCTTCGTGATAGCCGCGATAGTAGCGGCGGCGATGACGCCAGGTGGGATAGGTGATGAGATGCCAGATGATAACGACCACGAAGGCGCCGAGCAGTGCTTTGATCAATGGGATGGGCTGACCGGCTATGGTAAAATCGCCGGGGATCGTCACCTGCACGACGTTTGTGAGTAGCCAGATGCCCAGCAGCGCGGCGAGAATAGCGCCGACGATGCCGAATGGAAGTCGCCAACCAACGACGGTCTCCGCGATCAGGCCGATCACCGCCGCGATTGCCAGGTAGATCACCATACTGAGGGTCACCACAATATGGACGCCGAAGATGTTGCCCGTCAAGAGGACTGTATCAGTCAGAGTAAGCATAGCATCCTCCTCGATATAAATGACATATATTAATATGAACGCGTCACTCTGAGGAATTTAACGGCGTTCCTGGACCTGATAATGATGTCTGACGAAAATAAAAACGGGGCCGCCATGTTGGCGGCCCCCGGAATGTTGCTCCATGATTCTATGCGTAGCGACGGCGACGGCCCCATGAGCGGTAAGTGATGAGGTGCCACAAAGCGACTAAAATGATCGCCCCCAGTAGCGCCTTGAACAGGGGAACGCCGTAAACAAAGACATCGCCGGGGATAGAGATGGCGAAGACATCGGTCAGCAGCCAGATGCCCAGCAGCGCGGCGAGAATAGCGCCAATAAAGCCAAAGGGGAGTCGCCAACCAACAATGAACTCCGCAATGATGCCGACAATAGCCGCGATCAGCCAGTAAATGATCTGGCTCAGCGTAATGACGAAGTGAAACCCAAAGATATTACCAGTCATTACAACAGTGTCGGCTAATAATGTATGTAAAGCAAACATGATGGTCTCCTTACTCTTTTACTGATCAATCCCATCGAACAGCTCGTAATTACTCTATGTAGGTGATACGGATGGATCTGCTTTGAAGATCCGTAATAATCAAGGCAATCATAGCTCGGCTAGAAAGTCTCAGCATTCTTTTATTACATGTTCAGCTTTCTAATGTTACTTCTCTGTTATTGGATGTAGTCGCTTAGGGGCTGAATTTCGTGTTAAGCGTAGGGGCAGGTCTTGCACCTGCCCTATACCGGGACCGATCCTTCGCAGGGTAGGTGCAGAAAGGGAGACGAGGGGTGGAAAGCACAAGCAGGGCAGGTGCAAGACCTACCCCTACGGAGAAAATGTAAACGGGTCGTGGTGCAGGGTAGATGCAAGACCTGTCTGGTTATACAGCCGACCAACGCTGCTGACGCGCTAGCTTCGCTCAGGTCGGCTGCAAGGAAGGCCCTACAAGTGTTCGCGTATATGCGCTATAATGAAACAGAATTACTTTAGCATTGTATTGGGAGGCACACTATGCAAGGTGCTGCGAAGAATGCGATGATAGCGGGAGGGATTCTCCTGCTCTTACTTATCATAGGAATCGTTCTGGCTGCGGTGTTTGGCGTGCTGCTGGAGGTGCTCTACATTTTCCTGATGCTGCTCGCCGCGTTGATGGTAATTGCAACCTTTTTACAAATATACTCGATTTTCCTGCTGATGCGTACCGTGACCACGGTCCGTAACGAGATGTCGCCTTTGCTGGCCTCGGTTCAGGAGACTATCGGGATTGTGAAAAGTACCGCGAAGTCAGCGGGGAATACAGTATCGACCATCGGAGCCACAACGCGATTGACTTCTGAAGCTGCTCTGGGCCCGAGCGTGCGTGCTGTGGCTGCGGTGGTGGCCGGACAGCAGATGCTGCGGATATTCCTGGGCAAGGGCCATGTGAGGAGCCGGGCCGAAGAGCGCCGCAGGCAGCAAATGGAAGCGCAGGCTGCGGCAGGAGGTGAATAATGACCCTACTGATGCTAGCCGTCAATCCCACCCTGGCCGCGTGGGGCCAGATTGCTGCTATCGTGATCGGTATCTTTATCTTCGTTTTTATTGTGATCTCTCTGGCGTTTAACATTGCCATGACCTTTGGCATGTCCTGGGTGCGTCAGAAGTCCGAACTGGTGAAGATGCTGCGCCCAACCGTCGATAGCCTGAACAAAACAACGGAATCCGCTGCTCAAGGCGTGCCTCCCTCCTCGAACGAAAATGCCATTGTGCGCACTGTAGCAAGCGTCCCCGCTCGTGTTCAGTCGCTTGATAAGCAGGTGGAGCAGACCTCTGACCGCGTGGCTGACGCCGTAATCGAGTTCAGGGCTCGCGCCGTTCAGGCAAAAACGATCTTCAAGGTCTTTTTCCTGCCAGGCTTGACGAGCAGACCCCGCATCGCGCAAAAGGAGGGGGGGTTGCAGTTTAAGAGTCCCGGCTATCAGATGTTAATAGAGGAGAAGACTCCCGCAATTGCGACAGAAGCGCCCTCTAATGGCTACTCGCAGGATAGGCAGGTCGTGACAGCCAGTCAACTCAAAGATGTCCCTTCTCGTTGAGTATATACAGGAGTTCGGGCGTTTTCAGCGAAACGCCCGCCTGTACCTGATCAGTAATGCGCTGAACGGGATCAGCATTGGCATGGTCCTGGTTTTGTACAACCTCTACCTGGTTTCCCTGGGGTATAAGGCCGATTTTATTGGCCTTGTGCTATTTATCGGCACTATTGGCGCCGGCATTGCGATCTTCCCTGCCGGCGTCTGCGTTGATCGCTTCAGTGGCAAAGCCATTATCCTCTGGTCGAGCTTGCTGATTGGCATTGCGGCCCTGGGGCAATTTCTTTTTCGCCAGCCATTTCCCCTGCTGGCAAGCGCGTTTCTCGCTGGCATTGGGGGCGCGTTTATCCTGGTCGTTAACGCTCCCTTTTTAACGACGCATAGCACTCCGCAGGAGCGCTCTTTACTCTTTAGCCTCAATATCGTGCTGGTGCTGACTACGACCGTCCTGGGTGAGATCATTGGCGGTGCGCTGCCCGTGTGGTTTCGCTCTATCCCCTGGCTGATGGCTCGCTTGCCTGCTGGGGTCGCGTGGCTGCTGGCAAGTCAAAGCGTGCCGCGCTCCTACCAGCTCGCATTGCTATTTGCCGGTATCGTCGCCGGACCAAGCCTGATCCCTATCTTTCTGATGGAGCATGATCGCCCGGCTAAACGGACAAATCCCGTTCTGACTCAGGTAGATCAGGAGGCGCAGCATGGTCGCTCTGATTGGCGGCAGCAGACGCTGGCAACTCTTGCGCGCTTGCAATCGCCGGGCGAGTGGCGGGCGATGCTGGGAAGCGCGTTATTTGCTCTGGTGGTTGTGCAGGTGCTGATCGGCCTGGGGGCTGGCCTGTTTATCCCCTACTTCAACATCTACTTTGTGCAGCATCTGGGAGCCTCCTCAGCCCTGTTTGGCGTGATTGATGGCACAGCGAACGCGCTCAACGCCGTATTGACGCTGGCAGCTCCCTGGCTGGCCCTGCGCATCGGTAAAGTTAATACTATTGCCGTCACCAGATTGCTCAGCATCCCTGTAATGCTGGTGGTTGGGTTGACCAGCATCCTGCCGCTGGCGGCGGTCCTCTATCCCTTGCGGCAAGGCATGATGGATATGTCGGCGGGGATCTTACAGGTCTTTTCGATGGAGGCCGTCCCCAGGCAGCATCGTGGCCTGGCCAATAGTAGTTACCAGGCCGCGTTTCAGATCGCCTGGGCGCTCACGGCTCCCATCGGCGGTCTGATTATCGCCAATCTGGGCTTTGCCCCCGTGTTTATCGGGGCGGCGATCCTGTACCTGCTGGCAATCGCACTCCTGTGGGGGCGTTTCGGGCGTTGGGTAGATGGCAACGAAGTCGAAAGCAGCGATGAGCGCACCAGGGCTAAACTCTTAACGAAGCAATCGCTGTAGCGGGCGGGTCTTGCTTTATGAAGACAAAAAAACAGGACCCCCGCAGGGGTCCATTGTGCGTGAATTAGCTTGTTGGTTGTTTAACAGTAATACGGATGAAGAATATCGTCAGTTCGTAGAGGAACGACATCGCGGCGCCCAGGATGATTGGGCTATAGATATCCGCGCCCGGCGTCAGGAACGTCGAGGCGATCCACATACCGATATGCGCCGTCGCCCGCTTCTGCCTGAGCGTATCCACGGATACCAGGCCAATTTGCGCCATGAAGGTCAATACCAGCGGCAGTTCAAAGATCAGACCGAAGGCCAGCACAAAGAATGCCACAAAGGTAAAGTAGCTATTGGCCGTCACCAGCTCGGTAAAACTGCTGGAGGCAAATGAGACCAGAAATTCTACTGGGAAGCGCAAGACGATGTAGCCCAGCGTAATGCCAACCACGAAAAGCACGATGCCGATGCCAATAAACGGCAACGCCTTCTTCTTCTCATGGGCATACAGTCCTGGCGCGATAAATGCCCACGTCTGATAGAGAATCACCGGTAGGGATAGGACTACTCCTGCTGCGACGGAGATCAGGAGGAAGACGGTGAAGCCCTCCATCAGCCCTGTCACCACGAGCTGCCCTCCATGACCAGTACCGAGCGCATTCGCCTCTTTCGGTAATGGAGCCGCCAGGAAGTGCATAATAGCATCGCGGAAGATAAACGCGATCACACTAAAAATCGCGATAGCGATCAGCGACTTAAAGATGCGCCAGCGCAGCTCCTCCAGGTGATCCAGCAGGGACATGGTAGCCCCTTCGTCTTCACCCGCACCCGCGTTGGCGAAGACGGAGCTTAGAGCACTGAGTGCCTCGAAGGGATCGTGCTGATCTATATTACCAGAAGCCATGTTTCCCCCTGTAAGCAGGTATAAGCAGCGTTATAGCTCGGTTTTAACTTCGGAGCCATGTAGTTCTGTGCTGGCGCTTACCTCGGGCTGAGCGGCTTCGACAACGTTGGAGTGGTTGCGCAGGCGCTCAAGTTCGCGCTGTGCTGACTCAAGCTCAAGCCTGGTGATTTCCGGCGACTTCTCTTCTTCCTTCCCTTGCGTCAACTCATTCATGCCCTTACGAAACTCTTTAATGCTCTTGCCGATGGCGGAGCCCATTTCTGGTAGCTTCTTTGGTCCAAAGATCAGGAGAGCGATCACCAGAATGACGATGAGGTCGAGTCCATGAAATCCGGGTAACATATCAAATGTCCTTTCTTGTTGTGTATCGAATCTGGCTCTCTACCGGCCTATGCCGTGCAGATGCCCGTCGATAGCATCCCCATGTTCAAATATTAAGAAACTGCCGGTTGCGTTGTATCCTGGCCTACCAGAGCCGACTCAAGGGAGCGGAGTCCCTCCAGGCCGATACTGACCACCCCTAATCCCGCCGAGCCTAGAGTAACCAGCTTGATGATGCTGCGTCGGCTCACCGGGCGCGAACGCCAGTTGCGTGCGATGCGCTCCTGGCGGCGTAGTTCTTGCGCCTCCAGCCGTACCGAAGCAACAATTCTTTGCTCCATCGCGGGAGGCGTCGGGCCTGCATTGCTGTAATGGCGCAACAGCAATGTCTCGATAGAGTCATTATGCATAGCTTCTCCTGGTCGTTGCAGGATGCGCGGAAAGCGTCAAACGCTGGGAACGATTGCTCAGCGATTGGTCTTCGGCAGCGTCCTTACTGGTAGAGGCTATATCAGAGCCTCCGTGCGTGATAGCGGATGTCGAAGGATCGTAGATCTCTTCGCCGCTTTCATAGGTATAGAGCTGTTGAAATTGTTTGCGCGCTCGCACCAGACGCTGGCGCACTGCCGCCTCTTTCATGTCGAGCATGGTGGCGATTTCAGCCGTTGAAAGGCCGCCGATGACAGAAAGCAGCAGGCAAAGGCGCAACGGCTCTGGCAGCTTTGCCATCACGGCGCGCACGGCCTCCTGTTCGGGAACCAGTTCAGCCGGATCATCGGCCTCGGTTGCCCCGTAGCCGACGGGTTGAACGGGAGCTGCCTGTTTGCTCAGCATCTCAGCGTCGATCTCCCGCGTCTCTTGCGTCTTCTCCTCCTGCATATGCGAGAAGGGAATGAAGCGGAAGAGGTTGCGCCTGCGCCGTTGCATCCGCACGGTATTGACGGCAATGCGTAAAAGCCACGCTTTCGCATGAAATTGCGCGCCACTGGTGGCGCGGGCAGCATCGATTGCCCTCAGGGCCTGGTGAAAGGTATCCTGCGTCAGATCCTGGCTTTCCTCCCAATCGCCGGTCAGGGCGTAGATGGTGTGGAAGACCAGTTTGCCATATTCATAAATGAGCGCCTCTATCGCCTGGTCCGCGGGCAGTATATTCACTCGCAAAGCTCTCTTCGCCCTGGCAGGGCATTGGTAATATGCTGCTATGTATATAGAGATGCACGACCAAAGGAAAATGTGACAAGGAAAAAAGAAAAAAAAGAAGTTGGAAAAGTGGGTAAAGGGGCCGACCACCGTGAAGTGGGAAACCCCTCGCATCGTTTGAGCGTGTTTAGCGCAAGTGTTCTTCTATATAATCTTCGGCCTCTTGCACTGTCGTGATCTTCTCAGCATCCTCATCTGAGATTTGGAGTTTGAACTCCTCCTCAAGAGACATAATGAGTTCAACCAGGTCAAGAGAATCGGCGTTCAGATCTTCGACGAAGGATGCGCTAGGGACGACCTCGCTTTCATCGACGCCTAACTGGTCAACGATAATTTTCTTTAGTCGATCATGAATAGTTGGAGTTGCCATTATTTCACCTCGCTTTCCGCTTTAGGGGTGGGCTGTTGTTGTGCCCGATTAAATATTGTGCCCAGCACGCCATTGATGAAGCGGCTTGAAGTGTCACCGCCGAAGATTTTGGCCAGTTCCACCGCCTCATTGATAGCCGCTTTGGCTGGTACCGTATTATTAAACAGAATTTCGTAGATTGCAAGCCTTAGGATATTTTTGTCGATGCGGGCCATCTGCTGTAGAGGCCACTCGCGCGCGGCGCTCTGGATGTGTGCATCGATTTCCGCAAGGTGGTCACAGACGCCGTGAACAAGCTCACCTGCGTATTCTACAACCTTAGGATGCAGATTGCGCTCCTCCGCATGACGCTGCAAGACCTCCGTCGGGGCGTGATGAGCGGTATCGTATTCGTAGAGTGTTTGCAGTGCGATCATTCGCGCCTGTCTGCGTATCCCTGGCATGGTTTCCTCGAAAAATTCTGGTTATGCTACATCCTGGATGTAGACATTCACCTCTTTGACCTGCATTCCAACCATCTCTTCGATTGCGGCTGCCACTTCTTCCTGGACAGCAGTGCCTACTTCGACAATATTTACACCGGCTTCCACGACGAGATACAGGTCGGCAGAGACGCTGTTCTCTCTGACGGTCAGGGCAACGCCGTCCCTGGGAAGATCGCGGCCTAGCAAGCGCGACCACTGGTCGTTCGCATGAGCCATATGAGCGACCCCCGGGATCTGCGATGCCGTGTTGGTGACAATGGTTGAAAGCACCTGCCGGGCTACACGTACAACGCCTCTCGGCTGCGATTCCACTGCCATACCTCTTTCCTCTTTCTCTTCTTGAGAAGTCAGCTTTCAGGGTAAATACCCGAACTGGCTTGCTATTGCAGACAGCCAACGCTGCTGACGCGCTCCCACGATCAAGCGGAGAGCTACTACTCAGGCTGTCTGCAAAGAATGGCTTGCTGTAGAGACTTTGCAAGCTACATTACTGCAAAGATAGGCGCTTTTCGAGATTGTGTCAAGCCCACTATCCCAACAGGCCCATATCTCGTACCTGCGCCGCCGCTTTCTCTACTTCTGCCACGCTCCCGATATTGATCAAGGTGACGCCCTTCGCGATGCGCTTGATCATCCCGGTCAGCGCCTGCCCCGGCCCAATTTCAATGAACGTGGTTACTCCAGCACCCGCCAGATATTCGATGGTCTTTACCCATTGTACCGAAGATGCTACCTGTTGAGCAAGTTCTTCGCGTAATGCATGCTCATCTATTAACGGTACTGCCGCGATATTGCTGATAATGGGAACGGCGGCATCGTTTATGCTGGCGCTTTCGATTGAGTGCGCCAGTTTGGCGGCGGCTGGCTGCATCACGGGCGAATGGAACGCTCCGCTAACGGCGAGTGGCATGACGCGTTTGGCGCCGCGTGCCCTTGCCAGCTCTATCGCCAGGGCCAGCGCGTGCTCTTCGCCGGAGATGACAATTTGCCCCGGAGCATTGTAATTGGCAATAACCACCTGCCCCCAGCCGGGAGGGGCCTTCTTATCAGCAGGGAGATTCGCCAGAGCCTGCCGCGTGGCCTCTTCACAAATTTCCTGTGCGGCTTCTGCGTCCATCCCCAGCAGCGCGGCCATGCCCCCTGGACAGGTCGTTTCATCTTCGTGCATCAGCCGCCCTCGCTCGCGCACCAACAGCGCCGCGCCCTTGAGGTCCATCACGCCAGCGGCCACCAGCGTGGTGCATTCGCCCACGCTATGACCAGCGGTATAGGCCGGGAGTAATGGCGAGGACCAGGAGAAATTTTGTGGAGAAAGGGCTTCCTGGAATGCTGCAAGGTAGGCAAGGCTAACGGTTGTGATCGCCGGTTGAGCATTGATTGTCGCGCGTAATGTTTCTTCCGGGCCATGAAAACAGAGCGTGCTGAGAGAGAAGCCGAGCGTCTCGTCAACGGTGTCGAAGACGCGCCTGGCTGCTGCGGAAGAGGCGTAAACATCCGCTCCCATCCCGATAGCCTGGCTGCCCTGCCCTGGAAAAACAAAGGCGACTTGTGTCGTCATCATATTCATTGGCTTTAGTAAAATCTAGTACGCGGGCAGTGTGCGGTATGCTTCAAGCGTATATCGAGCGCGTAGAACGAAAAATGCGTGAATGACTGCACTGCCGCCCGCTACATTACTTTTTTGCCCTGGGCAGGAAAACCTGACGCCCTCGATATGTCCCACAATTGGGGCAGGCATGGTGCGACAGGCGCGGCCTTTTGCACTGAGGACAGGCAACGAGCTGCGGCAATTTCAAATGATGGTGAGCCCTGCGCTCTCCCTGCCGGGCGCGCGAGACTCGCTGTTTTGGTAGTGCTCCCATAAGATTTGTCTCCTCTTCCACCAGTAATGAGGCCCGAGTGTTGATCAGGCACATCTACTTGTGATAACTATGCGCTATGATTTCGGCTGGTCTTGCAACAATGTCTTTAAGATGCTCAAGCGGCTATCAACTTCCGGTTCGCATGTGCAGGTGCCCAGATTAAGGTCCTGACCGCACTGCGAGCAGAGCCCCGCGCAATCTTCTTTGCACAACGTGACCATCGGTATATCGAGCAATACCTGTTGCCGTATTGGCTCGGTTAGATCTACCAGGTGATGGCTGTCAATGGGAAATGCGTCCTCCGCATCGACGGGAGGGAGCGGCATACCCGTGAGTACGTCCACGGTCGGATAGAAACGCTCTTCAAATATGACATGCATTGGCTGCTCGAATTCTTTCAGGCAGCGCGTGCAGCTAAGTTGAAGCGTGATATCCACCCAGCCATCGGCCAGCAAGCCCTGGTTAATGCGCCTCAGACGCACATGGCCCTTGAGGGGACCGATGATCTTGAGATCGTTATCGAGCTGGACCTGCTCTTCGTCAATGTCCGACTCCAATGTCGTTCCCACCGGGGCCTTCATGAGCTGTGCGACGTTAAAGATCATGGAACATTTTCCTTTCCACAGAGTGTAATACAATGGCTATAAATAAGCTATGGTGCAAGGATAATGGTCCCATCTTCTCTGCTGGCGCTTGCTCATTATAGACAAGCTGTTAGAGGGTGTCAAGCCCTGCGATATTTACGAACAGGGCTTTTCAGTTTTCGTCATGCTCACAGGGCGAAGCCCTGTGAGCCAGAGGAGAGGTGCAGACAACGCCGCGTCGCGGCGTTGCCTGCACCTCTCCTCTGGCCCTGCACCCCGAACGGGGCGCGAATCCCGTCGGTAAGAGTGAGCGGAGAGGAACACGGAAAAGTCCTATATTTACGAATACGTTGGCCCGCCCGTTGTGTCTGTGGCAAGCGAGGCGCGACGCGGGGCGGGCGGCTGGTCTGGCGGCAACTGGTCTTCGTCCCCTTCCCCATCGTCGGCTGGCTCCATCTCGTCTGGTGGTTGCTCCAGGCTTTCGAGGCCGCGCTCAACGCTCAGGATGGTGCGCCCAATGTCGGTTTCGATGCTCATCAGATGCTCGCGCAACGCCCGCAGCGTCTCGATGACGTAGCCATCAGCCTCAACCTTGAGTCGCTCACTATACTCCTCCGCCTGCCGGAGCATGTCCTGTGCCTGCCCGTTTGCCTGCTGAACCAACTCCTGAGAACGGTCTTCGGCTGCCTGCAATAGCCCTTCGCGATTCATCACGCGCTCGGTCTCTTCGCGGGCGCGTGCCAGGATACCTGCGGCGTCGGCCTGGGCCTGAGCGATGATGCGCTCTTTCTCCTGGATGATACGCCGCGCCTGTTTGATCTCATCGGGGATCGACGTGCGCATCTGGTCAACGATGCCGAAGAGCTCGCCCTCTTTAATAATAATCTGATTGAGCAAGGGCATTTTCCGGCTGCTGGCAATGAGGTTTTCCAGGCGGTCTACGAGATACAGAATATCCATCAGATGCCTCCCCTCCTTCTCATGCCTATGGCTCCCGACAAAAGGGGCAATTCCTTGCCGCCGACCGTAGGGGCAGGGCTTGCCCCTGCCCTGCTAGACGCGGTAGCTCCCCGCTTCATCGTGGGAGGTCCCTACGGATGAAAAAAATGCTATATCCCAAATTTCTCATGTAAAGCGTGTGCTACTGTAGTGGGAACCATATCGGTGATATTGCCACCCAGGCGAGCTACTTCTTTGATCAAAGATGAACTGACGTAAAGTTGCTCCAGATTAGTGAATAAGCAGACAGTCTCTATTTCTGGTGCCAGCGTATGATTCATTAGCCCTTGCTGGAATTCAGATTCAAAGTCAGCGGTCGAACGCAACCCTTTAATAACTGCCTGTCCTCCCACTGAACGCACATAGTCTACTGTTAGTTCGGTATATTTGTCAACGCGTATATTGGGTATTTTTTCATGTTCTATGACTGCTTGCCAGAGGGCCACGCGTTCATCGACAGAGAAGAGCAGATTTTTCGAGGGAAAAGCGTAAACGGCAACGATGAGGGTATCAAAAATTTTGGCTGCGCGCCGCGCGATGTTCAGATGCCCATTGGTAAGAGGATCGAAGGTCCCTGCGTAGACGGCGGTGCGACCGTACACTTTCACGTTGCTCACGCGCTATCCCTTTCGATAAAAAATAAAAAACTCCCCATAAAGATAGAAGGCTGCCACCATTAAACCATATTGGCCCGCTTTCGGCAATAGCCAATCCAGTCATTCAAAATGATATGAGTAAAGCAAGATATCATCCTATCCCTTGATGAGGTTGCCATCCACTTTTACCCATTCGATTCTCCAGGGTGTCCATGATTCCTGTGAACCCTGGTCGATTAGATTACAAGCACTATCGACAAAGTAGTATTCACCATTACCAATTTGCCGTGTCAGATGCATTTAAACAGTATATAAGATGCTAAAGCCGCTAGGAGGGGAGAATGCGCTATTTGGGGAGAGAATATTTCCTGAACTGAGTCCAGATTTTGGGAACTCGGCATCCCCAACGTCCCATTTTGCCTGCTCATCCGATTAAGTCTATAGAGGAAATTCTCCAATACGCATATTAAGGAATGATGGGCATGCAATTTACTGATGCGCAAGCCGATGGCAATGCTGGCATGCTGGATATGGAACTCTATGATCGCTTTGCTCCGCTTATTTTGAACGGGATTTTGCAGCAGGTGGCGCACCCGCAGGATGCTGAGGATCTGCTGCTGGAGGTCTTTGTGGCGGCGCTGCAAAGCTCCGTGCTGGAACAGCTTCCGCCGGAGCGCCAATTGGCCTGGCTGCGGCGCGTGGCACGGAACAAGATCATTGATCGCTACCGCCATCGCGCGGCCTTAACCTTGTTGCCGCTCGAACAGGTGCAAGAGCAGGAAGATCAGGAGTTGACGCCGGAGCAGTATAGCGAGCACCAGGAGAGGCTGGACTGGCTCGCACACGCGCTGGTTCAGCTCTCGTCGTCGCAACAGGAACTGCTGCGTTTGCGCTATAGCAACGAGTTGCGCCTCGCCGAGATTGCGGCGCTTGTGGGCCGTTCAGAAGGGGCCGTGAGCAAGCTGCTTGCGCGCACAATCCGCCAGCTCCAAAAGCTCTATGCCAGGCTGGAGAAGGGAGATCAATTATGAGCACAATACCTTTCGATGATCATCTTCCCGAGGAACAGGCCCCCTCCGCCCAGGACGTACTGGCACTGTTGCCTCCATTGCTGCCTGCCCCTCCCAGCGTTAGCGCAGAGGAACAGGAGCAGATGCTGGTCCGCGTGCGCCTTCGCCTGCAACAGGCGGATAGTCTGTTGGAGTTGCCAGCAGAAGCGAACGATCAGCAGCCGCAAGAGATCACACAACGGGCGGCGCGTCCACCATACGCCCCTTCGTCGAGCAAATCTACAAGCAGGCGTGGCAGGCTCTGGCGGCTGGGGAATGCTATTGCTGCCGTGCTAGTAATTGGCATAATTACAGGTGCCGCGTCAGTGTTTTTCAATCGTCATCCTGCTTCTACCGGCGGTAGCCCTCTTGGGAATCCAGCAGGTACTTCTGGTAGCGTGGTATCTCCATCTTCACCATTAGATGGATTAGACTTCAAACTCAACATCACTGATGGCCCCTACTTTCTCAGCGAACTTCTGGCTGTCGATATCACGCTGACGAATCATCGTCAACAGGAAGTGATGCTTGATGGTTCCATCGGCATAAATACCTGCAATGGAGCTTTTAGCGCGCAAATAACCAGGGGAGAGAAGCCACAATATGACTTTCCAATTGTTAACATGATGTCTTGTCCTCCTGGTCTAAGTACATTAGCGGCGGGAAAATCGCTGACTGCGCATGGCTATATTCCTCTTACGGAGAGCGGCAATGTCACCATCACTGCGCAAGTTCGGATATCCATACCGATAAAGAATCAGAATAGCACGCCTGGGACCTGGCAAAGCAGTATATCAAGCGGAGAAGCGGTAGCAACAGCCGTTACCGTATCTCCGCAGATTCCCTCTGAGCGCACGATTTTGCTTAACCGGCAGGGGGAGGACATTCTGGTCGATGCACCTGCGGGCATTCGTTCTCATTTGCTGTTCTACTATACAGTAAGCTGCCTGCATGGTTCTGGGACCAGCGGTACCTGGGAACCATTAGATACCACAAAGCTGTCAAAGCCTTATTGCGATGATGCCAGCCGGCACTGGGTCTACGTGGTAGGGGCGCCAGGCTATGCCATTGCCTCTATGACAATGGACTCCTGACATGCGTTAGCATAGCAAAGGGGATAAGATAAACCAGCTACTTACTCTATGGGCAGTTCCACGCAGAAGGTACTGCCCTTGTTTGGCTCAGACTCGCACCAGATGCGCCCATTGTGGCGCTCGACGATATCCTTTGAGATCGCCAGACCGAGGCCCAGACCGCGCTGCGACGATTTCTCCGCCTCGGGCGTGCGATAGAAGGCGTCGAAGATATACTTGATCTGGTTTTTGGCGATGCCACGCCCGTGGTCACGCACCTTTATGATCGCCTTGTTCCCGACCCGGCGCATGCAGACCTCAACCGCGCTCTTCGGCGGCGAATATTTGATGGCGTTGCTCACCAGATTAACCAGCACCTGCGATAGTCGGTCGCAATCGACCTGCATCTCTAGCGTTTCAGGGGGCAGGTCTAGCTGAATTGTGCGCTCCGTCAGGAAATGCTGATCATCCACGACCTGGCGGCAGATCTCCCTGATATCGCACTGCTGTTTACGCAACGCGAGTTTCCCCGTGCGAATGCTGCTGACATCCATCAGGTCATTAATCAGTGATGTCAGACGGACCGTCTGAGTATTGATTTTCTCCAGCGTTGTGCTGACCGCAACCATTTCGGGAGAGAGTTCTTGCTGCTTCGACAGGCGGCGCAACATGAGCTGCGCCTGCCCCCGGATGCTGGTGATGGGCGTTTTCAGTTCATGCGAAGCAATTGAGAGGAAGCTATCTTTCATCTGGTTGGCGTCTTTGAGCTTCTGATTCACATCCTCCAGTTCCAACGCGTAAGACTGTAACTCCTGCTCGGCAGCGATGGCGTCCAGCATTGCCCGCTCGCGCTGGGCTACGATGAGCGCGATAGCCAGGCCACTAACGATGAAGGGGAGGAGCTGTAGTATCCCTTCTCTCGTGATGATGTTAAATGTCCCGATAGGGGGAAGGGTATAATAGTCGATAGCGAGCGTGCTCAATGCAAGGGTAAAGAGTGCAGGGCCAACGCCCCAGAAGAGCGCGGTAAATAGCACCACCAGAACCAGGAGCGGGTGGGGCAAATAAGGATATCCCAGCACTTTTTGCATGACCATCGTTGTATACATGGCCAGCGCTACCAGGGGAATGCTTGCAAGATAGCCGATAAAGGGATGCCTCCATCGAGGCATATGCGCCTTGTAGTGCTTGCGCAATTCTGCTCGTTGCTCAAAGCTCATGCGCTTGAAGCGGCGACCGTGCCGATCAATATGGCTGCCAGTGGTGTGAATCGTTCGCATCTTGCTCCCGTGTCCTTCGCCAGAGATCCATTTATACCTATACTCATCATACAACTAGAGAAACGAAAAGAGAACCTCTGCAGATACTCTTATCTCGTACGTATCAGGTGAGATTGCTCTACGCGTATAAACGCCTCTTGCAGACGGGCATCGTGCATGGCAATCATGGGGATCTCCGGGTGTCGCTGGGAAAAATAGTGTAGCTCTCGCAAGGTCTGACAGGCCAGCTCGTCATCACTGGTAACGCGCGACCAGATAAAGGGATGCATGGTTGCCGGGCGTAGATAGTTTTCCGCAACCCAGGCGGCATCGCCCAGCAATAACAGGCGTGAACCATTGGACCGATTAATAAATAGCCCGGTATTTCCTATGGTATGACCTGCCAAAGGTACTAGTACTATTGATCCGTCGCCCAGAAGGTCGCAGCTTGAGCCGAATCCTTCATATGCAGGGCCATTACAGTCAAACAGCTCGACGGGATTGTTTCCCATCAAACGCCTGGAGAGCCCCCGATGTTGTTGGAGGAGGCCATGCTGCGACTCCTCATACTCGGCGCGATTGATGCGCAGGGGGACGCCTGGGATATCAGGAATGCCGCTGACGTGATCCCAGTGCAAATGAGAGATCAGCGCAAAGTCCAGATCGTGCGGCTTCAGCGCCCTCTGCTCAAGATGCTCGGCCAGCGACCGCTCGAAAGTAAAGTTTGCCAGCGTTTTGCGGAAGAACAGCGATTGATCGATGAGGAAGAGTGCGATATCGGAGCAGAGCCCGGTATCGTAGAGAAACGTCGCTTTAGGATGCTGGATCAGCACCGCGCTATGTGCAATAGTGCGAGGAGCAAGCGAAAAAGCGCCACGCACAGCAATAAACTCGGGAATGGTGATGCTGCCGCAGCGCAGGAAAGTCACGTCGATATCAGGCAATGCCGAGGTATCCAGCGTTTCCCCTTTTTCATCAGGGCTGTCGAGCAGAAAACGCCTGGGCAAAGTGCTTTTAATGGCTATTGCCGCTCCTAAAGTTGCCAGCGATATGCTGCCTAACACAGCCAGGTTGCGCCATTTCATGGGCTTGGCTCCTTTAACCGATGAGTAACTGTTGGGGCCAGCGGTAACGTAAACCAGAACGTAGAGCCTTCTCCATATTTGCTCTCTACCCCCACCCGTCCTTGATGGCGCTCTATGATCGTGCGGCTGATGTGCAGGCCGAGACCCAGACCCACCCCGGACCCGCTCAATACTTTGACGCCTGGGGCCTGGTAGAAGCATTCCCAGATCTGCTCTTGCTCCTCGCTTGATAGCCCCGGCCCTTCATCTCGCACCAGCACGCGCGCTTGCTGCTCCATCCGCTCTATCCACACTCTTACCGGCCTGTCTGCCATTGAGTACTTGAGCGCGTTTGACAGGTAGTTTGTCAGGACTTGAGTAATGCGGTCATGGTCAATAATCACAGGGACCATGACGCAGGAAGGTACACTCAATGTAATCACGCGCTCGGGCGATGTTTTACGCTGCTCTTGAATTACTTCCTGAACGAGTGTTATCAAGTTGCACGGCTCCTGTCGCAGGTGTAATTGTAGTTTGTTCGATTGGATGCGTGATATATCAACCATATCGCTGACCAGGCGATTAAGCACGCTGATCTGGCGCTCTGCACGCTCAAGCATATTTTGTGCGGCCTCGACTTTTCCAAGTACAATGTCGGGCATTGCTTCCGGCAACTGATTAATTGATTTCAGGCGGCGCATCGCCAGTTGCACATTAGCTTTGATGGTTGTAAGAGGCGTACGCAGCTCGTGGCTTGCAACCCCGAGGAACTCTTCCATCCGGGCGTTAGCCTCACGCAGAGCCAGCTCGCGACCTTGCGAGGCCGCTTGTTCGCTCAACAGGCGCTGGCGTTCAATCACCAAGGCCGATAGCCGGGCGACCGCGCTGGCGAGCGCGATGTCCTCTTCTTTATACTGATGATGCGTATCATCGCCGTAATCGAGCGTCATGATGCCAATCAGGCGCTCACCGATACACATAGGAACTGCTAACATCACGTTAATATTGTATGGGTTGGGTTGGTCACTAAATGGAGGTTGTGTCATATCGATGACCAGCACTTCATTAGCTCGCAGGAGCGCGACCAGTTCGGGAGTCGGGCTATCATTCAGGCTAATTTCCTGTTGGCGCTGTTCCTCCCACCATAGCTCTTCCTGTTCAGACGAAAGTCCGACTACCGCTATGGGGCGAGGGATCTCCGTTTCTGGCTCTATCACGACAACCCCCACACGTCTACAGTTTAGCACATGGCAGGTTAACTCAGCCAGTTGGCGTCCAACGATATCCAGCTCATCGGCACTCTCCGGCAACTGCACCAGGGCTCTGGCCATCTCCAACATCCCTTCAAGGGCTTTGCGCGTGCGCAGTTCCAGGCTGCGCCGCTCGGTCACGTCGCGCGCGATAATCACGGCTCCGATAATAGCGCGTTGCGCATCGTACATTGGCGAGCCGCTCAGGCTCAAGTGCAGCTTGTCGCCATTGCGAGCGCTCACGATGACATCCAGGGCTGTTGCGCCTTTGAGCACCTCGCCATTCAACAGGCGATGGACAGGCGACCGATCAGGCGGAATAGGCTGGCCGGTCTCGTCGCGCAGCATATAATGGGCGGCCCGCTCTTCTGGTGGCAGGGAAGCGTGCTCGGGCCATACATTCAGAGGAAATATTTCTTGAGCGGCTGTGCTGGCAAAAATAATGTTTCCCACTCGATCATAGACCAGCACGCCTTCCGCGATTGTCTCAAGTATCGTCTCAAGCCGGAGCCTGACTGCCTCCGCTTCAGTGCGCGCCGTTTGTTCGCGTTGCAACAGATCAATACGTTCTGCTTCTGCATGCTTACGTTCGGTAATATCTTCGACGAAAGCTATCTGGTGTACTATGACGTTCTCATCACCATGTACCACCGATACCGTCACGTTGATCCAGACAAGCTTGCCGGTTTTATGCAAATAGCGTTTCTCCAGCGAGCACGTCTGGATCTCGCCAGCTTGCAAACGACGAAAACCTTCCAGGCTTGCTGGAAGATCATCGGGATAGGTAATATCCTGGAAGGATTTTTCTAAAAGCTCCTCACGGCTATATCCAACAATATCGCATAGCTTTTGATTGACCTGGAGCCAGCGACCATTAGCCGCTATGTAGGCAACGCCGATGGCTGCCTGCTCAAATACAAGGTCGCTCTCTCTCTTCCTCGAATAGCCTTCTGTCTCCTGGCCTTTAAGGAAATGTTTGTGATGCATCGATGCTACCACGCCAGTACTTCCCCTGCTCGCCATCGTTATAAAGGTCTTATTCAAGCATACCACGACCTCTACAATAGAGAATTGCAGGGAAAAAATAAAAATTTCAGCTTTTTTAGAAAAAACAAGGCACTCCTGTGCTTTTCTGCTGTCACAAAAGCGCAAAAGGTGTCAGAATAATGGTTTACCGTGCAAACTCTAGTGTTAGCACGGATGAATTAAAGAAAAAGATCCAACTGTGCTCCTTTACTACAACGAGATATACTAAGGGGTGTACGAAGTAAGAGTATTTTCCTGAAAAAGGGGGGCGCTATGATGACCATCGACCAGACTGCTGAACTCGCTCAATTTTGCGCAACGTTAACATCAGATAGCCTGCCGGAAGCTGTAAAAGACCGGGTGCGGTACCTGCTGCTTGATCATCTTGCGGTAACGTTGCGCGGTTCAACGTTGCCATCCAGCCAGGCTGCGCATTGTCTTTTGCAGAGCATCCCCGGCGCCGCATTGCCCCAGGGGAGTACTATTTTTGGTCGGCAGGAGCGGGCCGAGGCGTCATGGGCGGCCCTGCTCAATGGCGTGGCGGCGCACGGCTTAGAAATGGACGATGTGGAGAATCGCTCGTCGCTGCATCCAGGAGTGGTCGTCTTCCCAGCAGCCCTGGCGCTCGCGGAGCAATTAGACTCCCCTGTAGAGCAGTTCTATGCCGCCGTTGTCGCTGGCTACGAGGTTACATTGCGCGTTGGTGCGGCCCTCAATCCTGCTTCAGCTTATAATCGTGGCTTTCACCCGACGGCGATCTGTGGCACATTTGGAGCCACGGCTGCCAGCGCTCGCCTGTTGGGGCTATCGCCTGAGCAGACCGGCAGGGCGTTCGGCATCGCTGGCAGCATGGCGTCAGGTTCGATGGCGTATTTGCATGACGGGGCATGGACGAAACGCCTGCACCCCGGCTGGTCGTCGCACGCAGGTATTACTGCTGCACGGTTAGCATCGGCTGGTTTCATCGGACCAAACAGCATGCTTGAAGGCCGCTATGGCTTCCTCCGCGCCTACTCTGCGGATAGCGATAAGAGCCAGCTCAAGCGCGGCGCGGATTTTGCCATTATGGACGTATCGTTAAAGCCGTATGCCTGCTGCCGCTATATGCATGGCCCCATCGACTGTCTGCTCGAAATTAGGGACAGGCATCAGCCCGATCCTGAAGAGATTGCTCATATTCGCTGCGGTGTGCTCACCGGCGGTCGCGGCCTGATCGCAGACCCCATCGAGCAGAAACGGCAGGCAAAGAACATCGTCGATGCCCAGTTTAGCATGCCCTTTGGCGCGGCCATCGCCCTGCTGAGCGGGCAGGCGGGGATGACGGTATTTACAGAGCAGTGGCTGCATCATCCCACAGTGAGGACGCTCATGCAGCGAGTCGAGTGCTATTCGTCATCGGAACTGGACGACCATTATCCTGCTGAATGGAGGGCCGAGGCCGCGGTCCAGATGCGCGACGGAAGAGCGTTTCATGCCGCGACTCGTTATCCGCTCGGCGATCCGCACAATCCGCTAAGCTGGCAGCAGCTTGAGGCCCGCTTCCATGAACTGGTCGCACCCGTTATTGAGGAAGAAAGTAGGCGTGAGCAGATCATCAACAATGTGCGCGAACTGGAACATCTGCGCAGCATACTATAGCAAAGCCGCCGGTTGGATGCCTTTCAAGCATCCAACCGGCGGCCTTCAATTGTTCTATGTTAACAGGCTTAGACGGTTTGAGTGATTTCCTGGGCCTGGACAACGATTTTGCCGTCGCTGACCGTCAGGTAAGCCATCTGGCCGCTGGCGATCTCACCGTTCAGCAGTGCGTCGGCCAGGGCGTCATCGACGTAGGCCTGGATAGCGCGGCGCAATGGGCGAGCGCCGTACTCTTCATCGAACCCTTCTTTGAGTAAGAAGTCTCGCGCCTCATCGCTGACCGCCAGCTCGATGCCCTGCTCGCTCAAGCGCAGGCGCACCTGGTTAAGCATCAGCTCGACGATGCGATAAAGCTCGATTTTACCCAGAGAATGGAAGACCACAATCTGGTCGATGCGGTTGATGAACTCGGGGCGGAAGAGGCGTTTCAGTCCCTCCATCGCCTTCGAGCGCATCGCTTCGTGCTGCTCGCTGCGATCATCCTCACCGGTCTTCGCCGAGAAGCCGATGCGGACGGCGCGCTTCAGGTCGGCGCTACCGGCGTTGCTGGTCATGATCACTACTGTATTCTTAAAGTCTACTGTGCGTCCCTGGCCATCCGTCAGGCGTCCATCATCCATGATCTGTAGCAGCGCATTGAAGACTTCAGGATGCGCTTTCTCGACCTCGTCGAGCAGAATCACGCTATATGGGCGACGGCGTACCATCTCGGTCAGTTGACCGCCCTCATCATGTCCAACGTAGCCGGGAGGGCTGCCGAAGAGGCGAGAAACGGTATGTGGCTCCATATACTCCGACATGTCGAGTCGGATCATATGGTCCTCGCCACCGAACAGCTCGGATGCCAGCGCCCTTGCCAGTTCCGTCTTGCCCACGCCAGTTGGGCCGAGGAAGAGGAAGGAGCCAATCGGGCGTTTAGGATCTTTCAAGCCAGCGCGCGAGCGGCGAATGGCACGCGCGACAACGCCAATCGCTTCATCCTGACCAATGACACGCTTGCGCAGATCATCTTCCAGGTGACGCAGGTTCTGACGCTCACTTTCCAGCATCTGGCTGATCGGCACGCCGGTCCAGTTCTCGACGATGCGAGCGACATGCTCAGGCTCCACAATCAACGCCACGGCGCTGCCCGACTCGACGCGAGCCTTTTCCAGTTTGCTGAGCGTCAGTAGCTCTTGCTGGCGCATCATGGCGGCGCGTTCGTAGTCCTCGGCGTTAGCCGCGGCCTCTTTCTGCGCCTGAATCTCGGTTAGCTCTTTCTCCAGATCGGAGATCAAAGTTGGGCTGACGATGCCCTGCTCGGTCGCCTCCAGGCGCATGGCTGAGCCAGCTTCGTCCATCACGTCGATGGCTTTATCCGGCAAGAAGCGATCATTGATGTAGCGGTCAGAGAGCTTGACCGCGGCCTCAATGGCTTCATTGGTGATACTGACGCCGTGGTGGATCTCGTAGTTAGGCCGGACGATGCGCAGCATCTCGATAGCCTCTTCCACAGAAGGCTCGTCAACCATGATTGGCTGGAAGCGGCGCTCCAGGGCGGCGTCTTTCTCGACATGTTTGCGATACTCGTCCAGCGTGGTGGCGCCGATACAGCGCAGCTCGCCACGAGCCAATGCGGGCTTAATCATATCGCCCGCCCCGACGGCCCCTTCAGCAGCGCCCGCGCCGACCACAGTATGCAATTCATCTATAAAGACAATCACTTCAGGAGCCTGGCGCAGCTCCTCAAGGATGGATTTGACTCGCTGCTCAAACTGTCCCCGGAACATCGCACCGGCAACCATGCCGCCAATGTTCAACGAGACAATCCGTTTGCCGCGCAGGGTAGGCGGGACGTTGCCCTCGTTGATGCGGCGCGCCAGCCCTTCGACGATGGCAGTTTTACCAACGCCAGGCTCACCAATCAGCACCGGATTGTTTTTCTGGCGACGACCAAGCACGGTAATCACACGCTTTAGCTCACGCGCCCGCCCCGCCGCAGGGTCGAGTTTGCCTTCGGCAGCTTCTGCGGTAAGGTCACGCCCATACTGGTCAAGGGTGGGGGTTTTGCTATTTTTAGCTCGCTGCTCGGCAGTGGCGGTATTGACTCCACCCATGCCATTGGCGGCAGAAGACGAGCGGTTGTTATTGGCAAAAAAACCGAGGGGAGCATCAGGCGTTTCAAAGCCCTCAGGGCCACCCATCTGGCCCATTGTGCTCATCAGTTCATCGACGCACGACTGACAGAGGTAATGCTCTTCGCGCTTGCCGTTTACGAACTGATCCACGCGCACACGGGCGGGGTTCTGTTGACAACGTTCACATTTTCTCATAAATCTATGCTCCTCATCAGAGTGGATACGGGGTCCAGCCCGCATCATCGTTTAGCAGATAAACTAAACGACTGCTAGCAATTGTAGCACATCTTTTGGCATTTGTCTAGCACTCATATTGATAGAGTGCTAAATGCTACAACACCAATAGATGGTGGGCTATTCCTGAAAAAATATCTGTTTGGAAAGTGGGCGGGGAGAACCGACCGCGCTGGATAAATAAGCTATGCGTGAAGGCGTTTTTTACTTTTAAGACGTGTGGTGTGTACTTCTCGACTCACTATTAATAACAACATGGCGGCGCGTGATATTCCCGCCCCCTTGCTTCGTAGCAGGTTGTTGGGGCATTTATTGACTGATATTCATGAATGGGATATGCTATATCCTATGATCGAAGTGCCGTATAATACAGGTTGTATTTTTTTTACTGTGAGTGGTAAGTATTGGGGATGAACGAACCAAAACCACAAACATGGCGCGAACTGCTCGCGACCCTGATCGCTGATCCTCAGGAGCGCCAGCGCATTGCCGACGCGGCGAGAGTAAGCACCATCACTTTGATCCGTTGGAGCACCAACAGATCAAACCCGCGTAAGGATAACCTGCGCCCATTGCTGGAGGCTGTAGCGGAATACCGGCAGCAATTGACTGAGCTTATCGCTAAGGAATTTCCTGATTTCTTGAGGGAATTTCCTGAAGCAGAGACGCTGATGGAAATTCCTTCGGCGTTTTATGCTCGTGTGCTGAGCGCGCACACGAGTAGCCCGCCAATTCTGCGGGCATCCACCATTTGTATTCTTATTTTACAACAAATTGTGGTGCATCTTGATCCACGTCTATCGGGATTGGTGGCAGTAATTATGCAGTGTATGCCGCCGGCACAGGGACGTAAAGTGCGCAGTTTGCGTCAGATTCAGGGGCGAGGGACGCCTCCCTGGATGGGGCAGGTGGAGAATCGCACGCAGTTCTTTGGTGCAGAATCGCAGACGGGTATGGCGTTGCAAACTGGCCGCGCCGTGGCCGTCCAGAGTGAGGAGGTAAAATCGCGCCTATTTCCCGTCCATCATACCAATTTAGAGAAGAGCACGGCGGTCTTTCCTATTATACAGAGCGACCGGGTTGCGGGCTGCCTCTGCCTGGCGAGCAACCTCCCTAATTTCTTCTCTCAGGCGCGGTTAGATCTTGCCAAGAACTATGCTGACTTGCTCGTACTTGCATTCGAGCATGGTGAGTTTTTCGATTTACAAGATGTGGAGCTGGGGATCATGCCTTCCATTCATCTCCAGCAAGAGCGGATAGCCAGGTTCCAGCAGCGTGTGACCCAGCAGATGATCCGCGCTGTGCAAAACGGCCAGTCCATTACCAGGCCGAAAGCGGAACTGCTGGTCTGGCAGGAGCTGGAAGAGGAATTGCTTCAAATATCGCTAAATCTAAAAATATGATTGCAGAGTGCCAACTCTGTAATCGCTGATTCGTGCCTCTGCGGCGGAGGCACGCTCGCTGCAAGATCCCTGAAGGCGCAGAAAAAGCTTAGCTGTTCTATCTTTCCCATGCTTACACATTATATAATGTGGGCGGAGTCGGGCAGAGGCGGTAGGGGCAAGGGGATGGGATATGGGAGGTGGGGGCCTCGCGCTTGCCCTGCCGTGAGATGAGTAACCGTTGAGCATAGCCAATGCGATACGCCAGTTGCAAAGCAAGAAAGGCAGGAAGGTACGAATGGATTTTACCTTTTCGGAAGAAGTCAACGAACTGCGGACGCGCGTCATCGATTTTATGGAGCGTTATATTTATCCTAACGAGCAGACGTACCGAGAGCAGATCGCAGCATCGGGCAATCCTCATCACCATGCCGAGATTATCGACGAATTAAAGCCTAAGGCGAGGGCGGCGGGACTTTGGAACCTCTTCTTACCCGATAAGGAGCATGGCGCGGGCCTGACCAATCTGGAATACGCCCCGCTGGCCGAAGTTATGGGCCGCATGGGCTGGTCCTCGGAAGTATTTAACTGTGCCGCGCCCGACACCGGCAATATGGAGATCCTGGCCCAGTTCGGCACCCCTGAGCAGAAAAGACAGTGGTTGCAGCCATTACTCGACGGCGAAATTCGTTCCGCCTTCTCCATGACCGAGCCTGACGTTGCCAGTTCGGATGCCACGAATATCCAGATGACGATTCTGCGCGATGGCGATGACTATGTGCTGAATGGTCGCAAATGGTGGACCTCTGGTGCAGCTCGCGAGCGCTGCAAAATTTTTATTGTGATGGGAAAGACCGATCCCCACAATCCTGACCGCCATCGCCAACAGAGCATGATCCTGGTGCCGAAAAACACTCCAGGCGTCACTGTTGTACGTAACCTGACCGTGATGGGGTATGTCGATAACGAGAGCCATTGTGAGGTGCTCTTCGATAATGTCCGCGTGCCCGCCAGCAATCTGCTGGGCGAGGAGGGGTCCGGCTTTGCCATCGCCCAGGCGCGTCTGGGTCCGGGCCGCATCCACCACTGTATGCGCTCGATTGGCGGGGCTCAGCGTGCGCTCGAATTGATGTGCGAGCGGGCGGCCCATCGCGTCGCTTTTGGCAAGCCACTGGCTGAACAAGGGATGGTGCAGGACTGGATCGCCAGGTCGCAAATAGAGATTGAGCAGGCCCGTCTGTTAACGCTCAAAACGGCCTGGATGATGGATACGCTGGGCAAAAAGGCGGCACAAAATGAGATTGCGATGATTAAGATTGCCATTCCTGAAATGTACACCAACGTGGTCAATCGAGCCATTCAAGTCTTTGGGGCTGCGGGCGTCTCAGGCGACTTCCCGTTGGCATCGATGTTTGCGCATGGCCGCACGATGCATATTGTCGATGGCCCCGATGAAGTGCATAAGCGTTCGCTCGCCAGGTCCATTGTGCGCCAGTTAGGCAGCCCTAAGTAGATTGTTTGCAAGCATACAGGCAGTAGTTTAGCGGAGGCGACCATCATGGTCGCCTCTTTGCAGGGAAGTTCGGTTTTTTCAATGAAAGATCCATTTTTGGCGCGGCGCAATGAGGCCGCGGAGCTATTTTTAATCCGGCACGCAGACGCCATTCCAGAGGCGGACGAAATTATCCCCAGCGGCATTTATGACGACCTGCCATTGAGCAAGAAGGGACGCGGGCAGGCGCGAGCTTTGACCGGGCGGTTGAAAGGTCTCTCGTTTGATGCGGTGTATAGCAGCCCGTTGCGCCGTTGTCGCGAAACGGCGGCTCCCCTGGTCGAGCATCTTGGCCTGACGCCGGTGATTGTCGAAGAGATCAGGGAGATCCGGCTGGGCCATGTCTTTCCCATTCCCGCCGTCAAAGAGAGCGATAATCTGGATGTGCTCACGCAGGCGCTGGCCGCCCGTCAGGCCGAGATTGTGCGCAAGGCAGGCGGCGCGGGCAACTGGGACGTGATTAAAGATAGCGAACCCTCCAAAGCATTTCGCAAACGTGTGGTTGGCGCCATCGACAAAATCGCCCAGAGCCATATTGGGCAGCGTGTCCTTATCTTCGCTCATGGCGGCGTAATTAACGCCTATGTCGCCGAAGTGCTCGGACTGAAAAAAGACTTCTTTTTCCCCTGCGCTAATACGTCCATTACGGTAGTGCGGGCCAGTAACGAGGCGCGCGTGCTTTTCATCCTGAACGATATCGCTCATCTTAATCTATTGCAGAACAGAGAAGGATAGCTACTTCATCTGCACGCGTCTCACGCTGGGGTTGTAGCGCATTAACTGGGCGGGTACCAGCGTCTTATCCTGCCGCCGTAAACTGCGCTGCTTCTGTACAGGGAGACGCAGCACCTGCTTTTCTTTTTCGCGACGGTAGCGATAGGCGGCGTGCAGAATATACTCGGCGATAGCCGCGACCTTGCGTGGCACCCCGTAGAAGCTGGGGAAGTCGTTGATATCGACCAGCATCAGGCCCTGCGGGGATTCCAGCACATCTACCCCGTAGAGATCCAGCCCGAATACCTGTCCCACGCGCTGCGCCAGCCTGAGCATCTCGCGCGACACCGGGATCTCCTCTTCCGTCACCACGCCGTGCAGGGGAGAACTTTTCGTGATCGCGCGCACCTCCTGGCCAGTGACGTACAGTTTGATATCATAGCCTGTATTCTCGACGTAACGCATCGCCAGGTAATAGGTTTTCTCGTCGAGCATGAGCCGCTCAACCTCCGCAGGCGTTCGTACCAGGTGAATATCTTGCAATGACGTGCCATTACATGGCTTGACCACAATAGGATACATATCATGCGGCACCTTGACCAGTGCGCGGGGATGGCCGACGAAATAGGTCGGCGGTACCGGCAAACCACGCGCCTGAGCGTAAGCTACGGCAACGGCTTTATCGCGCACCAGGCGTATTGCCCGCGAATTATTAATCGTCGGAATGCCTGCCGCTTCGGCTGATTCCAGGATGGTCAGGCCAGGCCCGTTGGAAACAGTTTTTAAAACATAGGCGTCGTAGCTCATCAGGGACAGGTCGGTTAGATTGGTGACTGCGGCGTATGGCTCCAAAACATCGATTTCATGCCCCCACTGTTGCAACTGGTCCGCTACTACCATCGGCATCGGCTTATGCACGTATTTCTCTTCTAAAATAAAGCAGAAACGCATATATTCCTCCTTAAAATGTTGTGGGCGACACATGGGATACCATCGTCTATCATCATTATAGAGCTTATGATACGCCAGAACGGCGAAAGTTACTATGAGGTTGGTAACAAAATCGCTGTGTGACTATCTTCTCTCCAGGAGTGCAGAGATTGTAAGAGCTTTAGCTATTTTATCCTATCCCTCTCCCGTCTGGCCCCTGGAGTTACTGGCAGGCTTAGTGTATAATCAAAGGCACTATAAAAATGCTTTTAACGTTTCATCTCGCCTATATCTTCTAAATGTGTATCTGATGCTCAATGAGCGCGTGCTCGCGTCGCAGACGCTCGTCTTGTTCATGGAGGGGTGGTGGGAACATGCGCTAAGCGCATGTTCCCACCACCCCTCCATGAACTCCTTACGCGGCGAAGCCGCAGGAGAGCCGCTTTGCAAGGGCGAAGATACTCAGAATCAGATACACTCTAAAATAGGATATACAACGCGAGCCAGGAGGAAACAATGTTTTTTGCTGAGAAAAAAATTTCTGAAGAACGATTGCATACTTTTTATAAGTACGGCCTCATTGGTTGCATTCTTTTTCTGGCTCTATGGTTGCGCAAATCCCTTTTACCCTGGGTAAGCGTTGATATGACAACTTTTTACCTGCCGTGGTACAACTTTATCCTCTCCCACGGCGGCTTTTCTGCTCTTAAATTTAATTTTGCAGATTTAAATGTCCCTTATCTTTATCTCATTGTCATTGCCACCCATCTCCCTTTCTCCGCAATAACAAACTTAAAGCTTATTTCAATCATGTTTGATATGGTGTTAGCAGGTTTTACATTTCTTATTGTGAGAAAGGCATATGGGCCAACACTCGTCCCTTTTCTGGCAGCATGTGTCGTGCTTTTCCTCCCATCAATATTTATCAATAGCTCTTTTTGGGGCGAAACCGATAGCAGCTATGTTTCGCTCTCTCTTGGCGCTATCTACTTCTTATTAAGCAAACGCTATTTCTGGTCTTTTGTGTTCTGGGGCCTGGCGATCTCCGTCAAGCTCCAGGCAATTTTTGTTTTCCCTGTGTTGCTGATAGTGTTGTTATCGGGGGAAGTGCCTTTGCTGTACTTCTTGATCATACCTGCCGTTTATTTGATCTTGCTCATTCCGGCATTAATCGCTGGACGCGGTTTTACTGATCTTCTCTTCATTTATGTCTCCCAATCTAACATCTACCACTGTCTAACGATGAATGCTCCTAACGTGTATCAATGGCTAAGGCCAGGATGTTATTTCAATCAGCAATTAAAACAAGGCGGGATCATCTTAACAGTCGCGCTGGTTTTAATCGTAAGTCTGGTTGTACTGTATAGTCGTAAAAAATTGACTCCTGTTCGTATTATTCGCCTGTCGTTCTTATTCAGCCTGCTGTTGCCCTTCTTTTTACCGACCATGCATGAGCGGTATTTTTATCTGGCAGACGTGTTCTCCATCGTATACGCCTTCTATATGCCCAGACGCTTCTATCTGGCTATGATTACGCAGCTCACCTCCTTCCTTAGTTACATGCCTTTCCTGTTTGGCAATCCAACCATCCCCTTGCCATATGTGGCTTTTGGGCCATTGTTCGTCGTCGCTATTGTGGTCTGGGATTTGATTGTAGATTTATATTGGCGCGAAACAGTAAGCCAGCCAACTGATCCTGGCGCCAATTTGCCAGGTCGATCAGAACGTCCTGCAACCGTGGATGATGAAGCAGCCGATAAAATCAAAGCCAGGACGAACCCTGCCCTCATTTCTTAAATACAACGTATGGAGGAGATGCTCTTGAGGATGTTCTCCTCTCGCCGCCTGCGGCGAAAAAAGGAAACAAGTGGGGAGACCCCACCTCCCCCGAAGGAGCTGGCTGCCCCTTTGAACCCCGCAAGAGATGTTTGATGGGCATCTCAACAATTCGGGATCACTCATGTGGGGAGAGGAAGGTGCTGGCGGTGAGCGCAGCCCGCCGCCAGCACCTTCCTCTCCCTGTGAGCGCCTTCGGGGCGAGCAGTCCGAGGGTGCAACCACGTTTGAGAAGCCCTGCTGTGAGAAACCAGGGCTATTTTACTCTCAGCTATAACGTGCTATAATAAAAATCATGAGACAACACAGAGCATTCATACTCATCAGGCAGACGCGTCGCGCTACCATTGAACGCTACCTCCTTGCCGCAGGGTAGCGGCGTCTCCATATACCTCAAAACTTTCTGCGTTCCGACGCCCTCGGACGCGATAAATCGGGTCCCTACGAAGTTTGGAGAACCACAGCTATTATTCAGCAGGACATGCAATATTCGTTCGCTCGCGTGTGTTTATAAGGATAGCAGTAAAATTGCTCCATGTCATGATCTCACCAACGAAGACACATCAGCGCGGGCGGATCGCGAGTTAGCGGGAGGAAACAGATTTTTATGGACTTAATGGGTAAACTGGCCAGCCTGGCCGCGCGTTACGAAGAGCTGAATAGCTTGATGGCGCAGCCGGAGGTGCTTGAAGATATTCCGCTGCTACAACGCTACGGGCGCGAGCATGCGGAACTGGAAGATGTCGTTCACAAGTATAACGAACTGACCCGAACAGATCAACAGATCGCGGAAGCTCAGGAACTCTATAACAGCGAAGAGGGCGAGATGCGCGACCTGGCTTATGAGGAAGTGGAGCGGCTAAAAAATCATAAGGAGCAGTTGCTGGAAGACGTGAAGGTTGCGCTGCTGCCCAAAGATATTATGGATGAGAAGAATGCCATCGTGACCGTCCAGGCGGGCGCTGGTGGCGATGAAGCGGCTCTATTCGCGGGCGAACTGTTCCGTATGTATAGCCGTTACGCCGATACCCGCCGTTGGAAAATCGAAGTGATGGATGTCAACGAGACCGAGCAGGGTGGGATCAAGGATATCACCTTCGTCGTGAAAGGCAAGGGAGCGTACAGCCGCATGAAATACGAGGGCGGCACGCATCGCGTCCAGCGCGTACCCGTGACCGAGGCCAATGGCCGCATTCATACTTCCACTGCCAAAGTCATCGTGCTGCCGGAGGCCGACGATGAGATCGAGATCGAGATCAAGGATACCGATATTCGCGTCGATGTCTATCGTTCGACCGGCCACGGCGGCCAGAGCGTGAACACGACTGACTCGGCGGTACGTATCACTCACCTGCCTACCGGTCTGGTGGTGACGTGTCAGGACGAGAAATCGCAGCTCAAGAACAAGGCGAAGGCGCTGACCGTGCTGAAAGCTCGCCTCTGGGATATCGAGGAGGCGCGGCGACAGGAGGAATTGCGCAAATCGCGCCGCTCCCAGGTCCAGACGGGCGACCGCAGCGAGAAGATCCGCACCTATAACTTCCCGCAGGACCGCGTTACCGATCATCGCATTAGCCTGAGCCGGCACAATCTGCCAGGGGTGATGAATGGAGATATCGACGAATTTATTGACAATTTGATCTCAGTTGATCAGGCCGATAAGCTGCAAAGCACGTTCCAGCAATAACGTATAAAGCCGCTCAAGCGGCAGCCTGAAACAGAAATATTCACGTTGACATATGCGGAGAGCGCATGTTAGACTGGCAAGAACGCGGTCTGACCGCAAAGCAGATTGGGGATAGACAATAATCATGCCATTGGAACAACCGCAAGCCATTCGCACCGTCTTCTTTGATGCCGGATTTACCCTGTTGCGCCCATCTCCATCTTCTGCCGCTATCTGTCTCAAGGTCTGCGGGCAGCTCGGCTTGCATATTCACCTTGATCAAATGAAGCAGCAACTGGTGGTTGCGCAGGAGTACTTCTTGCGGCAGGCACGGCTCAAACAGCATACCTGGGCTGACGAGGAGGCCATCACTGAGTTCTGGCTGGACTACTATATGAATCTGCTGCGTCCCTTCGTCGAGGAGCACGACGAGCGGCGCCTTTACCAGCTTGCGCAAGCCATCACCGAGGAGTTTGGGCGCCATACGAGCTGGGAGCTTTTCTCGGATGTCCTGCCAACGCTGGAGGCGTTACGCGCCCATGATTATTCTCTGGGCGTGATCTCCGATTGGGGCATCGCGCTCGGGCCGATTTTGCGGGAGCATCGCGTCAATCAATACTTCGATTGCCTGCTCGTTTCAGCCACGGTACGCCACGCCAAACCTTCGCCTATGCTGTATGAACAGGCTTTGCAGCGTGCCAATGCTATCCCGGACTATACCATCCACATCGGCGACTCGTACATTCATGATGTCCTGGGCGCCCGCTCGGTTGGCATTACTCCCGTGCTGCTTGATCGTCTTCATCAATTAGAAGAGAGCAATGTCGATTGCTTGCTGACGCACTCATTGTACGAATTGCTAGATTTATTGGAGGTGGCGCGGCCATGAGAGAAACAGCCAGAACGCGCGGTATGCTTATCCTCACAACCCTTGCCCTGGGTACCACGGCGGGCGCGATTACGACGCTGGGCCGCTATGTCAGGCGTGAGGCAGGTCGTCGTGGCTATCCATCGTGGGACGCCTGTCGCTGTGATTATAAAACAAAAAAGTATATCTTCCAGGTACTGCACAGTCGCAACGAGCGGCGCGGCGAAACCGTCGTCTCCCACGAGTGGGGTATCTATCTGCTGAAGCCGCCATTATGGCTGCGACGCTGTCTGCATCATGGTGCGCAGATTGCCGCCACGCTCAACCCCTCCGGTCGCTACGTCGAGCGCATCACGCTTAGCCCGCAGGAGGCGTATCAGCTTGCCGTGCTGCTCCAGAGGGCGTCCTCGAACGAAGAACCAGTGGAAGAAGCCGAATTGGAGCAGGCGCGTATTGTGTGGCGGCGCGAACTGCTGCACATTCCCCGCCATTCGTTCGATGTGTGCATTCGTCGCCTCTATCCCGCCCCTATCCCGCAGGAGCGCGCGGCGCAGGCCCAGCCGCTGCCGGCCATCTGGGACCCTCATAGCAACCTCCCGCTGCCCACCGAAGGAACGCTGCTTGAGACTCCCACTGGCACGCGCATCGATTATATTGGATGGACGCCGGTGCAGGTTTCCTACTGCACCGCTCGCCTGGAGCGGGAAGCGTAGGGACTGACCTCGCGACTCCCTCTATCTGCTCTCTCGGCTCGTCTAGTGAGTTGAAACACTGCCGGTCGGAGTTGTGATCTCCCGTACGACCTCGACGCCGTTCAGGCGCATATGATACAGGGCCAGCAGGTGCAGGAAATCGCCATCATGCGGTAACGCTCCTATCTGCCTGGCAACATCGATGGGAATATCGTAGGTCTGAACGGCGTTTTCCGGCACGACCACGCGCCATTTAAGATTATGCTGGTTGGCGTAGAGCTTGAGGTGCATGGCGAGCTGGTGGACGCAGAGATCGGTGCAATCCCCAACAATCACCGCCGCGCTGAGCTTGTGATGAGCATCCAGCCACGGCCCAAGCTTCGTGCCGTGGAAAGCGTTGAGCGAATTTTTGGGAACGACGGTGAAGAGATTCGCGAATGGCAGGGCTGCCAGTTCGGGAATGGTCTCCGCCTCGCTCGTATCGACCTGGCAATGTGGAGGAAAATCGGCAAATTCAACCGCATCCGCCGGATGACAGTCCTGCGGCAGCAGGAAATCTCGCACCCCGATTGCGTGTGCTCCTTTGAAGGCATCGACCACCGCCGGAATGATGCCCTGCACCCGCGGGCTGGAGAGCGTCCCCTCGTGACAAAAGCCGTTGATCATATCGACACAGAACAGTGCCACGCGTCCCTGCTGCGCTTCGGCAGCAAAGTCATTCCATGAGATCGTGGGCAGCTCGCGTTCCCACTCGACGAGCGCCCCGAGAAAGCGGGTGCCCTGCTCCATAAAGTTGGCTGGTAGCGTTGAAACTGTCATCACACTACTCCTTACTTGCATCTTTGCTTGACATCTTGCATTTTGACATTCCAACCCCTCAAAGGGGGCGCGAATAGTTCGCTTATCCGTTGAGGGGTTGAAACTATAGCTTCCTTTCCGCTTCAGGATTGAAGCGGTACAGGCGGGCGGGCCGGTGCGTCCCCTCCATCTTTTTCGCGCCCGTGTCCTCCAGAATGCCCGTCGCCAGAATCTTCTTACGAAAATTACGCTTATCCAGTTTGCGATGCAGAATAATTTCGTAGACGCGCTGCAACTCGCGCAGAGTGAATTGTTCGGATAGCAGATTAAAGGCAATCGTCGTGTATTCCAGCTTCCCCCGCAGACGATTGAGGGTGTACTCCAGAATTTGCGCGTGATCGAAGGCCAGCGGCGGCAGATCGTATACCGGGAACCAGCCCACATCGGCAGCGTCGCTCGCCGCTTTGACGTGCAATCGCTCGGAATCCAGCAAGGCGAAATAAACAACCGTAATCACACGCGTACGCGGGTCTCGACCAGGATCGCCGAAGGTGTAAAGCTGCTCCAGATAGACGTCCTGAACTCTGGTCTCCTCTTGCAGTTCACGCTTGGCCGCCGCCTCCAATGATTCATCGATGTTGACGAAGCCGCCAGGGATGGCCCACATGCCTTCATATGGCCACGCGCGCCGCTTCACCAGCAATACCTGGAGGTCTCGCTGGCGCAAACTCATCATCACTACATCGACCGTGACTGATGGACGCTCATATTTGCTCGCATCGTAATGATGCGCCTGCGTCTCCGATTTCTGCTCCTCAGCACGCACTTCCATTTCCCCTCGCAGGCTATTTGATACACTCTGTTCTTCCATTTTTTAATCCAAAAGCTAGATGACAAAATATAGCAACATATACGCTTCGTGTGCGAAAGGATCTCGACAAATCGCGAACTATAGCCTATACTAGATAATAGTCAGCCAGCCACTGATCGCCCTGTGTACCTTTCGGCAAACATACCACCTTAGTGTATTGTTTACACTAACAAATATACTCCAGGAGTCCTTGCTTGTCAAGTCCCTCCGTCCCGGCAAAACCCAGAGCTTTTCCGTGTTCCTCTCCTCTGACCCCTGCCGCCTGGGTTCGCGCCCCCAACGGGGCGCAGGGCAAGGGGAGAGAGGTGCTGGCAACGCCGCGTCGCGGCGTTGCCAGCACCTCTCTCCCCTTGTGAGCAGGGCTTCGCCCTGCGAGCATGACGAAAACGGAAAAGCCCCGGCAAAACCCTGTGCGAGATTGTTGCGCGCCGTTCCTCTGTGTTATACTGCACAACAGACAAAACAGATGTTCATATTGGGGGAAGAGAGGATGCTATGGCAGAGGTAGAGCTTCGGCAGATCGGTCCCTATCTTATCACCGAGCTGCTGCGCACGAGTTCTACAGGCAACTATTACCGGGCAAAGCTGCGCAAAAAAGATATTCTGATCAAAAAACTTACTATTTCTCTAAGTACTCCTGAAGAGCAAGAAGCATTTCTTAATCGGGCGAAGCAGCTTAAAAGGCTCAAAAACCGCAATATTGTGAACGTCATAGATGCGAACTTTGATGGCGACTCCGGCTATATCGCGATGGAATATGTCGCGGGCGAGACGATGCGCCAGCGTTTTGCTGCGGGGCAGCTCGTTGCTCCTGATGAGATCAGGCGCTATCTATCGCCGCTGGCGGAAGCGTTGCATTATGCTCATGTCAATCATACCCCGCACGGCAATCTTCACCCGGGCAATCTGCTGCTGGCGAAATACAACGACATTTTGCTCACCGAGTTTGCGCTCAAGCTGCCAGGAAGCGATAAGGTACTGGACGATGAGGCGCAGGCGCTCCCCTATATGGCTCCCGAGCACTTGCGGGGGGAGCCGACCTTCGCCAGCGATCAATACGCACTGGCGGTAATGGTCTACGAGTGGCTCTGTGGGCGACGCCCCTACGAGGCGACCGAACGCGCGGAGTTGCTGCATCAACAGGAACATGATGCGTTCCCGCAGCCGCACAGTCTTAATGAGGCCATCTCGCCTGCGGTCGAACGGGTGGTTGTGCAGGCGCTCAAATACAACCCGGACGAGCGCTTTCCCCATACGCAGGCATTCGCGGATAATTATTTAAGCGCGCTGATGGGTTTTGAGGCCAGGCCCGCGACTCCTCTTGGCGTGCGCACGATCCCCACGTTTCCGCCACTCAAAGATATCGATAAAGCAGATAAAGTTGATCAGAGTATGCCTGCAGCTAACAATGGGAAGAGTGTGCCACAACCTCCTGCCCCACCACAGCCTCTTGTGCCGCCCACACCTGTATTCTCTGAAAATGGTGTAGAGAAACATATCGTGCCGGAACCTCTTCCGCCCTTGCCGCATTGGGATGAGCCACCTTTACCGCCCACACCCTTACCGGCAAGCGAGAAGGAGCCTCCCGTCACGCCGCTCGCGGTGACCGGTTTTGGAGAGTCGCGGCTGCAAACAACCGTTTCCACCGACCTGCGACAGGGAGGAGTACTTTCGCACAGCCTGCCCGGCTATGAGGAACGACCCGCCCAGATCGAGATGGCGATGCTGGTTGCGCGCTCCATTACTCACGCCGTGCCGTCGATTATTGAAGCAGGCACCGGTACAGGCAAAGCCCTGGATGTAGAGACGCCCATTGCCACCCCAACCGGGTGGAAACGCATGGGTGATCTTGTAGTTGGCGACACAGTGTTTGATGAGAAAGGGCAGCCAACTCGCGTAGTGACAGCCTTTGACGTGATGTATGACCGTCCATGCTATGAAGTGGAATTCTCTGATGGCTCGATACTTGTTGCCGATGCTGAACACGAATGGGTTTCTTATACAGCAGCCGACCGGAAATGGGCGGGTAGTCCACGAAAGAGCCTGCAAAAGGTAAAGAATTTTGTTACGTTGGAACAGATTGCTCTGCTTAATGAACTGATCGAGCTATCTCTCCAGGATGACACACTCTCAGTAGAAGAAGCAGTATCACTCGTAGGGGGGCACCATTGGACCGTCTATCAAACTGCGCGCGAGATGAAAGTAATCCGTACAGGCAAGCGAGCCAGACGCTATCCGCGCTCTGTGCTTCTTACAACTGTGCGAGATCGCCTGACAAAAGATCTGAATGAACAACGCCGTGATGGACGATCATATACTCTCGTCACGACCGAGCAAATGGCGGCAACACTGACGATTGGCTCGTCCGCGCGAGCCAACCATGCCATCGCTCTCGCTAATGCGCTCGTATTGCCCGATGCGGACCTACCTATCGCTCCCTATTTTCTCGGTGTCTGGCTCGGCGATGGTAGCAGCCGCAGTAATCAGATTACGACCGCAGACCCGGATCTCATCACTGAGATAGAAAAGGACGGCTACAGCGTTCGATCACTACAGAGCCATCCCTACCTCTATGCCGTTGATGACGAGAACGGCAAATCTGTCAGCAGATGGCAACCTGGCATGACAGGTCGCTTGCGTGTACTTGGCCTCTTGCAGAACAAACACGTTCCTATGCCCTATCTGCGTGCATCCGAGCAGCAGAGGCGATCCCTACTCGCTGGACTTCTGGATACCGATGGCACGGTAAACCGCTGTGGGGCTGTTGAGTTCATGGTGACGAATCAGCAGTTAGCTCAAGATGTATATGAGCTTGTCTGCTCGCTTGGCTTCCGGCCCACTCTGCGTCAGGAACGCGCAACGCTCAATGGAAAGGATTGCGGACCCAAATGGACCATTGCATTCACCACCAACGAGCAAGTATTTCGGCTGAAGCGTAAGATTGCCGCACATAAAGAGCGGCTGCGCAACTATAGTCCTGAACGCAATCGCTTCCGTTACGTTGTGACTGTGCGTAAAGTGCCCTCTCGTCCGGTGCGTTGTATCCAGGTCGATGCTCCGAGCCATCTCTACCTCGCGGGCCGATCCATGATTCCCACCCATAATAGTCTGGCCTACCTCCTGCCGGTCGTGCGCTCCGGCAAGGTAGCGATTGTCAGCACCGCCAATAAGGCGTTGCAGGAGCAGCTTTTTTATAAAGATATTCCCTTTGTGCAGCAGCATATCAAGCATTTCGAGGCGGCACTGGTGAAGGGCGTCAATAACTATCTCTGCATTGACCGTATGGAAAGCGAACGGGTGGGCATGCAGCACTATACGCGCAACCGCGAGTTTAAGCGCCTGCTCGACATTGTTGAAGATCCCGATGCCGACTTCTCGGGCGATTTTGAGACGCTCGGCTTCCAGCTCCCGAGCGATATTCGTGGTCGCGTTGCTACTGATAGCGATCAGTGCGCCTGGAACAAGTGCAGCTACTTTATGGATTGCTACGTGCGTCAGATGAGGGAGCGTGCCGAAGTGGCTCAGGTGATCGTCGTCAATCACACCCTGCTGCTGCTCGACGCGGCCATCGGCGGCTTTCTTCTGCCGGACCGCGATGTGATTATTCTCGACGAGGCCCATCATCTTGAGGAAGAGGCGACGCGCTCATTTACCATCACTATCAGCCCTGCGCAGATTCAGACCTTGCTGGCGCAGCGCATGCTCAAAGATCATAGTCTGCTAAGCCTGCAAGACGAGGTGCTCAGGACGGCGCAAAATATGTGGATTCGCCTGGAGCAGGTGGCGAATCCAGGCTTCAAAGGACGCGTCAACCTGGAAGCGCCGCTTGAAGAGGGACTGCGTTTAGCTACCGTCATCTCCGATCTGGCCGATTCGCTGCGCAAACAGCGACCAAAAAATCTGGAAGACAAGGACAGCCAGCTTTACGATAAACTGCTAAAACGCACGCAGAATCTCTCCGAGAATGTGCGCGTCGTCTTCTCCGCAGCCCAGCCTGATAAGTTCGTCTACTTCGTGGATCGCGTGGAGAGCGGCAGCTCCCGTAGCGGCTTCGCGCTGCAAGCCTCAGCATCTCCGCTGGATGTGACCAACTGGCTCAAAGAGCGTCTCTTTGACAAGTGCAACGTCATCTGTACCTCGGCAACGCTGGCAACGGTCAGCCCGGGTACACCCAAGACGACGGAGAGGGGCGCGAACTTTAACTACTTCCGCCGTCGCATCGGACTGGACCCGGTCGAGCGGCCCGACGTTTTAGAACGCGTCCTGCCCCTGGCTTTTGATTATGAAAGCAACGCCCTGCTCTACCTGCCTCGCGATCTGCCCGAGCCAACCTTCGGTTCCGGTTCCGATGAGTACATGAAAGCCATCGCCCGCGAAATGTATAAGCTGGTCAAGCTATCGCGTGGCCGGGCCTTCCTGCTCTTCTCCAGCAAGCGTATGCTGGACCGGGCCTACGAACTCATGTCGCCGCACCTCAACTTCCCCTTATTGAAGCAGGGAGATGCCAGCCGTCTCGAACTCACCCGCCGTTTCCGTCAGGAGGAGGGTGCAATCCTGTTTGGCTTGAAGAGCTTCTGGGAAGGGGTTGACATAGCCGGAGAGGCCCTCTCGCTGGTCGTGATTGACAAGCTGCCCTTCGACCCTCCTGACGATCCCGTACACGAAGCGCGTGTTGCCCTGATGAAGGCCGCCGGAGAAAACTGGTTCGGCGCCTACGTCCTGCCCCAGGCCGTGCTGCGCCTCAAGCAAGGGCTTGGCCGTCTGCTGCGAACGCGCGATGATCGGGGCGTCATGGCTATCCTCGACACGCGCCTGCACACTAAAGGCTACGGCAAACTCGTCATCAACGCCCTGCCGCCCGCCCGCCGAACGAGCAGCTTACAGGAGGTTGACCGCTTTTTCGCGCAACAATTGTCATGAGCTATCGTTAAGCAATTTATATTCAATCGCTTTACGGACGGCGGCTGTGCGGGAGGAGACGTTGAGCTTTTTGTAGAGGGTGCGCAGGTAGGCTTTGATGGTGGCGAGGCTGAGCGTTAGCCTGGCGGCGATCTGGGCGTTGCTCAGCCCTTCGGTGAGGAGTCGTAACACGTCCAACTCACGCTTCGTCAGAGCAGCTTTGATTGCTTCCGGCGTTAGCGGCAGGTTGACAGGGAGTGCCTGACCGGAGAATACCTGCTGTGGGGTCATGCGGCCTCCCTCGGCCCAGGCTGCTTGAAAGCGCACCTCTCCTAAGATGCTGTGGAGCGTCGTGATCATTTTTTCATATTCAGACATCTCCACAGGTGGGATCGGAGCTGCCATCGCCTCGCGCAATGCTGCCGCCGCCCCTAAGATTTGCGCTGCCCATACAGGTTCATTTTGCTCCACTACAATTTTGCCAAACTCTTCTAACCCCATAGCGGTATAGAGCCTGCTATGCGCTTTGATGGCTCGCGATAGGCCGTCTTCCAGCAGCAGGCGCGCCTCGCTCAAGTTGCCCCGCGCACGCTCTACTCGCGCGAGCCAGCATTCCGCCCAGGCGATAGCTTGCTCGTCTCCCACTGCCTGGCGTAACTGCAAACTTTCGGAGAGCTGCGTCCATGCGCCCTCGATATCTCCGTGGCGTAGCGCAATCAGGCCCAGATAGCCCTGAGCTTCGGCGATCTGCGTGCGTAGCTGCAAGCTTTTGTATAGCATCATGACCTGTTCGAGCCGCTCTCGGGCCTCGTCGTCTTTGCCTTCGTAAAAGTCTGCCGCGCCAATGAGCAAATTTGACCAGAGCGAAAAGAAGAGTTCGCCTATCTGACTGCAGCGCTCGATGGTTTCCAGTAGCACCGCGCGCGCGTCATCGTAGCGGCCCTGCCATAACGCGATATAGCCCGCACGGTGCAAGGAGTACCCGAGCAGCCACTCTTCGCCCCAATCCGTAAAGGTTCCCGCATGCATTCGTGCCAGCGAGACCGCCTCCTCCACTGCTGCGCGCGCCGCTTTAAAGTCGTCTCGTGTGATGAGTGGGAGCAGCAACATCCAGAGGCCGGTGATAATGTACTGGGCATCCCCTAGCTGTCGGGCCAGCGCCAGCCCTTCGCGGCATGCAGTTTCGCCTCGCTCTATATCACGCAGCAAAGATACAATGCCGCCATAAGTACACAGCGCCCATGCCCGCGCTGTCGTTGCGCTTCCCTCGCTGACTGCTAACGCCCGCTCCAGATAGTCTCTCCCTTCGATCAGATAGAGCTGGTCAAAGCTGTATCCCCAGACGAGCCAGAAGATGCTGAGCCCCCCTCCCAGGCGTAGTGCAGCCTGCTTGTCCTGCTGGTGGAGCACCAGGCGCATTACCGCTCGCCAGTTCCATTGTTCCTGGATGTAGCTTCTGATTAAAAAACTCTGGTTGCTGCCGAATAATATTCTGCGGCTAGCCTCGGCCCAGCTCATATAATAGTTTGCATGTGCCTGCTGGACGCGCTCGAATTCGCCTGATGCATGCAGACATTCCAGGCCAAACTCGCGGATCGTCTCCAGCATCTGGAAGCGCGGCTCCTCGTTTTCCTGCTCCTCCCTTTGAATCAGGCTCTTGTCGAGCAGAGAAGCGACGCCGTTGAGAATGTCGGCTGGATCGTTATCAAGCTCGGTATAGATAGCTTCCACAGCTTCAAGCGTGCAGCCGCCATTGAAGATGCTCAGGCGCTGGAAAAGGATCTGCTCCTCAATTGTGAGTAGATCATAGCTCCACTGGATGGTATTGCGCAGCGTCTGATGGCGTATAGGGGCGTCGCGGCGACCCAGCGTCAGCACTTGCAGAGGATGTGAGAGGCGCGAGAGCAGTGCCAGGGGTGGCAGCAGCTTGACGCGGGCGGCTGCCAGTTCCAGCGCCAGCGGGATGCCCTCCAGGTGGATGCAGATGCTGGCAATGGCGTGTGCATTTACTGGCGTGAACTGGAAATTGGGGTTGATCGCCTGGGCACGGTGCAGGAACAGCGTCACCGCCGGATTCGTCGCCAACTCCTCGATGGATTCGTGTTCGACGTCAGGTAGGACCAGGGGATGAACAGGAAATTCTTGTTCCCCATGTACATGTAGCGGCTCACGGCTCGTTACCAGCATAGTGACATTCGGGCAGGCGGTGAGGAGCGCGATGAGGGACGGGGCAGCCTGCACCACCTGCTCAAAGTTGTCCAGCACCAGCAGGAGGGATTTATCGCGGAGGAATGCCTGCACTACCTCGAAAATGGGATGGTTGCCAGTTTGCAGGTTGAGCGCCTGGGCTATTGAAGGAACCACTTGTTCAGGCTCCTGATTCGCCGCCAGCGACACAAAGCAGACGCCATTGCTCCAGTGCCGCTCGATGGCGCCCGCAGCCTCAAGCGCCAGGCGCGTTTTACCGACGCCGCCAGTTCCGGTCAGCGTAAGCAGGCGCACACCTTGATGCAGCAGCATAGCCGCGATGGTCTCGCACTCTCTGGCGCGGCCCAGGAACGAGGAGAGCTGGGCGGGCAGATTATTGATCCGCTCGCTTGCAGGTAGAGGGAGGTCGCGAGCTGTGGGTTTGCGCCTTCTCTTGCCTGAATTGCGCGTTACCCGAAAGTTTACGGCTGGCGATTGTTTGGCACTCTCATCCATCTTCAATCCCACCTCATTAACCTGAGCTTCTCCTTCGCTGGCATATGTTTTTAACTTACAATGGAATGTTGCCGTGCTTCTTGGGTGGATTAGCGTCGCGTTTGTTCTTCAGCATCTCCAAAGCGTTGATGAGCTTGGTACGGGTGTGGCGTGGCTCAATGACCTCGTCAATATAGCCACGGGCGGCGGCAATGTATGGATTGGCGAATTTCTCGGTGTATTCCGCGATCAGCTCTTTGCGCCGCTGCTCCGGGTCCTCCGCCTTCTCAATTTCGTCTTTGAAAAGGATGTTGACCGCGCCATCTGCGCCCATTACGGCGATTTCGGCGGTGGGCCAGGCGTAGTTGATATCGCCGCGCACATGCTTGCTGCTCATCACGTCGTAGGCGCCGCCGTACGCTTTGCGCGTAATCACGGTAATCTTAGGCACCGTCGCTTCGCAGTAGGCGTAGAGGAGCTTCGCGCCATGACGGATAATACCGTTATGCTCCTGCCCCACTCCTGGCAGGAAGCCTGGCACATCCTCGAAAGTGATGATCGGAATATTGAAGCAGTCGCAGAAGCGCACGAAGCGAGCGGCCTTATCCGAGGCGTTGATATCGAGCACGCCCGCCATGACGCGCGGTTGCTGCGCCACGATGCCGATGGGGCGACCGTTGAGGCGAGCAAACCCGACGATGATGTTTTTCGCGAAATGTTCCTGCACCTCGAAGAATTCGCCATTGTCAACGATATAGTTGATCACGGCCTTCATATCGTATGGCTTGCTGGGATTATCAGGGATGATGCTGTTCAGCTCTTCTTCGCTGCGGTTCGGCTGATCGCTGGGAGTGACGCGAGGAGGATCATCCAGGTTGTTGGAAGGAATGTAGCTCATCAACTGGCGAATCATGCGCACGCAATCCGGCTCGCTGGGACAGGCGAAGTGGGCGACGCCGCTGGTGCTGTTATGGACCTTCGCGCCCCCCAGCTCTTCAAACGTCACGTCTTCGTGCGTGACCGCTTTGAGCACGTTGGGGCCGGTGACAAACATATAGCTCGTCTCTTCGACCATGAAGATAAAATCTGTGATGGCGGGCGAGTAGACCGCGCCGCCCGCGCACGGCCCCATGATGGCGGAAATCTGTGGTACCACGCCGGAGGCCAGGGTGTTGCGCAGAAAAATATCGGCGTACGCGCCCAGGCTGACCACGCCCTCTTGAATGCGTGCGCCGCCCGAATCGTTTAGTCCGATCACTGGCGCGCCGTTTTTCATTGCCAGGTCCATGACCTTACAGATTTTCTCGGCGTGAGCTTCGGACAGGGAGCCGCCGAAGACCGTGAAATCCTGCGAGAAAACGTAGACGAGGCGCCCATCGATCTGCCCATAGCCGGTAACCACCCCATCGCCCGGGATGCGCTGCTCATCAAGGCCAAAGTCCGAGGCGCGATGGGTCACAAACATATCCAGTTCGTTAAAGCTGCCGGGATCGAGCAAAAGATCTATGCGTTCGCGCGCGGTTAACTTGCCTTTTTTGTGCTGGGTCTCAATGCGTTTAACGCCACCGCCCAGCGTAGCCGCCGCCTTCAACTCGTGCAGTTCCGCGATCTTCTCGCGCGTCCCCTTACTATTCGCCGTCTCTTGCGAGCTACGTTCACTCGTGGTCATACTACTCAACTCCGTTGTTTTGTTTTTGATTGAAAAAGAGTGGGTACAGACGCAGTATATCACATGGAATCCGGCAGGTGTCTGTCTTTTCGATGATGCTCTTGACATAACTCATTTTCGCTGATATAGTCTGTACTAATCGGTACATTATCAAGGTACATTTAGAAAGTATAAACAAACACCTGTTAATAAAGGAGCGTAGCATGCCTTTTTCACGTTTTGCCAGGATGCCAGACGAGAAACGCGAGCGGCTGATGATTGTGGCGGCGCAAGAGTTTGCCGCTAACGGCTTCGAGGCGGCCTCGTTCAATCGCATTTTGGAGGAGGCACAGATCGGGAAAAGTTCGGCCTATTACTACTTCGAGGATAAGGCCGACCTCTTTTGCACCGTTACCCAGTATTGCATTGATCGCTTGCAGCTTGCACCGCCTGATGAAGAGGTTTCCTCGCTCACCGCCGAAACGTTCTGGTCGGAGCTGGCAAGGATTCACGATCAGCCACTGTTGCGCACGCTGGAGCAGCCATGGCTCTTCGGCGTTGTGCGCGCCGCCGAACGCTTGACGCGAGAGTCGTTGCAGCGCGAAACTCTGGCGCAGCTTGCTCGCTACCTGAACAGCTATATCGCAACCAACATGGGCGCAATGATTAAACGTGGGCAGGAACTAGGACTGATCCGCACCGATCTTCCCGATGATCTGCTGATCGCCTGGTTCAGAGCCGTCGATGGCGCGAGCGATAACTGGCTCCTTGCTCATCTGGAGCAGCTTGATCAAGAGGCGATTACCCGCATCTCGCATCAAACTATAGCAACAATTCAACACATGCTGGCCCCATTAGTTTAAGTTAATGTTATATATGCTATGAAAAGGATGGAATCTATGTCTATACGCTTGTTCCGCACCCTGATTGCGCTGAGCGGTATCGTTGGCGTCATTATGCTGGTCACGTCTTTTGCGATTAATCCTGGTCCCCCGCCTGGCACATCTTTTGCCCAATTACTCGCCTTTGGTAGCAAGTATGGTACGGCTATCCGCCTCGGGGCGTGGCTACAAGCCGTTGCCCCCTGTCTCATCGTGCTCTTCGCCTTTGGCGTCGTCCACCTCGCAGGCGCTACCAACCGCCTGGCAGGCTGGATGACCCTGTTTGGTGGGGTTGTCCTGACGATGGTAAGTCTAGTAGAGGTGGCCTTTTACCTTAGCGCCATCAACGGCGACCCGGCGAGGACGTTGTTAATCAGCCTCGACTTGATCCATGCCGTCCAGAACGAGTACTCGATGGTAGCTGCGCCGCTGCTCTTTTTGCCGCTCGGCTGGATTATTGTCAACTCGCGGGTATTGCCTCGCCCACTCGGATACCTGGCATTTGTGCTTGGAGGGCTGTTCGTCGTCCTGGGGCTACCTGTACTCTTCGTGCCCTCCATTCAAACTGTGGTCAATATCCTGTCGATCATTCAAGGTGTCTGGTGGCTAGCTGCCGCTGTTACCCTTCTCGTTTTGACAGGAAAAACCTCTTTTGTAGTGGGACAAAGTAGTGATAGTATGATTGCGTAGATTAACGCTGGAAAAATGCAAAAGGGGATGTTCCTCATCAGATGAGGAACATCCCTTTTTCGTCTATAGTGCATACTTCTGCTTTTCATGAGCAAAGTACGCTCGCACATGTGGACTCAGCAGGTATCCCAGCATTGCCGTAATAATTGCCAATCCGATTACTTTGTCTAGCGCGAAACTACGTGAGGCTACAAAACCAATATCTGCCACGATATGCACCAGGATAAAGATTATGTTAGCTGCCCAGGCCCAGCGATATCCCTTCCATAATCCATAGCTGAGGCTCAGGTAGAAGACGCCGAGTACAATCAAGACGATGGAGAGCACCGGCGCTAGAAACTGCAAGAAGCCAAGCCCTTGTGCCACCGCCGACGTGTTGAGCAAGAACAGCGCGGGCACCGCGCCGCCAACCAGCGAAAGCAGGCCGGCCAGAACAAGAATAATACAGATGATATTCAGGCCGCGAGGTCGTGTGAGAGATTTCATGATAGCTACTCCTTTGCTTTTCATTGCTGTTTCAATAATTCGTCTAGCAGGATTATCAATATGGGAAGCATCCCAATGATCAGTAACGATCTTGAGCAAAGTATAGCTGACGTGCCAGCGACTGTAATGCGTCTATAGATGTGATGTGGATGCGACTCTAGTCGCGTTGTTGAGAGGGGATTGAACTCGTTGACCCGGGCCTGCTTTCAGTGCAAGCGTTTTATTATCTCTCAAAGTATTGACTTATCTCTCAAAGTAACTTATAGTTATTTAAAATGATCTCTTATAGCGAAAGATATTTTAAAGAAAGGGAAAGTAGATGGACCCTTTACTAACCTCGGACGAAATTGCTGCCTACTTACGCGTGGACGTGGTTACGATTCGCCGCCTGATCTCGCGCGACGAACTTACGGCGTATCGGGTTGGAAACGAGTATCGTTTCAAGCGTGAAGATATTGAGCGATATTTGCAGGAGCAAATAGTAGGAAAAGGAGCGCCAGAGACGCGTGTTGCTACATTTGAGACGATGATGGAGCGTTTTCGTAAGCTGTTTGGCAAAGGAAAAACTGTGCCGATTAATGGGTTGATGGTAAGCTCCTATCTTACTAAACGGGCGAGAAAAGTGTTGTGGCTGGCACGCGAGGAAGCGCAGCATTTGCAGCATCACTATATTGGAACCGAACATTTGCTGCTAGGGCTTTTAAGTGAGGGCGGAGGGCTTGCGGCGAAGGTGTTGAATGAGGTGGGGGTAACGCTGGACACGGTACGTCGAGCAGTCGAATATATTATTGGCCGTGGGGAAGAGATAGAGGTAGAGGTAGGCGAGATTGGACTGACACCGCGAGCCGCAAAAGTTATGAAGCTGGCTGCTAGCGAGGCTGAACGCCTGCACCACCGCTTTATCGGGACGGAACATATTCTGCTAGGGCTGCTGGCTGAGGGCGGTGGCATTGCTATAGGCGTAATGGAAAGCTTGAAAGCCGAGCAGAATGTCGTGCGAGAGAAGATTTTGCTGGCGCTCAAAGGGGTCACCGGTGAAACTGATGAGCAAGCTGAAGTGGAAGCGACTGGAGAAGATATGGTAGCTATCCCAAGCCCTGTGGCCGAAGGCGAGAAAGCGTTGACCTGCACTTTCTGCGGAGCTCGCAACCTGCTCTACTTTAACTGTTGCTTCAATTGTGGAATGCGTCTGGAGCAGGAGAAACAGGAAGGCAGTTCTGAAGCGCCAGGACCTGTTTAGCACTGAGGGGTGACCGATAATTGTTATGCTCTCCTCTACCTTCCTGTCAGCTTATTATCCATCCTGATCAACAAAAAGAGGTATGTTCTTCATTGGGTGGGAACGTACCTCTTTTTATGTATGTTGCAGCTTTACGCTTCGACGGTGTCCTTCACCACTGTAGGCGTCGGGTCGAGGATCATGCGCAAGCCGTGTTTGGCGCGCAACGTGACCATTGGCTGCAATTCGACCTGGAAGCCGGGAGCGAGGCGCGGGCTGTAACGCTGGATCAGTGTAGCCAGCAGCAGCTTTGCCTCCATCTGGGCGAAAGGCATGCCGATGCAGATACGTGGGCCGCCGCCGAAGGGGAAGTACGCCCACTGTGGCACCTTCTGCCCATTGACCGGGTCCCAGCGTTCGGGCCGGAAGACGTCCGCGTCACCCCAGATTTCGGGCAGATGATGTGTGACCCACTGGCTCAGCATAAAGGACGTCCCGGCAGGAAAATGGTACCCGCCCATATCAAAATCCTTCAATGCATGGCGACCTATCACCCAGGCAGGGGGATAGAGACGCATGGCCTCGTTAATGACCCATTCGGTGTAGGGCAGATTGGGCAGATCGTTAACGGTGGGAGCGCGTCCAGCCAGGACCGTCTGTACTTCGCGAATCAGCTTCTCACGCGGTCCGGGGTTCTCGGAGAGCAGCAGGAAGGTCCAGGTTAGCGTGTTCGCGGTCGTCTCGTGGCCCGCGCCAATAAAGGTCATGACGTGGTCGCGTACCTGTTCATTGGTTAGCGAATCCCCCTCATCCTGAGCGACCAGCAGCATCGAGAGGATATCGCCCGTGTCGCGTCCATCGGCTCTGCGCTGATCGATAAGCTGGTAGATGAACTTATCGATCCCGCGCCTGGCCCCCATCCTTTTGCCGTACTCGGTAAAAGGCGCATCAATGTATATATTGAGCAACTGGGCCAGGATTTTGCGCCGGTGTTCGGCCATTTGCGTGAAGAGATAGCCCAGCTCGCGTACCTGGCTGGCAAGCTCAAGCGAGAAGAGGCTCTTGACGACGATACGCAGCGTCAATTCCTGCATGGCCTGCGAGATATCAACTTCCTCGCCCTCGTGCCACTCTTCAAGCAGGTCCTGTGAGAAGCGTACCATATCTTCGGCGTAGCTCTCCACGCGTTTGCGGTGGAAGGCGGGTTGAACCATGCGGCGCTGCTGGCGATGCGTCTCTCCCTCAATGGTGAGCAGCCCTTCGCCGAGCACTTCCTTGAGATCGCTCCTGGTCTGCACCGAAGAGAAGTCGCGTGGATGCTCGGTCAGGATGTAGCGGATATAATCAGGATGGGAGACCAGGATGCTGGGCCGCCGACCCACATAAATTGTAGCCAGATCGCCATAGGTGCGCTGCAACTCCTGTAGATACGCAGTCTGGTCTTGCCGGAACTGCAAGATATTGCCGAAAAAGGGCTGCGGTTTAGGTCCTGGTGGCAGCTTCGCGGGATTCTTTTTAGCCATACGATTACTATTCCATTCTTCGCCGAAGCGAACTTTCTAGTGCTATTTGCGTACTAACCACTATCATCCAGTGCTACGTGTTTTTGTTGAGCAGCGATGCTGGTAGCCCATGAGCGAGCAGCGCCAGCACCTGATTTGCCATCGCCTCCGGCCCTGGCTCATCATGCTCAAACCACCAGAAGATGCCCTGCGTAATCATGCCTGAGATAAAGCGAGCGAGCAGGGGAAGATTATGCTCATCCTGGCGCTCCTGCAACGGAACAGCCTCAAGCGCCTTTGTCAGCCCCTCAATCAGTCCCGCCTGCGCACGCATCACGCCGCCAAGCTGCCCGCCATCCCTGCCGGTGAGCGCGATAATAAACAGGTCGCGCTGCGCGTGCGCATGCAAAAAGATCGCGCGAATAACCGCAGCGAGCCGCTGTTCCCGGGGGACCTGCTCCAGCGCAGCCGCAATCTGCTTGCGCATCTCGCAAAATCCCTCTTCTAGCAAAGTAGAAAAAATCTCATCCTTATCGCGGAAATGCAGATAAAAGGTTCCCACGCCGACGTCCGCCATCTCCGTGATCTCGGCAATGCTCGCATCGTGATATCCGCGCCTGGCAAACACCTGGCGAGCCGCCTTCAGCAGGTCCGCCCGTGTGCGCGCCCTCTTCCTGCTCCCCCGATGCCGCTCATCCTGTCCCTCAATTTGTGAATCGTTCTTCATAATTGAATGATACTTCATTTTTAAGGATAAGTCAAGGATGGATTCCTAATACCCGCCCGAGGGCAAGCGCGAGGCCCCATCCACCCCAACCCAACGCCCCTTGCCCTACCGTTCCCCCAACAATATCCATCCATCTGAAAAATAAAAATCAAACGGGACCCGCCATGTTCGACGAAGGCGGTAGGGGCCACTCCCACGATGAATCGGGGAGCTACCGGTTGCCCTGGTGGGGACGCGAGCCATAGGGTCGGTACGGATATTAGCGGTGATCGACGTTTTGCGGCAAAGGCAAAAGGAGGTGATGGCTATTTTCGGAAAGGTAGGATTTCCCTTTACCTGCCATCCCTATGTCATCGGGTGGCAGGTAAACAGGGTGATTTCGGGGCGGCAGTTGAAGCGGACCATTGGATGGACCATGCCGAGGCCGCGATTGGTGTAGAGTTGCATCGAGGAGAACTGATAGAGGCCGCTCGAATATTTGCGTCCGAGCGGAGGCAGCTCCACAGCGCCGACGAAGGGGATACGTACCTGGCCGCCGTGAGTATGGCCCGATAGTTGCAGATCGAAGCGGTTCGACTTTGCCGCCACATCCGCGAAATCCGGCTCGTGTACCAGCAGGATCGCTGCGCCCTCTTGCGGCATTGTGCGCATCACATCATGCAGCAGTGGCTCATAGGACCAGACCGAAAGCGTGCGCGAGCTATAGGGCCAGAGATCGTCGAGGCCAACAATATGCAACATCGCCCCCTTGCGAGCGATAGTATGCACCTTATTAGGCAGCTCCTGGATATTCGTCGCCTTGAGCACGGCCCGCACCTCATCGGCCCCGCTCCAGTGGTCATGATTGCCCAGCACCGCGAAAATACCGTCACGAGCGGAGAGCGAGGTCAGCGAAGTAATGGTATTGAGCGGCTCGTCGCCCTCATAAGTTACAAAATCGCCCGTAATCAGGATCAGATCAGGATGCAGTTCGTTGACCGCGTCTATAATCGGCTGCAAGCGAGCGGGAAACATCCACTCTTCATCGGCATGGATATCGCTAATCTGGACAACGCGATAGCCATCGAACGCGGGCGACAGGCGCGGCATATACAGGGGAATGCTGGTAATATCCACCCAGGACGGCTCAATCGAACGGGAGTAATAGGCTGCGCTGCCGCCTGCCGCAATCACGCCTACGGTAGAAATGCCCGCAACCTTCAAAAATGTACGTCTTCTCATAGCTTAATCTTTATATTACTAATTTGACAAACGATCAAAGGACTTATACCATACAGACGAAAAGCAAAATCAGAATGGATAAGGTTATCGGCAACCGGTAACAGAATAAGGATAGCACAGCCATGTCATTTTATCCAGAACCCGTGCCCGTACCCGCCATGCTCAGAACCGACGAAATGCTCATCCGTCCGCTGCGAGTCAGCGACGTCCTGCTCGATTACGACGCCGTTATCAGCAGCCGCGCCGAATTATGGCTGCGCAGTGGTGGTGACTGGCCCCGTGAAGGCTTCACCATCGAAGAAAACCTCGCCGACCTGCAACAGCACGAGCAGGAGCATCAAGATCGTCTCGCCTTCACTTACACCGTCATGAACCCCGACGAAAGCGAATGCCTCGGCTGCATCTACATCAACCCGCTCGCACGAATGATAGAGCGAGCCGTCGCAACCACTCAACAGTATCTCGCCTCTGGAGCGACCGGCCAGCCACCATCAGAAGTCAGCGCCAGCGATGCCGTGGTCACCTTCTGGGTGCGCCAGAGCCGCCTTGCCGACAACCTTGACCTGCGGCTCCTCCAGACGCTAACCGAATGGTTCCGCACCGCCTGGACCTTCCCCCGTGTCGCCTACCTCGCCCGAAACGCCCAGCCGCGCCAACTCCACCTCTTCGAGCAACTCGGTATGACTTTGTTCTATACGCTGCCGCACGCGAAAATATACATTTTGGAGGAAATGGGAAAGTAAGCAGTAATAAGCACCTTCAGGGCAAGCGCAAGGCCCCCTCACCGCCTTCCCCCGCCCCTTGCCCCTACCGGTCTCCCAACGTCACATCTCACCCACAACAAATCCAAACAGGACCGACCATGTTGGACCGGAGGCGTAGGGGCAAGGGGCGGTGAAGGGATGGGAGGGGGCCTCGCGCTTGCCCTGGTGCGGGTTGGCTTCCCATTGGCATCATAGAGTTTCCCTCGTAGAAAAGGGATTCAGCGCCCGGAAATGGCAATCGCATTTCCGGGTACTTTTTGTCGGGATACGTTTATTCCTGAGGGTACATCGCCATCGGCTCTTCGTATTGCGGTGTCTGCTGGGCCGGGTACTTGTACTGTTGCCCACTCTCCTGATAGATCTCGCTCTGCTGCGTAGGAGAGGGCTGCGCATCGTAGCCCCGTGTGTAAGGCTGGTAGTCCGGCGGCTCCTGATAGTAGGGTTGATAGGACTGCTGATAGATCGGTGGTTCTTGCTGCGGCTGGCCGTACTGCTGCTGATTCCTCGCGTTAGCTGTGCAGAAGAGGATTGGTCTCAGCACAAAGAAAAAGAATGGCAGGCCGAAGAAGACCAGGAGCGAAAGTTGCCAAAGGTGTGACATCGCCAGACTCGCGATCACGATCAACCAGATCAGACCGCCATACCCTCCATAGTAGCCGCGCATCTGCCGACGATAGGCTCTACGTTGTGCTCGATAGTTCATCATTGTGACGTCTCGTTTTCTCCCGTTGGGATTCTCAATGTCTCGGGGTCCTTCTCCAGGGCCTCATTGTATATACGTCCGAATTATAGCGTGGGTTGCGTTCATGGCGCATATGCCTCTGGGAATATTTCTGAGGAGGCTCTCCCCTGATGGCGATGTTTTAGCTTCGTAGGGACCACCCACGCTGAAGCGGGCTCCCACGCTGAAGCGGGGAGCTACAACAGCGCGTCCGATTTAGCGCTCGTTCTTCATTTATCATATGAAACCCATAACGTCGAAAAATATATGATATAAACTGTTTCATTTAGTAAAATTTTTTTGCTATACTATTACCGTGATTTCATTATTGATAACATGGCGCGGCGAATTTAGGGCGGCGGTAAGGATGCGATCAATCTGGTCGCTACGAGGCTGTTGCCGGGGTTCGGCCCGAGAGGGGGATTGGAACTCATATGCTCATGGAGCTTGTGCCATTTGCTCTGCTCATTGAAAAGGAGAGCGGCCCGAGAGGGGGATTGTAATCTATTAAAATATGCGTGTTGTTCCACCAGGGCGAGGTCCCTCACCGCCTCGTCTCGCCTCGCCCTGCCTCTTGTCCCTATCTATACCCCAACGTTGCCTATCACCCACAAAAAATCCGAACGGGATCTATAATGTTGGACCGGAGGCGTAGGGGCAGAGGGAGGCTGGTTGGAGGGGATGGGGTCTTGCGCTTGCCCTGCCTGAGCAAGCGCGTGCGTAATGGTTCCAGGTCTTCGGTCAATAGTGCATCGGCAAAGCTCATGGCTGATCTATCTTCCAGATATCGATGTATCCATCTTTTTCTTTGAATATTGGCAGGTATCACATTGTAAACTACGTTGCCGCACGTCTGAAATCTTACAGTTCACTACCCAAAGCTGGTTAAATAGTGGCGATTGAGTAAGAAAATGACGGGTGGGGCTGCAACGTTTCTCTACCGTGGTACGTGATCCTCTTGGTAGTTGTCGAAAAGCTAGCCTATGGATGAGGTTGTAGCTGCATTGTAGTTTTAGGAAGAGGAGAAGATGAGAATGGCGAAAAAAGGTTTGTTTGGTACGAAAAAGGGTCTGTTTGGGAATAAAAATCCGATGGGTCCAATGTTGAAGATGAAAAAGGCGAAAAAGCGCAGCGATGGTATTATGAACTTCACGGCTATCAAACGCTCGTTTCAGACTCCCTGGAGCTTTAAGCGGCGGGTGGCGCGCAAACCCAACTATTACAGCGAATCGGTGAAATTCTTGCGCGTTCTTCCTAAAAAGGTTTTTGCCCGCTGATAGCTCATACAAGTGACAGAAACTGTTAGTAACGCCTCCAGACGGGCTTGCTAGTAAATATAAATAGAAGCTACTGCCGTTATAGCAGTAGCTTGTTTATTTGGCGAATGTTTTTTCATCATCATTAATGAGAGCATATTTAGCTACTGATTAAGGTTTTGCAGGTACCAGGATATCTCCCCGCGTGCCACAGTTCAGGAAGTGCAGCCCGTCAGCCTGTTGGAGCACATTGGAGCAGGAAGCACTGGATTGGGCGTCGCTGGCGAAGATGGTGAGCTTGCAGGAGCCGCTGAGATGGAAGCCATATCCCAGCGTACCGGATGGTTCATAGCTCAGCTCGGCGGGGTAGCAGCGGTGATAGTCTTGAATGAAACAGCTCTCGGCTGATCTATTGGCGTCCAGGCTATTCTGACTGTACACGGCCCCACAGGACTCGCCGCGTGGGATCACTACCTCCCCATTCCCCTGGCATTGTTTGATCGTAAGGGCATCGGCGCTCTGAACGATGCTTTGACAGGTGTGGATATCGGGCGGACGCTGATTGGTGAAGCCAACCACATACCCCTGTGAAGATTGGCTAATCTGGCAGATGTTGCCCTGCTTCTCAATGGTGAAGGAGCTTTTTGAGCCAGAATCGACGCCCATCCAGGTGACATCCAGCGACCTGGCCTGGCAGTGCTGGTACGCCTGTATAAAACACTGCTCAATCTGGCTGGCGCTTGCGTTATCAACGCCTACCGCGTATTGGCCCTGGCCGTTGAAGGGGAGCGATAAAGATCCGCATGATGGTGCGGCGGCAGCCTGGGTCCAGGCGTGTACCAGGGCAAAACTACCTGCTGCAAGAACTACAATAAATGTTATAAGTAATCCAACCGTTATAAAAAGATGGCGGCGAATCCAGGATCGTAAAGAGCGCATCGTTGTTTTCTCCTTATATATTGCGATTGATTTAGTATGATTTAAACGCTTTACTAAAGAGACGCCCCCACTCGCCAATTGTTCCCTGTAGAGTGTGAATTGGCTCACCATCTGCTAGAATTACGATGATCAAAAATTGCTGTATTTTAGAGGTTTGTCATGATAAAGGAATTGATCATCGGGACGAGCAACGCGGCTAAAAAGAAAGCTATCGGCTCGGTGCTGGCTCCATTGGGCATCACAGTCAAAGGGACAGATGATCTTGCTGTCTCACTATATATTGTAGAGGATGGGGCGACCGCTCAGGAGAACGCACGGAAGAAGGCCCTTGCCTACGCTGGCGCCATTGGTCGGCCCGTTTTTTCGATAGATAATGCGCTCTACCTGCAAGGACTCTCTGACGAGGAGCAGGCTGCCTTCTGGCAAAGGGAGATTGGCAAGCAAATTGTGGAGTTTATCCAGGAAGCATGGAAAAGTAATATATGGCAGTAATAGCGGGCATTTGGTAAATATTGAGAGGGGAGGAGGGGCGCTGAAGCGGACGGGCTGATGCACAGGAACAAAATAATTCGCCCAGAGCGAACATGTTTCTTCCCGCATTTCATCGTTCATGTGCATCATCGGATCGGGACGGGATGGGGGATGGCGGGCACCACCACAGGGCAAGCGCAAGGCATTGCCCCTAGCCATCCGATCTCGCCATTATCCACCATCGCAGGCACCGCCATAGGGCAGAGGGGGTGAAGGGCCAACGGCAGGGCGTCTGGGTAGGGGCAATGCCTCGCGCTTGCCCTGCTGTCCCGTTGCTTCGGCGCCTTGCTTTTTTTGTTAATACGACCAGTTTACGCCGCATTGGGAGCAGTGGCGAGCGGGGGAGTTGCTTTCGAAGGCGCGGCGGAAGGCGTTGTAGCGTTCGCCGTGCCAGATGCTCTCGATTGGCTCCTGGAAGATGTTGCCGAGGATGCGCTCCTCTCGATATTCGCGCGCGCTCCTATGCCCAAAGGGAGCGAAACAGCAGGAGAGTACGTTGCCGCTTGACGTAATGTAGGTAAGCGTGTAGGGGCGGTGACAGCCAGCCCAGGGACGCTCTCCGAAGTCACGTACGATGCTCTCAACGGGCGTTGAAGCGCCTGCCGCCTTGAATGTAATCTTACGTTCCTGACACATCTGTTCGCAGCGGCGGATTAGCTCTATTTCTTCGGGTGTTGAGCGACGAAAGAGGGCCTGTTTGGAGGCGGCCAGACCTGCCTCGAAATAGACCAGGCGCTGTAAATAGACCTCGCGTATGCCCGCTTTGCTTGCCAGATCAACCAGGCCAGGAAGTTCGTGCAGATTTTCGCGCATAGCGGTGAACCAGAGCGAAACAGCGGGCTTCCGGGCATCCTGTTGTCTCTGCATGGTGACAAAAGCTTCCACGTTGCGCCAGATTTTGTCGAAGGCATCGACGCCGCGCACACGAGCGTACATCTCGCGCGTCGCCCCGTCCATCGAGAGACGATACTCATCAAGCCCGGCATCAATCAACTCCTGACCGCGCCTGGCTGTGAGTGCAATGCCATTGGAGTTGAATAAGACGTAAGTACCACGCTCCTTTAAATAGTGGATCATGAGTGGTAATTCCTTATTGAGGAGCGGCTCGCCCAGCCCATGCAGCACCACACGATCTAATACAGGAAATTGATCAACGATCAAACGGAATTCGTCAAAAGTCAAATCTCGATCTTCCTCGCGGGATAGTAGTGTACGCGGACACTGTTGACAGAACTCGTTACAACGGCTTGTGGGTTCAATGTAGATAGAACGAGGTAGCGAGGCAAGCGATGTCATGAATATCAACTCTCTTTCACAGTTCTGGATAGGATGGTTCCCTTTTGTATCACGTTTGAAAGAGCCGTATGTTTACCAAAAAACAACTTCTTTAATAAGGGCAGGGGCAAGCCCGGCCCCTACGGAGCGCAGAAATATTTAGATATATCCAGTTTACCTGTATCCAGGCGTCCTGAGTGGGCAAGATTGGTAAATATGGATTTTATCAAGCGTGATATTGAAGGTACACCGATCCTATTTTGAAATGTTCCGCGCTCCAACGCTGCTGACGCGCTAGCTTCGCTCAGGAGCGCGGAGTCGAAGTATTTTTTTTTCAGGAGTAATAGTTAGCCTTATGACTACGAACCCGATTGCGATTGTAATACCGGCGTTGAATGAGGAGGAGGCGCTTGGTCATCTACTCAAAGAAATTCCCTCTGATTTTGCCCGCTGGGTTATTGTTGTGGACAATGGCAGTATTGATGCAACGGCCCTGGTTGCCGAGAAGGCGGGCGCAATTGTTGTGCATGAGCATAGACGTGGCTATGGACAGGCGTGCTGGAGCGGCTTTAAAATGGCAGTTGAACGGGGAGCCGGGATCGTTATTTTTATGGATGGAGATGGCAGCGACGATCCCGCCGATCTTTCTTGTATGCTGATGCCGCTCCTCGAAGGCAAGGCTGACCTGGTGATCGGCTCGCGTATTGGCGAACGAGCGGAAGCAGGCGCTGTACCACCCCAGGCCCGGCTGGGCAACTGGCTGGTGAGCCGTTTCATCAGTCTTTTCTATGGTGCGCGGCTGCATGATGTGGGATCATTCCGCGCTTTACGCTGCTCAACATTACAATCGCTCAATATGCGCGAAATGACTTTTGGCTGGCCGGTTGAGATGTTGATTAAGGCGGCCCGTGCGCATTATCGTATTCTGGAGATACCGATTCATTACCGTCGTCGCCGTCACGGTCGTTCTAAAGTTGCGGGTACCCTGATCGGCAGCGTAAAGGCTGCGTACATTATGTCGCGAACGACCCTGCGCTATGCTGGAACGAGGAAGAAGTATGTCTGATGTTGCCCTGGTTATTATGGCTCGCTATCCAGAGAAGGGAAAAATAAAAACGCGTCTGGCCCGCAGTATCGGCGAAGAAGGAACGCTGTGCCTCTATCAGGCGTTTCTCACCGATCTCGCCTGGCGCTTTGCTAACTGGACCTGCCACCTGCACTGGGCCTACACGCCTCCAGAGGTCGATTTCAACGCTTTTATCGCCTCCCTCGCTACTCTGGATGCCTCCTCAATGAGCAGCTTTGCGCAGGAAGGGCCGGACCTGGGCGCGCGCCTCTACCACGCGTTCCGCTTTACACAATCTCACCAGTTCCAACGTACCATTCTGATCGGCTCCGACTCTCCCCAGATCAGTCGCGCAATCATCACGCAGGCGCAGGATGCGCTCGATAGCGTCGATGTGGTGCTGGGCCCCGCCGAAGATGGGGGATACTATCTTATAGCCATGAAAGAGCCGCACGATCTCTTTAGCGATATTCCAATGAGTACCGATGCTGTCTTACGGATGACGCTGGAGCGGGCACAGTGTCTGGGCCTCTCGGTCCGCCTGTTAGAGCCGCTCTTTGATGTCGATGAATTGCCCGAGCTGCTGCGCCTCGCCCATCTATTACAGGAGCGCAGCTATCTCGCGATGGCTACCGCCGTCCAAATCGCGCAACTGAAGAAGGAGTCGATCCTGTGATCTTGAGCGTTCGCAGCCACTCGCGTCCCTGGCTATCTTCACTGGCTCTGGCCCTCTCCCTTCTGCTCTTAGTCGGCTGCTCAATCTGGCTAATCGTCGTCGCACCGATAGATGATCCGTACCATCCGCCATTTTTGTACGCCTGGCTGATCTCTTTCCTGCCCTATATTGCTGCCTGCGTGCTGATCTGGAAGATACGACCAGGCTCCGGGCGCTGGCACGAGACCGAGTGGGGGCTGATTATCATGGGAGCCGTGCTCTTACGCGCGCTATTTCTCCCGATCCCGCCCAATCTCTCCCATGACTCCTGGCGCTACCTCTGGGATGCCCGTGTGACGTTGCATGGCTATAGCCCTTACGTCTACGCTCCACAAGATCCCTTATTTAACAATATGCGGGACATCCTCTATCAGAATAGCCGTTTTCGCAACGTGCCAACCATCTATCCACCCGCCGCCCAGGCCGTCTATCTTATTGGGGGGCTGATTGCGCCAACGAATCTAAGTGTGCTCAAGGGCATCTTCATGCTCTTTGATCTGCTCACCTGCGGGCTGCTCGCGCTCTTGCTCAGGCGCAAAGGCTTTGATCCCCGCCTGGTCATCTTCTATGCCTGGTGCCCGCTGCCCATCGTCGAGTTCGCCATGCAGGGGCACGTCGATGTCATCGCGATTACCTTTATCATCGTGGCCTTCTTCTGGAATATGCGTGAAGGGAAGAGGGCGCGTGTGCTAACCGGCGTTTTTGTCGCGCTGGCAACCATGACGAAATTCTATCCGCTGATCCTGCTGGTCGTGTTTATGCGGAGGCGCGATTGGCTCATGCCTCTGGCCTGCTTCGCCACCATCGTTTTGAGCTATATCCCCTTCCTGATCCTGGGTCATGGTCAGGTGCTTGGCTTCCTCTCGCGTTACGTCGGTGAGCTGGGAGGCAATGCCGGACCTATCCAGGTATTGCTTGATAAAGAGATCGTGCAATTCTTCGGGGCTAATCCTCAGCAACTCCAGATAGCGGTTCGTCTGGAACTTGTGCTGGATGCCATCATTGTGGGCGGAGTCTCGCTCGTCGTGTGGCGGCTATGGAAGCGCGGGCGCATCAATATGGAGGCGGTGATATTGCTGCTGATCGGCATCGTGCTGGCCTGCTCCCCGCACGTCTTTCCCTGGTACACGACCGTGCTTTTGCCGTGGATCATTCCGGCGGTGGGACCGGGTCGTGAGGCAGGGGAAGAGATGATCTCTGCCCTGTCACCATCTCCTGACCCATTTGGGCAAGCGCAAGGCCAGATTGTTGTAGGGCAGGCAGGGCAAGCGCAAGGCCCCCTCCCCTTTTCCTCTCCACCCCTTGCCCCTACAGTGTGGTATCGTGCTGATTGGGGGATAATGGCAAGGGTGGTTGCCTTCATGGCGCTATGGTATTTCCCCTGTATTAGCGTCATCAGCTATTTCTGGGCAGGCAGTGGTAATTGGGATAATTACTATGTGATAGCTTACGAGGTGATGGTAGGGGGACTGGGATTGGCGGCTCTGTTGGGATGGTGTGCGGTTTACTTCCCGGTGAAAATAAGCGGGTATGTTCGTGAGAAGAGAGTGAAGGTAGCTTCTTGTGAGTGCGAACAGGATGAGCAATGTAGTGAGGTATCCCAGAGCTATCTGGATGAGCCTGTGAAGTGAGAGGAAGTTTCCATGCAACCAGTCGATTCGTCCATGCCTTCCGGCGAGAAGGCTCTATCTCGTTCGTCGCAACGTATGCGGCTTGCAGGGATGCTTTCACTCCTGTTTGGCGCTCCGGCTGCTGGCCTGATCGCGAGCCTGATCGCTGTCGTATCTATGGGCATATTGCGACTCGTCGCAGGGATTCCGGCTCCGGTGGAACTTTTCGGTGATCGCGTGCTGAAATCGTTAGATGTCTTTACGTTTGTGCGGTTGCTGATTACGTTCGCCCCGAACTCCAAAACCGCTCCTCTGGGGCTTGCCTTGCTAGGGATGATTGCGCTGGGGACGCTTTTAGGGATATTGTATGCCATCCTGGCGCGTCCTGCTCTACCGGTTTCAGGCAATCGACCGGGGAGGCGTGAGTGGCTCGTAGCCGCCGTCTTTGCCGTCGCTATGACGCTGATGGGCGTTATCATCTTCTGGGGAGAGCTCGGGCAGAACCTGTTCGGGCTGCCGTTGCAGTGGGCCGCCTTGCTCTCTGGGCTTGGGTTGGGCATAGATTTTGCGCTGTACGCTCTCACGCTCTGCCTCGTATATCGCGCCCTCCTGCCCAAAAAGCCCCTCGCGGACATACCAGCTCCTGTACAGCAGCGCCGTCAGTTATTCGCCAACGCGGGTGTAGCCGCGCTCAGCATCGGAGCGGGCGCGGGAGCTTTTGGTCTCGTCCGTGGGTATCTGGCCCGCTACGCCTCCTATGATGGCATGACGCCACCGCCACACGCGGGAAATGTCACGCCGCCAATTACGCCGAATAACGAGCATTACGTTGTCACTCAAAATACGATAGATCCGACGCCCAACATCGATCTGTGGCGCTTAGAGATCACCGGTCTGGTGAAGAACCCGGGTACATACACTTATGCTGAAGTAGAGCAACTGCCCTCAATCTCGCGCGCGGTGACGCTGGAGTGCATTGCCAATGGGATCGGCGGCCACCTGATCAGTACCGCGATCTGGCAGGGAGTGAGGTTGCAGACCTTGCTCGACCTTCATGGCGGAGTCAAGCCGGGAGCGAGCCACGTTGCCTTTTACAGCGTGGACGGCTACGCAGTGAGTTTGCCATTACAGGAACTGCTGGCGGTTGATCCCATCTTTGCCTGGCGGATGAACGGGGAAATATTGCCGCAGCGTCACGGCTACCCGCTGCGCGCTCTTATCCCTGGTCGGTACGGAGAAGAGAACCCCAAATGGCTGACGCGCATCGAAGTTACTGACCACTTTGTCGGTGGCCTTTATTCCGACCAGGGCTGGTACAACGGCCCCTTGCACACGATCACGCGCATAGATCGTCCGCGCGGTCAGGTAGCCACTGGTCAGGTGATAGAAGTTGGTGGTATCGCCTTCGCGGGCAACCGGGGCATTAAAAAAGTCGAAATCAACGTCGATGGAGGAGCGAACTGGCAATCTGCAACGCTCCAGCCGCCGCTCTCGCCAGATTCGTGGGTATTGTGGACATGGCACTGGCAGCCCGCTTCCCGTGGCACGCACACGCTCACAGCCCGCTCAACCGACGGCACAGGCGAAACCCAGCCCGCCTTCCAGCAAATCACCGTCCCCAACGGCGCGATGGGCTATCACACAGTAGTCGTAACAGTAGTATAGGACACAAGGGCAAGCGCGAGTTCACCAACCTTCGCTTGCCCTAACCGCCCCACCCCAAATATATAAAATGCTGCAAACCCCGTACCGACCCGATTGATCGCGTCCGCTTTAGCGCCCGTACCCCCATCACCCCACTCCCCAGGCGTCCCAAAGCCAAAATCATCAACACCACCGTGGCGATCAGGTTTACCGCGTCCAATTCATTGTCATTCCCACCCCAAAATCGTACCGTTCCGCCCCAGGGCAAGCGCGAGGCCCCACCCAATCCCCACACCGCCCATTGCCCCCACGCCTCCGGTCCAACATGGTCAGCCCCGTCTAGTTTTTTGGGAAATGGGTGCCGATACCATCGGAAAACCTGACGGGGCAAAAAGGCTACAGCACAGATGATCACGGAGAGGAACAGTAGGGGCAAGGGGATGGGTGTGGGCGGATGAGGGGGCCTCGCGCTTGCCCTGACGCGGTGGCAGGGACGTTCTAATGGATGACAATCCCACGCACGGGCAATCCATCACTCCGACTTGATGTGCAGCCAGGTCGCATTATAGGCTTGCCATGTTACAATCCCACGCACGGGCAATCCATCACTCCGACCAGGAGTTACGTGGACCTGTTGATGGAGTTCTGAGGTTACAATCCCACGCACGGGCAAACCGTCATTCCGACCGGGGGTCTTGTCGTGCCATCGTGATTAATTCTCCGGGTTACAATCCCACGCACGGGCAAACCGTCATTCCGACATGGTGGGTCGGTACAGAGATTTAGCGGAGGCCAGGGGTTACAATCCCACGCACGGGCACTCCGTCATTCCGACCTTCAGCGCTACTTGTATCCCCTACACTGTCGTTGAGTTACAATCCCACGCACGGGCACTCCGTCATTCCGACCAGAAAGGATATCAACCAATGAACTATACCACATTGTTACAATCCCACGCTCGGGCAATCCGTCATTCCGACGCTGAAAAGAAGCGAAGAGGGCTTATCAAACAGCCATTGTTACAATCCCACGCACGGGCAATCCGTCATTCCGACTCCTGCAACCATCGTTCTTTCGGCGATGCGGAGATTGTTACAATCCCACGCACGGGCAATCCGTCATTCCGACTCCTGCAACC